>NZ_JACIBH010000001.1:0-707480 GCF_014195245.1 Rhizobium sp. BK619 | reverse complement strand
GCAGGAACTTGACCCCGACCAACAACACGAACAATACCTAAAGGCGGGTCAATTCTCGGTGGAAACGCCGGGTCAGCTCTCAGTGGAAATCAACAGGCCATCTCGGAGTTCATACGGGAAGGGCATTACCTGCGACACCTGAGGAGGATTAAACGAGCCTATGCAGCGGCACGTCAGCCGGTTCTCGACTATTTCCGCGACGCTCTGGGTCTGGAAAAGGTCTCGGCTCCGGGTCTTTCGGTCCTGCTTAAGCTGCCGAAAGATGCCCCCGATGTGGCGATCGCCAGAGATGCGCTTACCTTCGGAACGTTTCCCGCACCGCTCTCGCCCTGGTACTCGTCCGCTCAAGGGGCAGAGGCGGGGCTGCTTCTCGGGGTTGCGACGACACCTGTAAAGAACGTGGTCCGAATCTGCGAGCGTCTTACCGAGGTGATCGCACGGGGTTCGTAGTGCCGCCGAGTTTCACGGTTCTTCACAGGTGGCGATCACGCGACAGCCTCGACGGGCCTCTCCACTCCGTCCGCTACAGCCACCAACGGCTGATCGGTCCGAATGAATGGCGCCGTGTCGAGGGCGAGTTCAAGCTTCAGTGAACTCTTGAATTTGATTTTTCCGCTTCCTAGCTCTTCGACCGCCCGAGGCGTTGAACTCGGTTTGTTTGGAGTGAAACCTGCATGGAAGAGAATATCAACATCATCAAGAGTGTTGGCATCGCTGAACGGGAAGAGATCATCGTCGACTTTGCCAGATGGCTTGAGACCGCCTCAAAAGAGGCTCTTGTCTACGGAGAAGGGAAGTTCGCAATGATGTCCGCCAGTATGGCAGAAGCAATGCGGGTCAATGCTGACGAACTTGCTCGCGATAATCCTGAGAAGACCGAACGTGTGCTGCAGCAGGCCAGCGCGATGATGGCGCAGTTCAAGGCCGCCTACCCCCATCGAGTCATCAGTCGATCTGTCCATTGATCAAGATAGTGGTAGCCGATCCATGAACATTCCACTCGTCATTCGGATAGGGCTTTATCGAGCCGTCCTTCATCACTTCGGCCTCGCAAGGACCGGATAGGACGATGTACATCACCGCATCGCATATCCAGGATTCACCCTGGTTTCATCAGGGGTGGACGGATGATTCATTTACGTTGTTCAAGTTCAAGCCACCGAGATGAGTTGGGAGATAGAATGAGGTTCTCGTCGGCCGCGATTGGGGGCTTCGAGTCTTGCCTGAAGCACTGCCTCCTGGCTGCCCGGGGTAGCGGGACCCAACGTCTGGCGAACCACCGCGTTGACCGTTGCGAGCACATTTTTCACGCGATGCGTCAGCTCACCAATCAAAAGGTTCTGCAGCCGCTCCGCCTCTTTTCGTTCGCTGATGTCTCGTGCGATCTTCGAGGCGCCGACGACGTATCCACTCTCGTCATAAATCGGCGAGACCCTCAGTGAAATATGAACCTCGCTGCCGTTCTTGTGGATCCGCCGCGTCTCGTGAGGCTCTACGTGTCCGCCGGCCTTGACGCTGTCGATGATGACGTTCTCTTCATCGATGATATCAGGCGGGAGGATGATCGTGGCGGAGCGTCCGATAGCCTCCTCGTCAGAATAGCCGTAGAGCTCCTCGGCGCCACGGTTCCAGCTGCGTATTTTCAATCCAAGGTCGATGCTGATGATTGCATCATCGGAGGAGGCAATGATGGCTGCGAGCTGACGCGCTTCCTTCTGGGCCCGTTTCCGTTCGGTCACATCTATGGTCACCGTGACGGCCTGTATAATATGGCCGCTGTTGTCCCGAATGGCGGAAACAGAGTTGGAAACCCAGACGAGAGTGCCATCCCCTCGGAGGTACCGTTTCTCAATGTCGAAGCTGCTGCCAGTCTCCATCATTCGATGGAATTTCTCAAGGTTGCGAGGCAGGTCGTCCGGGTGGGTGATATCCTGCATGCGCAGCTTGAGCAGTTCCGTCTCCGGATACCCGACGATCTCACAGTACCTTTGATTGACGGTGACAAAGCTGCCATCGAGGTCGGTCAGGGCTATGCCGCCCGTCGTCTGCGCAAAAATGGCTTGCAACCACGCGTCACCCTGCGTCAATCCGGCCCCCGCGACAGCACCCGCCAAGCTGTAAGCAGCTTAATGCCTCTATTGAGAGCTAATTCCGCCATTGAAGACGCCGGGTCAAGCCCGCATCCGCTCTATGCCGAACATGCAGCGAGTTTATGGACCCCTGTCGTTCGTCACGGAGCACGCAGACCCCAGGTAACCGATGCGGGATCCATCGTGCAGTCAATCCTATGGAGTGAAGGAGGGGCAATCGTCATGAGGTGGTCGTAACTGCCGGCAGAACCTCACGCGCCATGAACCGCATGAAGCCCGCCTGATCACGCGAGACATTGTGGATGTATATTTCGTCTACGCCGCAGGAACCGCATTCCGTGATGAGGTCGAGCAGGCTTTGATCTGATGTCACTAAGGGGATGATGTTATCCATCGCCTGAGGTTCCACATCAGCGGTTGCCCGATCGAACTCGGCTGGCGTATACAAACTCGCGAGGCAGTCGGGCCTGACTGCGGCGACCCGCCACTGGTCCCATGCCGCCTTTCGCGCTTCGTCCTCCGTTCGGCCCCAGCTGATCTGAAGCTGAACCGCTATCGGCTTCTGCGAGCCGCCTCCTGCTTTGAATCGGTCGATCATGTCGGTCAATACGTCTTTGGGTTTGCGCACCGTGATCATCCCATCGGCCCAAGATCCGATCCAGTTGGCCGTTTCGGGCGAAAGAGCAGCGCCAAACATAGCCGGCGAACGGGACGGAAGCGACCACAGCCTGGCCTCTTCGGTCGCAAACCACGGATTGGTGTGCGCAACCACTTCGCCTTTCAGCAGGCGGCGCATGATCTCGCAGCCTGCAAACAATCGGTCGTTCCTCTCCCGCTTGTCCGGCCAGCCCATCCCGACAACGTGTTCGTTCACGGCCTCACCGCTTCCGGCTGCGATCCAGCGCAGCCGCTCGGGAAACATCTCGGAGATTGTCGCAATCATGTGGGAGAGAACGACGGGGTGATAACGCCATCCGCCAGGGATAGCGAGGCTGCCGAATGGCAGGGATGTCGATGCGATGGCTGCCCCAAGCCACGCCCAGTTGTTGCCGGCGTTTCCCTGCCGCTCGCTCCACGGCGCAATATGATCGGACGTCATGATCGCCTGGAACCCGGCGTCTTCCGCCTGTTTCACATACTGCAGGAGCTCGCTCGGCGAAAACTGCTCATGAGACGCGTGGTAGCCAATGATCAATGTGGCCCTTCCTTCGCTTCTACAGCCGGTCAATAGTCGTCGCGCGCACGACAATCTCGTCCTGCGACAGCCGCTTTTCCAATCTCTTGCGATAGTCGGCCCACCATGGACGATCCACCTCCTCTGTCATGACCTCGACGACCACGATGCGGTCGCGCTCGGTGTCGCCGCCATCACGCCACAACCCTTCTGCCGGCGCATTGGCGTAAACCGTCACGCCACCGAATAGATCCGTCAGCTCGCTGCGGACGTTTTCCAATGCTTGCGACGCGAACTTCCCCGTCACGGGCAGAAGGATTTCGATGAGGTATGGCAAACGGCCCTCCTTCGGGTTCCGGCAACTCAACTTCGCTGGAAAGAGACTGTTCCGGGAATCGCTCGAACCATTGGGGATTTCGCTCGACATACGGAGTTTCGACGGAGCTGCTTGAGGGACACAATGGAGTTTCATTCGCCGTACGGCCACGGTTTCATCCGATGCGCCGCTCTGCACGCCGCATTGAGAGCGTGGCTCGAGGAGCTGAAGGAAAATGTTCCCCAGTCGGCTGGAACTTCTTCTTGTCGTGAAGGTTCGTCGCCTCGACGGAGGTAGGGATGAAGGAAATCGGCAACTGGCGGCACATCTGTGTCGACGTGCAGCGTATGTTCGCGGAAGACACGCCCTGGCATGTTCCTTGGATGGCACGTGTCCTACCTCAACTTCTTGAAGTTTCGGGTCGTCACGCTGAGCGCACGATCTTCACTCGCTTCATCCCGCCGAGCCGGTCGGACGATGTCGTCGGGAGCTGGAAGGACTACTATCAGAAATGGTGGATGATGACCGGCGAACACCTACCGCAAGAGCTGCGTGATCTTTCGCCGGCGTTGCAGTCTCTGGTTCCACCCGCGCGCGTTTTCGACAAGATGACCTACTCGCCTTGGATCGACGGTAGGCTGAACTCTCATTTACGGCACGAGGGTGTCACAACGGTTGTCGTTACCGGAGGTGAAACCGACGTCTGCGTGTTAGCGACAGTGCTCGGAGCAATCGACCTCGGTTTGCATGTGATTGTGCTGAGCGACGCCGTCTGCAGCGGTGCCGATGAGACGCACGATGCTGCCGTCGACCTGCTCGATGATCGCTTTTCGGTTCAACTCGACTTAATGAAGGTCAATGAATTTCTTTCCGCGGTAACCGCTTAGCGAACGACGACCTGCCTTATCCCACGAGTCGAGCTTCACGGGGTCTCCGCTGGCACCTCGAACTGGAGATATCTCACAGAAGGGTTCGACAGGACAGGAATTCTGCGGGAATTCCGTTCGATGTAAGCACCCTTTGTCTCACCCTACTTTTCCGGCCGGTTCATCGCTTTCATCATTGAGCGACGGCAAAAAGGTCTCCACATCCCGCCGCTCCCGATCGGATAAACTTGCGATGCGTTCCTTCCGGAATTTAGCAGCTTCCGGCGGGTCACCATCCCAGTCGCGCGAAGAGCCAAGATTGTCGTCGATCACAGCGACGCGTCGCCCCCCAAGGCGACGGTATTTGTCGGCAAGCTCTTTCGATGCGTTTTCCATAAAAATCGGCCTTTCTTGGCATGTTATCATTGCATTGCGTCGGACGCGACAGCGCTGAATTTCATTCTGCCTGATACACAGATCTGATCAGCCCCCCGTGGGCTGGTTCGAAGACGACAGTTGAACGGGTCCATTCTCGTAACCACTCGGCGCACCTATCAAACCGTCGTGCCGAAACCGGGGAATGGCTGCCCGGCGAGGGTTGTTCGTCCTCGGCGTCCGGCAGCGTTCCGTTCGGCGTCAAGTCATCAACCGCCTTCGGCAGGTCTCCGGTTAATCGTTCGACGATCTCTTGATGAGAAAGGCCCGTCTTGGCAGCGAGTTCATTGAGGATGTCGGGACCGAGAGCGTCACCCAACTGGCTGTCATCGATCGGAGCGTTGGAGCCCGAACTTACCCAGCTCTCTGCTTTTTCCCCATGGCCGTTCTGCTGGAACGTTTTCAGCAGGTCGCGGAGGCCACCGCTTAAAATACCGCCTGTCGAAAGGCCGCCGAGGACATCGCCAAATCCACGGGGTCCACCTAAGATTCCGCCGAGGTCGCCGGTTGGCCGTTCTCACCACGCTGCGGGTTTTGGATCCCGCGCAGCAATTCGCCTATCTTGTCGCGATTCTGGTAGCCTGCCACCGCGATCACGCCTAGCAGCGCCTTCAAAGGACCACTCATCATAGCTCTTCCTCCTTTAAAATCTTGCGAACGCCCGATGCGACCGACGACCTTGCTGATCTCATTCCATTCGAACCACGTCCTTGAACGCCACGGTTGCCAAGATCGACCCGTCGGTCCCCGTGATCTCGAAGGTCCGGCCATCGACCACGTCGTCGTGCAAAACAAGTTCAGCGACCATTTCGCGAGCCGACCGCCTTGCCTCGGCGACGGCCTGCGCGAGTGTCGGAAATTCAATCCCCTCATGGTCCACCTCATAGGAATTCACGTCGCGGAGATGAAAGAAAAATCTCATCGAAGCTTTCCCTAACGCGTGTCGGGACGTGGCTGGAACGACGCCTTCAGCAAGTCGATGATCGCGCTGTGGTCGTAAGGCTTGGCGATAAAAGAGACGCCGCTCGCAAGATCGAAGGCACCAAAACGAACATGACCCGAGGTGACGATGACACGCGTTACTGGTGAACGCGCGCGCACGCGGTTCATCAGCCCTATCCCGTCCGTTGAACCCGGCATGTTCACGTCGGTGAAGACGGCATCGATCTGCGCTCCTTCGAACGCGACAAGAGCCTCGTCGGCGTTGCCGGCTTCCAAGACTTCGATCCCGGCCTCCTCCAGTGCGTCCACTGTCGCGAACCTGATCAGCGGCTCGTCGTCGACAACGAGGACCTTGCGTATGGGAGGCGCCACCGCGTCTGGCCCAAGAGGCGGCGGATCCATGCGGCCTCGCTTGCCAGTCGTAAACCGCCTGCGACCAAACCTCGCGGTCCCGGCCCTTCGGACATCCTTCGCTTTGCCAGAGTTCATGCGCCCGGCGACTTATCCAGTTGTACTCTTGTTGATCCATCTTCCGTCTCCGTCGGAAAAGCAGAACGTCGGCAAGTGGAGACTGTTCCTGCCCCGAGCGTCACCTCGAGGCATCATTGGGGCGCGGCTTCGACGGCACAGACGCTCTAATCTTGAAGATCATCTTTGGAATCATCATCTAACTGGCACCACTCGAACCAACGATGGCCTGTAGCGCGAACATGACGTCGCGTGAGCGGTGCTGCCCGGGTGCGCTCCCCATGATGGGTCGAGCGCCCTCGGTCTGAAGGTCCCGAAAACGAGGGTCGTTGACCGAACAATCCTCGTCCTTTTTCGCCCCGCGAGGCCTTCGAGCTAACTACGATGTCTTCCGCCGACCCCGTTGAATGCGGTCTCTTTGCTTGGGGCGTAGGAGTCCCGCCCGCCGACACACCAGAGTCGGGCGCGGAACCGCCTAAGCATAATTGCGTTATCAATGGCAGGCACAACGAGGCCGACATGAGCGATAAAATCACGTCCAAATTCTTCTCCAAGTTCGCCACCACCATCGCAAATTTGTCGGGAAAGCCGGCGACGTTCGTGCTTGCAGTCGTTCTGGTTCTCGCCTGGGCGCTCTCCGGGCCCTTCTTCGATTATTCGGAGACTTGGCAGCTCGTCATCAACACTTCGACGACAATCATCACGTTCTTGATGGTGTTCGTTCTTCAGAACTCTCAGAACCGCGACGGCAAAGCGCTCCAGGCCAAGCTCGACGAGCTCATTCTGACGTCTCAGGCGCAGAACAAGTTCGTCGGCATCGAAAAACTCGACGAACAACAGCTGAGGGAGATGAGCGAGGCGCTTGCCGAAAAGGCGCAATGCGTCGAAGAGGTTGCTGACGACAAGGCGCGCGAAGTGAGTTAGATCCCTTCCTGACGATCCTCTACCAGTTTGCCAATTCCTGCGCTTCCAACCGCTCGACTCCGATCATATGGTTTCCCGCCTCGCTAGATCGGATAAGCTCGTCAACTTTCACCTGCAGCGCGTGCATATCCCGGTTCCGGAGTGCTGCATGACAAGCAGGATTAAGAGCGTGGTCGTCGTTCCTACGATGTTCGAAATCAGAAACCATTCCGTCGGCAGTCCGAGTGCCAGCCCGAGCGCACACCACCCGACCACGAGAGCCACCATCGAGACGAGAACACAACAGTGCCCAGCGAACCGCATGACGCCTTCGGATATTGAGAGAACTTTCCCAGCTTCATGGTCATGCACGTCATGGAACTGTGTTCCGACCTTAGATAGGTGGGAACAAGTCGCGCAGAACATTCTACTTTTAGAAGCACAGGACCATCGAGCTCGGGAAGCCTTTGTCACGGAGCCGACGACCCACCGCGCCGCCTGGTTCGGCGACGGATTGAGCATGACGGCAATAGAAACTTTTCTGACCCAATTTGCGTCCGTCTGACATCGCCAGAACGTTCTTGGTTCGATGATCGACTTCGAGGAGCAGACGACGCTCCGCCTCCTCCAGTGTCTGGACCTTCCCTTCCGGTACGCGGTGACATCGATCTGAGAAGCGAAGAAGTAGGCGAGATGACCCTCGTCGTCGCGGATTCCTGCAGGTCAGAACGTCGAGGGAGCGCAATAGTTTCAATCGTTTCGCCCCCTTCGAAACGACAACTTGCACGACAGGAAAAGAGATCCTACTTTCCCGCAATGAAAAAACAAATGCGAAGCTGGGCCGACTCAGCGAATGAGGAGCGCGCAGCGGGAGATGTCCAGGGTAACGGAAACGTTATCAGCTTGGAACCTTAGCCGCCCGTGTGAGTTGAGTCGCGCTACTCAGCATTCAGAAGGACCACACACATGGCGGCTACCAAAACTCTAGACGATCTGTTTCTCGATACTCTCAAGGACATCTACTTTGCCGAAAAGCAGATCCTCAAGGCTCTGCCGAAGATGGCCCGTGCCGCCGACTCCGAAGAAGGCAAGGCAGGCTTTCTCCAACATCGCGACGAGACCCAGGGGCAGATCGAGCGCCTGGAACAGGTGTTTGAGTTGCTCGGCAAGCCCGCCCGAGGCAAGACCTGCGAGGCGATCCAGGGGATCATCGCCGAGGGCGAAGAGATCATGGAGGAATTCAAGGGATCGCCTGCCCTCGACGCCGGTCTGGTCTCGTCGGCGCAGGCTGTCGAACATTACGAGATCGCCCGTTATGGCACGCTTATCGAATGGGCAAACCAGCTTGGGCTGAAGGGTGCCGTGCCCCTTCTGCAGCAGAACCTTGCCGAAGAAGAAGCGACGGACAAGAAGCTGACGCAGCTCGCCAGGGCTTCCGCGAACCCGAAGGGCAAAGGCAAAGCCGCTTAGCCGGCTCGAACTGCACCGGAAGGCCGTCTCTTGAGGCGGCCTTTTTGCTATTCCCGTTTTCATAAAGACCAGGGGACAATCGATGGCCAAGCGCTCGACGAAATCTACAAAGCTAAGCTCTGAAGATATTTTTGGAGGTTGGAGAGCCCCGTTTGCAGAGTGCCTGAATGAACAGGCGGCGCCGATGGAACCGATGCAATTTCCGCCCGTAAATTCATGTCCGGGGGTTCGCACCGCCGTCCTGTCGCATTATGGGCCTCGCGGTCGCCTTCGACGGGATGTTGGCGCCGGAACTGGCTGAATGCACGCTGCAGCGCGTCCTAGAAGACTGGAATTTCCAAGGATAGATCTTTGGGCGGTGTTCGCCATTGGCAGGCTGGCAAGTGCAAAGGCACGCGCGTTCGCCGATTTCGCGGGATCGATCGTTGCTGCGCAAAGCCTATTGGCCTGGTGGTTGACTTGTTCGCACCGCGGGCGGCCGGAACTTCTTGAATCGGCGTTCGTTTTCCATTGACCGAAATTACTAGGAGGACTGAAAATGGCAACCACTTCCCGAGGCAGAGCACAGGATCGGGCCAAGGTCGCAGCCGGACAGGATCATGAAGTTCGTTACGAGGCGAAGAAGGAAGGTGTTTCCAAGGATACGGTGAAGAAAGCCGTGAAAAACGCCGGGAACTCTCGCAAGAAGGTCGAAGCGGAAATCGGCCGACACTAGGCCGTGAAGCTCGCCACCTACAACGTCAACGGCGTCAACGGTCGGCTCGAAGTCCTCCTTCGATGGCTCGGGGAGGCCGAGCCGGATGTCGTCTGCCTGCAGGAGCTGAAGGCGCCGCAGGAGAAGTTCCCACTCAAGGCGATCGAAGCTGCCGGCTATGGTGCCGTCTGGCAGGGACAGAAGTCCTGGAACGGCGTCGCGATCCTTGCCAAGGGTCAGGAGCCCCACCTAACGAGAAAGGGATTGCCGGGCGAAACGGAAGACGAGCACAGCCGTTACATCGAGGCCATCGTCGATGGCATCGTCATCGGGGGGCTTTATCTCCCGAACGGCAATCCGTACCCTGGGCCGAAATTCGATTACAAACTCCGCTGGTTCAAGAGGCTGCACGACTATGCGGCGGAGTTGCTCGAACTTGACGTTCCGGTCGTGCTTGCAGGCGACTACAATGTCATGCCGACTGAACTCGACGTCTACAAGCCGGAACGGTGGACGAACGACGCGCTGTTCCGCGTAGAGGTGCGGGACGCCTACAGGAAACTCGTCGATCAAGGTTGGACGGATGCTCTACGCCACCTGCACCCGGATGAGCGCATCTACACGTTTTGGGACTATTTTCGCAATGCCTACGCACGCGATGCCGGACTTCGCATCGACCACTTCCTGCTGAGTTCCGAGGCCGCGGCACGGCTGTCGAAGGCAGAGGTCGACAAGCACGTGCGGGGGTGGGAGCACACGAGCGACCATGCCCCCGTCCGGATCGAGCTCCGGGACGAACAGCTGAAGAAGCGCAAGACGAAGTGAACGAAGCCGCGTTGCAGGCCAGTGAGTTACAGCAGACTCGCTTGTTCCACCGGCTTGCCTTTTGAAGCACCGGGCATTGGCGGTCGGTGACTATCAGGAATACCTCTATAACGATGTGATCTCGATCTCAACGCCCACTCTCTAACGCTTTATCCAGACAAAGGCGATGAACCCTGTGCCAGGCATGGGCCAGCGATGGGCCGGGCGTAACACTATCGCCACCGAGGCTGTCGCTGGACGTTATGAAGAAGTTCGGATGCTGTAGCAAAGTGGCCGAACAGCTGCAGCAGGCGGGTTTCCTCGATATCAGTGAGTTGGTGACGCTTGGCGAAATCCCGAACCGACCAGACGCGTTTTGTTTCGACATTCTCGAGAGATTCAATACGCTGCATGATTTCTCGCTCCTCCTGCTACCAAGCGGATGAAATAGGCATTACTAAATTAGAAATATATTAAATAAGACATGTCGAACGCTTTGGTACGTTACCGAACACCTTCCCGCGATCTAGTGGACCTCCTCGCGTTACAAGGTCTCCAGAATTTGACTGATCCGCCGGCCGCGCGTTCAGTGCTCCTTACGTCTTCGCCTCATTTTTCGGGGAGCTTCGGCCTTTCGCGAGACCTGGTTATTTGGTTTCGGAACCTCTGGCTTGGAGAACTAACTTTCGCTAGCACCCCTGGGAGATATTGGTTCTTGCCGGTCGTTCTTGCACGCCACTACTTGTAGGCGGAGGCAGGAAGATCGCATAATGGATCGAAGGGAACCGGCCGGCAGGCGAAGAAGGAATACAACCGTTTGAAGCTGGAGAGAGATCGCTTGACGGCGCGAAGCCGTGGGGCACGTCGTGTCAAGATGAAGTGGGGCTCGTGCGGCGCGTGTAGTTCAAAGTCCGTTGAAGATCGCAAACCGTCGCGCGTAGTCGCCGTTCCTTTCGGCAAAGCGTTCCCCCCTGACACGCTCGACGAGGATTTCCCCATCAGGTGGGGTCGCGTCTGCCAGGAGCTGCATGACTTCGCTGATATAGGCGGCAAGCGGCATGGCGTGTGGATCGCTGAGCTGATGAGGCCCGCTGAGTTCCGTCTGGACGTAGGGTGGCGCCAGTTCGAGGACTTCGACCGAAGATCCGCGCAGCTGGACGCGCAGGGACTGCAGCCAGGAATGCAGGAATGCCTTGCTGGCGCAGTAGGTCGGGAAGTTGTTGCGTGGAACGAACGCCAGACCGGACGTCGTCGTGATGATGGTCGCCTGCGGCTTGGTGACAAGAGCCGGAAGCAGGGCTGCCGTCATGTGCAGCACGCCGATGATATTTGTCTCAATGATGTTGCGTGCGATAGAAAGATCGGAGCCGCCGGGCAGGGTTTCGGGTCGCGAGATCCCTGCGTTGTTTATCAGGACATTCAGTTCCGGGATTTTCTCTCGGACACGCGCGGTGAAGGCGGCGATTGCCTGAGGATCCTGAACGTCGAGCTGAAAGCCGATCATCCCGGGGTTGGCTGCCGTTATCTCGTCAAGGCGGCTTTGGCGACGGCCGGCAATGATGACCTGGTTGTCGAGCTTGTGAAACCCCTTGGCGAGGCCCCGGCCGATGCCGCTGGTGCCGCCTGTGATGAGGATGGTGTTCCCTGTCATCTGCATGATGTCGTTCTCTCGTGATTATCCAAGGAGCGTCGGGCGCAGGACGTCCTGGCACCACTGGCGAAAGCTAGTCGGGGTGGTGTTCTCGCTGGTTCTTTCGACCCCGAGGTCGAGGCCACGATCCTTGGCGCGGGCCATGTCGGTCATCCCCTGTGTCATTGCCTCGGAAAACCCGAACTGCAGGAACCGCGCCTTGTAGGCCTCGAAGGGGATTTGCTGGAACCGAACGGGATTGCCCAGAACATCCGACATAATCTCTGCCATGTCGTTAAAGGAAATGTTCTCCGGCCCAAGAACGGCAAGCTCTTCCTGTCCGTGCCAGTTGGGGTCCAGCAGCAACCGGCTCGCCACCGCCGCAATGTCGCGGGTGGCGCAGCTCGGTAGTTTCAAATCGCCCGAAATCGGCGAGAAGAACATGCCCTGGCTTTTGATCGAGGCGGCCTGCATGAGGAGATTGTCCATGAAGGACGGCATGGTGAGCGCCCGGAAGTCCACACCAGTGCTGGCGATTAGATCGTCCATTGCCAGCGAGCCGGTGACATAGCCGGCATCGGCCGCAACTGGTGTATTTCGTCCAAGCGCGGTCACGCTTACCACGCGTTTTACGCGGGTCGCTTTCAGGGCAGCTGCGGCCGGTCGGGAGAAATCCACATAGGCGGCCATGACGCTATCCGCCTTTTCGTCCGCCGGCACCAGCCAGAACACAGTCTCTGCACCATCGAATGCGCGCTTGACGATTTCCGGGGTCGCATGAGAACCCTCAATAATGTCCACCTTGCTCCGAATCCTGGATGGCAACTTAGAGGGATCGCGCGCAATGACGCGAACCGAAGCGTCGTGTTTGAGGAGGTTTCGAACAACTTGCTGGCCAATCTGGCCCGTAGGGGCGGTGACTACGATTATTGGATGCTCCCGTTGCCTTTGCGGCACTGTGTGGCTGATGCGCAAGGCCGACTTTATGAACGCCTTGGCAGACAGTTAAGGCATTGATGACGGACGAGCCATGCTCTACCGTCGCCAATATCGTCGCGATCGTCCGGAACGCTTATGGACCCCCTTTCTGAAGTTCTCAGCTTGCTCAAGCCGAGCAGTACCATCTCGTCAGGCTTTGATGCCGCTGGCGAGTGGTCGATCCAGTTCGGCGACCAGCACCGCCAGATCAAATGCTATGTAATCGTTACCGGTGGGTGTTGGTTGGCGGTCGACCGCGTCGATGAAGCGGTGCGCCTGGAACAGGGCGACTGCTTCGTCCTGCCGCGCGGGCGGCCGTTTCGGCTCGCAAGTGATCTGAACCTCTCTCCCGTCCCTGCGCCAACGCTCTTTCCCCCAGCGCGTGCGGGTGGCGTCGTCACGCTCAACGGAGGCGGGAGCTTTTCTCTTGCCGGCGCGCGCTTCGCCGTCGGCGGCAATAGCGCCGACATGCTTCTGGAAATGCTACCGCCCATCGTCCACCTCAGCCGGGAAACAGAACGGGACGCCTTGCGCTGGTCGATCGAAAGGATGATGCAGGAGCTCAGTTCTCATCAACCGGGCGGACATCTGATGGCGCAACATCTGTCGCATATGATGCTGCTCCAGGCACTTCGCATTCATCTGTCAGATGGTCATCAACGAAAGGGCTGGTTCTATGCCCTTGCCGACAGGAACCTGAGCGGCGCAATTCGCGCGATGCATGCCAACCCGGCGAGAAACTGGACTGTGGCGGAATTGGGTGAGACAGCCGGAATGTCACGCTCCGTATTCGCTGAGCGCTTCAAGGCGACGGTTGGAGAGACCCCAATCGAGTACCTGTCAAGGTGGCGAATGCTTCTCGCCTGCAGCCGGTTTGAAAACGGCGACGACCCTGTTTCGGTTGTCGCGCCGGCGCTGGGCTACCAGTCCGAGAGCGCCTTCAGCAAAGCGTTCAAGCGAGTCGTCGGATGCTCGCCGCGCCAATATAGGGCCCAGGAAATCCTTCCTTCTGAGACTCCCGCGCGCCTTCACGCCAGACGTTCGCACGCGGTCTCCGTTTCGAGATAGCGGCGGTCGAACCAGCGCTCAATCTCAAGCTAGGGCATATGGATAAGTCAGAGCTTGACGAGGAAACCCGGAAAGGGCTCTTCCAGCAGCTCGAATAGAACGCGTTTATCCCGAGATTCATTCAAGGGACCGCACCCATTCGCTCGTCGAACACCTCCCGCAGTTGGGTGATGAAAGCGCGAACGGCGGGATTGGCCTTCCGGCTTTCGGGCCAAAGCGCCGTGATGTTATGCCGCTCGACGGCAAATTCGGACAAGACCGGAACCAACTCTCCACGTGCTACGCGTGGCGCCGCGACGAAGGTCGCGGCAATGCCGATCCCACCACCCGCGGCGAGCGTTTCCACCAAAGCATCGCTCGCGTCGACGACCAGCCTGGACTGCGGCAAGATTTCGACCGTTCTTTCACCTATCCGGAAGGGCCATCGAAACGCCTGACCCGAACTCTGGTAACGGAGACTGACGGTCTCGTGTCCTTCCAGTTCATCCGGATGCCTCGGTATTCCTCGAGGCGCGAGATAGGCAGGGGAAGCGAAGGCGCATAGCCGGTGGGGCGCCAGCTTGCGCGACAACAACCGCGTGTCCGCGAGATCGCCGATACGCACGGCCACGTCTATGCCTTGCTCAATCATATCGAGGAATTGGTCGCTGAGACGAAGATCGACGCTCACCTCTGGATAGAGCTCTCGAAAGGCCGGTAGCGCCGGCGCTATTACATGTATGCCGATTGGAAGCGAGGCCGCGATCCGCAGGGTGCCCGACGGCTCCAGCCGCGACGCCGTCGCCGCCTGCTCGATGGCTTCAGCGTCTTCAAGCAGCCTGAGGGCGCGCTCGTGTAGCTCGCGGCCCTCTGGCGTAAGACTGAGCGATCGGGTCGTACGGGTGAAAAGGGACACGCCCAGCCGCCCCTCAAGCCGTTGAATGCTTTTGCTGACCGCCGAGGGCGAGACCGCCATGGAGCGCGCCGCAGCCGCATAGCTGCCCAGAGACCCCGCCCGCGCGAAAGCGATAAGACCCGTCAACCGTTCCAGAGCAATTCGTTCCTTCATGGCATTATTAAAGCGAAGCATGCCCTCATTATCAATCGGCGATCCGGGGCTATATGAGCCACGTCAACGTTATCATGGAGATTATAGTGAGCCAATTTATGAAGGCAGTTCAATTTCATGGGTTCGGTGGCCCTGAGGTGCTTCGGTACGAGGACGCCCCCAAGCCTCAATTGAGTTCTGGCGAGGTCCTCGTCCGGGTTCATGCAGTTGGCCTCAATCCACCAGACTGGTACCTGCGCGAAGGCTACAAGATGCTGCCGCCGGAATGGCAGCCGAAGGTAGCGTTTCCTGCTATCCCAGGAACGGACATCTCCGGTGTGGTCGAAGCCGTCGCACACGATGTGGGGAAGTTCTCAGTCGGCGACGAAGTCTATTCCATGGTGCGCTTTCCAAGCGGCCTTGCAGGCGAGAGCAGCGGCTACGCCGAATATGTGAACGTACCGGCCTCGGAACTTGCCCGCAAGCCAGCGGGTATCGATCACGTCGCGGCCGCCGGAGCGCCGATGTCAATGCTCACCGCATGGCAGTTCATGATCGAGCTGGGCCACAATGAGCAAAACCCGCTGCAGCCGAACCGGCATGAGCCGGTGCCGCTCGATGGCAGGACCGTCCTCGTCAACGGCGCTGCCGGGGGTGTCGGCCACCTCGCATTGCAGCTGGCAAAATGGAAGAGGGCGCATGTCATTGCCGTTGCTTCTGGTAAGAACGAAGCGCTTCTGCGCCAGCTGGGGGCCGACGAGTTCATCGACTATAATACAACGACTCCGGAGCACGCGGTTCGTGATGTCGATCTTGTCGTCGATGCAGTCGGCGGTCCGAAGACAGGGCGCTTCCTCGGCACATTGAAGCGCGGGGGTGCACTATTCCCGATTTTCCCTTTGGGCTTCTCCGGTGCCGACGAGGCGGAACAGCTGGGGGTCAAAGTCTCAACCACTCAGGTGCGCTCGAATGGCGCGCAGCTAGAGCAGATTGGACGCCTGCTTGACGATGGAAGCATTCGCGTCGTCATCGACAGCACCTATCCGCTGGCTGAAGCGTGGCGGGCCCACGAGCGGGCTGCAAAGGGACATATCCAGGGCAAGATCGTCCTCACAGTCGAGTAATCCCGCGGACATCATGAATATAACTCGATTACCGCCGCTGAGCTCGGCGGGGTCACCGTACGAAAGAGGGATTTGATCAACATGGACGCGAAGATCCGCCAGGGGACGGCCGCCTGGTTCGACATGGTGGGCCAGACGATGTGCGAGGCCGCCTTGCGGGCAGAGCTGGCGCCTGATCTTAACCTCACGCTCATCGAGCGCTATACCGACGGCATCGAGCTTGCCGACTGTCTCATACAAGGTCTTCGGTTCGATATCATCGACGGCAGGCCATCATTCAGAAGCGGAGCTCGCCGCGACGAACAGGGTGACATCATAATACAGATAACGGCCGCGGCTGCGCGGGAACTCAATCTGCTGCACAACGCTGATCCGCAATACCCGAAATCTATTGAACGTGTCTTGACGACGGGTGAAATGCAGGTGGATGGCGATCCCTCGCTGATGGGCAGTTGGTTGAAGGCAGTTCATGACCCCATTGTCGACCGAACGAAATAGGCCGCCAGACGCGAGAGCCTTTTCTATTGTGGGTCGCAGTTCATGATTATCGTCGCAAAGAGAACGCGCTTGAACTGTTCGATAGGCTTCGGACTGCGATCGACCTTCATCCGCATCATTGCGCCTTCCCAGGATGCGAGCACGAATGTCGCGACATCGTCGGCATCAAGATCATTCCGGACTTCGCCTGCCGCCTGCGCAGCGCGAACTGTCGATGCGAAAGACTGCGTTAGCGAGCGGCAGACATCAACCAGATGTTCCCTCAATATTTCGCTGTGTTCCGGCATCTCCAGACTCATATTGCCAACCAGGCAACCATATCGCCAGCCCGCGGCTTCAAGCCATGTGGTGATCTCGTCGAAATAGGCGCGCAGCCGTTGCGCAGGTGCGCGGCTCTCGTCGCGCAGTGTTCTGTCCATGATAGCTTGCGTGTTTTCGTGGTAGCGGTCGAGAATCGTGACCGCGAATGCTTCCTTTGACCTGAAATGGTTTGTGAAGCAGCCCTGGGGCACGCCGGCATCGGTAGTAATTTCCCGGATGCCGGCGGCGGCGAACCCGCGCTCGTGGAGCGTGTTAACGCCGGCTGCAATGATTTTTTCTTTAAGAGAGGGTCTTGGCATGGACAATAAATACAGTTGGACGTATTCAAATGCAAGCAACCTTTAAGGCTCCATCATGGCGGAGCTTATCAACGATCAGGAGTCGACCATGGGAACGACCGAATACAGCCGAGAAGCCCTTGAGGCAGTGGCCGAAACGCTTGCAGAGGAAGGACCTGTATACATGATTAACATGGTCCGTTATCGCGCCGAAGCGGACTATGGAGAGGAGAGGGACCTTCCAGCCTGTTCGGGCAGGGAGGCTTATTTCGAACGCTATGCCCCGGCCTTCGCTAAGGTGGCGCAAGGGGAGGACTATTCGGTTTTCTTTGTCGGCAACGTTCGCGGGATGCTAGCTTCCGAGAATGGTGAGTCTTGGGACGACGTGGTGATCGTCCGCTACTCCGCCTTCTCGGCCTTGCGTCGAATCCTGGAAAGCGAAGCATACAAGTCGGAAGCGGCGCCGCACCGCGGAGCGGCTCTGGCCGACTGGCGCTTTATCGCAACAACCAGTCCTTTTACGGCAGGCTGATTACACGCTGTCATCAGTACGGCCGTCATCAAGGGCACATCCGCAAAACGGCGACTGCCGCCGCTTTAGCCAACTCTCGCAATAGGTGGTCCCTCATCAGCCGACAGCTATGTCCCGTAGCAGGATGCGATCATAGCAAGGGTCCGAGTGATCCACCAACCCTGGGGACTTGTTCACCGCGCTCGCCATCTCTCATCCTGATGCTTAGCGCGATGCGAGTTTTGCGCACAGCCCTGACTTCCGTTAATCGCCGAGGCTCACTGGCGGCCATAACCCCACACGTGCGCCGAACGCAGCCTGTTTCTTTCAATTCGCGAGACCGAAAAACGAACAGGAGCGATCACTCTTGTGCGGGTAAGGTATATGCCATCTCCTCGCGGTCTCGCATTCTGTCATGCACGTTTTCCGGGCCTGCGATTAACGCGGCAATGGCCGTCGCCTTCTCCCGATCACCGTAGTCCGCCACATAGCCCTCCAGCAGGACGCTTCTGCCCACCATACTCACGGAGATCGACGAGCTTTCCAGCTCTGGTTCCTTCGACACCGCCGCCTGCACGCTCGCAAGCTGATCGTGGGCGAGGTTTTCCGGCTGGAAAGTCATGGTAATCCTCCTTCGTGATGCGAAGGAAACAGCGGGAAGCCAATTTAGTTCAGAGCTGGGACTTAGGTCCTAGCGATGGATCGGGCAGCAGGGGCGGACCTAAGTCTGACCAAGGGAACCGAAGGAGTGCACTAAGATTAAGGATGCATTGAACACGAGCTTATCCCGAGGGAAGGCTCGGAAGGAGTGCGCCATGAAATTCGGTTCCGACGCCTTCACGCACGAACAATGCTGCTCGCAGGGCCACAGTTCTGCTTCCACAATCGCAACAATTCAAGTCGCGCTTGCGGCCGATCCGGACATCGACTGCAGTGCGATCACGATCCAGATGCTTGGTCCAGTCGTTGTCCTTGAGGGCTACATCACAAGCGCGGCCGATCGCGATAAGGCCATCTCGATTGCTGCGATAATCGTGGGAATTGAGAACGTCCACGATCGAATGCTGAGCCGCGTTACATCCAGTGAGCCCGAGGTTACGAAACTATGGGACTAACGACCTGCGGCCCCCTGGACTGAAGCCCCGGTCTGGAACAGACGATCGTGATCGGCAGTTCGATCCGACGGCGAGGATTGTCCGCTGTCAAAAGGAGGAAACGTCATGAATCTCAGAACAGCAGGGATCGCGGCCGAGACACTCATGGCCTCAAACGCAGTCTTCGCGCAGTCGGCAATGCCCCCGGAGAAGGTCATCACCTTCGTACAAAAGGCTCCGGCTCCTAAGAAACGGGTCGTGATCAAGGAGAAGATCGTCGTCGGTCAACCGCTCCGGACACCGTAGTCGTAACCTCGATTCCGGATGAAACTGGCTACGCCTACGCGATCGTCAATGACGAACGCGTAATTGTCGAACCCTCCGCCCGGAAGGTGATCAATGTAATCCAGTAAGGACCTCACCGTCTACCGAAGGCGGCGCTTACCGCCTCCGGCCCAGACGTTTGGATGCTCCGTGCGCACGGCCGCGATCAGCTGTGGACTAGATATCGCCCGCTACTTCATCCGTGCTCTTCGAGACGCTGGTCGGAAGGCGTGGCCGGACGCCGATATCGAAGAAAACCCGGCACTTGATGAGGGCAGCCATCCAAGCCCCAAATGAACGCATCATACTAGCAGTCCCCGTGACGTTACCGATAGCGATCAGGGTAAGGCTCGGCGCGACGCGTCTGGTCGCCGCTCGGGCGCTGGCTCCTCAACGACAGTTAGAGCTGTAATACCCGCCTCGTCGGCCGCACGCAGGAACGCGTCCCGAAATTGTTCCGCAGCGATCTGACCGCTGATCGCATCGACGCAAGCCTTCACCGCAGTGACATATTCTTCGCCGTCGTCGAAAGGCCAGTCCTTGAGAAGCACATATGCAGCGTCGCCGAGGGTGCGGACGATCCTGTGGATTGGCCGACCGCGGAGCGTCAGCCCGATGGGTGTGAATGCAGAGGTTGCGTCCCAGTCCATGTTCTCGACCGCTCAAGGCAGGGATCGCAATCCCCAAAGAGCACTATACGCGTATATTCCGAATCCGTAATTGACGATTGGTTACCTAACGTGACCGGTTGTGAAGGTATGCGGCAGGAGAGGAGCGGCTCTCTATGATTTGATATCGGAGCGACCTACGCTACATCGGCCTTTGTTGGGACGATTGCCAAACCTTCCGCTATTTCTTTCGTAATGATCGGGCCGCCAAGGGTATCGCCAATGGGATGGGAAGCACTCGGGAACTGGGGCGAAGACGCGGTTCGCATTGACCGATTTACGGGTGGAGTTGCCAACGACGTGTGGCGCTTTCGCGTCCACGGTAACGACACTCGTCCACAAGACACATGCTCCATCGCCGGCGTGAAACCCGCCAAACGGAGCGCCCGCTATCCCCAACGCGAGCCTACGACGAAGGTTCCTCACGCTTATTTTCAATCATTCGGAGGTCCAGTGCCTGGCGCAACTGGGACGCTGACAGGCCTGTGTTTGCACTCAAAAGATCAACGGCGGCAGCGTATGCGGCTTGCGCGCAATCCCCGCCTGCGTCGATGGAGTTCGCGCCGCACCAGTCGGCTATCACCTTCGCGAGCATCTCTATGTGCCGCTCGTGGCTCACCTAAGGCAAGAGCACGTCTGATCTCCCAATCGGCCTCGCCCTGCTAAAATCGCCGACCGGAGTATTATACGCTTTGTATTGCGCGATGGTATGATGGTCGCACGGGCCGAGGTCGGAATGGCAGCGACAATCGTATCAGTCCGCCGGCTTGCGCTTCTGCTTAAAATCAACTGCCGCCGAATATGGCCGATAGTATCCTTCCTGGAGGCACCGGAACTATCCCTACATACGTCGCGGCACCGAATTGAAAGGCCGATTACCGTGCCAGCGACTTTCCAGAGAGCAGTTGCCAGATGCGACGCATCTTCTGGAGCCGTGAGGAAATCCGTTCCTTCGCGGGAGGAACCAACATGCCGTTGCGGAAATCGGCCCAGGCCTGGGCTTCCAGCCTCGTTTTTTCGGTTGAACCTTCCCGGTCGACGAGTGGACTGCCGGTCTGATGATCGATGACCGACCACATTCCGTTTTCGAGTGCTTGTATCTCGTAGCGCTGCATACTGAAGCCATAGAGTGCAAGCGTAACATCAACCTGAAATCCCTTTGAAATCAACTCGAGCGACGCATCGCTTCACATATACTTTGGTGAGATGGTGAACCCCGGGTTACCCGCGAGCAGGAACACAGGAATGCCTTCCGCATACTTCACGACGGTAGGGCAGCTTCGCTAGCGGTGAAGGTGCGATCCCATGCGGCCTCGGCAGGGAAAACTTCTCCGAGAAAGGCGACGAATGCCTTCACGGTGGGGTTTCCTCGGCGGCTCTCGGGCCAGAGCGCGGTAATGTTGAAGCGATCGACCGCGTATTCCTTGAGAACAGGCACCAGTTCGCCGCTCTCAAGATAGGGGGCCGCGATATATGTCGGGGACATGCCGATACCGCCGCCTGCGACGACAATGGCGGCTACGGCGTCACTATTGTCGACCACGATCGTGGCGTTCGGAACGATTTCAAGGACCCGATCGCCGACCTTGAACGGCCAGCGCAACGTTTGGCCCGAACTCTGGTACCGGAAGTTGACGCAGTCGTGCTCGACAAGGTCCTCCGGTCGCGCGGGAACTCCACGTCGTTTGATGTAATCCGGCGAGGCGAATGCGCAGACGCGGTTCGGCGCGAGCTTCCTGGCGATCAAGCGCGAGTCCGCTGGCTCGCCTACGCGGATCGCGACGTCGATGCCTTCCTCGATGATATCCGTGAACCGGTCGCCGAGCCGAAGGTCCACCGAGACTTTGGGAAAGCGCTCACGGAAACGGGGCAGGGCGGGCGCGATGAGGTTAGCGCCGATCGGCAACGGCGCAGTCACCTTGAGCGTGCCCGAAGGTTCGCCACGTGCCGCGACGGCCGCCTGCTCGATTTCTTCGGCCTCGCGAAGGAGGCGGAGCGCGCGTTCGTGAAGATCGCGCCCCTCGGCTGTCAACGTCAGCGAACGCGTCGTGCGGCTGAAGAGGCTGATCCCGAAGTGTTCCTCAAGACGCTGGACGCTTTTGCTGACCGCGGAGGGCGAGACCGATAACGAACGCGCCGCAGCCGTATAGCTTCCTAAGGAGGCTGAGCGGGCGAAAGCGATGATCCCCGTCAACCTGTCAATTCCGATTTGTTCCACCATGGAACAATTAAAACGAAAAGCGACCCGATTATCAAGTGGGATGATTGGATTTAATTCTTACTCATCGGCTGGACACAGGCCGCTAACAAAGGAGAGACGAAATGAACCAGACAGTTACAGTTCCCGCAGGTAACTCCACCTCCTCGCTTGAAGGCAAGAAGGTCGTCATTTTCGGCGGCACTTCCGGAATCGGCCTCGCTGCTGCCATCCAGGCCAAGGAAGCCGGCGCGAAGGTCACCGTTATTGGTAACGATCGTCAGCGTGCGCAGCAGGCTGCATCGGAGAATGGCCTTGACGATTGGCGCGCAGCCGACGTGACTAACCCGGCCTCGATCTCCGAAGCTGTGGCAACCGTCGACCGCGTTGATCACCTCGTCCTGCTGGCAGGCACTTTCGTCGCCGGCCAGGTTCTCGAGGCCGACGTTTCTTACCTCAAGCGGGCGTTCGACGAGCGTATCTGGGCGGCAGTTCACACCATCCGCGCTCTCGGCGACAAGCTTGCCGAAGACGCATCGATCACCTTGATTTCCGGCGCTCTGGCAGATCGTCCGAACGCATACGGCACGGCCATCCTGGCATCGGCCTCCGCCGCGATGGAAGCCTTCGGACGTGGGCTTGCCCTCGAACTCGCGCCGCGCCGCGTGAACACCCTCTCTCCTGGCCCGATCGACACTCCGATCCTGTCCAAGACCCTCGGCGAAGGCCGTGACTCCTATGTCGCCTCGCTCAAGCAAACGCTCCCGCTGCACCGCCTCGGTAGCGCTGAGGAAGCCGGGGCCGCGGTCGTCTTCCTGATGGCGAATGGCTGGATGAACGGTGCCGTTCTTAATGTTGACGGAGGATCGCGCCTCGTTTGAGGCGCGCATACCGCTTTCTCTCAAGGAATTGCCCATGACCAGCTTGTTTGATCCAATTGAACTAGGCGCTATCAAGGCTCCCAACCGTGTCCTCATGGCTCCAATGACCCGCGCGCGGGGCACACGTGGCCACATCCCAACCCCGATCATGGTCGACTATTACGCCCAGCGCGCGTCTGCCGGCCTGATCATCAGCGAAGCCATCGGCATCAACCAGCTTGGACTTGGCTGGCCGTATGCCACGGGTCTGTGGCTGCCCGAGCAGATTGCCGAGTGGCGAAAAATCACCGACGCGGTCCACGAAAACGGCGGCCGGATCATCGCGCAGCTCTGGCAAATGGGTCGCGTCGTCCACTCGAGCTTCCTCGACGGTGGCCAGCCTGTGTCCGCATCGGCGACGACTGCGCCCAGCCAAGCTCACACCTACGACGGCAAGAAGCCATACGAGCAAGCGCGTGCGCTCGGCGTCGACCAGATCGCAGAGATCATGCAGCACTTTCGTGACGGTGCGAAGAACGCAATGGAAGCCGGGTTCGACGGCGTCCAGCTGCACGCTGCCAATGGTTATCTGATCGACCAGTTCCTGCGCGATAGCTCGAACTTCCGCGATGATCATTACGGCGGATCGATCGAAAACCGCGTCAGGTTTCTGCGCGAGGCCACCCAAGTGGTCGTCGATACCATCGGCGGAGACAGGACCGGTGTCCGTCTGTCGCCTAACGGCGAGACTCAGGGCGTCAAGGACAGCAACCCGCTACCCGTGTTCATTGAAGCGGCTGAGGTTCTGTCGAAAATCGGTATCGCCCACCTTGAACTGCGGGAGCCGCCCTTGACCGGCACGTTCGGCGTCGGTGACATGGACCCGCTCGCTTCGCAACTCCGGAGCGCGTTCAAGGGTCCGCTGATCCTGAACTCCGACTTCGATATGGCTCGCGCGCAGGCCGAGCTGAGCGCGGGGATCGGCGACGCCGTAGCGTTCGGACGCCCGTTCATCTCGAACCCCGACCTGCCTTACCGGTTGGCGGAAGGCATTCCGCTCGCCGCGGACGATGCATCGACGTGGTTCACCCAGGGCCCCGAAGGCTACATCGACTATCCTTCTGCCGCCCGAGCAGTGGCGAAGTCGGCATAGGAGGCTTCGATGACCACCGCGGCCGAAAGCGTGCCGTTGCAGTTGCCGACATCCTGGCTGGGTGTCGGCTCCTCGCCATCGGGGCCTTTGCACCGGGATGAGACTAGCCCTCAGGACCGGATCGGCGAACCCAAGGCTGTGCGCGTGAGATACTCTCGGTAATCAGCCAACTTCCACGCACCGCTGCGCGATGCGCCTCCAGAAATGCTCGCGCATCCTCTGGATACATTTCCCGAACCGATACCGCCTTCTGCTGCACGTCCACGCCCCGTCAACTCCGAGACTGCGTCCACCTCTTCAGGCCCCTGTCAACGCACCATGGACGAGTGCCCGCAGCTCTTTGCGCACCGGAATGGCGCTTGAGGGCAGCAGTTGCGTGAAGAGAATGACAACCATGTCGTCGACAGGGCTTACCCAGAAGAAGGTGCCTGCCGCGCCGCCCCAGCCATAGTCGCCCACCTGCGCCGAAATTTGTGCCTTGGCCGGATCAAGGACGACAGAGCCCAACAGACCGAACCCGACCCCATCAAACTGGGTTTCGGACCAAACTTCGGCTGCCAGCGAGGCAAGATCGCCCGGCAGGTGATTGCACGCCGCCAATCTCAAGGTGCGGGGACTGAGGATGCGTTCGCCGTTGAGTTCACCTCCAGCCCGCAGCATTTCGGCGAACCGCCAATAGTCGTCGATCGTTCCGACGAGCCCGCCTCCGCCGCAGAACGTGTCAACCTTGCCTTGCCGCCATTCCGAAACCTCCGGCGCTTCCTGCAAAGCCATTCCGCCAGCCATGGCCTCATAGAGCGGGGGAAAACGGCTGATCTCAGACCCCGGCACAGAAAAGCCGGTGTCGGTCATGCCGAGGGGCTCGAAGATGCGAGTCGCGAAGTACTTGTCGAGCGTCGTTCCGGAAACGACTTCAACGATGCGGCCGATGACATCTAACCCGGTGCTGTATTGCCATTTCGTACCCGGCTCCCATTCCAATGGCAGCTCGGCGATCCTGCGCACCATCTTGTCGAGCCCACCGTAGGCAAGGGCGAGGCCGAGTTTTTCTTTGGCATAAGCTTCGCCGAGTATTCCGGGATTCGTAAAAAGGCTTAGGCCAGATGTGTGGGTCAGCAGATGACGGATCGTCATCTTCGTTTTGACGGGCACCGTTTGGTCGAGCGTGGTTGCGTCCGGTATCAGAAGTTGCCTATTTTTGAATTCCGGCAGGTAAGCTTCGACCGGATCGTCGAGATGCACGCGCGCCTCCTCGTACAGCATCATCAGCGCTACGGCGGTGACAGGCTTGGTCATCGAGTAGATGCGGGCGATGAGGTCGCGCTGCCAAGGCCGCTTGGCTTCGACGTCGGCGTGCCCTGCGCAGTCGAAAAAGGCGAGTTCTCCATGACGCGCGATGAGCACCGCACCACCCGGCCAGCGCCCGGTGTCGGCGTATCGCTGCATCCACCGCTTCAGTCGCGCCAGCCGCGCCGTGTCGAAGCCGAGGTGCCCAGGGTCACGAACTGGTTCGCTGCCAAATTGACTCATCGCGCAAATGTCCTGTCGCAGGCGAAGGTCCTTTGGACGATCCTGCGCTTTCCCCGCATTATTGCAATAGTTGCCTGCTTGGAGCGAGTTCACTGTGCTTCATTTTGGCCGGGATTCCCTTCCATAATCCTGTCGCGGTTGGGATACAGGAGCGTATGGTGTCTAGGGTATCGCAACCGCTTCGGCGCTCGAAAGGCGCTCGCTTAGCGGCTATGTCTTGCGCGGTTGGTTTGCGGTAAAACTTCGGGGGCCTTCGATGATGGGGTCGGACGAACGTACATCATTTATTACTTCGCACCTGCGGTAATTGTCATACGATTTAAAACGCTAAATAATCACAAAAATCAGTTGCTTGCTCGATGTTTCTCGACTACCTTTTTACAGGGGAACTCCGAAATAACCGGCTCTCGCCGACGCTACTCAGTGGTCTTTGACCTCGCTTGAGGGGAGGATGATGACGTTGTTTTTCCGACTTCGTTTCTTCGCAATGGCGCAGCCAATGCGTGATCTCGTCTCGATCCGATACCGACCTACGACGGCAATCTGACGCGTCGTAAACCAACCCTTTGTTCCAGTTTTCCAAGATGGTGCTCCCGAGGTTTGTTATGCAGAAGCAAGCTGTCGTATTCAATGGTCAGGAAGTCGGGATCGCGGTCCCTGTCGAAAACCGCCTCAAATTCATCGCTGTCCGCTTCAATGTCATCGATTTGGACAACAGGCTCTTCGACACGGTTACCGAAATCCGGCGCGCCATTACAGAGCATCTCGCGTCCAACGGTCGTGCGATCACCTCGCACTGACGCCGAATGACGCTCCCTACCTCTGTCTGCGAGGGTATGAATTGGGCCTGCTTTCGGATTTGGCGATTGATCTTGACGACCTCGAATCCCTCCAGGCGATCATCGTCGATGCATGCAATGAGCTGAAGATTTCTCCAGATCATCAGGGCTTCGTCGCTCGAGTCTTAGACTTGCACTCCCAGGGCCATTCCCGGGAGGAAATCCTCCGAAGTCTTAGGGTGGAGTTCGCGAGGCCCCATGACCATAGGCAGAAACACACCCTTTCAACCCTGAGGATAGGATAGTTTCCACGTGGGTGTCGGCGCTATCCTGCTCACGAATAATGAGGGCCTCGTGGAGCGAGACCACAAGCGGCCGTTTGTTTGGCGACGATAGGGCAGTAGGATATCGTTACTCCCGAACTTCGAGACTGTCTCCGTATTTCAGGGCAAGCCGCCTGCAATCTTCGCAATCAAGCTCAATGCCGTCCAGTGTGACCGTCGCAGCCGCCGTGCTGCAGACAGACTGATCCAAGCTGGCGACACGAAGAATGGCGTTGCCAAGCAGCATATCACATGGAGCATGCTCTATTTCAGGGCCGCCGACGCTGT
The DNA here is from genome assembly GCF_014195245.1 of Rhizobium sp. BK619. NCBI lineage: Bacteria > Pseudomonadati > Pseudomonadota > Alphaproteobacteria > Hyphomicrobiales > Rhizobiaceae > Rhizobium > Rhizobium sp. BK619. The sequence goes on along the minus strand of NZ_JACIBH010000001.1, from coordinate 680,667 downwards.
GCGAGACAATACCCCGCACCGTGGCAAGCCACTTCCGCTTTCGGATGATAGTTCTGTCCTCGACCATGAGCGAGCCTCTACCGGAAACTCGGTCATTTAACCTCGAACTGACCGAGTCAGTGCTAGGAAAACACGTTTGAGAAATCCTTGTTCCCCGGGGAAAACCACAGTCGATCAGGGTCGGCGGAAGAACTGGTTTGGGTGCAGCCGACGCTCATGGCCGAGATTGAGTACCGCGCCCGGACATACGATGAAAAGCCGCGACGCGCCGCGTACAAAAGCTTGCGCGAGCGACAGGACAATGCCGCGTTACATAGTTGACTGAAGATCGTCGTCGCGGCTTACAGGGAGCAAAGCCACGAGAAATCGCCAGGCTCTATTCGATTGTATCGAATATGGTTGTCGGGGCAGGGATTCGAACGCCGCGTCACAGCTCGGAAGCTGGAAGCAACCTCGGAATACCCGAGGAATGAGGAGAGCGCCGCGCTCCGATTACGCTTACGCCCGGCCACCCCGAGTAAGGACGCGGACTCGCGTTGGCTCCACGTGGATCGCGAGACGATAGCCGTCCCATTTCACCCCGTAGATTCCATTGCGGGTCTTGGTTTCGGCACGAGGAGCGCCAGGCATGGCTCGACACGATCTGGCATCGGATCGAATGGCAATACCGGCTGCTTTGGGTCGCGTGGTTTCGTGCGGCTTCGAAGCGGCGCTTCGGCGGCGCCCAACAGCGGCTGCGTCTTCTTTCCTGGCGGCTTGGTCATGCTGGCAGTGCATCAGAGTGGATCTGAAGAGTCGAGTCCTTCAGTCGAGTGATCGGGATTAGTCATAATGCCGGGGCGACGAGACCGGGATCGCTCATGCCAGCACTTGTCTATACGGCTTTCCGGAACAGGCAAACATCCGTTGGAGCGAGGCAATATGGCTGCCCCGGGGATTACCCAACCTGTTCCACAGCGAGGGCGCCGGCGGCAAGCGGCGTGATCAACGACTTTGCCGAAACGGTCGGATCGAGCCAGCCAGCCCATGCGTCGCGTTCGAGGATGACGATTTGCCGGTCGTGGTACGGGGCGATGTCGGGACCTGGCGCCATCGTCAGCATGGTGAAGGCCTGTCCGACCTCCGGGGTTTCGCGCCAGATGCCGGCGATGCAGAAGATCGGCTCGTCCTTCTTGGTGAACAGCCATTTGTCCTTGCGCTTCTTTTTCGGGTCCTTTGGATCCGTGAACTCGTAAAAGCCATCGGCAATAATCAGGCAGCGATTGGAGGTGAACTCCCGACCTTCCGACCGGAAATTGTACACCGGCCGCTTATTCGGTCCGGGCCAGCTCCAGCGCCGCTGCACGAGCTCGACCTCATCGCCGGGTCCATCGATCGTCCTGACGATGGGGCCGACGTCGGTGATCTTGATGTCCTCACGCGCTTCGAGGTTCGGTACGCCTTCACCAAAGCGGATCTTGATCTTCAGGTCGGCGAAGTCCTTCGCGATCGAAGCAGCGTCCACCATCAGCCGATAATCATTGCACATGCGTCCCTCATTACAGGTTGGTTGCTTCGAAAAGTTGTTCCTGATATGTTCTATCTATGATGAGCGCGAAGGTTTTCCAGTCCGACGCCCCGCTCGACGAGCGCCGCGTCATCATAAGACGCCATGACGGCGATGTGGAGATGGTGGAGCTGCCATGGGGGCTGCGTCCCCGCGAAGGCGGTCCGCGCGCCGTCAACGTCATCCGCTCGGAAGGACGGAGCTTCCCGAGCCACCGCTGCCTGGTCCCCGCCTCGGAGTTTCGCCATAGGAGCTTCAGCTTTTCGCTCGCCAACGGCGACTGGTTCTATTTTGCGGGGATCTGGCGGCCGGCGGCCGACGATTGGCCGGAGGCCTATGCCGTCCTGACCATCGAGGCCAACCCCGATATCGCGCCGTTCCACGACCGGCAGATGGCGGTGCTGACGCGCGACCAACGCATGGTCTGGCTCGACGGACTTTTTCCCGAAGAGGAAATCCTGCGGCCGCTGCCGGCGGGGACGTTCGGCGTCAAGCGCCACACCGGCGCTCCTGCCCAGCCGATGCTGGCGGTCTAAAGCGCCAACCGCAACTGCGGCTCCGTTCCAGAGGTCCGCCGCTCCAGCGACGACAGGGTAACGCCGACCAGACGAATACCCTTGCGCGGCGGAAAGATCGGCGCCAGCAGCAGGCCGACGATCTCCTCTAGGTCGGTGATCGCTGCCAGAGGTGCGGGAGCGGTCTTGCTGCGGGTGATCTGGTTGAAGTCGGCATATTTGACCTTGAGCGTCACCGTCTTGGCACCAATCCCATTGGCCTCGCAATAACCCCACACTTTTTCGATCAATGGCTGAAGCCCTTCACGGGCGGGTTCAAAGGTATGGAGGTCCTGGGAAAACGTATCTTCCGCGCCGACGGATTTGCGCACGCGGTTCGGCTTGACCTGACGCTCATCGATGCCGCGGGCAATGCCATAAAAATACGGTCCCGACTTCCCGAAATGCTCCACCAGGAATTCGAGGGTCTGCTGTTTCAGATCCGCGCCGGTGTCGATCCCGAGCCGATGCATCTTTTCGGCCGTCGCGGGTCCAACACCATGGAACTTCTTGACGGGGAGGGCCTCGACGAAGGCCGGCCCGTTCTTCGGTGTAATCACGGCCTGGCCGTTCGGCTTGTTCAGATCGCTCGCCATCTTGGCGAGGAACTTGTTGTAGGAAATCCCGGCCGACGCGTTGAGGCCGGTAATCTCTTTGATCCTGGCGCGGATCTCCAGCGCGATCTCGGTGGCGATCTCCATGCCCTTGAGATTGTGCGTGACATCGAGATAGGCCTCGTCGAGCGAGAGCGGCTCAATCATCGGCGTATATTCGGCGAAGATCGCGCGGATCTGCTGCGACACCGCCTTGTAGACATCAAAGCGCGGCGGCACGAAGATAAGATCCGGACATTTCCGCTTTGCGGTCACCGACGGCATCGCCGAGTGGACACCGAAGACCCGCGCTTCGTAGCTCGCCGCCGCCACTACGCCGCGGGCAGCCGATCCGCCGACGGCAATCGGTTTGCCGCGCAATTCCGGATTATCGCGCTGCTCAACCGAAGCGTAGTAAGCATCCATATCCACATGGATGATCTTGCGCGGCCGATCGTGACCTTCATCGTCTCTCATGACTGGCTCCCATTAGGACCATCTATGTTGTCCAGACATGGGAAGTGTGCGCCGCATTTGTCACCTTCCGGCGTTTGCATGCGCTCGCAGCCCATGGCCATCCTACGGCGAAGGACCGCGAAGCTCACACCGGCGCCGAACACTTTCACCAACAGCTTGCGCTCGATCGCGCCATGGCGGTCACATCGCCGACAGATGAATTCGATAACCGGCTCACGATAATCCTTCAGTCTCAGATCACTTAACAGGTCCGGTCGGGCCATGCGAAAAAATTCCTAATTCAGTCATCGGATTGAATCTGTTCATCGAATCCGTCGGGCCCGCGCCCGCGCTCAACTTGAGCGCGCCGGACACGCATTGACTCGTTTTTGCTTTGAGAACAAATAAAGAACATACCGCCTCTTCTCAAGTCGAAAACGGGTTGCCGCAAGGAGATCATGACCACAGCCGTCGCCACTTCGAATGCCGTTCTCGACGAGTTGCGCGAGAAAATCGCCAGCCTGGAAGGGACCGGCCTGCGCCATCGCAGTTTCCTGCCGTTCGGGGTCAGTGAGATCGATGCGCAGTTGCCGGGAGGTGGCTTGGCCTTTGGTGCGCTGCATGAAGTGGCCGGCGGCGGAAATGGCGCCATCGATGGCGCGGCCGCGGCACTCTTCATCGGCGGCATTGCGGCTCGCACCACCGGCAAGGTGGTCTGGTGCCTCACCCGCTTCGATCTCTTCTTTCCGGCACTTGCCCAGATCGGGCTTCATCCCGACCGCGTCATCTTCGTCGAATGCGACAAGGAAGAGACGGTGCTGGCGAGCTTCGAAGAGGCGTTGCGCTATGGCGGCCTCGGCGCCGTCGTCGCCGAACTGGTGCGCCTGCCGATGACGGCATCGCGCCGTCTGCAGCTTGCGGCGGAAAAGTCGGGCACATTGGGCTTGGTGATCCGCCGATGGCGTCGCCAGACGGAAGCCTCCGATTTCGGCATGCCGACGGCCGCGGCGACCCGCTGGCGGATCTCGGTGCTGCCATCCGAGCCGCTTCCCGTACCGGGTGTCGGCCGCGCGCGCTGGCTCGCAGAACTCATGCGGGTGAGGGCAGGCGAGGGAGGAGAGTTCATTATCGGAGCATGTGATGGCCAGGGTCGTATCTGTCTTTCTTCCGACACTGCCGACCGACCGGATCAGGCGCGCCGATCCTTCGCTGTCTCTTGACACGCCGCTGGTGGTAATCGCCCGTAGCGGATCGAAGCGATGGGTAGCGGCGGCCGACCGGGCAGCCCTCAAACTCGGGCTGCACGTCGGCATGTCGGCCGCCAAGGCGCAGGCGCTGGTCCATGGGCTGACGATGATTGATGCCGACCCAGTAGCCGACCTCGCAACACTCGAACGGCTGACGTTATGGGCCTTGTCGCAATATTCTCCCGTGGTCACCATGGATACTCCGGACGGCATTGTGATGGATACCGAAGGCGCCGATCATCTGCAGGGTGGCGAAGACTTGCTGCTCTCCGGTCTCGTCAACCGTTTCCGCGGCCGCGGTCTTGCAGCGCGAGCAGCGATCGCCGACACTTGGGGCTCAGCGCATGCGCTCGCCCGCTCCACGGATCGCGAGACGATTATCATCCCACGCGGCGAGACCGCCAAGGCTGTGAACCGGCTGCCGCTGTCCTCGCTGCGCCTGCCGGTCGAAATCGTCGGAAATCTCCGCACCCTCGGCTTCGCCACCGTCGGTGATCTTGCCGCTACGCCGCGCGCGCCGCTGACGCTGCGTTTCGGCCCGGAGGTCGGGCGGCGCCTCGACCAGATGTTCGGCCGCATCGCCGAGCCGATCGATCCGATCCGGCCGGCCGACCTCGTCGAGGTGCAAAAATCCTTTGCTGAACCGATCGGCGCACCGGAGACCATCGAGAAATATGTGAGCCGCCTGGTGCGGCAGCTCTGTCTGGAGCTCGAGAAGCGGGGACTTGGGGTGCGGCGCGCCGACCTGATCGTCCACCGCGTCGACAACACGCTTCAGTCGCTTCGGGCCGGCACAGCCAAACCGGTCCGTGACATTGCCTGGCTGACCAAACTCTTCCGTGATCGGATCGAGAAGATCGAGCCTGGCTTCGGTATCGAGAAGCTGAGCCTGACCGCTATCATTGCCGAACCGCTCGTTGACATGCAGTCGGCCTCCTCGTTGATCGAAGAGCAGGTCACCGATGTGACGCCGCTCATCGATGTGCTCGGCAATCGCGGCGGCCAGCGGATTTTCCGCGTGGCGCCAGTGGCAAGCGACGTCCCGGAACGCAGCGTCCAGCGCATTGCGCCCACGGCAGACGAGATCGGCGCTACCTGGCCGCTCCATTGGCCGCGGCCTTCCAGGCTTTTGCCGCATCCGGAGGCGATCGAGGTGATTGCGCTTCTGCCCGATCATCCGCCGGTCTCCTTTACCTGGCGCGGCAAGCGGCGTCGGGTGAAGCGCGCTGACGGCCCTGAGCGGATATTCGGAGAATGGTGGCAACGCAGCTCCGAATGGGTCGCCGTGCGCGACTACTTCGTGGTCGAGGATGACGCCGGCGAGCGCTTCTGGATCTTCCGATCCGGCGATGGCGTCGATGCGGAGACCGGATCGCGCAAATGGTTCCTGCATGGAGTGTTTGCCTGATGCGCTACGCCGAACTGCAGGTCACCAGTCATTTCTCCTTCCTCCGCGGCGCAAGCTCGGCGGAGGAGCTGTTCGCGACCGCCAAGCTCATGGGCATCGAGGCGCTCGGCATCGTCGACCGCAACAGCCTGGCCGGCATCGTCCGGGCGCTCGAGGCCTCGCGCGCCACCGGTCTGCGGTTGGTCGTCGGCTGCCGGCTCGATCTCGCCGACGGCATGTCGATTCTCGTCTACCCCACCGATCGCGCCGCCTATTCGCGGCTGACACGGCTGCTGACCTTGGGCAAGGGCAGGGGCGGGAAGGCCAAGTGCATCCTGCATCTCGACGATGTGGCGCTCTACGCCGAAGGCCTGATCGCCATCCTGGTGCCGGACATGCCAGACGACAGCTGCGCCGTGCAGCTCAGGAAGATGGCGGAACTCTTCGGCGACCGTGCCTATGTCTCGCTCTGTCTGCGTCGCCGCCCCAACGATCAGTTGCGGCTGCATGAGCTGTCGAACCTGGCGATAAAGCACCGGGTTAAGAGCGTGGTCACCAATGATGTGCTGTTTCATGAGCCTGGCCGGCGGCAGCTACAGGATGTCGTCACCTGCATCCGCACCGGCACCACCATCGACGACGTCGGATTCGAGCGCGAGCGGCACGCCGACCGTTATCTGAAGCCGCCCGAAGAGATGGCGCGTCTCTTTCCCCGCTACCCCGAAGCGCTGGCACGCACCATGGAGATCGTCGAGCGCTGCAGGTTTTCACTGGAAGAGCTCGTCTATCAGTATCCAGAAGAGGCGCTGATCCCGGGCATGACGGCGCAACAGTCGCTGGAGCACTATACCTGGAAGGGCGTCAGGGCACGTTACCCGGAAGGGCTGCCGGCGCATGTCGACAAGACCATCCGCCATGAATTGACGCTGATCGAGACCATGAAATACGCCCCCTATTTTTTGACGGTATTCTCCATTGTCCGTTATGCCCGATCGCAGGACATTCTCTGCCAGGGCAGGGGGTCGGCTGCCAATTCGGCCGTTTGTTATGTGCTCGGCATTACCTCGATCGACCCGGAAACCAACGACCTCCTCTTCGAGCGGTTCGTTTCCCAGGAGCGCGACGAGCCGCCCGACATCGACGTCGACTTCGAACATGAAAGGCGGGAGGAAGTCATTCAGTGGATCTACAAGACCTACGGCCATCACAAGGCGGCCCTATGCTCCACCGTGACCCGCTATCGCGCCAAGGGCGCCATTCGCGACGTCGGCAAGGCGCTCGGTCTGCCCGAGGATCTGGTCAAGGCGCTTTCCTCCGGCATCTGGTCCTGGTCGGAAACGGTCGGCGAGAACCAGGTGCGCGCCCTCGGCCTCAATCCGGAGGACCGCCGTCTCGCCTTGACCCTGCAGCTTGCCCAGCAGCTGATGGGAGCACCGCGGCATCTTGGCCAGCATCCCGGCGGCTTCGTCCTGACCCATGACAGGCTCGATCATCTCGTGCCGATCGAACCGGCGGCGATGGCCGACCGCCAGGTGATCGAATGGGACAAGGATGACGTCGAGGCGCTCAAGATGATGAAGGTCGATGTCTTAGCCTTGGGCATGCTGACCTGCATGGCCAAGGCCTTTGCCCTCATCGGCGAGCACAAGCATCAGGATCTCGACCTCGCCACCATCCCACAGGAAGACCCGGCGACGTATGCGATGATTCGCAGGGCCGATACTTTGGGGACGTTTCAGATTGAGAGCCGGGCGCAAATGTCGATGCTCCCGCGGATGAAACCGAAAACATTCTATGACCTCGTCATTCAGGTGGCGATCGTCCGCCCCGGGCCGATCCAGGGCGATATGGTCCATCCCTACCTGCGCCGCCGCGAAGGCAAGGAGAAGGTCGAGTATCCGACGCCCGAACTGGAGGCGGTCCTCCACAAGACGCTGGGCGTGCCGCTGTTTCAGGAGTCGGCGATGAAGGTGGCGATGGTCTGTGCCGGGTTTACCGGCGGCGAAGCCGATCAGTTGCGGAAATCCATGGCGACCTTCAAGTTCACCGGCGGCGTCTCGCGATTCCAGGACAAGCTTGTGAGCGGGATGATCCGAAACGGCTACACGAAGGAGTTTGCCGAGAGGACGTTTTCGCAGCTGGAAGGTTTTGGCAGTTACGGCTTTCCCGAAAGCCATGCCGCCTCCTTCGCACTGATTGCCTATGCCTCCAACTATGTGAAATGCCATTTTCCGGATGTCTTTTGCACAGCACTTCTGAACTCGCAGCCGATGGGTTTTTATGCGCCGGCACAGATCGTTTCCGACGCGAGGAAACACGGCGTCGAGGTCCGCCCGATCTGCATCAACCGCTCGCGCTGGGACTGCACGCTCGAGGAGGTGGAGGGTACAGGCCGGCACGCGGTGCGGCTCGGCATGCGCCTGGTGCGAGGATTGGCGACCGCCGACGCGGCACGCATTGTCGCCGCGCGCGCCGATGAACCCTTCGCATCGGTGGACGACATGTGGCGGCGGTCGGGTGTGCCGGTGGCGTCACTTGTCGAGCTCGCCGAGGCCGACGCCTTCCTGCCGTCATTGCGGCTCGAACGCCGCGATGCGCTCTGGGCGATCAAGGCGCTGCGCGACGAGCCGTTGCCTCTGTTTACCGCCGCCGCCGAACGCGAGGCGCGGGCGATTGCCGAGCAGCAGGAGCCGGACGTCGAGCTCAGGCAGATGACGGACGGCCATAACGTCGTCGAGGATTACAGTCACATCGGGCTGACACTCCGGGAGCATCCGTTACGATTCCTGCGGGCCGATCTTACCAAGCGCCGGATTGTGACCTGTGCCCAAGCGATGACGGCGCGGGACGGCCAGTGGCTGATGGCGGCCGGCCTGGTGCTGGTTCGGCAACGACCGGGTTCAGCGAAAGGCGTTATGTTCATCACCATCGAGGATGAGACCGGCATTGCCAACATCGTCGTCTGGCCGAAACTGTTCGAACGGTCCCGCCGGGTGGTGCTCGGCGCCAGCATGATGGCGATCAACGGCAGGATCCAACAGGAAGGGGAGGTACTTCACCTGGTCGCCCAGCAGCTCTTCGATCTCTCGGCCGATCTGTCAGGGCTTGCCGGGCGTGACGGTGCCTTCCATCCGCCGACCGGCCGCGGCGATGAATTCGCCCATGGCTCGCCGGGCAGTCCGGATTCACGCGAAAAAGCGCCTCCAGGGGTTCGTGCCAGGGATATGTTCACGCCGGATCTTCATATTGATACGATGAAGATCAAGAGCCGGAATTTTCAGTAGATTGGCGTAGGCCGAATGCTGCAATCGTGGGTTGTCAGTCCAGATCCCTTCAAGGCGATGGATTCCGTTAGAGCTGGTCGAGTGCTTCTTTGCGTTCGCAGCGACCTACGAAAACTGGCACCATTGAATTCCCGTTGATGAGCATTCCGGCCGTGGACGAACCGCGGCCGGAAACATGAAGAGAGGGGCTTCTATGATCCGCTCACGCGTGCCTTAACCGTACGCTCCGAGCCACTGCTCCTGACGGTCAGCTCGATCTGCGAGCCAACGGGCGTCAGGCCGATGCGATTGCGCAGATCAGCAGCACCATGAACCGGTCGACCATCGACAACCGACACCACGTCACCCGGTTTCAAACCCGCGCTAGCGGCCGGAGATCCTTGCTCAACCGCCGCGATCAGCGCGCCGCCCGCGTCATCCAGCCCGAGTGACGCTGCCATATCGGAAATCGCCACGCCAAGCTTGCCGCGAATGACCTCGCCATGTTGGATCAGCTGGGTCATCACCAATCTTGCGATCTTGCCCGGTATGGCGAAGCCGATACCGATGTTGCCGCCAGCCGGGCTGAGGATCGCGGAGTTGATCCCCGCAAGCCTGCCGTCAAAGGTTACCAATGCGCCGCCCGAGTTGCCGGGATTGATCGAAGCGTCCGTCTGGATAAAATCTTCATAACCATCGCGGCTAAGACCGCTTCGGCCAAGCGCGCTGACGATGCCCGATGTAACAGTCTGTCCAAGTCCAAACGGATTGCCGATCGCCACGACATAATCGCCAACGCGCAATGCATCCGAGTCGCCAAAAGGCAACGCGGTCAGATTGCGGGCCGGTATCTGGAGAACGGCGACGTCGGTACCCTTGTCGGACCCGACAAGCTTCGCATCCAGCCGCCTTCCGTCCTTGAGCGTCACGAGGATCTTACGGGCATTGGCGACGACATGATGGTTCGTTAACACGTAGCCTCGTGTCGCATCGACAATGACCCCCGATCCGGCGCTTAGACGAGGTTCCGCCTGAGGCTGATCCGGAAGGTTAAAGTAGCGGCGGAAATAGGGGTCACTGTAGAGCGGGTTATCCTCTTCGGGCGCCTGCGAGACAACTGAGATGTTGACGACTGCCGGCGTGACCTTTTCCAGCATCGGAGCAAGCGTCGGTACGCTGCCGCCGATCCCGGACACGAACTGCGCCTGGGCTGGAACGCCGCCAATGAGGAGGGAGACGGTGAAGACGATGATCAATGGCCTGATGAGCCTTATGAACGCGGACATAGTCCCTCCTTCTTTCGAACATACAGACGCAGAAAAAAGCCGGAGGGCGTCCTCCGGCTTTTTCCTTAATGTTTGATCGCGATGCGCTTGACCTGTGATTGCGCCTTCTCGTCCTTGGGCAAGGTTACGGTCAGCACGCCGTTTCGGAAGCGCGCATCGACTTCGTCTTCCCTGACTTCGACGCCGAGAGGAATCCGGCGCTCGAAGCGGCCATAGTAGCGCTCAGTAAACTGGCGATCCTTGTCTTCGGTCTCCGAGCGCTTCTCGCCCTTCAGCGTTAGCACGCCGTCGTTGAGCAGGACCTCGATGTCCTTCTCTTCGAGGCCGGGCACTTCAGCCGTGATCCTGATCTCCTTGTCGGTGTCGGAGATCTCGACGCTCGGCCAGCCGGAACCGAGGGCGGAAGTGCTGGTGAACGATGGCAGACCGGAGCCGAAGCCGCGGAAGACGTCGTCGAACAGGCGGTTTACCTCGCGATGCAGCGACAGGAAGGGATCACGGTCCCCATCGCGCGGAAGACCTGGAACCTGATTGCCATTGCTTCGGCCCCAGGGAATCAAATCACGAACACTCATGTTTCTTCTCCTTATCTTGTGGTTCGGCAAAGCTTCGCAGCTGGCACCGGGCGTCGCCCGGGGCCTTGTGCGCGTATTGGCGCCGTGGAAGGCTTACGCCGCTTGCTTGTTTGCTTCGATCTGCTTGGTCTCTGTCATGGGCAGCGCCTCGCCGGTGCTGATCGCGATCTGGCGCGGTTTCGCCTCTTCGGGGATTTCGCGCTTGAGATCGATGGTCAGCAGACCGTTGACGAGGACAGCACCGACGACCTTGACGTGGTCGGCAAGTTCGAACCGGCGTTGGAACGAGTGTCCCGCGATGCCGCGATGAAGATACTGAACATCGTCGGCATTTGCCTTCTGGCCGGATACGAAGAGCATGTTCTGCTCCTGCGTGATCGTCAGTTCGTCCAACGTGAAGCCCGCCACTGCCATGGCAATGCGATACGCGTCCTCACCAGATTTGACGATGTCGTAGGGCGGCCAGCTGTCAGTCGTTTCAACGCGGCTTGCAGCCTCGAGCACGTTCAGCATTCGGTCGAAGCCGATACTCGACCGGAACAGGGGAGAGAAATCGAGGTTTGTCCTCATAGCCATATCCTCCTTGTAAGCAACATGGATACAAGGAGACGCCAAGAGCACATGGCGCCTCCTGGACTTGTCGATCCCCATTGGGCAATCGAACAATAGTTATGTAATTCAGTAGCTTGCAATTTCAAGAACTTCGGATTTGGCCGGTAGAAAAAATTGATTTTTTTGCTCGGGTCACCAGATTCCGGTGAGGCAAACAGAAGGAGCAAAGGGTATGACAATGACCTCCGAAGACGTCATCGCTATCCTCGGACCTGTCGACGAAACTTTGATAGCTGATGTGGTGGCAACTGGTGCCAACCAAGCCGAACTGGCCGAAGCGTTCGCGTGGACCAACAGCGACGAAGCGTTGATGGGTGAACGGCGGCCTCTGCCGACGGGTAGAACCGCCTTGTTGATCGACCTTCTGGTCTCAGACGAGGAGGAGTTGGACTAGCAAGGTGCCTGTGTGGAAGCGGCCTCGCCTAAGCGGTGGTCAGCACGCGAACCTCGCCCCGGCGCCCGAGGGTGTCTACAACGACGCTTCGTCCAGAGCGACGTATCGCAACATCGGCGGAGCCGCTTGCGACCTGCAGGTGTCGCAGGATCACCTCATCCAGGAACGAGGGCAGTTGCGGCTCGTTGAAGCTTATGATCTGGGCATTGGGCTCGAAGTCGAGGCCGAGACAGCACTGGAGTAGAAGGAGGGGCGCTGCGGCTGCAGCACATCGAATTCGCGCGCCCGCCGGCGAATTTCCTCCAGCATCACAACCTGATGCGGCAGGTGATCTTTGACGGCAGGATTAAGACGGAGCGCCACATCTGCAGGACACCAGCTTCGCGGCGGTGATCGAATCTCCGCTGGCAAAAAGTGTGACGTCGTGACCTTGTGCGACGAGTGCGTCGGTGAGATAGGAAACAATGCGCTCGGTCCCACCCTAAAGCTTGGGCGGAACGCTTTCGGCGAGCGGTGCGATCTGAGCGATCTTCATCGGCAAAACCTCCTCAATTGAGCAAAGAGTCGACGGCAAAAATCAAGCTCGCGTCCTCTAGAGGCACGCGGCGGATGCGAAGTGTTTATATCTCGAATGGTTGTCGGCGACGTTCTTCTTTCCAATAGCTGCACAGGCCGAGCCCGCCAAATCGGCGCGTTCGCGGATTGCGGCGGTGGCGTCTGGGTACAGCGGAGCGAGCGGACACGCGTTCGACGCTTGCTTCACTATCCTTATCCAGGATCTTCAAAGCGTCGATGATGTCGTCGTAGGACACGGCTTTATCCGTGCCGGGATAAAGTCGAAGGGATGGAATGGACTCGACAGCAAAGACGTCGGAGGCCCATGAAGCGAGAATGGCTGGCTTCTCGTCTTTGCTGATATGCTCGGTGTAAAGCACATCGCGTGGATGGGTGAACTGCGTGGCCGGATGAAGCAGATGCGCAGCGCTGATCGCCGCTGCGGCTTCCATTGGGGCAGAGGAGTTTGTGTTTTCCTTTCTCATCGTCTAGCTCCACTGATATCGAATCTATGGATGTTATTGCACTATATGTTCAAGCCGCTTGGAGCGGACTTTTCTCGAAGAGCCGTCGCGCCGCCCGAACCATCGTTCTGGGATGATCGGGGTCGTGGACGCGCTGCCGGTACAGTTCCACGAGGATGGTTGATATGCGGTCAGCTTCTTCCGACTTCTTGACGAACCCGGCGCTCGATTGGATTTCGTCGACGACTTTCTGGCAGACCGCAAGGTCGTTCGAGTAGAATGGCTCGGGTGAGTGCTTAATCCTTGCTTGAACCATGTGCTTCACCTTCCTCAATAACGGCTCGTCCCATACGGTGGGACGAGCCACAGTGACCCTTAGAAGTCCATGCCGGCGCCAGCGGGGATCGCCGGTGCAGTTTCTTTCTTTGGCTTCTCGGCGATCATCGCTTCCGTGGTCACCAGCAGACCAGCGACGGAGGCGGCGTCCTGGAGCGCCGTACGGACGACCTTGGCGGGGTCGATCACGCCTTGCGCGTAGAGATCGCCATACTCGCCGGTCTGGGCGTTCCAGCCGAAGGAGAAGTTGGCTTTCTCGCGGAGCTTGCCGACGATGACGGAACCCTCCGCACCGGCGTTTTCGGCGATCTGGCGAACGGGCGCTTCGATCGCGCGCCGGACGATCTCGATACCGACCTTCTGGTCCTGGTTTTCCGTGATGAGGTTGTCGAGAGCCTTGACGGCGCGAAGCAGCGCGACTCCACCGCCCGGCAGGATGCCTTCCTCGACGGCGGCGCGGGTCGCATGCAGCGCATCGTCAACGCGGTCCTTCTTCTCCTTGACCTCGACGTCGGTGGAGCCGCCGACGCGGATGACAGCAACACCGCCGGCTAGCTTGGCGAGCCGTTCCTGCAGCTTCTCACGGTCGTAGTCGGAGGTGGTTTCCTCGATCTGCGCCCGAATTTGGGCAACACGTCCGTCAATCTCGGCTTTGGAGCCGACGCCGTCGATGATGGTGGTGTTTTCCTTTTCGATCGCTACCTTTTTGGCCCGGCCCAGCATGTTCAGCGTGACGTTTTCGAGTTTGATGCCGAGATCCTCGGAGATGACAGTGCCGCCGGTCAGGATGGCGATGTCTTCCAGCATTGCCTTGCGGCGGTCGCCGAAGCCCGGAGCCTTGACGGCGGCAATCTTCAGACCGCCACGCAGCTTGTTGACCACGAGGGTCGCAAGCGCTTCGCCTTCGACGTCTTCTGCGATGATCAGCAGCGGCTTGCCAGACTGCACGACTGCTTCGAGAACCGGCAGCATCGCCTGCAGGTTCGAGAGCTTCTTCTCGTGGATCAGGATATAGGGATCGTTGAGCTCGACGCGCATCTTGTCCTGATTGGTGACGAAGTAGGGGGAAAGATAGCCGCGGTCGAACTGCATGCCTTCGACGACCTCAAGCTCGGTTTCGGCAGTCTTGGCTTCTTCGACGGTGATAACACCTTCGTTGCCGACCTTTTCCATCGCCTCGGCAAGATAACGGCCGATCTCGGAATCGCCGTTTGCCGAGATCGTACCGACCTGGGCGATTTCGGAATTGCTAGTGATCTTGCGGGCGTTGGTCTTCAGTTCCTTGACGACGGCGTCGACGGCAAGATCGATGCCGCGCTTCAAGTCCATCGGGTTCATCCCGGAAGCGACCGCCTTGGCACCTTCCTTGACGATCGCCTGAGCGAGTACGGTTGCGGTGGTGGTACCATCGCCGGCCAGGTCGTTGGTTTTCGACGCTACCTCGCGCAGCATCTGGGCGCCCATATTCTCGAACTTATCTTCCAGCTCGATCTCCTTGGCGACGGAAACGCCGTCCTTGGTGATTCGCGGCGCGCCGAAAGACTTGTCGATGACGACGTTGCGGCCCTTAGGGCCGAGGGTGACCTTCACGGCATTGGCAAGCACATCGACCCCACGCAGCATGCGTTCACGGGCGTCGGTGTTGAATTTTACTTCTTTTGCAGCCATTTTTGTAACTCCTCAATAGGCAGCTATTTGACTGATGATATGGAGTTTGTGGAAAGTCGCCTCAGGCGGCGATCTTCCTTTCGGCATGGGCTTCGATAATGCCCAGAACGTCGCTTTCCTTCATGATCAGCAGATCTTCACCGTTGATCTTGATCTCGGTGCCAGACCATTTGCCGAACAGGATCCGGTCGCCAGCCTTCACGTCGAGCGCCTGGATCTGGCCGGCCTCGTTGCGAGCGCCAGTACCGATCGCGACGACCTCGCCCTCGGAAGGCTTTTCTTTCGCGGTATCGGGAATGATGATGCCGCCTTTGGTCTTTTCCTGGGAGTCGACCCGGCGAACGAGAATGCGATCATGAAGCGGTCGGAACGACATGTTTTCCTCCGTTGAGCAAAAATGATGACGTTGAAGACCCGGGCCGGACCGGATGACCAGTCCGGGCGGGGCGAACCTCATCGAGCGTTCGCGGGCAAAATTTATTTTCGGCTTTTTTCAATTTCAAGAGGGCTGACGAGAAAAATTAGCACTCGACGCCGGCGGCTGCTAACATATTGGTAAGGAACTATAAACAGCATCGAAGGGTTTAGAAAACCGTTGATGGCTGCAAGCTTTTGCGTCACCTTCGGCAGTATTATGAAACGGAGATGAAGCATGCAATTCTCGTCGGATTTCGAGCGTCAGCTTAACGGCTATGGACTGACCACCGCGCATATCCTCTACCGCATTCCTGATTTCGAATCCGTCCTGCAGACCTACGTTTGGCAGGACTACGATCTTGCACCTGATTTTCCGGAGATGCACAAGTTCCTGGACTTCTGGCGCGACAGCCTCGACGGGCCTCTCCACTCCGTCCGCTACAGCCACCAACGGCTGATCGGTCCGAATGAATGGCGCCGTGTCGAGGGCGAGTTCAAGCTTCAGTGAACTCTTGAATTTGATTTTTCCGCTTCCTAGCTCTCCGACCGCCCGAGGCGTTGAACTCGGTTTGTACGCCGATTGTGTTTGGAGTGAAACCTGCATGGAAGAGAATATCAACATCATCAAGAGTGTTGGCATCGCTGAACGGGAAGAGATCATCGTCGACTTTGCCAGATGGCTTGAGACCGCCTCAAAAGAGGCTCTTGTCTACGGAGAAGGGAAGTTCGCAATGATGTCCGCCAGTATGGCAGAAGCAATGCGGGTCAATGCTGACGAACTTGCTCGCGATAATCCTGAGAAGACCGAACGTGTGCTGCAGCAGGCCAGCGCGATGATGGCGCAGTTCAAGGCCGCCTACCCCCATCGAGTCATCAGTCGATCTGTCCATTGATCAAGATAGTGGTGGCCGATCCATGAAAGGCCAGCTCATGCCGGCGCTGCGGTAGGCAACAATTCTTGCTGGTAACATGGCGAGCCCGAACGATTTGGACGAAATGCAACCCGAAGATGCCGGCGGATTTCGGGGCTTTCTCGGTCGTTATCGCACCCGGCTCGTGGCAACTGCGACGCTGACCCTGTTTATACAATAGGGTGCGGTTCGGGGTTCGACGATTGTCGGTGCTGTGATAAGCGGGTACTCGTTGTCTGCCGGTCCCGTCACCATAGGAGCTGCGCTGGCGGCGTTTTCTCTGTTCTACGTGCTCCACGCATGGCGGCGTTGATCGAAAGCGAACGGAAAGAACGGCAGGGCCGACCAGCATGTCAGCATCTCGATCGCCAAAGACAGGCGGCGACAATCCGTCTACACATCAAAGAGACGCAGCCGTACCTTATTGTCCCGCGTAAGACGAAAACTCGATCAAACTGCCGTCTGGATCGCGGCAGTACAGCGCCTAAAGCCGGACCTCGAGGCGATCGTATTCATTCTAGCACTCGAAGGCTTTTCGCATGGCGCCCTGGTGGCTCTGGCATCGGCATGGATGGGATGAAGGACATGCACATAAACATGATGCAGGGGATGATGAAGAAGGACGCCGACGTCTCCTTCGTCTGCGGCATGATCGCCCACCACATGGGCGCGATCAGCATGTCGGAGGCCGAGCTTAAGTTCGGTGACAACGAAGAGGCCAAGCAGATGGCCCAGAAGATCATCAATGCCAAGAAAAAGGAGATCGAAAAGATGTCCAAGTGGGTGGACAGGGAAGCTAAGTAGGAGGTTTTGCCATGCATCACATGTCGACTGAAATGAAGGCCTGCATCGACAACTGCCTGGCCTGCTACGGCGAATGCCTGTCGATGGCCATGGGCCATTGCCTGGAAATGGACGGGGAGCACACGAAGCCCCCGCACTTCAAGCTGATGATGGCCTGCGCGGAGATCTGCCGGACCTCTGCGCATTTCATGCTGATCGGCTCGGATCACCACAAGCACGTCTGCCGGGAATGCGCCGAAATCTGCGCCCAGTGCGCCGACGACTGCGAACGGATCGGCGACATGCAGAGCTGCGTCGACGCCTGCCGCCGTTGCGCCGAGAGCTGCCGCAAGATGGCAGCGTGATCGAGAGGGCGCCCGCCTTCTTGCGGCCCAGATGAGAACGAATATCCGATGAGGCAACGGATATCCGTAGCAAAAGGCATGGGGCCCGATTCGGAACGCAGCGTTTATGAGACAGAACACTTGCATGAACAGGTTCTGGCCACTCTCCGTCGTGGGAGCAGTCGCGATGGCGGCAATCGCGTCGCCGGCCGCGGATGACGTCGTCGGCCTTCGGCAGGCGGACATGAAGGCCATGGCCGCCGCTGCGAAGACGATCTCCGGCATGTTCAGGGATCCGGCGAGTTACAAGGCCGGTGAGTTCAAGTGGGCCGCCGATACCATCCGCGACAGGTCGGGGGCCGTTCTCTCGGGACATTTCGCGTCCGAGGCCGCCAGCCCGCAGTCGAAGGCCAAGCCGAACATCCTTAAGGAGCGCGAGCGGTTCGACCGCATCGCGAACGACCTCCGCGACTACGCCATCGCGCTGGACGCCGCCGCGGAGAACAACCCCGGACCAATGACCGCCAGCATGCGCATGAAGCCCGGAGAGGCCATGGGCGGCGGCCCGCTCGGCACACACGTTCGCAACGAGCAGAAGCTGTCGGCGATGCCGGCCGAACACGCGTTCCACCTTATGCTCCAGACCTGCACGACCTGCCACGTCAGGTTCAGGATGGAATGACGGCGCCCCTCGGAACCGGGGATTCCCAACCTTGTTCAAGCTTTTTTGACGGAAGATCTGCGGGTTACGATGAGCGACGCGGAGTTCGACGCCAGCCTTGGGAAAACGATTGAAGCGATTTACAAGGCGAGCGTATTGAAGGCGTGAAGGTATTTCCCGTGAGCTCCACCTGCACGTCGAAACCGAGCCTCTTTAGTCCAGTTCAACCGACTCCCGGTTGGCATGCCGATATTGGATCCAGTTCCATAAATACCCTTTACGCCACTGACACTGAAATAGCGGGGCCAGCGGTTCTGGCACGGCGAGGGTTTTCGAGGCGTCCGGCTTGTTGCCGTTGTGTTCACGTTCTGGGCGAAGAAGATCGCATAATGGATCGAAGGAACACCAATTCATCGGACACGCCGATGGGTGGTACTGTGAAGGGAACTACGCCGGCAGGCGCGCCTCGGCATAATGGTCGGCCGCCTCTCCCAGCACCTCTTCTGCCCACTGGTTCAGACTCTTTCCCGAAAGCTCAGCAGCAAGAGCTGCTCGGCGATGGACTTCGGGAGCGACACGAAACATCATCTTCCCAGAATAGGGTCGCTGAGGCTCTTTGCCGATTTTCCTGCAGGTCTCCAGGTAGTCATCGACTGCCTCATGGAAGGCTTTCTTGAGTTCAGCGACACTATCACTGTGAAAGCCGATTACATCGGATATACCTGCAATCCTTCCGAAAAACACATCGTCCTCAGCGTCGAATTCGATGCGAGCGTGATATCCGTTGTAGGTCATGATGTTCATGGCGTTACTCCAATCTGCATCAGGAACTCGCGAGCATCGCGCACCTGATAACGCTTTGCTTCCTTGGCCGGATGTGGTCTGTGGAAGCTTGCAATGATCCCGTCTTTTTCAAACTTAACCCGGGATCCGTTCCCCTCAATGAGGTCGGCTCCGGCAGCCACAAGCAGATTCTCTATAGCGGCCCATTCAATGGTTCCCGAGACAGGGTCCTTGAAGACCGCCGCGAGAGTCTTTCTCTGCTTGCTGTTCATGCTAGCAAATATAGAGATGCTTGCTGATTATGCAAGCACAAACTCAACAGCCTCTTGAATTCATCCCAAAGGTCGAACGGGGGCGTGGTGGGGCAAATAATCACGGGTCGGCAGTTCGTATCCCTTCAAGGCCTGCAACAGCTTACCGGAGGGCGCAGGCCTGGGTCGGTGAGAACGGCGGAAACTCCTCGCTACCCACGGCGAATCCGATTTGCTCGACGCGCCTTAACAGCCCTTTCGCGGAAATTTCAAATATTTGTGGCAGTGTAAAAGTCGAACGGCACAATGTGTTGCGAAACTGTTGGCGATCGGCCGGTATCGAGAGCTTCCGCCATGGCGCGCACCAGGGTTTCTCCCAGCAGCTTTGCCGGATGAGACAGGACAACCCTGATCAGCCCCTCAGCAAGACCGGCTCTCGTTTCGTTCGTGAGCTCGTGTGCTATGACCACGAGGCGTCTGGCTGCCGGCCCACCATCCTCTCGCAGGGCTCGCATCACACCCGTGATCCCGCCGCCGGCAACGTAGAGTCCGACCCAATTCGGCTCGGTCTGCAGAAGGCGGCGCGTCGCCTCATAGGCAATTTCGGGGTCTTCAAGGGTCGCAACCGTCTCCAGCATCTGGAATCCGGGCGCGCTCTCCCGGAAGTAGGATCGAAAGCCCATTTCATTCAGCTCCTGGGCGAGATATCGGTGACTGCCGACGAAGACGGCAACCTTGCCGCCGTCGTTATTCAGCCCGGCGATGAACCATGCGGCCGTACGGCCCTTTTTTATGCAGTCGTTGCCGACATATCCCGCACGAGAGGCGGTGGAAATGTCGGAAATCATCGTCACGACCGGAATGTTTTCCGACGCCAGACCATCGACGGCGTGGTTCACCTGCGGATGGTCGGAGGTGATCATTCCAATGACATCGGCTTCGCGACTGAGAGCGTAGATCGCCTCGGCAGCCTTGTCAGGCGCAAGATCGTCCATGAATCTAACGATGGCCCTTCCATGGGCGTTGGGAAATGCCTCGGTCGCCGCGACGAGAATGTCGCTCCACATCTGATAAAGCTTGCGGTGAGACTGCTTGAGAAGAAAGCCGAATTTGATCACCGGCTTGTCGTGCTCAAGTCGGCGAGCGATGGCTGTCGCCCCATGAAAGCCGATCTGGCGGGCGGCGTTGAGAACCCGCTCGGCCGTCTGTGGACGCACTGGATCGCGACCGTTCAGCACGCGATCGACCGTTGAAATGCTCACATTTGCGGCCTTCGCCAGGTCGGGGATCGTGGGGCGAGACATCAGAAACCTCTCATTAGCTGATGTCTTTTATGAGAGTTTTTGGGAGAAAAATCTACCCGTTCGTTGAAAGATTGGGTAATTTTCGCGATTTCATCGTCCAGCAAATGCCAGCTTGGCAGGAGAGCTTGGGAGAGCTCTCTCATCTGGAGGAAATACTCTCATGTCTGCGACCTTTCAAAAGGTGGCGCCGCTTTCGGGCGGCGAAGGCGATCGCACGCCTATAGATAGCAAAGCCGCCTTCGTTCTTGAAATGCGGTCGATCACCAAGGCATTCCCTGGTGTTCTCGCGCTCGATGACATGAGCCTGAAGGTGCGTGCCGGCACGGTGCATGTCCTCGTCGGGGAGAATGGCGCGGGCAAGTCGACGCTCATGAAGATCCTGAGCGGCATCTACGCAATTGACGGTGGAGAGATCTTTTTCAGGGGCGAGAAGCTCGATCACCAGAGCGCTGCCGGCGCGCTGGAACGAGGGATTTCGATGATCCACCAGGAACTCAGCCCGGTGCTCGACATGACCATCGCCGAAAACATCTTTCTCGGCCGCGAGCCCACTTATGGCCAGACGGGCGTTTTGTCCCGGTTCGTCGATTTTGATCGGATGAATTCTGAAACCCAGACGCTCCTCGATCGTCTGGGCCTTAAATACAGCCCCAAAACGAAGATGCGCGACCTGTCGATCGCGACGACGCAACTCATCGAGATCGTCAAGGCGATTTCGCGCAAGGCCTCTCTCGTGATCATGGACGAACCGACGTCGGCCATCAGCGACACCGAAGTTGCGATGCTCTTCAGACAGATCGCAGATCTAAAAGCAGCAGGCGTCGCGATCATCTACATCACCCACAAGATGGACGAGATCTTCCAGATCGCCGACGACATCACCGTGATGCGTGACGGCCAGTTCGTCGCAGCCGCGCCGGCGAGCGAATACGAGCCGGCAAAGCTGATTTCTCAGATGGTGGGCCGCACCATCTCCAGCATATTCCCTAAAGAGGAGGTGCCGCTCGGCGAGATCGTCCTTTCCGTCGAGAACCTCTCTCGTGGCGGCGTTTTCGAAAATGTCGGCTTCGAGGTGCGTGCCGGCGAGATCGTCGGCCTTTCCGGCCTGATCGGTGCCGGGCGGACGGAGGTCGCTCGCGTCATCTTCGGCTTGGACGCCGCGGATGCGGGCGTCATCCGCCTGGATGGAAAACCGCTGAAGCTCAGGTCTCCGAAGGATGCCATCGCCAACGGCATCGCCATGGTCTCGGAGGATCGCAAGGCGGAAGGCCTGGTGCTTTGCCGGTCCGTCGGCGAAAACATTTCGCTTGCGAACCTCAAAAAATTCGCGTCCGGCCTTTTCATCACCGAGCGGCAGGAAGAGACCGCCGCCCAGCGTATGATCAAGATGCTCCAGATCAAGACGCCCGATACGGCAATGATCGTGGAGAACCTCAGCGGCGGCAATCAACAGAAGATCGTTCTGGCCAAATGGCTGCTGGGAGATCTGAAGCTGCTCATCCTCGACGAACCGACGCGCGGCATCGACGTCGGCTCCAAATCCGAAATTCACAGGCTGATGACCGAGTTCGCTCGCCAGGGGCTCGCAATCGTCATGATCTCATCCGAGCTGCCCGAGATCCTCGGCATGAGTGATCGCGTGGTGGTGATGAGCGAAGGTCGGGTCACCGGCGAACTGACAAGAGACGAGGCCAATCAGGAAAACATCATGCGCCTCGCCACGGGAGGACACTGATGAGCATCGAACGCGCAGACGCGGTCGCGAAACGAGAAGGCCAGGTCATCTCAGGCTCTCGGAGCATGAGCTTTTCCCAGATCTATCGCAAGTACGGCACAATCCTGATCTTCGCAGGCATCTGCGTCCTTGCCTCGATCTTGAGCCCGACGTTCCTGACGGAGGCCAACCTGACCAACGTCCTGCGCCAGGTCGTCGTGGTGAGCCTGCTTGCCTGCGGCGTTACCTTCATCATCATTCTGGGGCATATCGATGTCTCGCTTGGATCTGTTCTAGCGCTCTGCGGCGTCTTGGCGGCCAGCGTTATGGCGATGACCGGAAGCGTCGTTCTGGCGGTCGCCGCCGGTGTTGCGGTCGGGATCGTCACCGGCGTCATCAACGGCTTCGTCGTAACCTTCTTCCGAATCCCGTCATTCATCATGACATTGGCGATGACGACGGTCGCACGCGGCGCTGTGCTGCTTTACACCGGCGGTTCGCCGGTGACGGGACTAGGCGACTTCAAAGTGATCGGCCAGGGCTCGCTCGGCCCAGTGCCGATTTCCGTGATCATTCTCGCGGCCGTCGTCATTGTCTCCTGGATTCTTCTCAACAAGACCAAGTTCGGCCGATATGTCTATGCGGTCGGCGGTAACGAGCGTGCCGCCCGCGCTTCCGGCATCAATCCGGACAGCATCGTCGTGAAGGCCTTCATCTTCAACGGCATCCTGTGCGCGGTCGCAGGCATCGTCCTCATGTCTCGCATCAACTCCGGTCAGCCGGCCGGCGGCGTCGGCTACGAATTCGATGCGATCACCGCTGTCGTCGTCGGCGGCACCAGCCTGATGGGCGGTACCGGAACCATCACCGGCACGATCATCGGCTCGATGATCATCGGCGTCATCAACAACATGCTCAATCTCATGAATGTCAGCTCCTACTGGCAGCAGATCATCAAGGGTCTGATCATCGCGATCGCCGTGATCCTCGACGTCTGGACCAAGTCAGCCCGCAGCAAAAAGAAGGCATGACGACGTTCTTCGGCGGGCCGGCGCCTGCTTCCGAACCACCTCTTTGTCGGCGGGATTTCCCGCATCCGGAATGAACCTGAAACTCAATGGGAGGACCCAATGAAAGCCATTTCCAAACTTGCTCTCGCCTGCGCCATATCTGTTGCTGCCATCTCCACCAGCACCGCATTCGCCGCCGACAAGTTCGTCGTCGGCTACGCCAACATGGCGGATACAGATGTCTTCGTCATGGCACGCAAAAACGCCTTCATCGAAGCGTCGAAATCCGATCCAGCAGTCGAAGTGAATTTCTCCGACGCGAACAACGACGTCAGCAAGCAGCTTGATCAGATCGACAACTTCATTGCGCAGAAAGTCAATGCGATCGTCGTCGTGCCGGTCGACTACCAAGGCATCGTACCGGGCGTCGAGAAGGCGAATCAGGCCGGCATTCCCGTCATCGCTCTCGGCATCCAATCGGCGGGCGGCAAGTACACGTTCGTCGGCTCGAAGAATATCGATGCCGGCCGCCTTCAGGGTGAGTACATGAAAGAACACCTGCCGAAGGACGCCAAGATCCTCTACCTCGAAGGCACGCCGGGGCTTTCGCACACACAGGAGCGCAAGAAGGGCTTCGAGGATGCGCTCGGCCGTTCTGACGTGACCACGCTCGCCAGCCTCTCGGCCAATTACGACCGCGCAGAAGGCATGAAGGTCACGGAAGACTGGATCCAAAGCTTTCCGAAGTTCGATGCAATCGTCGCAGCCAACGACCAGATGGCGCTCGGCGCGCTGGAAGCACTTCAGGGCGCTGACCGACTCAAGGGCGTGATGATCTCGGGTGTCGATGGCACGGCCGATGCTCTGAATGCGATCAAGGCCGGCACCATGTCGCAGACCATCTTCCAGGACGCAGCAGGCCAGGCCAAGGCCGCCTTCGACGTCGTGGAAGGCCTGAAAAAGGGAGGGGATGCTCCGGCCGAAAAGCTGGTGCCGTTCGCTTCGATTACCAAGGACAACGTTGACCAATACGCAAAGAAGTAAGCCCTCCCAAGGGTGCGTGCCGGGATGGGGCTCCCGGCACGCGTTTCCCGCCAGGAGCAGTGCTTGCAAGCCGCAAATCGCTGGTTCTCCAAACGACAGGAATTATCGAAATGACAGTAAGGATCGCCGTCATCGGGGCGGGACTGATGGGAGCCGACCACGCGCGTATCGTCGCCGAAGATCTGCCTGGGGCGCACCTCCAGGTCGTCTGCGACATGGATGCAGACCGCGCCCGCAGAGTGGCAGACGCCTACAACGCCCATGATGTCGACTCTGATCCCGACCGGGTCGCCGCTCGTCCGGACGTGGATGCGGTTATTATCGCAAGCCCCGATTTCACCCACGCGCCCTTGTCGCTCTCCTGCATAAAATCCGGCAAACGGGCTCTCTGCGAAAAGCCGCTGTCGCAGTCCTCGCAAGAATGCGTGGAGATCATGCAGGCGGAAGAAGCCTCGGGATCGAAGTTCATCATGCTCGGCTTCATGCGCCGCTTCGATCAGTCCTATGTCGAAATGAAGCGGGCTCTAGAGCACGGTGCGATTGGCCGAGCCTTGATGATGCACAATTTTCATCGAAATGTCGCAACGCCCGCCTCAGACTTCACCGGAGCGATGGCGATCACCAATTCCGCCCCGCACGAGTTCGATGTCGTCCGCCACGTCCTCGACACCGAATACGTATCGATCTCCGCCTTCCAGCCGAAGCGTTCCGACTCGCTGGTCGCACCGGTCTATATGGTGCTCGAAACGGCGGACGAACAGCTCGTCAATATCGAGATCAACAACAACGCAGCCTACGGATACGACGTCCGCGCCGAACTGGTTGGGGAGAAGGCGACTATTGCCATGAACGCCGTGAACTACACTCGCGTCGACCGGGAACTCGGCCAGAGTACAAGCTACGACGCTGATTGGCGTGGGCGCTATGCCGAAGCCTATCGTCGTCAGAACCGCGCCTTCCTTCGTTTCGTTGAAACCGGAGTATTCCCGAACATCGCCTCGAGCAGTTGGGATGGATACTGCGCCGCAAAGGTCGCCGAGGCCGGCGTCAGAGCCTTGAACGACGGCCGCAAGATACCCGTGGAAATGATCGCCAAACCGGAGTTTTACGCATGAAACTGGGATTCGTATCAGACAGCCTCGGTGGACTGCCCTTCGAGGCGATGCTCGATCACGCTCGAAGGCTGGGGGTCTCCGGAGTCGAGGTCAATACCTGTGGCTGGTCGACGGCGCCGCATTTCAATCTGTCGACGATCCTGCGGGACAAGAATGCGCAGAAATCATTCCTCAGAGCTTTCGCCGACCGCGAACTGGAAGTGATCAGTTTGAACGCCAACGGAAATCCGCTGCATCCGACCGATCCTGCCCAGGGGCAGGGTCTTGAGGATACAATCCGCGCAGCGGGCGAGCTGGGCATTAAGACCGTTTGCGCGATGTCAGGACTTCCAGCCGGGAATGCTACCGACACCATGCCGAATTGGGTGGTTTCCTCGTGGCCGCCGGAAACGCAGGCGATCCTTCGCTACCAGTGGGAGGAGAAGCTCCTCCCGTACTGGACCGAGATCGTGGCGCTCGCCAGGGATCACGGTGTGGAACGCATCGCGTTGGAACTGCACGGCAACCAGTGCGTCTATAATGTGCCTTCGCTGTTGAAGCTTCGCGAAGCCGTCGGCCCGGTCGTCGGTGCGAATCTGGATCCGTCACATCTCTTCTGGCTGGGTGCCGATCCTCTTGTGGCCGCAGAAGCGCTCGGCGACGCCGTCTACCACGTGCATGCCAAGGACACCTTCCTCAACGGGCCGAAGCAGGCCGTCACCAGCCTTCTGGAGAACGGCAGCCTGATGGACATCCCGGCGCGCAGTTGGTCCTACATCACGCTGGGATTTGGCCATGGCGAAGAATGGTGGCGGCAGTTTTGCTACAGGCTGAAGATGGCCGGTTACGATGGCTGGCTCTCCATCGAGCATGAGGACGTGCTTCTGAACAGCCTAGAAGGGCTGGAGAAGTCCGTTGCTCTTTTGCAGGGCGTGATGCCGGTCGCAGCGAGCGACTTCAAGCCGCAGGCGATCTAGTGACGAAAACGCGTCCGATTTCATCTCGTGCATCTTAGTCAGGCGCTGCCTCTGCGCAGACTTCGACTGAGATTGCGTGAAGGCAGCTCTTTCGAAAGTGCTTGCAATGCTAAAGGATCGGAAGTCTCCTCCTCCCGCAACACTGCAAGAGCTGAAGCGCCTGATCGCCAGCCGGCGCTTGATATTTCCCGTCAGTCTCGAACGCGTCGCAAGGGAGATTATGGAAAGACCTGACATAACGGCGTTTGAAAGTGCTGCCGCGGTTGCGCGCCGTTGCCGCGTTTCTCCAACAACCGTCCATCGACTTGTGCGGCACATGGGGTTCCACACATTCGGCGAGTTTCGCACGATGATAAGAAAACATCTCTGCGGGCTTGCCGCAAGTAACCGCTGAAGATGTGGCGATTTCTGCCGCCGCGGCGGCGATCGGTAGATGCGCAGCGACGGTTCTGGGTCGCCGCTTCGATTTTGCTCCGCCGGATGTCTCCGCGAGGAGGTAACGCTAAAGATGTCCTTTTCTTCAAGGCCCACCTCGGCGGTCACCTTGATCTCCTTGTCGGTGTCGGAGATCTCGACGCTCGGCCAGCCGGCACTGAAGGCGGAACCGCTCCCGAAGGTTGGCAGGCCGGAGCCAAAGCCGCGGAAAACGTCGTCGATGACATCTCACTCTGCTGTTTTGTTAGCAAGACAACGTTGGCGGCGCAAAAAGGTCCCTATGGCGGACAGCAAAAAAACCCCGCAGCGGCGGGGACTTCTATTGACAAACCGGCTCGTTGATAGCGACTGACGTCCAAGATTCGGATCGAGCGTTGTCGACATCCCGCCTACCCATTTAAGAAGCCGACGATCGCTTTCGTAAGATCGCCTGGGTTTTCTTCGGCCACGTGATGTCCGCTGTCGATGCCGTAGCCGCAGACGTCACTCGCCCAGTTCCTCCAGATCGCAACCGGATTGCCATAGATTTGTTCGAGATCGTCCTGCGACGACCAGAGACAAAGCATCGGGCAGCCGACTTTCCGCCCGGCCTCGCGATCCGCCCTGTCATGGAGGTGGTCGATCCGAATCCCGGCGCGGTAGTCTTCCATCATACCGTGAACCGCCTCGGGACGACGGATGGTCGCTAGGATATCCGCATAGGCTTCCTCTCCCATAAGGCTCGGCGAAAGCTTATCGTACCATCCTTCCGGATCGGCAGAGATCACGCGTTCGGGCTTGTCGGGCTGGGCGAAGAAGAACCAGTGATACCAGTCTCGAGCAAACTTCCAATCGGCCCGCTCAAGATGTTCGAGTACAGGCAGACAATCGACTAGGATCAATTTGCGAACAGCCTGACGATAGTTCATTGCCATGCGAAATGCCGTCAGGCTTCCGCGATCGTGCCCGACAAGGAAGAATTCATCATGGCCCAACCGGCTCATGAGTTCCACCATGGCCGCCGCTTTCGCTTCTTTCGACGAGTAGCGACTATCGGAAGAATCCGGCGGCACGTAGGACTCCCCGAAGCCGGGAAGATCCGGACAGATGACCATGAACGACGGTGCTAGCAGATCTGCCACCTTGCTCCAGGTCATGTGCGTGCGCGGGTGGCCGTGGAGGAGGAGGACGGGCGGCCCATGTCCTCCGGTGCGAAGTCGAATGCGACCCGCATCCACATCTATGGTTCGTAGTTCGAAACCACCGAATGACATCTCTTTGCCTTTGTTGGCCTATGCTGGCCGGATGTGACCATCCACGACGTGGGCGGGGACCGGCCGTTCGGACGAATGACGGTTTGCGCATCCGTTGGACTTCTCTAAGAGGCGTCCCGCCCCTCTTCGAGACCGATGCGGTACGTAACAACGAACGACGGATCGATCTTGCCTTCGACGGTCATCGGCGCTTTCATATCGCTGCACGTGCGTAACCCGCGGATGAGGTGATCGTTCCGGTCACGGGCTTCATTTAAAGCGAACCGAAAACCGCATAGTGGGTCCGTCCTCGAAACTGGCTGCTGAACGAACATCAGGTTCTTGCGCCCCAGCGGCGTGGCCCCCAAATCGGTTCTCAACTTGTCGACCGTGGTGTGCGCTGTCTGCCGTGTAATGCCCGTCATCGCTGTGAACGGGCATAGAAAGGCTGTCGTCCATTTTGCGGAATAGTGAAGCCCGAGAAGGTGGCGGAGGTTGAGTCCGATGATCGTGCCTGCTCGCTCGATAGTGAGTCCTGTCGCCATCGTCGTGGTCGGAAGCTGCCATCGACAGATGCGGTTATGCCGGCTGACACTGCAACGGCTATTTCTTCAAATGGCTACCGTCCAGCGGGGCAAGTTCCGTTTCGTCGCAAAGCAGCCTCAACTCGGCTTTGCCGAGTTCGATTTGATTCCAGCGTATGCGATAGCCGCAATGCCTGCGGCGGAGGTGAAAAAGATCAAGTAGCTCTATACCTAATGGCGATGCAGACATTCGCTCCATGGCGGCGTATAGGCCGACATGGAACTCGGTTATAACAAGATCTGGCCCGTCTTGTTCGGCCCGTATCGCTTCGATATGGCCAATCGTTTTGCCCGCTCTCGATGAGACGGCCCGGCCCAGAAGCAATTCGATATTGATCTCCACCATTTTAGGCTCCGGGAATTTTACCCACCACTCTTTCTCGCAGCCAGTCTTGCCAGTCAAAAATCGCGGTGTCTCTCACGGCCGCGTTCAACTGAACATCAATCCCAATCCTGTGGACAGCGCTCCACGCCACGCGATGGGGTCTGGAGTGTCGCTCACCGCCAAGTTTGGTGGCAAACCAAGTTATCCATCGCTGTGGTCGGTGACCAAGTCGACCGGCCATCGCAATAGCGCCGACTTCTATCGCGACCACGCGGGGAGGGCCATCTTGGCGCAGTTCGGCGACGATGCCGTCTACCTTGCCCATCTTCACGCCGTCGCGGTCGACCAGTTGCTTGTCCAGAACATCATGCAGCAAATCCATCACGTGCCTCCGAGCAGCTCCAGCGGGATGGTCACAATCGCCAGGACAGAGCCCAGGAGAATGATCAAGACGACTGCCGAATTAGAAATAATGCCGTTCCCATGTTTTCCAACATATCGCTCATCATTCATCAGGAAGAGAAACGGAACGACTGTCAGCGGAAGCGTGGCAGCAGTCAAAGCCATGGACAGAATTGTCAGATTTAGCGGATCGACCCCAAAGGCGATCGGGATGGCCGCAAACAAAAGTGCCAGCGTGTAGGCAGCACTGAATCCTGGGTCTTCACTCGGTTTGCGGTCTTCGCCCCAGTTCCAACCCAGTCCCTGAGCCGCCAGGTATGCCTGCTGCAACCCAACTTCCAGGATCGCGCCGAAACAGGCGATACCCAAGGAAGCAACAAACAACCAGTATCCCCAAAGGCCAAACACGGGGACGAGCATGGTCGGCAACTGATGGTAATCGGTAACTTCATCCACCCCATTCGGAGCCAGCACAAGGCCGGCAACGATCAGCACGGCGATCGATATTGTGCCGCCAAAGCTCATTCCAAGTCCTGCGATGATGCGATTGGTGCCTAGATACGTTTTGTCCCACCGGTCTTCGACGGCTCCAGATGAATAGAACAGGAATAGGTAGGGTGAAATCGAGGCGCCGAGAATGCTGACGGCCATAAACCAGTAGCTGGCGTGGTCATGCTGCGGCATGCTTGGCAAAAAACCGGCGGCCACCGTCTTCAAATCAGGTTTAAGCAATACTGCCGCAACGACGAAACAGAGCGTCACCAACCCGAGGATGGAAACGCCTTTCTCGATGAAACCGAAAGTGCCCCTCCAGAGCAACAACCAGGCAATGAACGCAACGGCGAGCGCCCACCACTGAAAAGCAATGCCTGTGGCAAGCTCCAGGGCAACAGCCGTGCCTCCTATTTCGGCGGCAAGGACCATCAGATTGAGCAACAGAGTCGAGAGGAATGGAAGCAGGAAAAAATTGAAACCGAACCGCTCACGGATGCCATCCGAAATCGTATGGCCGCTCACCGCGGCAAAACGCCCAGCCATTTCAACAAGAAAAATGATGCAGATCGTGCCGAGCACGATCGCCCAGATGAGCTGAAGACCAAATGCCGATCCCGCTTGGGCAGCCGTCGCCAGCGATCCGATTTCAAGAAAGCCGCCAACACTCGTCACAATTCCAAGCGATATTTGGGTGTCGTGATCTCCATGCGCAACCTGATTTTGCGCTTCCGCAAGTAGATTGACTATGTCGTTCACCGACCTCGTCAGTAATTCGCGCTTTGTAGGGTCGCCCTGGACGGTTTCGATTTCAGAAGCAGCACTTTCGACACTGCGCTGCATCGACTGCAAGGTCTGCTGTACATAAGCGTCTGGTAGCTGCTCCAAGTGCCAGCCAGTGAGCGCCATGCGGGCAGAATTCGAGCAGGACGCAATAATTCTTGATTGCGCGGCGACTTGGTCAGTACCGGAAGAGGAGCAGCCTGATAGGGCTGCGACCAAGCATAGAACACCTACGTGGCTTTTCGAGAAATTCCGACGGTCCATGTTTGTTCGGCCAGCGCTTTATTGCCTTCACCGTAAAACGCACGTCCAATGAGCATGTTCCTGGCATGCGTCGTATGCCGTGACAGGTCCGAAGCTTGACTTGTTATCAGGAGCGATCGGCGCTGCCATCGCCAGACCAAAACCCGCTGAGGCTCTAATCCGATGAAAGTTCAGTGGCGGGTCAGTCACCTAATGCCCACCGGCCGCGGCAATGCGCAGCCATCAGGTTATCGATTATTCCTTCGGCGGCCCGCCCCGCCGCTCCAGCGCCGTCTTTCGGATTGTCTCCGCGATCTCCGGACTACTGCTCGACAATATCTGGAAATCCACGGCGTAGAGCGACAACAGCGATACCTCGGTTGCTGCGCTGACCGTCGCTGAGCGAGGATCGCCACTGACCAGCGCCATCTCGCCAAAGAAGTTTCCGGCACTGAGTTCCACTGGATGGTCGGGTGTCGCCACGGTGACCCGCCCCTCGACAATGAAGAACATCTGATCGCCAACATCGCCTTTGCGACAGATCACGGCACCTGCGGGGACAATGCGCGGTCGCAGCGCCCGAACGATCTCGATCAGTGCAGCGGAACCAAGCTTCTGGAACAGGGGTACGGCGGCGACCAATTGCCAGTTGCGAACGAAGTCTTGGCGGCGAACCTCTTCGTAGAAGCCGGTGGCGAGGATGCCGGCCCAAAGCGCAAAAATGCCGATGCCGCTCATCATCACCAATCCGGCCAGCACCCGGCCTGCCAGGCTTTGTGGGATCTCGTCGCCGTAGCCGGTCGTCGACAGCGTCACGACCGCCCACCACATCGCCTGCGGAATGCTGCCGAACTTATCGGGCTGGACGTCTCGCTCGATGACATAACCAGCCAACGCAGCGCCAAAGAGAACGATGCCGAAGACAGATGTCACGCCAAGCAGATTGCGCGATTCATTCGCAACCACCTTTGCCAGCAGCCTGAAGAAGGTCGAGTCGCGCAATGGCTTGAGAAGCCAAATGGCGCAATAGAGGTCTCGATCACGGGACCCAACGAACAAGAATGCAGCCGCCGGAACCAGAACCGCGAGCAAATCAATCACGAGGGCCGGCATCCCGCCCGACAAGCGGTGTCGCCGTGAAAGCAATGTGCCGCTCAATTGGAGGATATAGGCCAGCCAAATTGCTGCAAGTAGCAACTCAAAGACAAGCCTCTCCTGTCCAGTAAGGCCCTGCGTCGTCAGTGCGGCAACGGCCAAGAGTCCGATTGCAGCGAACTGCACGTTGAGCGGCGTCGAAATCTTTGAGAACGGCACTGCCGACATTAAATACTCCCAACCGCCCGGCATTCGTCGACAATAGATACCTTCGAGCCACACGCAAGGGAACGGGGACTGATGCAATATGTCTTCGCCCCAAAGAATTTGGCAGCCGGAATCGTTACAACGTCTCACAGGGAATGTGGATCATCCAAATAACGAAGGGATCCTCTTGACCCGGCGATGTCGCGTTGTTCGTGGACGCCTGAACAAGGCGCTTGTTTGTCACGTCAGGCAGTTGCGCCGGCCACGGCTTTCCACTGCACGATGCGGCCATGTGCGTAGGCTTTCGGGGTCAGCTCTTGCGTTTCGCGGGAACACCATAACTAGAAGCCAAAAGCTGGCGGCAGGCTGTTGAGGGTATGGAGTGGCAGTGCGATAATCGTTATTTCCGATGTATCAGCATTTACCAAACCCATCCGAGAATTCTCCAAGCCAATGGCTCGATCACGCGTCCGATAGCGCACCAAACTGCAGTCTGAGGAACCTGGCAGCGGCGCCGTTGTTTCGCTGGGAACGTCAACAGGAGGTCTATTGTGGAAAACGTTATCGACGTCGCCTTCCACGTCACCTGGGACACACCGGTATTTGTGCGGACAGGCAACGGCTTCCGCGAACGGATCGATGGCCCTGACGCGGCGCTTTCTGAACTCCTCCACCGCTGGCCTGCGAACGGTTGTCCAGAATATGCCGTGGCCAAGAGACGATGCTTGGACGCGATCGCCCGTCACGGCAGCCCTGCGCTGGCCCGGAGCGCATTCATAGAGGCCGCGGTCGCAGCGAAGGTCCTGGCATGACTGGCATAGCAGGCGGCGATAGAAGAAAGTTCCCGATGTCCGCCGGTCTTCTTCTGGGAGTAGGACTCGGCGGTTTCTTCGATGGCATTTTCCTTCACCAATTGCTCCAATGGCACCACGTGGTCAGCTCCTGGTATCCCATCACCTCCATCGAAAACCTCGAACTTAACACCTTTTGGGACGGTGTCTTCCATTCAGCGACTTACGTTTTGGTGCTTGCGGGACTCTTCATTCTCTGGCGGTCCAGCCGCCTTGACCACTTCCGTTGAGTGGCAGATGCCAATCCGGCTCGGCGAGCCTCGGACGGCAAGTCGAACGTCCCCGCACTTGCAAGATCCAGTCAGCGTCGTCATCTCGTCGAACCCTTGGGGTCGTCGTCCACGACCTCGGTATCGGGCCGGTCGCCGCCATCCACGTGTTCCGTCTGCCAGCTCCCATCGGCAACTTGATAGGATATCTCGGCGTCGCGGCCTTCGAGGTGCTGCCGGTCCGCCGCAGATTTAGCGGCTCTGAGCGCCGTGTCATGATCAGGAAAGGTCTCGGACCAAACGTCGCCGAGCCTGTATCCAAAACCGCCGTCATGCTCGCCGACATGATATGTGAGCTTCGTCATGCAAATTCCTCCGTTGGAGGACGTATCTAGTGCGGCGGAGGGACGGTCCAACCCCATCTTTCGGTGGCAGGTTGAAGCTCTTTTTCACAGTCCTACGTGTTGGAGGCTGGAAGGAGTGCTTGAATGAAGAAAGAGCTCGAAAAGCCCGACTTTAAGACGATGTCCGAAGCCGTGCAGGCTTGGCGGCGTGCCCGGTGCGCTAGGCGTCATCCAGAAACCGGTCCTCGATCTCGAGCTCGTCTAAGTGATCCAATACGTCGCCGATCGAAGGGCGGGTAATACGGACATGCCCCGCCGAAATGTTTTATTGAATTTCCGCCGCTCGGCTCTGCTGCACCGTAGCACCTAGCCGGAACGTCAGCCCGAAATGCACGACCCTGCCTGCGTGATCAGCTCGCGATATCGCGCCAGGCTTGCTCTGTTTGGCCGAAAGATCAACTCACCACGGCAGCGATTCCGGTCTTATCGGCATGAGCGATCACCGACCGCATCTTGGTTAGGAAGATCGCATAATGGATCGATCGGACCCTGCGCTGTGGCGGCTCACAACCAGCTCGATACAGCATTTAGTTTCGCGGGTTGTCAGGGGTGTGCAGTGAAGCCCCCGCCTTTGCGGCCGCTGCCCGCAGACGCTTGTCTCTGGTCCACAGCGCCGTTCGTTGGTCGAGGAGAACTGAGGCCATCAAGTGGGCATCTGTGTAGCCAATGCCCATGCTGAAAATGGCGTGGCGATCAATCATCATCATAACTTCGTCGTGCGTCGCGACGAACGCTTCGCGCTGGGCCGCCAGGAATGCTATCACACTACTGCGATCCCGAAGGCTGCCAAGTGCGAGCTCTCCGATTACGGCTGGATGGCATAAGAGACGGTCGTCCTCAATAATCCTGCGCAGCTCTGAATCGGCATGTCGGAAATGATCGATCCAGATGGAAGTGTCGGCAAGTATCACTTGGCAGCTACGCTCCGGCGGCGTGGGGCCGCTTTCGCATCCGGCATAGTGCCGCCGAGCGCGATTAGGCGTTTTCCCGACTCCACACGAACAAGCGTCTCCAACGCTTGGCGGACCAGAGTGGCGGTTTCTTTCGTGCCCGTCAGAGACCTAGCCCTTTCCATAAGGGTGTCGTCGAGATTGATAGTCGATCGCATCGTTAGGCTTCCTTATTATGGTGCTATGAATAGCACCATTTGGTGATAAAATCTACGCTTGACCTCCACTCCAATTCGTCGGCCGCGCGCGGGTTCCTGTGGCGGGGTCGGTGGTTCGTATCCCTTCAAGGCGAGTGGGGGGCTCGGAATGGTTGGCCGCCCCAGATGCGGATTGATCAGGCCAGAACGCGGATGACGGTTTTTCCTGCGCGCCGCTCCGTTGAGGTGAGCGCGGCGACAGCGTCGGTCAAAGTTGTGATCTTGCCGACATTTGTACGCAGTCTGCCATCGCGGAGCCGCTGCACGATCTCGAACAGTTGGTTTCCATCGGCCTCGCCAGGCGGCGACGATGGTATCCGCTGCTTCTTGAAATTGAATAGTTTACCAAGACCTGTCCTTGGCCTGCCGTTGAAACCGCCTAGATCTAACGAATGAGCACTGCAGCCCGGTACATTTTTCACCTGATAACGCCGGTCGGCGCGGTGAACGATCTTGCGAACGCAGATTTTGCCTCTTTGGACGATGCTCGCGCAGAAGCCATGACGCTTGCAAAGGAGTATATGAGGAGGGCGGCGGGCGACGGGCGGGATGTTTCGGGTTATGCAATAGAAATTTGCAATGAGGCCGGCCGAACCCTTTCTGTCGTGACGTTCCGTCAGGCTCGCTAGCAACTTGGGAGTGGCGTCACAGTCGCAGTTGTGACCCGTGGCTCACCTGTTCCCATCTACATCCCCGTCTTTATCTAGCATATCCACCGGCAGATAGGTGTTCTTAGCCATCCATTCCCTGACGATGAACCTGATGGTGTCGTTGCGCGTCAGTCCGAACTCCCCCGCCAGGTCACGAAGGACTTCTTCCACATCATCATCCATCGAGACGGCCGAGGCGTTGCGTAGCCTCAGCGCAGCCCGCCGAAGCATGATCTGCAGATCCGGTCGGGAGATGTCAGCAATCCGATCGGCGGCGTCTTCGAGGAGGGTGGCGGTGTCGGTTGCGGTCATTTCTTGGATCCGGTTGGTGACGCGGACGAACGTCCGCAGGGAACCGTGGATATCGACACGTTGCATGTTGCGCAACTTCCGTAGTTGTTGCACGATAGCCTTACCGAAAGGAGAGGATGGTTGCAGCCATCCTCTCCCCACGCGGGCGTAGCGCCAAAGCGAAAGGGCGTCCAGAATGGTTGGCCGCCCCAGATGCGGATTGATCAGGCCAGAACGCGGATGACGGTTTTTCCTGCGCGCCGCTCCGTTGAGGTGAGCGCGGCGACCGCGTCGGTCAAAGTTGTGATCTTGCCGACATTTGTACGCAGTCTGCCATCGCGGACCCGCTGCACGATCTCGAACAGTTGGTTTCGATCGGCCTCAACCACAAAATCAACGGTGGATCCGTTTGCAGGCCGAACATCGGTTGGCCCGACCGCAGTCACAAGCGTTCCGCCGGTTCTGATCAGGGCAGCCGACCGCTTCTGGATGTCCCCGCCGATGACGTCGAAGACCAAGTCCACGCTGCCTATGTCTTCAAGGCTGTCGTTTGCAAGATCGACGAACTCATTCGCCCCGAAATCGAGAACCTTTTGACGGTCGGCGGTGCGCCCCGTACCGACGACATAGGCACCGGCTTCCTTCGCGAGCTGCGTCACGATCGAGCCGACGGCGCCGGCGGCGCCATGCGCCAGAACTATTTGCCCCGCCTGAAGGCGGCCATGCTGGAACAGACCCTGCCATGCTGTCAGACCGGAAATCGGCAGACTGGCACCGACGGTGAAATCGATGTCGCCCGGTAGCGGCGCCAGATTGCGAGCCTCCAGCGCGACATACTCGGCGAGCGTGCCGTCGCGATACCAGTCCGCAAGGCCGAACACACGCTGGCCGATCGACAGTCCTGTGGTGCCGTGACCCAAAGCCGTGACCACGCCAGCCACCTCATGACCAAGGATTGACGGCGTCCGATCATGCGAGGTCCGATCGGTCCAGGTAGACGGCCATTCAAGTTCGGTATTGACGAATCCCGCCGCATGAACCCTGACAACGACGTCGTTGATGGCGGCCGTTGGCTCGGGTCGTTCCATCAGTGTTAGACCGGCAAGCTCCGCCTCCGGGTTGGTTGCTACAATGGCTTTCATGGGACGCACTCCTTAATTTCCGTTGCATTGAAAGATTTGAGGACCACAAGCCAATATCGGCCTTGTGCAGGCAGTTGCCGCTCGACTGTGGCTTGGTTGACCGGATGCCGACGGACGAGCCTCATTAATTGGCAATCACAGGTTCGATACCGGCGAGCGCTTCATCAGCAAGAGGTCTTTGACATCCTGCAGATCGCTTCCATCCGAGACGGGAAGCGTCAGCCATTTTCCATCGACATAGGTTCTAGCGTTGTCGTAGAGGGTGACCAGTTCAGGCCGCCAGGCATAGCGCCGCTCCTCGAATCTCTCGCGCTCCGCCCGGCCCATCACCACGATGGCCGAAAGTCGCCTGAATTCCGGGACCAGGGTAGTGAGGGCCTTGGTTTTCTTGTAGCGCAAGGTCCAGCCGCGGTTCTTGCCACCGTAAAGCCAGTCCGGGACAAAAACGCCCGGGTAGAATTCGTCGATCCAGGCCCGCAGCTCGGACCAACGGGCGAACCCCGCCGGTCCGATCCACTCACGGAGAGCGACATCAAGCGGTGGTGCTGCCCGTTCGCTCATCCTGTCGCCGATCTGGGGAAGGGATAGCGTTGTTTCACGCATATAAAAGCCTCCTATGTGACCCCGGGGCGGA
The DNA here is from genome assembly GCF_014195245.1 of Rhizobium sp. BK619. NCBI lineage: Bacteria > Pseudomonadati > Pseudomonadota > Alphaproteobacteria > Hyphomicrobiales > Rhizobiaceae > Rhizobium > Rhizobium sp. BK619. The sequence continues at coordinate 643,312 of NZ_JACIBH010000001.1, read as the reverse complement.
ATGGTTGAGATGTCCGGGCCGCCAGCGTGGATGTCTCCGGGACCCGGCACGACTGACAAATCGAGGGCGGGGAGAAGCGCCTGCCGCGCCAGTGCCGCGTGTTCCCAGTCGAGGAACGCGGTGCCTTGCAGCGGAAAGAATTGTTGCGTCTTCAGCCCGATCGAGCTCAGCGACAGGGACAGGTAGGGTGTGAGAAAATCGGGTTGGTTCGCTCTTTCACCGGTGTAGAAGGCGCCCGAAGCGACTCCGATAAACACAGGACGGTCATGGAGCAGTCCAACCTTTCCCGCCGGAGTCGATTTCATCGTGCGGCCGACGCGCAGGATCTGGTCGATCCAGGCCTTGAGAACCGAGGGAATGGTCAGATTGTGCATCGGCGTTCCGATTACAATCATGTCCGCCGCTTCGACCTCCCCGATAAGTATTTCGGAAAGGTCGAGGGAGCCCGCAGGCGGCGCTGCCAAGGTCGCCGGTGATGCCAACGCGGCGGCATGTAACAGCGTGGTCTGGGGCAGGGGATCTGCCCCGATGTCACGCCGTGTGATGCTTGCCGTGGGCACGACCTCAAGAAGCTTCTCGACGATCGCCGCCGAAAGCGCACGACTATGCGATTCCAGACGCGGGCTGCTATCAATATGGAGGATGTTCATGGGATTGATCCAACGGCTTCATGAGGTTGTGAGAGAGCGGAACTCAGATCGTGCCAGCTGGGGCAACGGCGGGAAAGTCCTTGTCGGGATCGAAGACATTGTTGAACAGGTTCGTCAGGGTGTACATGGCGACCAGAGCGACGATCTCGATGATGTTCGCCTCGGTGAACCCGGCATCGCGGACAGCCTCCAGATCGGCGTCGCTGACTTGCCCTCGGCTTTCGACAACCTTGCGGGCGAACTGCACCGCCGCGTCCCGCTTCGGGTCATTTGCATGGCCCTTGCGAGCGAGAATGATCTCGTCGGCTGGCAGCTTGGCCATGTGTTCGGCGGTGAAGCTGTGAACCGTGAGACAGTAGTTGCAGCCATTCAATTCGGAGACAGCAAGGCCGATGCTGTCTCGTGTCCTCACGTCGAGGGCCTTGCTGAGCGAGCCGAGCAGGCCAGCCCACGCGTTGAAGGCAATCGGGCTTTGCGCAAAGGCCGCCATCATGTTTGGGGTGAAGCCGATGTTTCTCGTGAAAGCATCGAGGGTCTCTTTGGATGCAGCCGGCACCTGTTCCGGCGTCAGAACGTTCGTTCTGGTCATGGTCGTCTCCATAAATGGTGCTGAAGATGGGGGTTATGCGAAGGACAGGACGTCGGCCACGGGAAGGCGCGGCTTCTGCGGCCAGTTGCCGGACCGCTCGGGTCCGACGGTCAAGAGCATGACCGGGATTTCATCTTCGGCGAGGCCGAATTCGCGATGCACGGCTTCCGCGTCGAATCCGATCATCGGCGTCGAACCAAGTCCCAGCGCGCGCGCCGCATAGATGATCGCTGCCGTACCGAAGGTCGCGGAGCGAACCGCTTCGTCACGCTGCCGCTGCGGCTGGTTGTCATAGAGGCCGCGTGCCGGCGCTTCCCATTCCGGCACCAGGTGGGCCGGCATGATGCCGGCTTCCACGACCGGGGCCAGGCGGGTGGGCACGGTGCTGGCATCGGCCAATTGCCCGATGATGACGAAGGTAACGGCGGCGTCGAGGATCGCGGGCTGCTTCCAGGCGACCGGGTGGAGCCGCGCCTTGGCTTCAGGCGTGCGGACGGCGATAAACCGCCAGTTCTGAAGATGGAATGATGTCGGCGCCGACGTGCCGATGCGCACCAGATCCCGGATCTGATCGTCGCTCAATGTGGCGGTGGTGTCGTAATATTTGGCGGCGCTGCGGCTGAGGATGGCGTCGATAACCGCATTCGTCGGCGTAGTTTTGGAGGCTGTGTTGCTGATGTAGTTCATTGGGTGGCTCCCTCATCAAGTGATAACGGAGCCAATTTTACGAGCGGCAGTGATATTATCGAGACTGAATTGCCTCAATATAATGCTCAAAAGGATCAAGCCTGAGCCCAGCACTAACCCTCACTTTTCCCGCCGGTCTGCGCCAGCCTTCGCCATTCCCCTGGCGTCATCCCCATCTTCTCGGTGAACACGCGGCGGAATGCCGAAACGGATTGATAGCCGACCGTTTCGGCGATTGCCTCGGTACTGACCGCCGGCTTCTTGAGCTCGTTGGCGGCCAGGCTCATGCGCAAATCAGTCAAGAGGTCGAGCGCGGAGCAACCGAGCCTGTCTTGGAAGCGGCGCATGAACGTAGCGCGGGACATGCCGCACAGATCTGCCAGATCGGGCAATTTCCAGGGCTTTGCCGGGTCGGCGAGCATTGCGGTGACTGCAGGCGCCAGTCTTGGATGACCGGCGAGCGCCAACAGTCCCTCGGGGGCTTTTTTCGATTCACTTGCTGCTCTCAGCACAAGGGTAAACAGAACTGAAGACAGGGCGTTCAAAACGGCGCGGCCACCCACCAGGTCGCCGGCCGCCTCCATGCGCATCAACCCCACCAGACTGGCCAGTTGATCGGTGGCGGAGCCCTCACCGTCCTCTTCACGACGGTCGATTGCACGCGCCACCACGTCTGTGGGCAGGTAGGTGCGGATCAGCCGATCGTGGGGCGGCGCGATGAAGAAGCGGCCGCACAAAAGATCGAGTTGCTCGTCATGGCTATCGTTCTCGCTCAGCATCCAGCCAGCGGTTCCCCGGTGCTGTCGCGTTGCGATCGGTATTTCCCCGCTGCCATCATGGAGCACATGCGGCGCGCCGTGAGGCAGCAATATGATATCTCCCGCGCAAAGTTCTTTCGTCGATTTGGTCTCCGGGTGCTCGAAGATGGCCCGACCCTTGACGATCACGTGGTATGGGATCTCATTCGCCGCAGCCCGCGGCCACGCAACTCGCCACGGTGCACCATATGAACACCGGACCTCGAGTTGGCCGGTCACGCTGACGATCTGCAGGAGATGACTCAACCAGTCGACTTCGGACATGGAATCTCGTGGGTTTTCAGTTAGACATCCCACGTCACTTGTCACGTTTTTCATATTTTCTCCATCTCCCTGCAGACAACATCCCGTGAGCGGCCCAAGCCCAGAAAGGCAAGACTAGATGTCGACTTGTCAGGGCCATCCTCTATGTCCCGAAGCAGCAACACTGGATGGAGAGCTGACATGCACATCGATGGCGCATGCCAATGCGGAAAGATCACATATGAAGCCGAGGTCGATCCGCAAGACGTCGCGATCTGCCATTGTACCGACTGCCAGAGATTGACTGGCACCGCCTATAGGGTGACCGTCAGCACACAACGTAGCCAGTTCCATATCACGTCAGGTGAGCCCAAGCTTTATGTTAAGACCGCCGACAATGGTCGTCGGCGGCTGCAGTTCTTCTGTTCCGATTGCGGATCGCCCATCTATACGGCGGGAGAGAATAAAGACGCCGAGCAGGTCGGTGTCAGACTGGGAACGGTCAATCAGCGTCAGGAACTGAAGCCCCATTCGCAGATCTGGTGCTCTTCGGCGTTGGCATGGGCGCAGGATCTGACTGGACTTCCAGGTCGACCGGGCGATTGAGCGCCCCGGCAGAAGACGTAACGGAACGGTTTTCGGCTTTTCCCAAAAAGAAAAGCGACGAAGGTCGTGCGCCAGCGCGTCGTCCAGCGGCTCCCGGTAGATAGCCTTGAAATTGGCCGTCACCGCGAGATCGAAGTCGAGCCGCCGTCATTGCCATCAGCCGCCGAGGCATACATATTTTTGTGTATCCAGATCGATTGTTAAATCGCCATAGGAGAAAGCATGGCCCGCCTTTCGAACATGATCGCCGTCGTAACTGGCGGCGGCAGAGGAATAGGTCGAGAGATCGCTCTGCAGCAGGCTAGGGAAGGGGCGAAGGTTGCCGCGTTGGCGCGAACGGCGACCGAGATTGAGGAAACAGTCTCTCTCATTGAGGAAGCGGGCGGTGAAGCGATCGCTGTTTCGACGGACTTGATTGACCTTGGCGCCGTTGAAAGTGCCTTTGCTCGCGTTGCGAGCGAATTGGGCCCGATCGACATTCTCATCAACAACCACGGCTCATTTCAGGGCTTTGGTCTTATTTGGGACTGCGATCCCCTTGTTTGGTGGCGGGATGTCGAGATCAATCTGCGTGGTACATTCAACACTTGCCGCACGGCCGCCCCTATGATGTTGGCGCAGGGCAGCGGCCGTATCGTAAACCTCGTTGGTGGCGGAACGGGCAACAGCTTTCCTCACGGCTCTGGCTACGCCTCTAGCAAGGCCGCCATCATGCGTTTCACGGAGTGTCTAAACGACACAACCATTGGCAACGACGTGCGCGCCTTCGCCGTCGATCCCGGTCTTGTTCGCACTGCGATGACCGAGTTGCAGCTATCGTCGGAGGCCGGGAAAACCTACTTGCCCGGGATCCAGAAGCTTTTTGAGGATGGTGTCAATATCGAACCGTCACGGGCTGCACTCTTGATTGCCGACATCGCTGCCGGACGTTTCGATACTCTGGCTGGCCGTCTCTTGCGCGGTGTCGATGATCGCGATGCGCTCGCAGAGGAGATGGATGCGATAGTCGCGGCAGACGGCAGAGCGCTGCGTTTTAGCTCCGTCGAACAAGCTAAGCTCTGAAGATATTCTTGGAGGTTGGAGAGCCCCGTTTGCAGAGTGCCTGAATGAACAGGCGGCGAACCGCTGCACTCAGTCTCGACGTCCTACCGAACCGTCGTCATCACGGAGGTCACAGGCGAGATCATCGACCCGGCGGGCAGCGCGTAGCATCACCCGGATGCGGGCGCCGAGCATGTCTCGGCGGATGGCGAGCGGCCACGTTTGAATAACTCGCCTATACGTGGCCGATGAAGTCGGAGCTTTTAAGCAGGCAGACAAACGAAAGTCGGTGCGGTTTCGCCCCGGCTTTTTTTGTTGCGTCGGCACTCAGGCCGGACGCACGTTTTCCGCCTTGGACTTTCCGGTCTTGCGATCCTGGCCTAGCTCGTAGCTGACCGCCTGGCCGTCGCGCAGCGATCCGCCTTGCACCGCGGAGATGTGGACGAAGACGTCCTGCCCGCCGTTATCCGGCGTGATGAAGCCGAAGCCCTTGTCCTGGTTGAAAAACTTGACGGTAACCGTTTGCCACGCGATTTTCCCTTTCCGGATTGACTGGCGAATGTCATAGCTCTCTGGGATCGACTTCGCAACGATGCCCGCTGCCAGGCAGGTTTCGGACTGACCGCGATACCGCCGCGCCTCAACTACCTTGACGAAGGCCGGCGACGTCTGATGCTGGCTTGGATATTGGAGGTATTACCCGTCCCACGGCGGATCTAAAGCCGTCAAGACGTCTCAATTTTTAAGCAATCGGATAACTCGATCTGAAAGCGGGGCTGATAGGTAGCTATCTCCTTAGCGAGACGGTGCATGATGATACTCACCTTGCAGAACGCCATTCTTGAGATGATCGCCAAGGGAGAGCCGTTGGCGACGACAATGGCGGAGCTCTGCTTGAGGGTCGAGTCCGCCGTCCCCGGCATTTCCGCCTCGGTTCTGGCATACGATGGCCGCTGCCTGCATACGCTCGCGGCCCCGTCGCTTCCTGCATCCTATTCGGCCGCGATCGAAAACCTGAAGGCCGGACCATTGGCTGGTTCCTGCGGCACGGCTGCGTACTATGGAGAGCCGGTGATCGTCGCCGATATCGCGACGGACCCGCGTTGGCAGGATTATCGGTCACTCGCTATGCCAATCGGCATTCGTGCCTGCTGGTCAAGCCCGATCAAAAGTGGCGCCCGCGTCGTCGGGACCTTCGCCTTCTATTATCGCGAGGTGCGAACCCCTAGCGATCTCGAGCAAAAGATCATCGACGCCTGCGTCCACCTCTGCTCAATTGCTATCGATCGCGAAGAGCGTGTCAGAGAGCGCCAGCGCCTGACTTACACGGACGCTTTAACCGGCCTACCAAACCGGGCTGCCTTCGATCGGGTCTTGAACCAAGAACTTGACATCTCCGAGCGCGCTTGGGGAATTTTGCTCGCTGACATCGATAATCTGAAACTCGTGAATGACACCTTCGGTCACGCGGCCGGCGACGCACTGATCAATACGGTCGCAGTTCGTCTTCGCGCCGCCGTGGGGGCAGAAGCAGCCTTCAGGCTCGGCGGCGATGAATTTGCCTTGATCGTGTTTCCGATGCAGAGCCTCGGTCTGGAACGGACGGCGACTGAGATCCTCGCTGCGTTGGCATTCCCCGCCGAATGTGACGGTCACGTCGTCTTTCCTGCCGCAACCATCGGTGGAGCGTTACCAGAAGACGGCTTGACGCCCGACCAAATCCGCCGAAACGCCGACGTGGCTCTTTATCATGCAAAGGAAAACAATCGGGGGAAGTATTTGCAGTTTCACCGCGGCCTCGGCACGGCGCTAACAAGGCGTTTCAGAGCGGTTCGGGACGTCAGTCTTGCGCTCTCGCAAGGTCGCATCAATCCGCATTATCAGCCCATCGTGCGCATCGACACCAGAGAGATTGTTGGCTTTGAAGCCCTATGCCGGATGACCACGCCGTCGGGCGAGGTCATCGCCGCTGCACACTTCCAGGAAGCCACGAAGGATGCTCGCGTGGCCGCCGAACTGACCCAGCGGATGATGACAAGCGTGGCGCACGACATGCGGAGCTGGCTTGATGCTGGTCTCCCTCTGCAGCATGTCGGCATCAATCTGTCCGCCGCAGACTTTCGCGCCGGAGGCCTAAGGGAAAAGATCTGCAAAGCTTTTGATGAGGCTGAAGTTCCGCTAGACCACGTCATACTAGAGGTGACGGAATCGGTCTACCTCGGGCAGCGCGATCATGTTGTTGCGGCGGAGATCAAGGCCCTGCGCGCAGAAGGAATAAAAGTGGCCCTGGACGATTTCGGGACCGGATTTGCCTCCCTTACCCACTTGCTGACCATGCCCGTCGATATCCTCAAAATCGATAAGTCCTTCGTCGATCGGTTGACGCCTGGAGATGCTGGCTTATTCATCGTCGAAGGGCTGATCGGCATTGCCAGCAACCTCGGCGTCCGGGTGGTAGCAGAAGGAATAGAATCTGAAGCCCAGGCCGAACAGCTGGAAAAGCTCGGCTGCAAGCTCGGGCAGGGATATCTTTTCTCAAAGGCAGTCAACCGCGTAGAGACAACAACGTTGCTCAGAGACCGCGCTCAGCGGCCTCCCCATCAAACTGCGGCCAACGGTGTTAGATCAAGGCAGGGTTCTTTACCGCGCCACGAGTCTATTTAGCTATTTGGTATCCAGGGATAGAGAATGCAGAAGCGGATTCAGGTGAACCAGCTACGGGTTGGGATGTTCGTAGAAGACGTCGAGCTCGGCGGCCATGGTGATGCAGTCAGATGCGAGCCATTTCTGATCAGGTCCAATAACGACGTCAGACGCATCATAGCAAGCCACGTCAAAAGCGTGGTCATCAATGTCGCCAAAGGCATCGATCTTGATCGAAACCCGGCTCAAGGGGAGGACGCTGCGAGCTATGAGGCAAGGCTGCTCATGGTGTTCACTCCGCAGGAGATCGGGCGAGCGCGACAGTCTATTAGGGAAATCGATCCACACCTCCGGAAAGTCCTCAGCGACGCCCGCTTGCAAGCTTGCTTCGCTGACGGACCGGCCAGCACAGCCGTGGAGCGGATCATGTCCGCATCACTCGATAATGCTGGAGCTCTGATTGCTGTTGCCAAGCTGAAGGAGAAGGACGAGGTGACCTTTCTTCATTCGCTGGCGGTCAGCGCGCTTATGGTTGCGTTCGGACGTAGCCTCGGCCACAGCGAAGACGATATCCGCCTGCTTGGCCTCGGCGGCCTGGTGCATGATCTGGGCAAGATGACGCTCTCCGACGACATCCTAACCAAGACCGGCAAACTGACTGCCGAGGAGATGGAGCTTGTTCGACGACATCCGCAGCTTGGCTACGAGATGTTATCAAGAGCGGGCACAGCGCCAAAAGAGGTTCTGGATATCTGTCGCTATCATCACGAACGGTATGAGGGCGGCGGTTACCCCGGCAGACTTTCCGGCAGAAGCATACCTTACGTCGCGCGGCTGGCGGCCATCTGCGACGTCTACGAGGCACTCACCACAATCCGCCCTTATAAGCGTGCGTTCTCGCAAACCGAGGCCATTAACATGATGATGAATTCGCCGGGGCATTTCGATACGAAGCTCTTATCTGCCTTCGTTTCAAAGATGGTCATCAGCGGCACGATCCATTAGCCGACCACCGCAACTAGCGCCCCAATCTCCACTGGCAAGCACCTGGACCACGCAGGCATACGACATCAGGCTTTGCCTCGGCGAGCCAGCGAGCAGGGCGACCAGAACTTCCCCTGATACCATGCGATCGACATCTGGGAGCCGAAGGCGGCTGTGCCGGTTCTCTGAGGCCCACGTTATGTTTCCTGCTGTGTCTTTCTTGCAATCTCCGTTGTTAACCCCGCAGCTAAGGATACTGGCGGCCCCCATAGGCCCGGCCGCCAGGAGATAGCCGATCAGCTTTTGATGGCAATACGCTTGACCTGCGACTGCGCCTTCTCGCTCTTCGGCAAGGTCACGGTCACCGTCATCGCCATCCTCGGGCCCGCCGACAAAACACTAGTCGCCGAGGTCATCGCGACAGGTGCGACGCAGGCCGAACTTGCCGAGGCATTGCATGGGCCAATAACGAAGAAGCATTGATGGGTGAAGGCCGGCATCTGCCGACCGGCAGGGTTGCCAGGCTTGTCGATCTGCTACGGTCGGATGAAGAGGAAGAGGATTGGAAAGGCGGGCTACCTGCCTTCCGGGACCCTCTCTTCATCAGGCCGTGATGAGCACCTGAACATTGCCCTGGCGATTGATCACGTCGACAACGACCTGGTCTCCCGACCGGCGAACGGCGACGTCTGCCGAGCCGCTACCGATCAGCAGGCGTCGCAAGATCACCTCGTCGAGGAAGGAGGGAAGGCGCGGCATATTGAAGCTGATGAGCGGGCCGTTGGGGTCGAAGTCGAGGCCGAGACAGGATTGTAGCAGAGACAGGGGTGCTGCTGCCGCCCATGCTTGAGGCGAGCAGGCGACCGGATAAAAGGTGGGCCCGCGTGCCCGCTGGCGCGGCATGCCGCAGAGGAGCTCGGGGAGCCGTCGCAGGTCGATATAGGTCGCGGCGGCGAACAGCCCCTCGAAGATCCGCGTCGCTTCGACGCGATAGCCATAGCGGGCAAGGCCACTGGCGATCAGGGCATTGTCATGTGGCCAGATCGAGCCATTGTGATAGCTCATCGGATTGTAACGTGCTTCAGTGGAGGGGATGGTACGAATGCCCCAGCCGCAGAAGGACGATGCGCTCATCAGAGTGCGGGTAAGCTGTTGGACCCGTTCAGGATAAGCAATGCCGGTGAACAGTGTATGGCCGGCATTTGAGGATCGAATCCGGCAGGGTCGTTTGTCTCCGTCGAGGGCCAACACATATGTGCCAAGCTCCTCGTCGAAGAAGCTGATGTCGAAAGCCCGGCGCAGTCCCTCCGCCCGCGCGAGAAAACTCGCGGCTCGTTCCGGCCTGCCCTTCCGCCTGAAGATTTCGGCAGCACTTTGCCACGCGCCGTAGACATAAGCCTGGACTTCGGCGATCGCGATCGGCCCCCGGGCCAATGTGCCGTCGGCATGGAAAACCGAATCGTGGCTGTCTTTCCATGCCTGGTTGATCAGTCCTTCTTCCGTCAGCCGTCCATATTCAACGAAGCCGTCGCTGTCGCGATCGCCATATTCGTCGATCCACGTCAGCGCCGCTTCGACATATGGCAGGAGCCGGTCGATCGTCGCAAGATCACCGGTTCGCTGGAGATAGGCGCCAGCCAGCATTACAAATAGCGGCGTTGAATCGACGCTGCCGTAATAACGTCCGAACGGAACCTCGCCAAGTTCGGCCATCTCGCCGTAGCGCGTTTCGTGGAGGATCTTGCCAGGCTCGGCGTCCGAAGCAGGATCGACAGTCGTCGCCTGGTTGGCTGCCAGATGACCGAGAACGCCGCGGGCGATCTCCGGATCGAGCCAAAGCGTCTGAAGCGCGGTGATCAGAGCGTCGCGGCCGAAGACGGTGCTGAACCAGGGGATGCCGGCATAGGGATAGGGACCTTCTGCCTTGTCGGTCATCAACATGTAGAGGTCGGAGACGCTGCGGCGCGAGACTTCGTTGAAGATCTCGTTGGAGGTTGCAATCAACGCCGCGCGCGAGGAAGAGGCGCGCAACGCACGACGGGCATCCCGCAAGGCCAGGAAGAAAGAAAGGCGGCTCAGTCGGTCGGCGGAGGTCTGGTCGCAGCCGATCTGGAGGAACAGCGACTTGGTCTCGTGCGGCTCTAGATGGAGATCGAAGGTGACAAGATCGCTCCGAATCTCGGTCGGTTCCGGCATGAAGGAAAGTCGCGTCGACCTCTTGCGATCGTCCAAGCCAATATAGGAAAGGAGGATGCTATCCTGTTCTATGACGGCAGGAAGATGGCGCCCTCGCCTTGCCCTTGCGGTTCCCCGGACTTCGAAAAGGTCAGCGAAATCGGCATCAAACGCGATCTGGATGCGGACATGTTGCCGACGCTCGTCATAGTTCCTCACGGCTAGCCGTTCATAACAACAGGCATTCCAGAGAAAGCGCGACCTCCGCAGATGAATGGTGTCATGGCCGAGAACCAGCCTTCCCTTGTCATCGAATTGATCAGGATTGGTGAGATCGCAGGTCAGCGTGGCATTGTCATCGCGAAGTGTCGACGACAGGAGCATCGGCCGCTGCCCGGTGATCGTCAGGTAGAGATGCGAGAGGTAACGGGTATCCCGGTGAAAGAGACCTTCCGGACTGCCGGGACCGGAAAGAGCGTCGCCATTGTGGTCGAAGACGGCGAAAGTATCGCCGTGCTTCAGGGTGCGCGGCCGGCGCTCCTGCAGCGATGCGGCGGCCGGAATGAAAAACTGAGCGACCGCCGCCGCCGGGCCCGGCGATGCCGCGGCGGAGTTGCTGTCCGCGGAAATGTTTGACATGTCTCCTCCTTGAGGTCAGGCAACGGCCTGCAGGTCGGGCGCCTGACCATTCGACCGGCGGATTGGCGCGGCTTTGGTACGAACGCCAGGCAAGTTGCGGTAGATATCGACATAGTCGACCGCCATCCGTTTCGCGGTGAAGCGCTTTTCGAATGCTGCCCGTACCCTTTGCCGATCGAGCCGCAGCGCCCATTCGACGTTCTCAGCCGCCTCGGTGACACTGTCGACGAGAATGCCGGAAATGCCATTGTCAATGACCTCGGGTACCGAGCCACAGCCGAAAGCGATCACTGGCGTGCCGCAGGCCATGGCCTCGATCATCACCAGCCCGAAGGGCTCCGGCCAATCGATCGGGAAGAGCAGAGCGCCAGCATTACCAAGGAAGTCAGCCTTCTGATGTTCGTCGATCTCGCCGATGAATTCGACATTCGGATGGCTCTTCACCATCGGCTCGATTAGGGTTTCCCAATAGGCCTTGTCGGCATTATCGATCTTGGCGGCGATCTTCAGCGGCATTCCAACCTTTGCCGCGATCTGGATCGCGCGGTCGGGGCGCTTTTCCGGAGAAATCCGCCCAAGGAAGGCAAGGTAATTGCCCCTAGGGTTCTGCGTGAAGGGAAGAAGGTCGGCAGGCAAACCGTGATAGACTGTTCCGCGCCAGTCGACCGGTGGCATCGGGCGGCGCTGGTCATCGGAGATCGACACCAGCGGAACATCCGGAAACGCCGCGTAGAACGGCTTCAGATCCGGCAGGTCGAGTCGCCCGTGCAGCGTGGTAACCGTGCGGTCGGCGAAATCGTGGATCAGCGGGAAATGCAGGAGATCGATGTGGAAATGCAGCACATCGAACTCATGCGCCCGCCGGCGGATCTCCTCCAGCATCACGACCTGATGCGGCAGATGGTCCTTGATGGCCGGATTAAGACGCAACGCGACATCGGAGCATCCTACGAGGCGCGCGCCGGTAACAGAATCGCTGCTGGCAAACAGCGTGACATCATGGCCCTGACGGACCAGTTCTTCGGTGAGATAGGAAACAATGCGCTCGGTTCCCCCATAAAGCTTGGGCGGAACGCTTTCAGCAAGTGGTGCGATCTGAGCGATTTTCATCGGCAAAACCTCCTCAGCTAAGGGTCGTCGGCAAAAACCCTGTTCGTGTCCTCCAGGCACACGGGTGTTACGTCGAAGTCCACATTTCAAATGGCTGTCAGCATCGATCTCCTTTCCGGTAGCCGGAGAGGCCAAGGCCACCAAACCGGCGCGCTCCCGCTCTGCGGCGGCGTGCCCCGCGGACGTCAATGGATTTAGGCGAGTCTTGACCCCCAGATTGCAGATTGTGCCCGTCCAAAGTTTTCAGCGCTTCAATGATCTCGTCATAGGAGACGGCTTCATCCGCACCGGGATAAAGACGAACCGCCGGAATAGACTCGACGGCAAAGATGTCGGATGCCCACGACGCGAGAATGGCGCGCTTTTCGTCATCGCCGATATCGTTGGCGGTAAGCACGTCACGCAGGTGACCAAAATGTTTCGCCGGATGCAGCAGGTGGTCGGCGCTGATCGCTGCCCTGGCTTCGTCCGGTATCGAATTACTGGCGGTTTCCTTTCTCATGGTCTGGCTCCACTAGCCTCCGGTTGGCCGGACCGGATGACCAGCCCGGGCGGGTGCAAAGCCCGTTGTCGAGTACTTTGCGCGAAAAGATTTGGTTCTGACATTTTTCGATTTCAAGAGAGCGAAACGAAAAATTTGTATACATGCTCCTGCGCTGCTAACCCGCTAAAAAGGAACCGTCAGTGGCCACAAATCTTGCACCACCTTCGCAATTTCAATGAAACGGCAATGAAGCCCTCGAAGGGCGCTCCATTCCATCAGCTATACCCATCAGCGTCTGACCGGAGCCAACGAATGGCGCCGTATCGAAGGTGAGCTCAAACTTCGCTGACGTCTTGAAACAGAAATTCTCCCTTGTTAGCTGTTTTGCTTCCCGAGGCTTGATGAGCTCGGGCAGCATCGCACGTCTGTTCAGGGTGAGACAGAAATGGAAGAGAAGATCAAAATTATCAAAGACCTCAGCATAGAGGAGCGGGAAGAGGTGTTTGCCGATGTCGCGCGCGTTCTGGAGGGCACCGCACATGAGGCCCATTCCGAAGGCAACCGGCACTTTGCCGCGCTTTCGGCGAACATGGCTCATGCAATTCGCATAAATGCCGACGAACTGGCGCGTGACGATATGGAAAACGCCGAACGCGTGTTGCTGCAGGCCAAGACCATTATCTCCCAGTTCAATGCCGTTCATCCCTACCGGATGGTGAGCAAGGCCATGCACTGACAATCGACGCCCGCCCAGTGGAAAGAAACCATTCTCGGTATGAATCGACGTCCCATTAGGACCGGCAGCCGATGATTTCGTCTTCAAATCAAAACGCTGCGAGAAACACATTAGACGCCAGTTTCTTACGCTGCGACGGCGTGACAGCAATGGTAGTCCGGAGACAGCGTCATATCAGGATTTATGTTAGACCCTCCATTTACCGTCGGATATCTCAATGCAAGCCGAACCTACGTTCCAGATCACCTACACCCTGACCGCGTGGGACTATGCCGCCATGGCGCGGGGGCTCACCCGTCGCCCTTGGCGCCGCAGCATAGTTACGGTGGTTCTTTGGCTGTTTTCCGTCTGGTGCCTTCTGGCCTTCTTCACGGATCTCTACAATCCACTAACCATGATCAACGCCGTCGCTGACAGCAATGCCTGGCTTTGGCTACCTGCCGGCCTCGTCGTCGTCGCGCTGGTGTCGCTGGCCACGCACTGGCTGGCCTGGGGAGCATCGTTTCTGTCCTATCGGCAAATTGCGTCCGCGGACGCCACCATCACCATATCCTTCAACGATGATGCCATTCATGTGAAGTCAAACGTCGCAGATTCGACCGTTCCCTGGGCGAGTGTGAAACGCATCATTCGTGAGAAAGATTATCTGATGCTGCCGATATCAAAGCGGGAGGCTTTTATTCTACCCAGACGCAGCTTCGAAAATCAAAAGCGTTTTGAGGACGCCTTTCGGTATGCGAGCGCGCAAATTTCGGCAGGATCGGCTGGCGCCGGGGACAGGCATCAGTAGCTTTCCGTCCGTTTCCCCTAGACGATAGACAACGGAGCATCGAGCGCTCGTTTGCTCACTAGAATACCCGCTGATCGCATTCGGCATCGCGGCGACAAATCCACTATCCGGCTGAAGCCGGAGCGCGCCATCCAACATGCACCAGCAGGGATCTTCGCGGACTTGACCAAGCTTGCTCCGAGCCTAGAATCGCGGCTCGCACACTGGGCCGTGAGACACTGTCTCTGGCCCTTTTTTGCGCCAACCTCGGTCCGCTTTGGTGCAATTGCAATCGGCATGCGACCTGTGCAATTCGATCCCCGTCGAGTGCACGCCGGCCTCCCGGACTGGAGGCCAGCGTGCAGAAGGCTGGTAAGGATCATCTCATCGGCTTGAACGCAGCTCGCAACTCCTCTGCAAAGATCTGCGGTTGCTCCCAGGCGGCGAAATGACCTCCCTTTGCCGCTTGATTGTAGTAGGCCAGCGACGGGTAGGCCTGCCTGCTCCAGCTTTCCGGCGCCTTGTAGATTTCCTTTGGAAACGCGGTGATAGCCACCGGAACCTTAATGTCACGGGTTTTCTGGGTGTCGGAACTGAAGTTGTTGTTGTTGTTTTCCCAATAGAAGCGGGAGGATGAGGCGCCGCTGTTGGTAAACCAGTAGAGCGTGATGTCGTTGAGCATCTCATCCCGCGAAAGTTCCGGGACGCCGTCGCTATCCGTCCACTGGTCGAATTTTTCATACATCCAGGCTGCCATACCCGACGGAGAATCCGCCAGCGAGTAGCCAATGGTCTGCGGCCGCGTCACCATGATCCCGCCATAGGCCGCATTGCGTCCGAAGAACGTGCTCAGGGATTGGTAGGCGTCACGCTCCGGTGCGGACAAGCTTGCTGGTGGCGGTTCCCTGCATTGATACCTTTCATCAAGTCCCCCGGTACGGTCGCCGGCATGTTGAGATGGATGCCGATCAGGCCCTTCGGAGCCTGTCGCGCCAGAGCATCGGAGATCACCGACCCATGGTCTCCGCCCTGTGATACATAGTTGTTGTAACCGAGACGCTTCATGAGGAGATCCCAGGCCTTGGCCACGCGGTCCGGCCCCCAGCCAAGCTCGGTCGGCTTGCCTGAGAAGCCGTATCCGGGAATGGACGGGATAACCACATCAAACGCATCCTCCGGGCGCCCTCCATAGGCAGTCGGGTCGGTGAGCGGGCCGATCGCCTTAAGGAATTCGAACTGCGATCCCGGCCAGCCATGGGTGAGGATGACCGGCAGAGCGTTCGGATGACGGGAGCGAACATGAATGAACTGAATGTCGACGCCATCGATGGTGGTGATGAATTCCGGCAGTGCATTCAGCTCCTGCTCAGCCTTTCGCCAGTCGTAATCGGTTCCCCAGTATCGAACGAGCTTCTGAACAC
The DNA here is from genome assembly GCF_014195245.1 of Rhizobium sp. BK619. Lineage (NCBI taxonomy): Bacteria > Pseudomonadati > Pseudomonadota > Alphaproteobacteria > Hyphomicrobiales > Rhizobiaceae > Rhizobium > Rhizobium sp. BK619. Next base: position 627,717 of record NZ_JACIBH010000001.1, on the reverse strand, counting down.
GATCGAGCTGAATGCCTTGAGAAATATCCCCCACCGTCTCCTTGTCCGGCCAGCGAGTATCTGCAATCCTTTCGCGAAGTTCATCCAGCTGCGACTGTGGAACATGAATGCGAAACGGCCGGATGCGTTCATCGGCATTCTTCTCTGGGGTGGAGACAGTTACTGGGTCTGCAGCATTAGCGCTCTCAAAGCCGACCACGGGGAACAGCAACATTGAGGCCGTTGCGACTGCGATTACGCGGCCCGATAAACGGACCTGATTAAACATTAATTTGTTGGCGCACATACTGCTTCTCCTTGGTTATGCCGTTGTCAGGGCACTGGCGCGGAGGAGAAATTTGCGGATCTCATGTATCCGGCTTGTTTCGGGATTCGTTGAAGTTGTATCAAATCGTATGATCCAGGAAACGAACCTACCTGTTGCCATCGCATATCAATGCAAAATGTCTGATGGGTCGCTATCGGCAAAGGTCAGACGGCCGAATGTAACAGAGAGAAGGGAGGGAAGGTACATCTCTAACAATCTAAACCGTGAGATAGCCAAATTTCCCAGCCCCAAGAGATGCGTTTTAACGAACTCATTCGCCCCGAAGTCGAGAACCTTTTGACGGTCGGCGGTGCGCCCCGTACCGACGACATAGGCACCGGCTTCCTTCGCGAGCTGCGTCACGATCGAGCCGACGGCGCCGGCGGCGCCATGCGCCAGAACTATTTGCCCCGCCTGAAGGCGGCCATGCTGGAACAGACCATGCCATGCTGTCAGACCGGAAATCGGCAGACTGGCACCGACGGTGAAATCGATGTCGCCCGGTAGCGGCGCCAGATTGCGCGCCTCCAGCGCGACATACTCGGCGAGCGTGCCGTCGCGATACCAGTCAGCCAGGCCGAATACTCGCTGGCCGATCGACAGTCCCGTGGTGCCGTAACCCAAAGCCGTGACCACGCCAGCCACCTCATGACCGGGGATTGACGGCGTCCGATCATGCGATGTTCGATCGGTCCAGGTTAAGAGGCTTGCGTCTGAAGGAACACGGCAAGGCGGAGGAAGTGGTCGTGGTGTCGATCGGCCCCAGCTGCGCAACCCACTTGCATCGGCGCCGGCCGCACCGTGCTGGTCGAGAACGACGTTTCGGTCGAGCCCTTGGCGGTTGCCAAGATCGTCAAGGGTGTCGTCGATGCAGAACAGCCCGGCCTCGTCATAGTCGGCAAGTGGGGACGGGATCTGGCTGCGATTCGATGTTGAGGTCCAGACAGCGGTGACGTTCAGTCATCCCCATCCGTCCGACTCGCGATCCGCGTGTCGGACAGAAAGCTGTTCTTTTCCATCCACTCCCTGATGATGTGTCTCATCACGTCCTCGCGTGTCAGCCCAAGCTCGCTGGCCAAGTCCCCTAAGACTTCATCAACATCGTCTTCCATCGAAACAGTTGTAGCATTGCGCAGCCGGAGTGCGGCTCGACGAAGCAGGATCTGCAGCTCCGGACGCGGGATGTCCGCGATCCGGTCAGCGGCATCCTGGAGAAGCGCGGCGGCGTCGGTCGATGTCATCGTCATGTGCGCTTCCGCGCGGCCTCCCCAACCACGTTCCCCAAGTGCGGCCTGACGTGAGTGCCGAACCTGTGGACACCGGCCACTCGTAAGAGGACCGTCCGAAAAATGCCGGACCAATGGCGACAAGCGCTTTCCGGGTGAGCTTCGCGAGAAGCAACTTAAATTGTCTGTTCAGGCGCCGGTAGGCTTGACCATAACGGCGGAACGGATTCCCTGGATGCGTTTACGATTTTTTTCGAACTCCGCGGATGATTTCGAGGGCAGGGGTGTTTTTCCAAAGTGCCGGCTGAGTTCGATAGAAAGGGCGGCGGGCGAGGTCATCCCGTCGCGATAAAGCTTGAACAGGAGTCTGACGGCGATGTTGTAATCTTTCGGATCTGCGAGGCTACTAGTGGAATCGTATCCTGCGTCGTCGAGGACGCCTTGCAATACCGTCAGGTCGGAAGTCCGCACAGATATGTTGAGATTGGAAGACATGCTGTCCTCCTTCAATTTGGGGCGAAGGCAGCAATCGACCTCCACGCAGTAGCGCCCGGAAAAACAGCTACTGAAGACCCATCGTGCGCCTAATCAATGCGGCTAGCAAACTAAATATTCGGGGTGAGCAGGTGAGGCGGCAAGCTTGTGCTTCGAAAGGTGTCTCGGGCATCTCAGATTACCTAGAAGCTCCCGCCTTTATGGTGCCTAACACTCCGTTGTCCGCTATATCTGCCGTCGCCGGGCCGGATATCGCTTCAACATGGATCAAGTTGAGGTTGTCACCTTGGCAATGTTGGCGGCCCGCGCTGTATGGGCTTTCCGAGTTTGCTTGACGAAAGACGATCTCGACCGTGCGGAAACTTAATGAATAGACAAATATCGGCATGACATCAATCGTCGCTGGCACTCTCAACGTAAGACTGCTAAGGTCGTGTTATCGGGATTGGCCATTCGGCCGCGACCCCGTTGAGGAACCCCAAAATGATTAATACCATTTTCCGGCCGTTGCACGACCGCGTCGTCGTGCGCCGTATCGAGGCTGAAGCCACGACCAGGGGCGGGATCATCATTCCCGACACCGCCAAAGAGAAGCCGCAGGAAGGCGAGATCGTCGCCGTCGGCACCGGCGCACGCGACGAGAGCGGCAAGATCGTTCCCCTCGATGTTAAGGCGGGCGATCGCATCCTGTTCGGCAAGTGGTCCGGCACCGAGATCAAGTTCAACGGCGAAGACCTGCTGATCATGAAGGAAGCAGACGTCATGGGCGTCATCACCTTATCTTCGGCCGCCTAGTTATCCTTTTGACGAAGACCAAGGGGCCAATGGCCCGGGAGCTATTCCATGTCTGCGAAACAGATCAAATTCGGCCGTGATGCGCGCGAGAAGCTGCTGCGGGGCGTCGATATCCTTGCCGATGCAGTGAAGGTCACGCTCGGTCCGAAGGGCCGCAACGTCGTGATCGACAAGTCCTTCGGCGCACCTCGTATTACCAAGGACGGCGTGGCTGTCGCCAAGGAAATCGAACTGGACGACAAGTTCGAAAACATGGGCGCCCAGATGGTCCGCGAAGTTGCTTCGAAGACCAATGACGTCGCTGGTGACGGCACCACCACAGCTACCGTTCTCGCCCAGGCGATCGTTCGCGAAGGCGGCAAGGCCGTTGCCGCCGGCATGAATCCGATGGACCTGAAGCGCGGCATCGATCTTGCCGTTACCGCGGTCGTGAAGGACCTGCTGGCGAAGGCCAAGAAGATCAACACATCGGAAGAGATTGCCCAGGTCGGCACCATCTCGGCCAATGGCGAGAAGGAAATAGGCCAGTATATCGCCGACGCGATGCAGAAGGTCGGCAATGAGGGTGTGATTACCGTCGAAGAAGCCAAGACCGCCGAAACCGAGCTCGAAGTCGTCGAAGGCATGCAGTTCGATCGTGGTTATCTTAGCCCCTATTTTGTCACCAATGCCGAAAAGATGGTGGCAGAGCTGGAAGATGCCTATGTGCTGCTGCACGAAAAGAAGCTCTCCAATCTGCAGGCCATGCTTCCTATCCTGGAAGCAGTCGTCCAGAGTGGCAAGCCGCTGCTCATCATTTCCGAGGACGTCGAAGGCGAAGCTCTTGCGACGCTCGTCGTCAACAAGCTGCGCGGCGGCCTCAAGATCGCTGCCGTCAAGGCTCCTGGCTTTGGCGACCGCCGCAAGGCCATGCTGGAGGATCTGGCGATCCTGACCGGCGGCACTGTCATCTCCGAAGACCTCGGCATCAAGCTCGAAAACGTCACGCTCGAGATGCTCGGCCGTGCCAAAAAGGTCTCTATCTCCAAGGAGACTACTACCATCGTTGATGGTGCGGGCACCAAGGCGGATATTGATGGTCGCATCGGCCAGATCAAGGCTCAGATCGAGGAAACCACCTCCGACTACGACCGCGAGAAGCTGCAGGAACGTCTTGCCAAGCTCGCTGGCGGCGTTGCCGTGATCCGCGTCGGCGGCTCGACGGAAGTTGAAGTGAAGGAAAAGAAGGACCGCATCGACGACGCCCTCAACGCAACGCGTGCAGCGGTCGAAGAAGGTATCGTGCCTGGCGGCGGAACAGCCCTTCTTCGCGCCTCTATCCTTCTGGACATCAAGGGCGAGAACGAGGATCAGAATGCCGGAATAAGCATCATTCGCAAGGCCCTGCAATCGCTGGTTCGCCAGATTGCTGAGAATGCTGGTGACGAGGGTTCCATCGTGGTTGGCAAGATCCTGGAAAGCAACACCGACAACTTCGGTTATAACGCCCAGACCGGCGAATTCGGCGACATGATCGCTATGGGCATCGTCGATCCAGTCAAAGTGGTTCGCACCGCCCTGCAGAACGCTGCTTCGGTTGCCGGCCTGCTGGTGACCACAGAAGCCATGATTGCCGATCTGCCGAAGAAGGATGCTACCGGCGGCGGCATGCCTGACATGAGCGGCATGGGCGGCATGATGTAACGGGTCCGCTCCGAAGCTCCCGGAATTACTGCGCAGCTTGGGCGTTTTTCAATGCCCAAGCTGCAGCCTTTCGTCCTCTCCTTGACGAGCAGGTACTATTGCCGCGATCGTTGACCTCGCGCGCGTCCTGACCAATGACAGGACTAAAGCAGGCAACCGTCATCTGTCGCTATTCTCGTATCTCGACCACCTTGACCGACACGTCCAAATCCTGAAAATCGTCCGGCACTCCACTATATCCGCCAGTAACAGGCATGATCTGTCCATTGTTGCGGGCAAACGCTACGGGAACAAGACATGCTTCTCCCACTCGTCGATGGGTGGGATCAAACGCGATCCAACCGGCTCCCGGAAGATAGACTTCAGCCCAAGCATGTGTCGATCCGCCGTCGTCGACAGATGCCCGCGGGTCATAGATGTAACCGGAGACAGCACGCGCGCCAAACCCAAGGCAGCGAACAGCTTCAATGAAAAGCGCTGCGATGTCCCTGCATGAGCCACTGGCCCGCTCCAGTGTTTGTTGCGGCGACTGTGTGCCTTCCTCGTCTCTGATGCGATAGCTAACATTTGTCAGAATGCCGGCATTTATGTCCTTCAGGAGCGAAAGCGTATCGGTCGGGTGGCTGCCCACGAACGCTCGCGCCCAATCCGCCACACGGTTACCACGAGAGGTCGCGGCAGCAAACGCGCCGAGATCGGTCTTGTCTTCGCTCGAATAGGTGAAGGGATAGGCATGCGCCGAGATGTCTATATTGAAGACCGGCCATGGGTCGGCGGTCTGCTCGACAAAGGCAGCACTGGAGATCGTCAGTTCGGAGGTCCGCTCCGAAAACGTCACTGTCGCGATCGTGTTGCCGAAAACGTCCTGCGACCAGGCAATCGACCCGTTCGCGGAACAGTCAATGTTGAAAGACAAGATCCGAAGCTGCTGGTCGGTCCGGGGCGACAGGATCAGGCGGTGCGCAAGTAGCCCGACGGGTCGCAAGTAACGATAGGTCGTTTGATGCTTGATCTGAAGTTTCATGATGATTTCCCGGCCGTCAGATTTTCAGTCTACCTCAGACGTGGCCAGCGGAGCGCGCTCGCGAAGTGGTCATGCCCTAGGAACTCCATTGCGGCGACGAGACTTCTTCTCGATGTTCGGATTCAATGAGGAGCTTGAAGCATGTCATTAGGGGCTTGGTAGCGTACGGTTTCCTGACAAATCTAAAGCGGTGCGGCAGCAACGACTGTCGCAGGTTTACGACCCCGGACGTCATAACGATTGGTAGCTTTGGCCATCGTGCATGAATGCGCACTGCGAGTTGGACACCATCTATTGGGCCTTTCATATTAACGGAGGTGAACACGAGACTTATGTCGCCCCGCTTTTCCAGGATCTCCAACGCATGCGCGCCATTGGCCGCCTCGGCTGTCCCGTAGCAAGATCCTTTGCACGCAACAACCGCTTCCGCGCGGAGGATCCGGTTCTCTTCTACAATCAGGATCACGTGTTTTTGCGCATGGCCGGCTGACAACTTGATTGCCCAGTAAAGAGTTTAGCGACGTGAACCATCAAATCATCATTGCTGCGGCGCAGCAACAAGTTATTGGCAAAGGTGGGGTGGACGGCGTCAATGAGCTCTGTGGGCCATCAAGAGCCTGGAGCTTCGCCAACGAGCATGGCGAGCGGCGCGAGTGCCCCGAGAGCGACCAGCCCGAAGTGCATGATGGCCGGCCACACCCAGAGGAAGTTTCTCAGGGATTTTTAGCATATGTGGCTGGCCGGTCAGCCCATCTGACAAGTGACGAAAACTATCCATGCCAGTTGGTTCTCGTAGGCCGCAACCACGGCCCGACGGCTTCGCGAAAGATTTCGCCCCGGCAGGCAGGTCACGATCGATAGGGCGCTTATGGCCAGACACGATGATTTCGATGGGTGCCTGCGGTCCCGAACAGCCGCCGCAAGTTTCATTCCGTCCATACGTCTCGGCATATCAGTCAGTAAACATGATCCGTATATCGGTGCGGGCCTCCAGAATAGCCACCGCCTGATCCACGTCGGACCCGGCTTCTTCAACAAGGTCAACCCCAACAACCTGGCTTTTGGGGCGAGCCGTCGCCAAGTGAACAACTGCTGCGGCGTCAACCCATGCCGCCGCGCCACAGAGCACACCGTGACGCCGCGCTCGCAACTCTCCGCAATACTCTGCGCCTTCTGATCGTCGCTCCATTCGCGACGACGGCCACTGTGAACACCTCAAACCGGCGTATCGGCTCATCCTGGGATTTAAGCGTAGGTTCTGAAATCGGCATGTGTCCAAGCCCTCTTTCGGGGTTGAACATCAATGATCAAGCGATGATCCGGAAGGTAGAATGGACAGCTTAGCAGTTATCGGCAAACATATCAAAAAAGAAAGCCCGGCTCGGTGGCTGGGCTCTGCGACTTCAGAGCTGTTGGCCGGCGCTTTAGGCGGAGTCGGCAATTTTGCTTGCTTTCGGAAGCGAGTTGATCCGCATTGTGCGAGGCGTGCGGTTACGTTGATCCTGGAAGTATTTCAACGCGGCCTCCTCTACCGTCACTCCTCGACGGGCGGCCAGGTTCGGGGAGATAAGCGCTTGTTAGAAACTCGCGCTTTGATCAAGAGCCTTGGTATAGGCATCGATCATTGCGGTTATGACTTGCTTAGGTTCAACCGATCCAAGCGGGTATGTGCACTCAGGGATTCCTAGAGACCCAGTGTCACCCGGTTTGTCCCAGTCTATCTTTAGTTTAATACTGGAACCGGATATCGAAAGTTTCCCCGAAATAGACTTACTGCCGACGACCTTCTCCATCAGAAGATTGGCGGCCGGTGGGCCTACAACCGGCGGTCTATCTAGCTTAATTCGAGAGATGCGAGCCTCATCTAATTTGGCGGTTGCAGCGGCAAGCTCTTTTGCCAATGTTGAAACGAACCTTTCGAACTGGCTGCGATCTGAGTCTTGTTTTCTCAGTACTTCTTCATTTGCCGCGCTCGACTTAGCGCTAGCCGCTTCGACGCGCTCGTTTGCTTGACGTGCTCTTGCAAGAGCCCTGTCAAAATCATCACTGCTCATCAAATTCCTCCTATGTCTGCAACTGCCGGAGTACACGCGCTGGCGGCGCCTTTCGAGGGAGACTGCATTGCCACCCATGGATAGGCGAAAGATCCGGCATCGTCTACTGCTGGCCCGAACCATTTCCTGCCACCAAGCTGTTCAGCCACTCGTAGGCGGGGTGGCGGTCGTTAGTGCCGACCTCACGGGAAGGGAGACGGTCCTGAAGTCATGGAAACCGAGGATGCTGACGTTTTGGGGGTTCTGAGCCCCAACGCCAATGGCTCAATTGATGGGCAAGCTGGGGTTCGAGCTCAATATCCTCGCCGACTACATCCTCGATGAGATCAAGAAGGCCGAACGGATCTTTGCTGACGAAACGACCTTGCCCACTTGCACCTGGTTCCGGATCAGCGAAGACGGCATGGCTATGGGCGTATGCCAGGGATGACCGGACTTTTGGGGGCAGCGGTCCACCGATGGTAGCCTATCGCTTCGAGGACAGTCGAGCCACCGAGTGTGTCGCACGACCTGAGCGGCTATCGTGGAATCCTGCAGGTCGACGGATATGCCGCTTATAACAAGCTCGTCCGGAAAGATGGAGGCAATGACAGCGCCATCCTGGCCGGCTGGGTCGCACAGCCGGAGAAAGTTCTACGAGTTGCATGTCGCAAAGAGCTCGAAGGTCGCTACAGACACCGTCGAGCGTATGGCGAGGTTATGGGAGATCGAGGAGCGTGTGCGCGGCCAAAGCCCTGAAGCTCGTGTCGCTGCACGCCAGGAGATCTCCGCAGCGATCGTCCGTGACCTCTTCACTCTCTGGCAGGCGACCCTGCCACGGGTCTCTGGAAAATCCAAACTCGCCGAAGCTCTGCGGTATGCCATCTCGCGTCGTCGTGCTTAAAGTGCCTGATGTGAAGAGTAGCCGCGACAGTGGCTTGCCCCTATAAGGGGAATTCGTCACTGAAGTTAAATTCTGCGACGCGAACGAGCGCGAACCTCGAACAGGACTTTTTAGACACGCTGCGAAATCAAATCGAACTGGATCAGCGGATGGACATCACAGCGGTTGAAGTTAGGAGCTACTCCGGGGAAGTAGAGCGCCACCGGCACGATTTCCATCAGGTGATCTTGCCTTGCTCGGGCGTACTCGAAATCGAAACAGGGCGCCGCGCCGGTCGTGTGGGAGGAACCATAGCGTCCTTCATACCCGCTGGGTGCGAGCATACTTTTTCTGCTGAGCCCGAAAACAGCTTCATCGTTTTGGATGTACCTCCTGGGGTTTGGACGCGGGCCATTGATGATGAGATCGTGCCGCCTTTTTTCGCGATCGGTTCCGCCGTTCAGGGGCTTGTCGATTACATAAAAGCACTTAGCCCTCAGGCTAGGCTTCCATCGTCGCTCTGTGAGGCCTGGTCCACGCTTCTTCTGGAACGGCTCGCCCAACAAAGTGATCAGCTTGATCGGGTGGAACTGGCGGTGAGGCGAGCCGTTGCCTTTATGAAATGCAGACTGGCCGATCCAATTCGCGTTCATGATATTGCTCAGGCAGCCGGCTTGAGCCAAACCCGCCTCCACGAGGCTTTCCTGAACAAGCGGGCGACAACACCTCACGCTCAACTGGTCGAGCTCCGCCTTGATGCGGCCGAACGCATGCTTGCCATTCCGACTCTATCCATTGCCGAAATAGCGATCCGAAGCGGTCATTCTGACCAGAGTGCATTGACGCGCGCCATGCGTAGGGAGCGTGGTGCAACCCCAGCGGAGGTTCGGTGCAGCCTGCTTGGAGGAAATGCCTGAAGTCCGGAAGGTTATGTCAAGACTCTTTCCCTGTTCTTGTATCCCTATGCCGTTGTGTGGCTGGGGGAAAGAATGATAAATCAGCGAGCGGGTAAGGCGACGGCTGTCGGGCTGATTGCCATCGGGTTATGGTCCGGGCTGGCTTTATTTACAGTCGCGGCGGGGGGGCATTCCGCCATTTGAACTCCTGGCACTGTGTTTTGGTGTCGCCTTCGCCAGCGGAAGGGTTGTACTCGTGTTAGGTGGGGCTCCCTCCGTCGGCCGACTTTGCCCGCCGCCGGCAGCGTCGCTCCTGGCATTCTTCGCAATTTTCCTCTACCACGCGCTTTATTTCTTTGCGCTCGCGACGGTTCCACCTGCGCGTGCCAGTTTGATTGCCTATCTATGGCCGCTACTCATCGTGCTCTTCTCCGCTTTGGTTCCTGGAGGTGACCGGTTGGGCTACCGGCACCTCGTGGGCGCAGCTCTGGGGTTCATTGGGGCGGCCATTATTTTCATGGACCGTCAGGCGGAGACTGAGCAGGCTTCCAATGTACTAGGGTATCTGGCCGCCTTCGCATGTGCGGCGATCTGGTCGGGGTACTCCGTCATCAACCGCCGCTTCGAAGAGGTTCCGAGCCAGGCTTTAATCAGTGTTTGTGGTGCGGTGGCCCTTGCCGGCGCGACCGCGCATCTTTTGTTCGAGGATAGTGTAGTGCCAACCGTCCATCAGTGGCTTGCCGTACTGTTTCTAGGGATGGGCCCCACAGGCCTCGCGTTCCTGGCTTGGGATTATGCGACTAAGCATGGCAACATGCCGCTGCTCGGGACACTGTCATACTTGGCGCCACTGATCTCGACCCTGCTCCTTGTCGCGAGCGGGCAATCGCAAGCGAGCATTTGCGTTGGCTTGTCGGCGCTCCTAATAGTTGGCGGAGCAGGGCTCGCATGCTACCCAGGCAGAGCAAAAGAAAACGCGAAACGCCCTGGCACCTGACGTGGTGAAAGGTAAGCAACGTCGTCAGCGCTATGGCTCGGCGAGTGCGTTCAGCGTCGCGTTCACCCGCCACGTGGGGAAGTCGCCGGAGGACTTCTCACGGGAAAATACGGCAACATAGAGCGGAGCAAGAAACCGCTTTTGAGGCGTTGACGAGAGCCGAGCCGCCCAACAGGGCGGCCGGTATCTTATTCCTGTGGGGTCAGGCGCCGCAGACTCCCACGGAATAGTCTCGCCATCAGAAAGAAGCCGCCGGTCGGGCCGTCTTCTGGTTCAGGCTCGCAAGAAAAGACCACGCTTTTTGCAGCCTGTTGGACAGTGCGATAGCCGGAATGTCCGTTGAAGTCCGTGGTCGTGAAGCCTGGATCGGTTGCGTTGACCTTGATGCCGGACGCCGCGAGGTCCTTGGCGAACGCCAGAGCAACCGCATCGAGCGCAGATTTTAGGTAGCCGAGCTAATTAACTCGGTAGAACTCGTTCTGCGGGGTCAGAAACCAGCCCTTGGAACCAAGACCGCTGCTTACCATGACGACGTTGGCGGTTCCGGCGGCCTTAAGAAGCGGAAGGAAAGCCTGTGTGACGCGAACAACAGCAAAAATTCAATTTGGTTCAGAGGCGGGACTTAGGTCCTAGCGATAGATCGGCTCCGTAAGGCCGATTTAAGTCTGACCGTCCGACTGCCGTAGGTTGGCAACCGGCGATCTTTTGTACCAAAGCGCACGGGACCTAAGTCCGGGCTTACACGCGCCCACGAACTGGCATAGCGTGTGGTGTCCAACCCCTGATGGACAATCGAAGGAAGGCGCAGTCGGCGTATGTTTTCGGTCTCCTACTGAGCCTTCCTTTCCGATAGCATCCTGGGTTCACTCTCTGATAAGATCGGCTGCCATCCGCCAAAGCCGATCCGCGCGCCGCGAGCCTTCCTGTTTGCCATCAGGTCGTCCTGGGAGAACGGGGGCGATTGACAATCGTGGAAGTATCGGCCGCTCACGCCCTCGACGGGGGGCGAACCGGCCGGCAACACGGACGTCGATGCACCTTGCCCCGGCGTTTTGCGGTGACGAGGTTTGATTTCAAGCTCCTCCTTCGACCTTATCCAAATCCTTCAGGGATCGTCTTGGTCAATGGCGGCTGGCCAGAACGATGACCCGGAAGGAAGTGCTAACCAATTCCCTTCCGCGTGCTTTAACGTTCCCGTTTTACGCTGTTCACACATAAAAGGACGAATTGCAGATGAATCGGCAGGCGCGGTCGCAGTGGGTTTTAAAGTGGCTTCTCCCGGCAGCGGCGTCATTAATCATAGGGTGCGTCCTTCTTGGTACCCTCCACTGGGCCGCAGCAAAAACCGATATGGTGGCAGAGGCTCGCCAGCGGGACCTGGTTAGACTGATCGTCTCGAAGATGCAGGCAAGCGTTGCTCATGATCAGGAAAGCGCGACGGTATGGGACGATGCTGTTCGAAAAACCAGTGCGCGGGATCAGGAATGGCTCAAATCGAACCTCGGCGATTGGATGCACACTTACTTCGGCCATGACGCCGCAATCGTACTTTCCTCCGATCGGACCCCGATTTATGAATTCATTGCGCCCTCGGATAACGCGTTGTCGTCGGACGATCTGCGCGGCGCCTACATGCCGCTGGCGGAGGCATTACAGAGACGACTTGCTGCCAGCGACACCGAAGGGGTCACGGACCGCGTGCTCTCAATCGGCGAAAGCGACCTCGCATACGTAGGGCGACGACCGGCGATTGTCAGCGTCAAGCCAATCGTCTCTGACACCGGCGATGTCGAGCAACAGCCGGGCGAGCAAAATCTCCATGTCGCTGTGAGGTTCCTCGATCAAAGTTTCGTTTCCGACATCGGAAAGGACTACCAGTTTTCTGAAATGAAGTTCGAGGACGATGCTCCGAAGGACACCGAGCACTCATTCGTTCCCCTAACGGCTCGTTCGGGCGCTGCGATCGGCTACTTCACCTGGCACCCATTTCGGCCTGGTGGGAGCGTGATGAAAGCGACCCTGCCGGCGGTGGGCCTGGCAGCCGCTGTCATTTTCGTCGCGGCTAGTCTGTGCGGGCATGCGATCTGGAGACGTTCGACTCGGCTCGCTTCAAATCGTGAGGAACTCCAGCATCTCGCCTCGCGCGATCCTCTGACCGGCCTCTCAAACCGCGCTCATTTCAGCAACGAACTCGCCGCCCGCCTCGGCGCGGCCTCGCAGAACCAGAGCCACTGCGTGCTGTTCATAGACCTTGACCGGTTCAAAGCGGTTAACGATACTTTCGGGCACCCGACTGGAGACAGGGTCATCTCGCTCGTGGGCCAGCGCATGAATGAGATCATGCCCGCGGCGCTCATCGGTCGCATCGGAGGTGACGAATTTACCGTCTTTCTCGAAGAAGCGGACGGTGAAGTGGCCACCGCCGTTTGCCAACAGATCGTGCAGCGTCTGCGGCAGCCTTTCGAGATAGATGGCGCCCACATCGTCATTGGTGCAAGTGTCGGAGCTGCGGTTGCCGCCGGCCGTGCGGATCCCTCGGAACTCACCCGTCAGGCCGATATAGCTCTCTACCACGCAAAGGCTGCGGGTCGGAACACTTTTGCGATCTTCGGCGGGCATATGGACGAGCTACTGCGCAGGCGTCGCAAGCTTGAACACGACCTTCGGCTGGCGCTCGAGACGAGATCTCAGATCGAGGCCTTTTATCAGCCGGTATATTCTGCGGAGCACAAGGGCCTGTCGTCTATGGAAGCGCTCGCTCGTTGGAAGCATCCCGAAGAAGGCTTCATCGCTCCCGACATCTTCATCCCCATTGCCGAGGAAATAGGCCTTATCCACGAACTCGGCGCCAAAGTGCTCGAGGATGCCTGCAGTGTCATGGCAGACCTTCCTTTAATCTCTATGGCGATTAACGCCTCTGCATTGGAACTCTGTTCAGACGGTTATCCTCTTCGTGTCTTGTCCAGATTGGCGAAATGGAACATCGATCCAAAAAGACTCGAGATAGAAATTACCGAGTCTTTGGCTTTTGGTGAAGAAGGACGAAGCGACCGGAACATTGCTATACTCCGAAATGCGGGGGTGGGTATTGCGATCGACGACTTCGGAACGGGATATTCCTCTTTCTCGAGAATGCAGAAGCTGGTGGTCGACAGGATCAAGATTGACAAGTCGTTCATCGATGCGATGCAGGGAGAGAGCAAGCCGCTGATCGAGGCGATGATCAATATGGCCCGGGCGAAGGGTCTTAAGACCACGGCTGAAGGTGTGGAAACGGATGAACAGAGCGATGCTTTGGTGGCGCTTGGATGTGATAGCCTCCAAGGTTTTCTGATCTCGCGGCCCCTTAGCCGCGCGGCCGTGATCGATTTGTACAACGAAACCGGCAAGCAAATATTTACTGCTTGAAGCTGGGCCGCGCGTCGGTCTGTCGCTACCGGCGCGGGGATATGCATTGGCTTGGCTTAGAAGTTCCAAGGCTGGCGTGCCGTCACCGGCTTCAGCCATTTTGGTCGTCTCGTGGCATCACGCCGCGAACGTCGTTGGAGCGCAAAAGGGAGTGTCTCCGGCTCATCGCGGTGCCGCCATGGTCTTTTTGGTTTTGCGCCGGGGCCGATCAGTGGACAGTGGCAACCACCGGAACTCCGGCTTCCTCGGCAGCGCGAATGAAGGCTGCGTGGTCGACCTTGGCCGGATATTGCCCTGGATCGCATCCAGACATGTTTTTGCCGCCGCGATATCTTCCGCGCCGTCGCCCGCTGCCGATCTGCCCCCGTCAGTTATTATCGGCAACGCAGACAAGGGTGGGCTGGCGACGGTGGATGGGATATCACCAACAGGCCTTCTGGCATTTTGTCCCCGCCAGCACTCCCGTCCTCCGCAGCATCGGTGGCGTCGGAACACTGTTGGGAACAGGATGGACCCCGGGAGCAGGAACCCGCCTTTTTGGGCGGCCGAGGGCTTTCTTTTCCGACTTGGCGCGCTTGAGGCCCGATTGCGTACGCTCGATCAGCAAGCCGCGCTCGAACTGGGCGACCGCGTTTAGCACGTTCATGTTCATTGTGCCCGCCGGGGGTCTCACCTCCGTCGGCATCGTCAGCGGCAATCGGCGCTTTAGGCCGACTGGCTCACTGCCAACCACCCGCTCGACTAATTATGGAGAGGCGTCTCCGCTCGGCAAACTCGTGGAGGCAGGTGGCAAGGTATTGATGGTCGGAGCCCCCTCGACACGATGACCCTTCTCCACCATGCCGAACACCTGGCGCGAATTCCGGACAAGCGCCTGCGCCGGTATGAGGTGCCCTTTGCCGCGTCGGCCGGGGTGGTGTGGCGCATACTCGAGGAGTTTGACACCAGCGACCCGGTTGTGCCGGGTCTTAAGGACGACAACGAGATCATCGGCGCGTTTCTCGCCACAGGGCAGGGTGCGCAGGGCTTGGCGGAGAGGCAAGATCGGTGATGGTCGATGCGACCTCCATCTGCAGCTTCTGTCGCATGGTTGGAGAACCATGTCTGGCCTGACTGAGCAGCTCTGTGGCGACCCGAGGAACAAACTCCGCATGGCGAGGTTGGTATTGCGAAAAAGCACAAAACAATGGGAGAAACTCATGCATAAATCTCTTCAGTTCATCCTGGTCGGCCTGGCCGCCATGACCGGATTGACGATCTCGCCAACGATCGCCGCCGCGCAGGATATGGAGTTGCGGGTCGGCCCCGGCGGCGTCGGTGTCTACGATCGCGATCGCGACCGTGATCGCTACGACCGATATGACCGCCGCGGTCCGCGCGGCTGCGATCCCAACGACGCGCTCGACATCGCCCGCGGAGAAGGACTTCGCAGGGCGCAGATCGTCCGCATGTCGCCGCGCAGCATCGTCGTCCAAGGGATGACGCGCCGTGGACCGGATCGGATGACCTTCGCCAATCGGCGCGGATGCCCGGAAATCTGATCTGCCGCGTCAGCGGCAAGCTGAAGGGCCGGGCGGCTAGCGGAGCCCGGAACGACAAGGCTGCCCGCGCCCAAGGCTTCGAAACCAGGTAGGCTCACCAGTCGAGAAGTGGCCGCATGCAGGTCGCTCCGTTCTCTTGTAAATGGGGCAGGCTTCAAGAGACGAAGCTGCGTGACTGCGGGATCATCGCAGGCGGCCCCACAGGGCTGACCGCGGCGATCTATCTCTCGCGGTAGCATCTGTCAGTTACCGTATTCGACGATGGCCTCAGTCGGGCAGCTTCGATCCCGGTTTCACACAATCACGCGGGTTTTCACGACGGCATCGGCGGCGAGGACCTGCTTTCCAGGATGCGCGAGCAGGCCGCCAAGCACGGCGTCGAAATCGCCCGGGCCAGGGTCACTGAGCTGTCGCGCACGAGCGGTCACTATTCGATCGTCACCGAGCGGGGGTGGACAGCGGCACGCACGGTGCTTGTCGCGACCGGCGTCGTCAATCGTAGACCGCCGATACCTTCGGACGAGGCGGTCGCAAGGGGACTGATAAGTTACTGCCCCGTCTGTGACGGATACGAGGTCACCGACAAGGCGGTCGCGGTCATCGGATCGGGATCAAGGGCGTTTGACGAAACGATTTTCCTCCGAAGCTACACCAAAGACCTGACGCTCCTGTCAACTGACGCTGGTCATGGACTTACGGCGGAGCAACAGGCCCGCCTTGTCGACCTCGGTGTAAAACTGCTGTCGGGCCCGCTAGTCTCGATAGACACCGATTCCTACGGAGGCTCAACGGAAACTTAAGCAGTCTGTCATAATTATAATTAATCACCTCGCCGCCGAGCGTGCGAAACGTGTTTGAGTTCCGAATGAATTGCCGCTGGAGCACGCTTGTCCAGCTTGTTGACCAATCGCGTCAGCCGGGGAGCCTGGTAGTCCCGTGCGACAGGAGTGTGATGATGCCATCAAAACTTTTCACCCGCATCAGTGCCAAGTTGACCGCCATGTCAACAGTCGGGGTTCTCATGGTTTTGGCCCTACTGGCGGCGGTCTGGCTTGGCGACGCTTCGGTCAGCAGGAACTCCGATTTCGGTCGGATGCAGCTGGTCATTTCACGGGACCTGGTCGACGCGAAAGCATCGATGCGCGGCATGATGATGGGAATGTTGGAACTGCGCCTCGCGCAAACATCGGTCGAGGCGACGAAAGCGCGCGACTATGTTGCCAAGCGACATGAGTCGGTGAACAAATACCTGGAAAGCGCAAGCTCCCATGTCACGCTCCAGGCCAACAAAGACCGGATAGCCAAGGTCATCGAGCTGACAGGTCAGTGGATGACTGTATATCAAGGTCTGTCGAACACGATCGACGCGAGACTTGACCGAGCTGCCAGTCCTGAAGCCTCAAAAGAGGAAACGGCTTCCCAAGGTAAGCTCCTGAGTATTGCCGACCAGATCGGATCGCTGCTCGATGAGTGTGTGAATGCGGCCAAAAGCAAAGCGGACGAAGCGGGATTGCAGATGTCAGCTGCATCTAGCTTGGCGCTGCGAATTTGTCTTGGAATGGGAGTTCTCGTCCTGGCGACGCTTATCGCGTCAGCACTTTATGGTTCGAAGGCGATCGCCCGCCCGATCGGGCGGTTGACGGCAAGCATGAAACAGCTTGCTCACGGCGACCTCGAAACTGCCGTGCCGTTTGCGAGCCGAACGGACGAGATCGGCGATATGGCCGGCGCAGTGGAGGTGTTCAAGCAGAACGGCATTCGGATGCGTCACCTCAACGCCCAGGAAAGCGCGTTGCAGGCCAAGAGCGCGGATTTGTCATCGAACATCTCGACAGTTGTCGCTGCGGCGGTGGCTGGTGATTTCACGCAGCGAATTCAAAAGTCCTATGATAATCCGGATCTCGATCGCTTCGCTGCGAGCGTCAACGAGCTTGCAGCTTCCGTGCACCAAGGCGTCAGCGAGACGCAACGTATAATCGCGGCATTGGCGCAGGGGGACCTGACCGACGAGATGCGAGGCGAATTCCAGGGCGCATTCGGAGAGCTTAAGCGCGATGTGAATATTACGATGGACGGACTGAGGAACGTTATGGCCGAAGTCCGGGCCGCCATCGACACCATCAATTCCGGGACCGGCGA
Organism: Rhizobium sp. BK619; assembly: GCF_014195245.1. Taxonomy (NCBI): domain Bacteria; kingdom Pseudomonadati; phylum Pseudomonadota; class Alphaproteobacteria; order Hyphomicrobiales; family Rhizobiaceae; genus Rhizobium; species Rhizobium sp. BK619. The sequence continues at coordinate 610,290 of NZ_JACIBH010000001.1, read as the reverse complement.
ACTCAGCAATGCGGCCGGCGACCTTTCCAAACGTACTGAACAGCAGGCGGCGGCATTGGAGGAAACCGCCGCAAGTCTGGAGGAGATCACATCGGCGGTTAGAACTTCAACCGAACGCGCGGCAGAAGCCCACCAGATGGTCGGCGAAGCGCTCAAAAGCACGGATCAATCCAGTGCGGTGGTCATGGATGCCATCGCTGCCATGGGTCGCATCGAGCAGGCCTCCGGGGCGATCAGCCAAATCATCAATGTCATCGATGAGATCGCGTTTCAAACCAACCTGCTGGCCCTCAATGCCGGCGTCGAGGCGGCTCGAGCCGGCGACGCGGGCAAAGGCTTTGCCGTCGTCGCTCAAGAGGTGCGTGAACTTGCGCAGCGCTCCGCTCGTGCCGCAAAGGACATCAAGGATCTGATTACTCGTTCAGGCACTGAGGTGCAGACCGGAGTGAAACTTGTGACCGCAACCGGCGACGCGCTAAGCGTGATTCAAACCCAAGTGACGAACATCAACGATTACGTCCACTCGATTGCGACTGCGGCAAAAGAACAGACAACTGGTCTCTCCGAGGTCAATACCGCCGTAAACCAGATGGATCAAGTCACGCAGCAGAATGCTGCCATGGTTGAGGAGGCGACCGCAAGCACTAGCCGACTTGCAGAGGAAGTCGTTACCCTTTCCCGGCTGATCTCCCGCTTCAAAGTTGAGACGGAAGGACGGCGTGCGAATTCCAACGTCAGCGCGGCCAGTCCCCAAGCGCGTTCGGCTTCTCCAGCGCGCGCGCTCCACCAGAGGCTGGCAAAGGCAGTCGGCTCGAACGCATTCTGACGAATGACCTATCCGACTCGGCGGGACGATAGGCCGCCACGCGCTAGGGGTGGTTTGAACGTTGACTCCGTCGCGAGGCAACACGTTTAGCCGGGATCGATTGCAAGTGTGTGGCAAGGTTATTCGTTCACGGACGCGGGTCAGTGCGTGGTCGTTTTTCGGGTAAGATGCGGCCGTTTCGTCGGTCACGCAACCCGGATTGAACAAGGTGTCGCAGTTCGATCTCGTTCAAGGCGTAAGATGAGCCAACCATCGGCATGTTCACGCCGGCGGCTTCATTCGAGGGGTTCATCATCTCGATCTCACAGCCGAGCCGTGTTAAAGATGCACCCAACCAAGCAAGTTTATTTTTTGCTTAGCTTTACGTTTTCACCTGCTCATTCCAGCCGCTACGGTCTCGACATCGGAGGTGCGGTACCGAGAGAAGACCGTCGATGTCGCTACAGATGCGGTCACTGGGATTGAGCACTAGCTGATTGAGCCGAAGTTACGCGGTTGAGGTTGGGGAATAGCTGTCGCCAAAACCCCTCATGTCGAGCGCGATCGCGCGGTACCCGTTTTCTGCGACAACTTGCATCTGGCTACGCCACGTTTCCACCGTGTCTGGAAAACCGTGCAAGAAAAGCACGACTGGACCACGCCCTTGGTGAACGACATGAAATGAGGCACCGTTAACCTCAATTTCTGAATGGTGTACGGGATGATCAGCGGCGGCTGATACTTTATTAGGACAATTCATTTTTGCTCCAATTTATGCTTGATCCGAATCTTGTTGCGCGTGTTTGATCGGTTCAAATTCCATGACTTCTCCACCTGAGGCGCCAAGCCGATCAAAGTATGTGGAATGGTCGATGAGCTGGGCCGGGAAGTAGAGGCCCGGTCGAGGCGGTTCGCCTGCGAGACCAGCCAGGCGTTCAAGAACGAGCGCAACACCCAAACCCGTTAGCGGCATCTGACCACCGGGGTGAACGATCGCGTGACGTTTCTGAAGCGGCTGCCCGGCGTGATCCAGGCCCGAAAGGTTTATGATGATTTCGGTCGATACCGGCCCGCCATTCCGGCGAGCGGAGCTCATTCCAATGGCCAAGTCGAACCGAATATCAGGCGCGCCGGTTGCGTTTGCCAACAACAGGATATCGTTCGGCGAAAACACGTTCGCGTCCAACGCAGTGCCGTCGATTGCGCGAACCTTTGACTTAGTTTCGTCCCCATGGCACCACCGCCATGCGCCAGCCGTTCTCATAAGAGCAGCAGCACCCGCATGCATCTGGCGCTCAAAATCAGCATTTGCTGCAGGTCCGAACGCATCTTGCTCGTCGAGCACGGCCTCGATGTGAATGTTATGCAACCGACCAAATTGTTGGGCGAACAAGAGCGAAGGTACGCTTGTCGCACCAACGAGCCACTCTGTACCAAGGACGACAGGCGCGGCAGCGGGCTTTTGCATGAAAGATGCAGCCTCCAGACCCAGCTCGCTAATGCTTGGTGAGATGTTGATGTGCCCCGCGCTCTTTTGCTGAGCCCAGCGGAGAGCTGCTCCCGTTGCATCGCTAAACAGCGTTGCGACCGCCGAGACACGTTGCTCGCCTAGCCCCAAGTCAGAGGCAGTGAGGTCCACGACCACCGCAGACGCGCCGTCGAAAGCTGCTGCTGCTCGTACCGCGCGTTGTTCGTCCCGACCGCCAATGAGGATTGGTACATCAGGATGTTGGACACGCAAGAAGCGTGTAGCCCAGCGCCCGACCTCACCGGCGCCGCCAATAATCAGTATTGGGTTTTGCACACTTCCAGAAGCTTGTAACATCGCGATACCTATGTTTTACTGATACCTACTCATAGTAGGTTACTAAAAGTAGGTATGCAAGTGGAGAAACCGAAAGCCGCCGTCGACAACAGGACCGCAGGTCGTCTTTCGAAGCCTGAGCGGCGTCAGCAACTGCTGGAGACGGCCCGCCTGATCGTCCGGGAGGAAGGTGCTGACCGGCTGACATTAGGCCACCTGGCAGTGCGGGCCGGCGTTTCCAAACCTGTGACTTACGAGCATTTCGAGACCAGAACGCGTCTTTTGATTGAGCTCTATCGTTGGATAGACACCGAACGCATTACCGCGTTTCGCACGCTTATGGCTCAGGAAAATCGACCGGCGAAAGAGACTGTTTCGGCTTTGGCTAAAACCTATCTAGCTTGCGGAACCGACCAAGGTGACGAATTTCATGCTGTCGGCGCGGCGCTCGCAGGAAGCGAGGAAAGAGCGGGCGTATACCAGAGGTTAGTCGACGCAGTGGCCGAGATGTTCGTGGAAGTTCTACGACCTCATTCAAGCGGTCGGCTGGAATCGCTGGCACTGGCATGCGAGGCATTGGTTGCGGCAGGAGACGCCCTGACAGGCGCCGTTACACGCGGCAATTGCTCCGCTGCTGAGGCAGAGGAGGTATATGTAAACCTCATTGAGGCCGTGACCAAGTGCTGATTGCCACTGAGGGGTCTAGGATCTTCGGCGGTTAACGCCGAGGTGTAGTCTCGATATCGCAATTAAGTCGTGCGGTCTCAGCACGTGCCGCAGGCCGACCGGCGCTGCCGAAATTGGCCATTCGGCAAATCAGCTCGCAAAGTAGTGCCTGGGTGTTTTGCCTAAGGCCTTCTTGAACATGACGATGAAAGCCGTCGGCGACTCGTAGCCCAAGTCGCTGGACACCCTCTGGACCGTCGCGCCGCTGGCCAGTTCGCGCAACGCGATGACCAAGTGCAGTTGCCGCCGCCATCGGCCGAAAGTCAATCCCGTTTCCTGGACCATCAGCCGCTTCAGGGATCGCTCACTCATGGCAACGTGTGCCGCCCAATCGACCAGGGTGCGACGGTCGCTCGGCTCTGCCATCAGTGCAGCGGTGATCGCGGCGATTTTGGGATGGCTGGATGCGGGTAACTCCAGCCCCTGTATCGGCATTTGCGCGAGTTCATCCAGCAAGACCCGCACCATTCGGCCTACATGGTCGTCTGGAGCAGAATTGACCGGTACATCCGCCAGTCGGAGGATCATCTCCCGGAGCATCGGCGACACAGAGAGCGTGCAGCACACCTGAGGCAGCTTGGCAGCGTCGGGTTGAACGAACAAATAGGACAGGCATGCGTTGGACGTGACCTGGTTGCTGTGGGGCACGCCGCCGGGTATCCAGACCCCGCGGTCCGGCGGGACAATCCAGATGCCATTCTCCGTTCTGCATGTGACGGCCCCGTGCAGCGCCAAGATGAGCTGCCCTTCCTTGTGCTGGTGCTGGGGCACTTCAGCCTCATAGTCACGGAAGTCGAGACGGACGGCGAAGGCCGGACGATCCGACCGGTCGGGCTCAATGTCGTCGTAGCAGGAACGGCGTTTTGCGGATTGGCCCGATTTGGAGATCATTTGGCATTATCTCTAAATTCGTACGCACCGCAATAGTCTACTCTTTGGTAATCAACAACCGAATGGAGACTTTCATGCGAATTTCTGTCGTCGGCGCCACGGGACGAATTGGCGCCAAGCTGACTCGGAACTTACTGAAGGCCGGGCACCAGGTCAGAGCACTGTCGAGAGGTGGCCCAGCGCTTGACGCACTGGTCGAGCTTGGAGCAGAGCCATACCTTGGAAGCTTTGACACAGGAGCGGGAGACCTCGACCAATTTTTCCAGGGCGCAGATGCTGCCTTCCTGATGGTGAAGACCGATTGGAACAACATCGCGGGACACTACCCCGCCGTTGCCCAGCGCTTTGTCGATGCGCTCGAAACGTCCTCCGTCAAACTGGCCGTAAGCCTGACGGCCATGGGTTCGGACGTGAAAGGGAAGACGGGTCATTTCGAGTGCTTCAACGATCTGGACGAAAAACTCAACGAGCTCCTCAATATCGATCTGGTCCACTTGCGCGCCGGCTGGTTCATGGACGACGTGTCGGCGTGGACGGCCCCGGTTGCCAAATACGGTCGAATTGCCTGGTTCTGCAAACCTGATTTGAAGATGCCCTGGGTGGCAACCGACGACATCGCTTGGCTGGCGGCGAAGGAACTGACCAATCCGAGGGGCAGACACCGCGTCTATCTCGAAGTCGGCTCGCAAGATGTCTCGATGAACGAACTGGCGGTAATCATTGGCAGGGAGATCGGCAGGCCGGTGGAGTACCGATACATCGAGACGACCCGCAAAGACGTGGAAGCTGAATTTCTGGCGCGGTTTGGAACGTCGGAGAAATGGCACGACGACACCCTGAGCGCCGACGCTTTGAACAATGGCATCGTAAGGTTCCATGGGGAGCACGAGGATCGTCCGAAATTGCCCACGACGATGGAGATGTTCATTGGTCATGTTTGGAAGCCGCGTTACCTGGATGCGGTCAGATCCGGAAACCAACGGGAGACGTTTTTCATGTGGGCCGCCAGAGACTAGCTGTCCGTCATGGCGGCTCTTTTGAGCTGTCCCAGCAATCTCGAGTCTTTATTGGACGCTGCCGCAATTTAATCATTTGCGGTAGTCATACGACCGCAATTGGCGCAGAGGGCTACCAAGCTATTCCATATGGGGTCGGAGCACCTCTTCGATCCATATGAACGCTCGGACACGGCGTGAGAGGTTTTGGCGCAGACGTTCGCCGCGATTGCCCGGATTGACCACCAAGGATCATGAGCCGTCGTGGTCAGCTTGGCTGAAACGTTGTTCTACGTGCCGTCGTCGTATCGTGCCATAAGATCAAGCATTTTCGCCAGCCCTGAGCCGCGCTGTGGTCGCGCTAAGGTTTTGCCTGGCTTCTTGTCGGGAGACAGCGTAGCCGTACGGTACGCCTTCCTCCACGCCCCGTGGAATGAGGATATCGAGCTCGATCTCCTTCAGGAGAGACGCTGACGATCTCTGGCACCCCACGAAAATCGAAAAGCAGGTGAACGCTCTTACGCGCTTGTCCTCGCGATGGGTTGCGGTCTACGCGCTGCACTACGTCATTAACGAGGACGACGACATCATTCTCCCTGGGGGTTCCGATGTCGCAAGAGGGTATATCTATGCCCGGCATCTGAACCTTAAGTATATAGGCAATGGAAGCGCGCTTCTCGTCCGTCGGGACGTTGCGCTTGAGATCGGTGGGTTTGATAGCTCGTATGCAGCAGCCGGAATTGGAGGCTGCGAAGACCTCGATTTCGAACTCTAGCTGGCCGCTCGCTACTTCATCGAAGTCGTTCCGGAACGGCTGGTGGGATATCGAAAGGATCCCGGCGGCATGTCGTACAATCACCTGCGAATGGGCAAAAGTGCCTTGGAGGTCGTCAGGCGTTCGTTGGCCGCAAACCCGGTTCTCCCCGATACGTGATCGGAAGTGCAATTGACGCCACTCGCAAATACGCGTTTTGGGAATTCCGACAAACTCGGCGAGCTTATTTGTCGCTTGTGACCATTTTGCCGATATTGCGAAGCGACCCGCAGTTCGTGGTTCGGCTTCTTCGCGAGAACATTCTCCGTGTGATGCGATACCTTCGTGCCGCGTCGGTCATATCAATCGGTGAAGAATCACTGCGAATGAACAGTGCGAAGTTCGACGATAAGGTTGTGCCTTCGTTTCAGGACTGCCCCAGCGAGACGCCGCGGTTTCGACCTCAACTGATGCGACTGGCTGCGTGGATGCAAGTCTGGTTTCAACTCTTGCACCCCGAGTGGAAGAGATGGTGATGAGGAGGAAGGTGGAATGATGGAGGAACCGCGGGCCATGGAAGCCGGCCCGCGATTCATTCATGCTATTGGACGACTTCAATTACCGCGCGGGTCTTCGGATTAACGAGCACGCGCTTTTTGTTGACAACCACATAACCGTAATCAGGTTGATCGGGGATTGTGTGGATTTCGACCGTGTCAGGAAGCGCCGTACCGACCGTGACGTCACCGTCAAACGTGACGGATGGCGTTTCCTGTTTCATGACGTAGGTTTTGACCTCGCCGGGAACGACGACCGTCGTCGTCTGCGCGACGGCCGCTCCGCCGAGTGCCAGAAACAGCGACGCCGCAGAGATGACCAGTATTTTCATGTTATCCTCCAGGATCTTGAGTGTCACGGCAAAACGCTACCGGCAGGATATGGTTCCTCCGTTACACGGAATGTCGCAGGTATTCGGACACCCTGCAGGGTACCTTTGCCAGCATGATCTGCAGAATGTCCGATAGCTGAGCGGAGACCGCGTTCGAGGGAACGGCCTTGATGGCAATAGGGCGATGTCCGGTATAGTGTTGAGAACGTCATCAGCTCGTGGTGGATCAGGCGTATAACATGATCATGAACCCTTTTTCCACTTCCAGCCGTGCCCGAGAACGCTTTCTCGAAGCTATCCTCCAGAGTGCCATCGAATATGCGATCATCTCCGTCGATCTCGATCACAAGGCGACCACATGGAATGAAGGTGTGCGCCGGATCCTCGGATGGGACGAGGCCGAAGTCATCGGCGAGCCCATCGGCGTAATCTTTACGCCGGCGGACCGGGAGACGGGGGTACCTCTGCGAGAGATGACCGCGGATTTGGCCGAGGGCCATGCAGATGACGAAAGATGGCACATTCGAAAGGACGGTTCTTTATTCTGGGCATCAGGTCAGTTGATGGCGCTGAGGTCGGATGACGGCGAACTCGAAGGTTTCCTGAAGATACTCAGGGATCGAACTGAGCAGCGAGAAAATGAGCAACAGCAGCGCGTCCTAATGCACGAGCAGTCAGTCTCCATGTCGGACTGCTCGAACTGAAGGGCCGACCAACAGCCTCACCCACTGCATCCGTTCGTAACGCAGCAGTTTGCTAAACGATGTGCCTGCGCGCGCAAGTTTTGGCAGGATGGGCGACTCAGACAGGCCGAGTGCTGTGGCAACCGCTGGCGAAAATGGTTGTTCGGCATCACGATGCAACCGGCTGGTCGCGGGACGTCGCGATCGCGGGCAATTTCGTTGCTACGACAAGCTCCAGTGCACCACGGCATCGTGTGAAGTCAATTCGTGGCGGCAAAAGAGCAGCTTCAGGACAGGCCTCGGCGACCCTATCTTCTCCGGATGAGCTTGAGAATCCGCGTTAATCAGGTCATTGCGTGCTTCTTTACAATCATAATTGGCAGCGCTAACATCGACTGCTTGACGCCCTCGGGAGGAACCCATCCGGCGTCATTTGGATAGCGTATCGACATGCACTGCCGGACCGGCAACCGACTGCAGAACAAACTGCAGCGGACAGTCGATGATACCGACACCCATTCGATGCCGATCCGAACATGGCAACAAATGGGAGGATTCGATGTACAAGACATTGGTCGGCGGCCTTCTCGCCGCGGCTGCATTTACGCTTTCCCACTCCACGGCTCTTGCCCAACCGGAAATTGTCAGCGGGCCTGCGGCCGAGGCTGACTGCTTCGCGCCGTGGGCGGCGGATACCAAGTTCTTCAAATTTCCGAAAAAAGACGGGCCTTATCGCATCGCGCTCGCCAATGGTTATATCGCCAACACCTGGCGCATTCAGATGATCCAGACGGCGAAAGCCTATGCCGCTCAGCCGGATGTCGCCGCCAAACTCAAGGAGTTCAAGGTCGTTTCCACCGGTGAGGACGTGCCGGCGCAGATTTCGGCGATCAACAACTTCATCGATTCCGGTTACGACGCCATCGTCGTCAATGCCCAGAATCCGACGGCATTTGGACCGGTCATCAAGCGCGCAAAGCAGGCCGGCGTCGTCCTGGTCGCCTTCGACAATATTCTGGATACACAAGACGCAATCAACGTCAACGTCGACCAGAAGGGCCTTGGCGTGTTGTGGGCGAACTGGCTAGCAAAGCACCTGCCTGACGGCGGCAAAGTTCTCGAGGTGCGCGGGGTTGCCGGAACGTCAGTTGATACCGACCGCCACAACGGCATACACGAAACCTTGGATGCCACCGGCAAGAAGTGGGATGTCGTCGAAGTGCTCGGCAAGTGGGACGACCCGACGGCACAGAAGGCCACCGCCGACGCGATAGCCGTGCACAAGAAGTTCGACGGCATCACCGCGCAGGGCGGCGATACCGGCGTCGTGCAAGCAATGATCGATGCCAAACATCCGTTCGTGCCTTTCGGTGGCGAAACGGAAAACGGCTTCCGCAAGTTCTGCGCCAAATATGCTGGCGAAGGCCTGAAATGCTCCTCGGCCGGCACCGGGCCTGCCCAGGTGGCGGTTGCCATCAAGACGGCGATCGCAGCACTTGAAGGACAGGTCGTGCCGCAGTCCATCAAGTTGCCGTTGGCAATCGTCGAGGACCCGAACTTCAAGGAGGGCCAGGACTTCTATCCGGATCAGTCGGACAATTTCTTCGTCGGCAACGCTTTTCCGACCTGCGGCATCAATTTCACCGCACAGGAGATCATGGGGCAGTCGAAGGAAAACCAATAGGCGGGGGTCCAACCAGATCGCTTGATCGGCGTGCCGCGGCTCTGCCCGCGGCGCGCGAGAAACACCTGCCCCGAGGACATTCATGACGGCACCAGAAAAACCGGCGGCAACCCCGCTTTTTGAGTTGAGCGGTGTATCGAAGCGTTACGGCGGCGTACATGCGTTAGAAAACGCCAAACTCACCGTGGATGCCGGGAAAATCCACGCTATTCTCGGCGAGAACGGCGCGGGAAAATCCACGCTGATCAAGATCATGGCCGGCGTCGTCGCGCCGGATGAAGGCCGCATGCTGCTCGACGGGCATCCGGTAACCTTCCGCTCCCCGGCCGAGGCTTCAGCCGCCGGCGTCACCTGCGTATTTCAGGAACTCTCGCTGATCCCGGACCTCAGCGTTGCCGACAACATCTCTATCGCCACTCCGCCGCGCCGTTTCGGCCTGATTGACCGCAAGGCGCAACGCGTCATCGCCGAGGAGATGCTCGCGCGGGCAGGCGCCAGCGACATTCATCCGCGAGAGCTGGTCAAGGACCTGCCGCTCTCGCGCCGACAACTGGTGGAGATCGCCAAGGCGCTCGCCTGGAAACCGCGCATTCTCATTCTTGACGAAGGAACGTCGGCACTGACGGCAGCCGATGTCGCCGGGGTCTTCGCCGTTTTGCGGCGGCTCAGGTCCGAAGGGCTGGCACTCCTTTACATTTCTCATCGCATGCAGGAGATCGCCGAATTGGCGGATCAATGCACGGTCTTGCGCAACGGCCGCAATGTGGCGAGTTTCCCGGCAGCCACGCACAGCGATGGCGAGATCGTCGAAATGATGATCGGTCGGGAATACAGCCGCGCCTTTCCGCCGAAACCGGAACGAGTTACGAAGGATGAAGTCCGTCCGGTCCTGGAATGCCGCAACCTCGGCTGGGCGGATACGCTGCACGACATTTCGCTTACCGTCGGTCGTGGTGAAGTCGTCGGCCTTGGAGGCCTGGATGGACAAGGGCAGCGCGAGCTGCTGCTTGCGCTCTTCGGCGTCCTGCGCGGGACCACAGGTTCCGTCCTTGTCGACGGTAAGGCAGTTACGCTTGCAAGCCCGGCAGCGGCAAAATCCGAACAAATAGGCATGGCGCTTATCCCAGAGGACCGCAAGACGGAAGGCTTAATGCTGCCGATGACGGTCCGGGAAAATCTATCCTTTGCGGTACTGGACCGGGTGTCCAGAGCGTGGGTGATAGATCAGGAAAAGGAAGAACGGCTGATCGAGGAGATGGTACAGCTACTCGCGATCAAGACGGCAGGTCTTGACATCCCGGTCGGAGCGCTCTCCGGTGGCAACCAACAGAAGGTCGTCATCGCCAAGTGGCTGATGCGCAAGCCGCGGATCATTCTGCTCAACGATCCGACACGCGGCATCGATGTCGGCACCAAGCAGGAGATCTATCAGTTGCTGCGGCGCTTAGCCGAAGCGGGAGCAGCCATACTCTTTTATTCGACGGATTACGGCGAGTTGATCGGCTGCTGCGATCGCGTTCTCGTCTTCTACAACGGCAGCATCAGACGCGAATTGAAGGGCGACGGCATCACCGAGCATGCGCTGGTGGCGAGCGCACTAAATGTCGGTAGCGAGAATGTGGGGAGCGCGGCATGAAGGAGTGGCGTTACCGGTTGGGCGAACGGCGCGGCACGGTGATGGCAGCCGGCATATTCGTCGTCATGTTTGCAATCTACGTCTCCAATCATCCCGCCGGACTGACGGCTAATGTCGTCCAGACCGCGGCGAACAAGGGCGTGCTGCTTGCCTTCGTCGCGATGGCTCAGACGTTGGTGGTGATCACCGCCGGCATCGACCTGTCGGTCGGCATGATCTTCATCCTGACCAATGCACTGGCTTCCTGGCTCGTGCTCGGCTCGCCGCTTGAAACTGCCCTTGGCGTGATGGCCGTCCTGGCAACCGGTCTTGCCTGCGGCGCGCTCAACGGCCTGATCGTCATCTATGGACGATTGCAGCCGATCGTTGCCACGATCGCCACCGGCGCTGTGTTCTTCGGCATCGCCCTCCTGCTGCGACCCTTTCCCGGCGGATCGGTCAACGAGGAACTGGCAGACGTCATGACCGGCAAGGTCTTCGACCTTTTCCCGGCCAGCATTGTCGCTCTCATCGCCGTCGTTCTTGTCATATGGGTACCGTTCAGCCGCTCCCTGATCGGGCGGGCAGCCTATGCCTCTGGTTCATCGGAGATCGCGGCTTATATGTCCGGCCTGCCCATCCGCCGCGCGAAATTTACCGCCTATGCGCTCGCTGGTCTTCTTGCGTCGATTGGCGGGCTCTTCCTCACCTTCTTCACCTTCACCGGCGAGGCAGCCTTTGCGAGTGGCAATGCCTATACACTGTTCTCAATCGCTTCGGTGGTGCTCGGCGGCGTATCCCTGTTCGGCGGCAAAGGCAGCGCGATCGGCGCAATCTTCGGAGCCCTCGCCTTCCGGACCATCGGCGACCTCCTCTTCGTCTTCGATTTCGATCCGCTGTGGCAGCCGCTGTTCCAGGGTGTGGTGCTGCTCGTCGCGGTGAGCCTTGGCGCGTTCGCATTGTTCCGTGTGCGCAATCGCCTGGAATGGTTCGGATGAACGACCTAATGCGAGAACACTCAGTGACCCGGCTTTCCAAGTTCATGCATCGGCTGGACCCGGCCATCGCCACCGCCTTCGCCTGCATTTTCCTGCTGCTCATCATCGGCAGTTTCTATTCGGCGAGTTTCCTGTCGCCGGAATATCTCCTCCAGCAGTTGAAGGTCGCATCCTTCCTTGGCGTCATCGCCACAGGCATGATGATCGTCGTGCTGCTCGGCCAGATCGATCTTTCCGTACCGTGGTCTGTCGCCGTCGGCGGAATGATGGCGTGCGCGGCTGCCGCTTACGGCCCACTCGGCGAGGCTCTGGCCATTCCCTTCGGCATTGCCTGCGGCATGGCGATCGGGCTCGCCAACGGGATCGGCGTCGCCTATTTGCGCATCCCCTCGATGATAATCACCCTGGCGACCAACGCCGTCGCGCAAGGACTGATGGTCGTCTATACTGGCGGCTTCTCGCCGCAGGATTCGGCAACATTTGCGATGCGCTATCTAGCAACCGGCTTCCTTCTGCCCGGGCTACCCAATGGCGTTCTCATCTGGGCGGTCCTCGGCGCCGCAACGGTCTTCGTCCTTAACCGCACGACATTTGGCCGGTCCGTCTATGGTATCGGCAATCGGGAGGGTGCCGCCTATCTTTCCGGTATCAATACCCGCCGGATCGTCATGATGGCCTTCATTGCCTCAGGGGCGCTGAGCGCCTTCGGAGGTGCCCTGCTTGCTGGCTATGCATCGAAAGCGGCGCAGTCCATGGGCGATGCTTATCTCCTGCCCTCGATCGCCGCCGTCGTGCTCGGCGGAACCTCCATTCTCGGCGGCAAGGGCTCCTATCTCGGCACCGTTGCCGGCGTAATCCTGATTACGCTGCTGCAATCGATCCTCTCCGTCATGCAGATGCCGGAGGCAGGGCGGCAGATCATCTATGGCGTCGTCATCATCGCCATGCTTTTGCTTTACGGCCGCAGCCCAGCCAACCGGCAATAGCGCGCCTGCTACTGCAACGCCGGATCAAAATCGCAGGACCACCGCACCGCCCGTCAGTCCAGCACCCGCCGGGCAGAAGGAGCGTTTCTCCTGAACAAACTGAGACCAATGATTTGGCGGTCGTGAAGCTCACGGCTGGCGAGGCACTAAAACCGCTGGCATTCCGAAAGTCTGCAACAAGCTCGGCGAGGATATTGTCGCGGTGGGGGACGATACGGGTAATGCCGAGAGACTTCACAGAGGCGTTGACGCGAGCCTCGTTGGCGACGTCCATGTGCGGAAAGCTCCTGCTTCAACGGGGCGAGGTAATAGACCGCCGGTTGATTGGCCTCGAAAGGTGAAATTGGTAGCAGATCAGTGCCGGACGATTTCGGCTTCGACCTTCTTGCGTGAGTTTCCGCCGCTCTTGACGGTATCCTTGAAGACGCCTTCCTTCTTCGCTTCATATTTCACCTCGTGATCCTGGCCGCCGGCGACGCGGGCGCGATCCTGTGTGCGGCCTCGAGATGTCTGTTTCTTTGCCATCGGGTTCTCCCTTGATGAAGGTGCGCGAGAGAAACTCGCCACGATTTCTGTGCTTCCCCGGAAACGCGCATGTCCGTTATGCTCGCCTTCAAGCGACGGCCGAACCAGCTATGCTTGTCGGACAAAGGGATCAGGGGCGATACTGTACCCATGGACACTGGAGCGCGATAGGTGGGAACCACGCGGTGATCTCGATACCGTCGACGCCTTGACCAAGGTCCTCAGCACCGAGGAACTGCCAGGGAGTCACGCCTCCGGATTGGGTGGTGATGACGCTTCAAATCGATGAAGACGATGACGGTGTTGCCACTCAAGCCTCGTCCCTCGGATGGAGGCTCCGCGTGAAGCGGTTGGCGCAGATTTGCTCAACCACCAGGATAAGGTCTCCACCAGAGTTCATCGGCGATGAAGAACTCGTCCTCTACGACGAGGACCTTGTCTCGCCTCCGGATCTCGGGTCGACATTATCGCTCACATCGTCTCACATCGGGATTTTGATCGTAGCCTGCCTGCATCCGTCCGGCCCAGTTCAATATCGTTCACTGCTGACTACGATAGCGGCAGGATCAGCACGTCTCGCGCCGGCACTTCGAGCCGGTCTGCATCATAAGCAAATTCAGGCGGCCAGACGGCCTTCGCGCCCGAGAGCTTTCCTTCAGCAAGGCTGACTGATGTTGTCTGGTTCTTGCGTGTCGGGTTGACCAGCCATAGGAAGCTTGCGCTCTCCCCCCTGTGGATGCGAGCAAAGATCGCTTCATTCGATAAGGTTACGTGCCGCGTCCTGGCGCTCCAGGCCACAAGCCCGGCAAAAAAAGCGGCATTGCACCTACCGTCCGTGCGATAGAAGGCGACAGAGGGATTGGTTCCGATAAGCAAGGTGCGGCCCTTGCCAAAGCGACTTTCGACGACTGCAAGGCGCCCATCGTCGAAATAGCCGCGCCCCATGCCGTTTGTCAGGCGGTAAGATTGCAGCAGACCTCCGCCATCGACGGCTATGTCGCCGACCTTGAAACGGATACGGTGGCCGATGTCGGGCATGAATTCAACGTCTTCCTCGCGCACTCCGAAGACCTCATCGAGCCCCAGATTAGGCTGCACCTGGCCGACATGACCACGGTCGCCGAAGTAGCCGGGGCAGGCTTCGGAAATGAGCGTGCCGCCTTTCTCCACCCAGGTTTTCAGGCGTACCGCCTGTTCGGCGGTGAACATGATCGGGTAAGGGAAATAGAGAAAGTCATAGGAGTCGATATCGTCGATGTGGACCCAATCCGGTTGCAGACCCTGTTCGAGGAAGGCGCGGTAAGCGCCCCACATGGCTTCGGGATAGGGCTTTTCCTTGCGGTCATAGTTCAACAGGTAATCCCATTCCTGCGTTTCGCGAACGACGAGGATGCCCACCTCGCCACGCACCGGCTTGGCTTCCCAAAGCACTGCCTGCGCCGGATCGTTCGCCCATTTCGCCATTATACTCTGCATGTCCGAACGTGGCGTGCGGCTACCGTCCATGCCATAGGCGCCGAAGGCGCCGAAGAGCGGTCCGTCGAGCAGCGGACGCCAGCGCAAGTTCAGCACGCCGCGCGCGCCGCCGGCAAAGGAAGTCATACTCCAGATCCGGATGTCCTCGGGCTCGGCGACGCGGCCGTCCTCCTTGTCCCGGCCGATCACCTGCGGCTGCAGCCAGAGCGGACCGCCCTGACGCTCCGCATGCCAGAAGGGTTTGCCGCGGGCGGCGGCTCGGTTAATGTCGACCCCGTACCAAGTCTTCCACGGCTCGGTACCCTTGCGGGCCTGGATCCAGGTGAAACCGTAGATTTCGACCTTGGAAGCGGCGAGCCAGTCGTCGCAGCCATTGGCGACCATGTTCGGGATCGAGCCGGAGATGCCGTGGGCGGCAATGACGTTCTTCTGGTCGACCGCGCGGATCGTATCGACGCGCCATTGCATCTGATTATAGAAATTGTCGCGCTTGAACTGCAGCCAGTCGATGCATTCCGGATAGGGCGCCATGTGGACCGGCGGCTCGATATCCTCCCATTCGGCATAGCTGTAGCGGTGCCAGGCTTTGGCGAGAACTTTCAAGCTGCCGTATTTCTTCTCCAGCCATCTGCGGAAGGCGGCTTTGGCATAGCTGCTGTAATCGACGTCGGCGGAATAGTTGCACTCATTCCAGACGTCGTAGCCATAAATCGCCGGATGGTCCTTGTAACGGGTGGCAAGCGCGGTCAAAAAATTGCCGGCCGCTTCCTTCACTTCCGGGCAATTCAGCGTCAGCGCACCGGCGCCGCCGCCATTGTTGGAAAAGCCGCCAGTTGCCGCCGATACACCCATGGAGGAGCCGAGCTTGGTGCCGTCGGCATTGACCTGCAGCGCATCGGCATATTTGCGGACGGCCCAATCCGGCACCGCATGAATGAGCTCAGCGATAATCGTCTTGATGCCGTTTTGGGCGGCAAGATCGAGCTGGCGGTCATATTCTTCCCAGTCGTAGACGCCGGGGGCGACTTCGATGGCGCTCCACATGAACCAGTGGCGGAAGATGTTCAGGCCGTCTTCGCCAGCGGTGGTGTAGTCGCGTTCCCAGTCGTCGCGCGGCGGATTGGACTTGCGGAAATAGACGGCGCCATAAGGGAATTGGATATCGTTTCTGAGCATTGTCCTGTCCTTCTCTATCGATGTCCGGACATGGCTTCGCCATCCGGAAAAAAAGGGCTCCGGTGGAAGGCAATCGAAGATGTCGCCCGGGTGTTCTAGGTGGTCTTGATCTAGCGCGGCCCTCCGGCGAGGAGCTCGAGCGTGCGGATAAGGGCGGAATGGTCGCGTTCACCGTCGCCATTTGCAACAGCGGCATTCATGAGTTGCTGTGTGGCAGCCGTGTTCGGCAAGGACAGATCAAGCGCGCGGGCGGCATCGACGGCCAGCGTCATGTCCTTGCGATGCAATCGGATACGGAAGCCGGGGTCGAAGGTCTCCTTGACCATGCGCTCGCCGTGAACTTCGAGAATGCGCGAGGCGGCAAATCCGCCCATCAAGGCTGCGCGCACCTTGGCCGGATCGGCGCCGGCGCGTTTGGCAAAGAGCAGCGCTTCGGAGACGGCTTCGATCGTCAGCCCGACGATGATCTGGTTGGCGAGCTTGGCGGTCTGGCCATCGCCGACGCCGCCGACCAGCGTGATATTCTTGCCCATCTTTTCGAAGAGTGGCCTGGCTTGCTCGAAAGCCTCATCCTTGCCGCCGGCCATAATCGTCAGCGAAGCGGCCTTGGCGCCGACTTCGCCGCCGGAGACCGGAGCATCGACATAGTCGCAGCCGAGTGCTTCGATGCGCCTGGCAAAGTCCTTGGTGGCGACGGGCGAGATCGAACTCATGTCGATGACGAGCTTGCCCGAGGAAAGGCCAGAGGTCATTCCATTCTCACCGAAGAGCACGGCTTCGACGTCAGGCGTATCCGGCAGCATCAGAATGGTGATGTCTGAGGCCTCGGCAACAGCCTTGGCAGTGTGGACAGCCCTGCCGCCCTTGGTGACGAGGTGCTGCGAGGGGTCCTTCACACGGCTCAGATGCAGCGTGTGGCCGGCATCGATCAGGTGCTCCGCCATCGGGCGGCCCATGACGCCCAGTCCGATAAAACCGATATTCATGTGTCGCTCACTTCCGATAGGGTTTCATCCAGCCGAGGCCTTCGTTGGTGCCAGCCTTCGGCTTGTATTCGCAGCCGACCCAGCCGTCGTAGCCGAGGCGGTCGAGTTCGGAGAGGACGAAGCCGTAATTGATCTCACCCGTGCCAGGTTCGTTGCGGCCGGGATTGTCAGCAATCTGCACATGGGCAATCCTGTCCTTTAGCCGGATAAAGGTCGGGATCAGGTCGCCCTGCATGATCTGCATGTGGTAGAAATCATACTGGATGTAGAAATTGTCGGATGCCACCTTTTCGAGGATGCGCTCAGCATGATTGGTCGTCGACAAAAAGAAGCCCGGCATGTCGCGCAGGTTGATCGGCTCGATCAAGAGCTTCACGCCGGCATCGGCGGTGCGCTGAACGGCATATTTCAG
Source organism: Rhizobium sp. BK619 (assembly GCF_014195245.1). Classification (NCBI taxonomy): domain Bacteria; kingdom Pseudomonadati; phylum Pseudomonadota; class Alphaproteobacteria; order Hyphomicrobiales; family Rhizobiaceae; genus Rhizobium; species Rhizobium sp. BK619. Next base: position 592,885 of record NZ_JACIBH010000001.1, on the reverse strand, counting down.
GTTTTCGACGAGAACCTTTTCCAGCGTTTCGAGATCGGCACCTTTCGGCACGAGGCCGGAGATGACGTTGACCTGCGGGCAGGCGAGCGCCTTGGCGTAATCGAGGGCCAGCGAGATGCCGGCGCGGAACTCCTCGATACGATCCGGCAGGCACGCAATGCCACGTTCGCCGCCGGCCCAGTCTCCAGAGGGCACGTTGAAGAGCGCCTGCTTCAAGCCGTTTGCCTTCAGCGCATCGGCGACCTTTTCTTTTGGCTCGGTATAGGGGCCGAGATATTCGAGCGCGCCGAAGCCGTCCTTTGCCGCGGCGGCGAAACGATCCAGGAAGGCTATGTCCTGGTAGAGGAGGGAAAGGTTGGCGGAAAATTTCGGCACTGGAACGTCCTCAGGCATTGGCGGGAGCGATGAAGCGATGCCGGTGAAGCATGCGTTTGTCGCGTGGGTCGGGATTGGGAACGGCTGAAACGAGGCTCTTCGTATAGGCTTCCTGCGGTGCAGTGCAGATCTGCTCGGCCTCGCCGAGTTCGACGATCTTGCCGCGATGCATCACGGCTACGCGATCGCAGAAGTAGCGTACCACCGAAATGTCGTGAGAAATGAAGATGAAGCTGAGGTTCAGCCGCTGGCGGATATCGAGCAGCAGGTCGAGGATCTGGCTGCGGATCGAAACGTCAAGCGCCGAAGTCGCTTCATCGGCGATGATGATGCGCGGGTCGAGTGCAAGGGCGCGAGCAATGCCGATGCGCTGGCGCTGGCCGCCCGAGAATGCGTGCGGATAGCGCTCCATGCCCATCGGATCAAGGCCGACGAGGCGCATCAGCTCGGCGACGCGGTCCTCCAGCGCCTTGCCCTTGGCGAGGCCGTTGACGAGCAGTGGATCGCCGATCACTTCCTTGACGGTCATGCGCGGGTTGAGGGATGCGAAGGGGTCCTGGAAGACGAGACGGACTTCGCGGTGGAAGTTGCGCAGCTCCTTCTTGCCGAGCTTGGTTATATCGGTCTCGCCGCCATCCTTCCCGCGGTAGAGGATCGTGCCGGTCGTCGGCTCGACGGTGCGCAGGATCAGGCGGCCGAGTGTCGTCTTGCCGGAACCGCTCTCTCCGACAATGCCGAGGTTCTCGCCGGGATAGAGGTCGAAATTGGCGTCATCGACGGCGCGTAGCGTGTTGGCATTGCCATGCCAGCCGAAGGTCTTGCTGAGATTGCGCACAGACAGGATCGGTTGCGGTGCCTGCGAAGACAAGGCGATTGCCGGGAGTCTGCCTTCGACATGATGTGTCAGCTTGACGGTCGAGGCCAGCAGCGGGCGTGTGTAGGGATGGGTCGCGGCATGATAGATGGCATCGACCGGACCGCGCTCGACGATATGGCCGAAGCGCATGACGGCGACATCATCTGCCACTTCGGCGACCACGCCCATATCATGGGTGATGAGCAGCATCGCCATGCCGCGATTGACTTGCAGGCGCTTGATGAGGTCGAGGATTTCGGCCTGTGTCGTTACGTCGAGTGCGGTGGTCGGCTCGTCGGCGATCAGGATATCGGGATTGCCGGCAAGAGCCATGGCGATCATGGCGCGCTGGCGCATGCCGCCCGAGAATTCGAAGGTGTAGCGGTCGGCCATCTTGTCGGGGTTCGGGATTTCGACCTGGCGCAGCAGCTCGACCATGCGGGCACGTGCCGCCCTCCCGTCGAGATTGCTGTGCAGGCGGATCGCCTCGACGATCTGCGAGCCGATCGTATGGACCGGCGAGAGCGAACTCATCGGCTCCTGGAAGATGAGGCCGATGCGCCGGCCGCGGATCTCCCTCATGGCGCGGCTGCTGGGTCCGAGGGTGGCGATGTCGGTGATCTCGCTGCCGTTGCGCAGGAGGATGCGGCCACCGACGATGGTGCCGGGTCTGTCGACGATCTGCAGCAACGAGCGGGCGGTCACACTCTTGCCCGAGCCGCTTTCGCCGACGAGGCAGAGCGTCTGCCCACGCTTCAGCTCGAAGCTGACATTCTCGACGGCATGCAGGATATGCGTGCGCAGCCGGAAATCGACGGAGAGATTTTCAACCGAGAGGACGACATCTTCTGGAAGATCGGTCATGGCTTGCTCCTCAATTGTCATAGGGATCGGCTGCGTCGCGCAGGCCGTCGCCGAAGAAGTTGAAGGACAGGACGGCAACGACTACCGCCAGAGACGGCCAGATCAGCAGCCAGGGCGCGGTTGCGACCGTGCGGATATTCTGGGCGTCCTGCAGCAGCACGCCCCAGCTGACAACAGGCGGCTTTAGGCCGATTCCGAGGAAGGAGAGCGAGGTTTCCGCCACGATCATCGTCGGCACGGCGAGCGTGACGACAGCCAGGATATGGCTCGTCAGCGACGGCAGGATATGGCGGAAGATCAGCCGCGCCTCGCTTGAGCCGTCAAGCTTTGCGGCAGTAACGAAATCCTCGCCCCGCAGCGCCAGAAAGCGGCCGCGCACTTCGCGGGCAAGACTAGTCCAGCCAAGCAGCGAGACGATGATGGTGATGACGAAATAGACGTCGACCGGCGACCATGTGAGCGGGATTGCCGCGGCAAGGCCGAGCCACAGCGGGATGGTCGGCATGGCGCTGACGACTTCGATGACGCGCTGGATCAGCGTATCCACCCAGCCGCCGTAGAAGCCGGAGATAGAGCCAAGCACGACGCCGAGGACGAGCGACATGGCGACGCCGACGAGGCCGATCGACATCGAAATGCGGGTGCCGTAGATCAGCCGCGTGAGAACGTCGCGGCCGAGGCGATCGGCGCCGAGCAGGTACATGGGATCATTAGGGTTGATCGGGCCAATGAAATGCCGGTTCATTGGGACCAGACCCCAGAGATCATAGGCCGCGCCTTTGACGAAGAAGCCGATCGGCACGACCTTCGTATCATCGACGACGAAGGTGCGCCTCAACGCAACCTTTTCGATCTCCACCTTGTAACCTTTGACATGGAAACTGAATTCCGAGCTGCCATCCGGTTTGTTGACAAAGAAGCTGAGGCCTTGCGGCGGCGCGTAGGTATATTGCGGCTTGGAGGTCGCGGGCAGGGAAGGCGCCAGGAATTCGGCAAAGAGACCGATGAGATAGAGCAGGAGGATGACCACGCCGGCGACCATCGCCACCTTCTGGCGGATCAGCTTGCCGGCGACCAGCCGCCAGGGACCGATGACTGCGGTCGATACGGTTTTGCCCTGTTTCAGCGGGCTGATCGAGGGACCTTCGGCAACGATGTTGAGGGGATCGCTATGGGACGCGAATGTTTCGTGGGTCATCGGCGCCTCCTCAATTGAACCGGATGCGCGGATCAAGCAGCCCAAGCAGCAGGTCCGACAGGAGCATGCCGACGAGGGTCAACGCCGAGAGCAGCAGGATGAAGCTGCCGGCGAGGTACATGTCCTGCGACACTAGGGCGCGAAAAAGCAGGGGACCTGCGGTCGGCAAATTCAGGACGATGGCGGTAATTGTCACGCCGGAGACGAGATGGGGTAGTACCCAGCCGATCGCCGAGACGAAGGGGTTCAGCGCTATTCGCACTGGATATTTCAGGATCACCTTATATTCCGGCAGGCCCTTGGCGCGAGCGGTGATGACATAGGGCTTGTGCAGCTCGTCCGTGAGGTTGGCGCGCAGGATGCGGATCATGGCGGCGGTGCCCGACGCGCCGATGATGATAATGGGGATCCAGAGATGGGCGAGAAAATCGCCTAGCTTGGCGAGGCTCCAGGGTGCTTCGGCAAATTCCGGGGAGTTGAGGCCGCCTACGCTCTGGCCGAGGTAGCGGTAGGCGACATACATCAAGGTCAGCGCCAGGATGAAGTTCGGTACCGCAAGGCCGATGAAACCGAAAAAGGTGAAGACGTGGTCGCTGATCGAGTGGCGGCGCACGGCCGAATAGATGCCGATCGGCAGGGCGACGATCCAGACGAAGAGCAGGCTCAGAAACGAGATGACCAGCGTCGAACCCATGCGCGCCCAGATGAGGCCGGAGACGGGCTGGTTCCACTCGAAGGACCAGCCGAAATCACCGCGACTGACAATGCCCCAGATCCATTTGAGATACTGGATATAGAAGGGGTCGTCGAAGCCGTAGATCTCTTTCAGTCGCTCGATCTGCGCAGGATCGACGGCCTGGCCGCTGTCGCTCATCGTCGCGATCATTGACGTCAGGTAATCACCCGGCGGCAGCTGGATGATCAGGAACGAGATCAGCGACATGCCGAACAAGGTCGGGATCATGTAGAGCACGCGCTTGAAGATATAGCCATGCATCGGAATGTTTCTCCTCCCGTTGAGAGCGCCCGGTCAGGCGCTTCCTTCGGATCTCCATCCGCTTTCGGCCCCTTCAGGCCGAAAACGCTCCTCCTTGTCTCGACACCTCATTTCCAGGTGAGGTGCAGCACCTCCAGCCGCTCGATATCAGGCACTTCCACCTGTGCACGGCCATCCTTGACGCTGAAGTTTGCGGCGCGGTCGGTAACGGTGAGCCATGCCTTGGCTAGCGACTTTCCCCGAGGAATTTCCACTGAAACCGTCTGTGCCGCCAGGGGATAATTTTGGCGGATCGGACCCTTCATCATCATCGGGTTGGTGAGGTTGAAGAGACTGACCGCGATACCTTCGGTACTGTCGCGCAATGCCATATCGATGACGCCGGGACCCTCGACCGTGACGCGCGGGGTCTTGCCGAGGGCCCAGCTGACGGCATTGCTGATTAGCTTGCCATGGTCGACCGCGAAGACTTCCCAGAAGATCTCCCCGATATTCCAGGGGATATAGACCGTACGACCGCCCTTTCCGGTTTCGCGGGCGATGACGGCAGCACCTTCCGGCGCTTTGCGAGGATAGACCTCTTCCATCGGCAGGTCCGGGAAATCGGGCACGTAGAGGAAGGGCGTTGTCGCATTGCCGGTCGGGTCGGCATGAATGAGGCGCGTGCCCCCCATGATGCGCTCGGCACCCTCATAGCCCTGATTAACAGGATGATCGCCTGACAGTGCCACATAGGTGTTCTTGATGATTCCGCGCGGGCCGGAAACGAGCTTTGCACCCAGCACATCCGAAAGGCCGAATTCGTTGCGCTTCTTGCCGAATTCATCGCGGAGTGAGGTTTCGTAGGAAGCAACGACGCTGCCGCCACGTTCGACATAGGCGCGGATTGCCTCGTTCTGCGCATCGGAAAGGCAGGAAGCATTGGCGAGGATAATCACTTTGAAACGGTCAAGATTTTCATTGGTCAGAACCTGATCCGAGAGAAGCTCGAAGGGCAGGCGGGCTTCGACGAGCGCGTGATAGAAGCCGAGATCGTGCTTCTCGGCATTGTGCCGCTCTTCCGGCGCCCAGTGGCGAAGGGTGGTCGAAGGATCAACGACGGCGATTTCGGCAGTCGGCTGCATGCTTTCTAGGACCGGCTCGACGGCTGCCTGTAGTGCAAAGGCGTCGGCGACCGGTTCTACCCAGCGATTGTCCGGCACGACGCCGTTGAACTTGGTGAACCAGGCATAGAGGCCATGGGCCGTGCCGTCATTAATCCAGAGCTGCATTTCCTCTCCCGAGGTGACGGCATCCTTCCAGCGGTATTCCTCCTCCGGGCCGATCGACGTGATGAGCACGACGGGGCGATCGGGGAAGGTGGCGCGGATGCGCTTGCCGTTGCGGCCGGCCGACCAGCCTAGTTCGAGGCCTTTGCGGCCTTGATGGTCGACAACGAGGAAGGGGCAATGTTTAGCGATCACCGAGAGGTCGAATTCCATCAGCGAGGCGCCGCCCATGTTCGGGATGAAGCTCGCATGCGGGCGGATTGCTTTGACCGCATCGTCCCACTGGGCAATCATGTCGGTCAGTACGCGGCGGCGCCACTGCACCCAGGCCTGCCAGGCCGGGTCTTCGACATCCGGCTTTTTCGGCAGGTCGTGGCCGAACTTATCCTTGAAGCGGCGCGCGCTGTCTTCGCTGTAATCGACCCCATGGCCCTGCCAGCGATTTGCGAAGACGGCGTCTATATCGTATTTGCGAACGATCTCCTTGACGACCTCAGGCATGAAGGCGGTATTGTAATCGCCATAGGCATTGGTCACCCAGACATCAGGGTAAGCCCAGTGGCGGCGCGGCGTGCCGTCGGCATTAATCATCACCCATTCGGGATGTGCCTTGGCGGCATCGTCGTGGATTGCGTGTGGGTCGACTCGGGCCATGACGTGCATGTCGAGCTTTCGGGCGGCATCGACGAGCGCGCCGAAGATGTCCTTATCGCCCAGATATTTGCTCACATAGTGATAGGGGACCTCACTCGGATAATAGGCGATGTAGCCGCCGGCGCTGAGGCATACCGCGTTGGATTTCGTGCGTTTGAAAACGTCGACCCAGAAGGCCGGATCATATTTTTCCGGATCGTCCTCCACGAAGGTGAGCTGGGTCCACCTTGTTGCGGTCTTGAACCAGTTCGGGGTGCGCAGGGTGTCGCTATTCTGTCTTCTGGCGTCAAGCATCGTCTTCATCCAAGCGCTGGGGAATGTGGGACCTTGCGCCGGCTGGCAGACCGGCGCCTCGCATTCATGGCTGTCAAAGGCCATCAGACCTTGTAGAATTGCTCCGGCATGGTGGGAGCAGGCGTCGGCCATCCGAATGAGTTCGGCATCGTCTTCGTTATGTTCTTCATGTTGTTCTTGACAATGCCGTAGCCATCCGGGGGCAGTGAAATGCCAAAAACATAGAAGTTGTCAGCCGCACCCTGCAGGATCTGCTTCATGACCTCTTGCTGGGCGGCCGGATCGGAGGTCGATTTCAGCTTGTCGTAGAGCTCAAGCTGCTTCTTGGTCTCTTCCGGCGGCTCTTCCGCATTTGCGTTGTTGCGGTCGAGATACCAAAGCTGCCATGCCGGTGCATACATAGCGTTCGAATCCGTCGGCACGTAATAGCGCGGGTCGAGCATGGCGGCAACGCCGCCATTGGCGCCAAACTGATGCGCCGTCGCGTCGAAATCGCGGCCCTGCCGGACGCGGGTTTCCCACAGCGACCGATCCATGGTGCGCATCTGCGCGTCAATGCCGACGGCCTGGAACATCGGGATGACGAGCTGGAACAAATCGAGGAAGACGGCGCGCGCCTGATCGATCTCGAAGATCACCGTCAGGCGGCGGCCCTTCTCATCCAGACGGAAGTTCTGGTCGTCACGCTTTGGAATGAGCGTGTCGAGCATGGCATTCGCCTTGTCGACATCGTAGCTCGTGAACTGCGTGGCGAGCTGCTCGTTGTAGAGCGGATCGCCCTGCTTGATCGATGGCTGGGCGGGAGCGCCCTGTCCGACGAGCACGGCATCGATCAGCGACTGGCGATCGAGCGCCATGGAGAGTGCCGCACGGAAGTCCTTGTTGCGGAAGAGCTTTCGCTTGGTCTCGTCATTGTGGTTCAGGTTGAAGATGAAGTTCATCACATTGGCTTCGGTCGAAGTCAGCGTGTAAAAATCATACTTGCCCTGCTCGCGTGCGTCATAGAGCACCGACTTGTTGTTTGGTGTTGCGATGTACTGGTCCATCAGGTCGATCTCCCTGCATGGCCTTCAAGAGCAGCACTTGAGGATCTGCAACCATCTGGTAGACGATACGGTCCATATAAGGGAGCTGGTTCCCCTCCGTATCAACCTTCCAGTAGAAGGGATTGCGCTCGGCAATGGCGCGTTCGGTATTCTCGCCTGGGGCGACAGTGAACATCCAGGCATGCAGACAGGGCTTTTTCGAGGAGTTCAGGAAGAAAGCGTTGTCGTCCTGAAAGCCGGAGGCGGACTGGAAGGCGGCGATCCAGCTCTCGAAGCCGCGCTGCTTGGCAAGCTCGTCAGCCTTCGGATTATAGTCGATATGGAACTGCTCGAGATAATGCTTGGGACAGCGGGTCGTGTGATCGCTATTAGCCCAGGCGACCTGAAGAGCGAACATACCGTTAGGCTTCGGGAAGATAACTTTAAACGTCTGCTCGTCGACGATTTTGAGCTCTGCCGGCTTGCCTGATGTCTTCCAATGCCCCTGGCCGTTAACGGCAACGCGCTTGTCCGTGAGGATGGTGTCGTACCAGAATTTCACGTCGGCTGTGGTGTAAGGCTGTCCGTCCGACCACTTCATGCCCTTGCGCAGGCGGATGGTATTCCGCAACAGCTGGTGGCAATATTTATTCTGGCGTTCCGCATAGGTCACGCGGTTCGGCTTCGAATCCGTCATGTCTCACGCCGGGAGCCCGCGCAGAAGAGGTTGGAGAAGGAGATGACCCCTCTCTGCGCGGCCCCGACCCCGTGGAGGGGGTAGATCGCGAATAGCGCAGGGCAACGCTAGTTAACGATCCGAGGAGTTAACTATCAATGCGAGGCGGTAGTTCCTGTACAGTTGCGCACCAGCCGTTTCACCGCCTTGGGGCGGTCGACTGTGAACCGCACGGACGCTGCGACAGGGGTGCTGGCGCAGCAGTACAAGGTACTGAAGCCGTGCGGCCCGTCGTCAAAACCATTAACTGACTGAAGAGGTTCCCAGATCACAGCTGTCCTCTAAGAAAAAAGCCCGCTGCTGGCGCGAAGCTGGCTAACGGGACACCTTCCCCAGCAGTCGCATATTCTGCCCATCGCATTTCACTGTGTCGCCGTCGACGGCCGTCAGCGAGGCGCAGAGGATCAGTTCGGTGATCATCTCGAATTGCTCCGGCTCTTGATCTCGTCCTAATAGGGATAATGCTCGAAGCACCATCAGCGCGTTTCAACCGTCTTCGACCGGGAAAAGCCGAAGCTTCCTCATTTCGCGCATCCGGCGACGCAGCAATAGTTCTCGGTGATGTCGTTCGCTCCCCGAATGGCGAGCCCGTCTACACCCCTGTTCGCGGCGAAGGATAGCCGTCCTCTGAAAGCTCAGCAGCCGTCTGAGATCAAGTCCAGAATGCGCTGTTGCCTCACCTGTCGTGACGGTGAGGACGCGCGAGAGGCACTCCAGCCTTTCCTCTTCGCCGAATTGGAGCGGACCGCTTCTGTCGGGCGGTTGCGACATGGCTCGCCCTTCGCCGGCTCTATGTACTGAAGGGCCTTGAGGGAGGCTCTGCAAGAGTGATGCGATTTCCGTCAGGGTCTGTTAACTGGGCGATCCTTCCGTAGTCACCCTCCAATTCACCTGTGAGCTTCATGCCTAATTCATCGAGCGATTTGCGCGCATTTTCCAGTTTCGGCACCACAATTGTCAGTCTACCGGAGCCCGCATTCTCCTTGTCATGGAAGATTTGAATATTTGCGCCTGCGACGTTGCGCCATTGGATCAAACCATCCATCGGACGATCATCAGGTTCGCGGTCGAAAATTTGGGTATAGAATTTTTCCGCAAGATCGATGCTTGCCGTTGCAAGCGCGGCGTAGATTCCTTGGATTTGCATTTACATTGCTCCTTCCAAATCGGGCTCAAATGAGAAATGGGACAGTTCCGTTCCAAATGGTTTGTGATGACGGCGGCATGGCCTTCCTGGCGCAAACCTCGAATTGAGAGGTGCTATCCCGCCGACTTCTCCTTCACCAATGTTGAGATATAATCTCGCAAGTTTATCGTTCCGCGGATCGGATTTTCAGGCATGTCAAAGCCGGCCAGGGATACCTCCGTCATCCGCGCGTAGGCATGAGCCGCACGTTCTGAAAACCCCGCCTTCATGAAGCTCGCTTCCCACTCGCTCCGCTCGATCGTTCGGACGGTTACCGCATGCCCGAGTATTTCGGCGAACGCAGCCGCGACCTCGCCGAACGAGTACGCCTCCGGTCCTTCGACGTACCTTATCCCGACGTCGTCGAGCGGACTGGCCAACCGTCTTGCTGCGGCCAAACCGAGGTCGGCCGGAGCCACCATCGGTATCTTCAGCTGCGCCGGGAACATCGTCGTAATCGAGCCTTGCCGAGCCTCGTCGGGGAGCATGTCGAGGTTGGTGTAGTAATATGCGCCGCGGTTGATGGCAGCCGGAACCGCGGCGGCGCCGACGGCTCTCTCGAAATTCCACAGAACCGAGAGATCGCCGATCGCGTCGCCGGGCTGTGCGCCGTAGGTGGACTCCACCACGACTTTCTCCAGGCCCGCGCCGCCGACCGCCTCGGCAATGCTGGTTGCCGTCCGGGTTTCCCCGGCGTTTGTGTCAGTAGTAACGGGCGCTGGAGGATTCAGGAGAAATGCTCGGCGGCCGCGACGCAGCGTGGCGCGCAGAGCTTGCGTGTCGCCAAGATCGACAATGGCGATCTCGGCTCCCAGGGACTTGAGACCCGCGGCCTTCGCCTCGTCGTGTACGACCGCGACAATCTGATGCCCGTCTCGAAGAAGTGTCCGGGCGACTACCGATCCGATATGGCCGGTTGCGCCAAGAACGATGAAAGCATCCGTCCTGGTCATTGAGCCTGCTCCAGAGGCCAGACTTCGACGACACCCTGGGCGACCGCGCATGGCGCCTTCGAAACTATCTCGATAGCTTCTTCCAGGCTTTCAGCTTCAATCAATGCGAAACCGGCCAATGGCAATGCGGCCGTCAGGAACGAACCCTTAGAAATTTCCACCTTTACGCCATCGTGGTTTCGGACCTGGACCGGCGATCCGGCTATACCCGTGATCGCACCTCGATCCCGCAGTTGCTGGTCGTGAGCGTGCGCCGCATCGCGGAGTGCTGGAGCGGTGCGATCATATCCGATCTGATCGCCATATCCGATCGTGAGATATTTCGGCATTACAAATTCCTTTCTTCCGCATCTCTTCCATCGCGGTCTCGGTCTCGGTCTCGGTCTTGTCGGCGGCGATGCCCAGCGCCTTGAGCACGGCGGCCGACTTGGTGAACTGGATATCGCGGTACTCGACGATTTCGAGATGGTTTCCCCAAAGGTCGAGAAAATTGAACGGCCGGCCCTCCGGAACCGTCGCGCCAGCCGCGGTGGCAAGGTCCATGACGATCGATCTGTCGTTCACGACCAATCCAAAATGACGGTTTGTGTCGCGCTCTTGCGTTCTGCCGCGGCTCAACGCGAGGAACTGGTCCCCCATGTCCACGAAAGCCATCTGCAGGACGCCGCTATCATCGCGGTGGCTTCCGCGGAGCTGGAAATTGAAGACCTTGCCATAGAATTCGAACGCCGCGTCGACATCATCGACCTCGAGCGCGACGTGGTTCAAGCCCATGAGCTTGGGTTTGGTCATGCTCATCTCCCGATTCTTGATGCTTTGGGCTTAACGCCCCAGAACCGACAGGGTTCAGAGCGTCTTCGGAATGCGGGATTTCTGCATCTGCGGATCCCGTAGAAAACCTTCGAGCGGGGCCAGCACCTTGAGCACGAGTTGCTAAACCACACCCTGAGCAGTGTTGGCGGCATCGCGTTTGTGCCAGACGAGCCCGGCCTCCATTCGGCGCGCATGCGCTTCGGAAAGCGTCGGGATCAGATCGCTGTCCGCCTCGGCGTCGGCGGGTTGCCCCAGGGGCCGCTTGCATCGGAGAGCTTTGAAAATTTCTGCTGGAGCTTGCCGACTGAAGGCCGCTGAAGCTGAGATCGCCCGGCCGGAGGCGGTGGAGAAGGGCGCCAACGAGCGGATTGCCAACCTCACATTGATCCTGAAGGTTCTGCAGCGCACCCTAGAAGTGGGAGGCGCTCACCAGCCCCCTGTTCCGAACTTCCAGACAGGGATACCGAGCTTCTTCGCCTTGTCGGCGGGATTTCCCTGCCGGTGCCCGGGAAGTGCATCACACCGATAGGAAGGATGTCCCGCAGCTGATCGTTACGCTTGAACGGCGCGGCCTTGGCGTGTTTCGTCCAGTCTGGGGCAAATCCGACCCGCGGCACCTTGCGGCGATCGGCCAGCGGGAGGCGATCTTCTCGGCAGCTGCTGCAGATCGATGCGATATATCAAGTTAATCGTCTGTCGGATCACTGGGAGCTCTTGCACAAGATAATACCGATGCTCGGACGGACTTGTGGGGCAATTCGTCATCGAAGCGGAAGATAAAAGTTCATTACACAGGCGAATTCAGGCTTGGTGCTTGGAACGGGAGAACTCTGCCCACTCGGAGAACTCTGTGCTGCTATAAAGCGGCGGTCCCTAAAATGGTCCGTTGCCACACGCAGACGGTCGGCGAGAGCGGCTACGGCTCCGCAATCGATTCACCCAACTTTCGCGACCCTGCGTCGACGTCGATATCGCAAATCCGTCACTGCGTTCTCAGCCACTGAGTAGATCGGCCCTCAAATCTCAGTCCAGGTCAAAGCGTTGTGAAACTGAACACCTCTGGCGCCTTGCACCGGTTCAGGGCATCCTATGACGGCTGAAAATTGTGTCATGGCAGTTGGAGGAATGCCGATGCGCTGCTTTACCGTGCTTGGACCTTCGCAGACCGGAAAATCGACAGTCGTGGAAAAGCTCGGCTCCCTGGAGGGAACGCCGAGAAAATCCGGCTCCCCTTATGGATTGAACCTCACGGAGTTCAGCTTCGGGAACGAGGCGTGGTGTGCACTGGATGCGCCAGGACCCAACGAAGCGTTGGCGCACGCGCAGCATGCGCTTCTTGCCAGCGACGCCTGCATCCTGTGCGTTTCATCGGCACCCGAGGAGGCTGTGCTCGCCGCGCCCTATCTCAGGATCCTCGAAGCCTCGGGGACGCCTTGCATCCTCTTCGTCAACCGGATGGACGAACCTAGAGGGCGGTTGAGGGACGTGATCGCCGCGCTTCAAGACTACGCCAACCACACCCTTTTGCTTCGCCAGATCCCGATCCGCGAGGGGGACAAGATCATTGGCAGTTGCGATCTGATTTCGGAACGGGCGTGGCGATACCGGGAAGGCCAGCCTTCGGCGCTGATCGCCATCCCCGAAAACACTGCGGAACGCGAGCACGAAGCGCGCACCGAGCTCCTGGAACACCTGTCCGAATTTGATGACTGGCTTCTCGAGGAACTGATCGAGGACCGTGAGCCATCCAGCGACGCGCTCTATGCCATCTCATCGCGCATTCTCAGGGAAAACAGAATTATCCCGGTCCTGATCGGTGCTGCAAGTCACGGCAACGGCATGATGAGGCTGATGAAGGCGCTGCGCCACGAGGCCCCGCCGGTAGGCGTTCTTCGGCAGCGTCTCGCTCATACAGGAACTGTCGAGGAAGGCAAGCTGGCGGCCGTGAGCTTCCATGCCTATTATCGCCAGAATGTCGGCAAGACGGTGCTCGTGCGCGCACTTGGCGAGGGGCTGCGGCAAGGCGCATCACTGGGCGGCTCCAGCCTCGGCGCCGTCCAAAATCTCGCAAACGGGCGGTCCAATTCGGGGGTTCTGCCCGCGCCGGGGGATGTCTTCGCGGCGGTCAAGTCCGACCACCTGCCCGTCCCTTCGCTGTTGACCTCCGGCGCGGTGGTTGCCCCGCCTGATTGGACGGAACCACCCACGCCGATGCTTGAAAGGATCCTGGTTCCAGGCAGCGAGCGCGATGAAAACAAACTTTCCGAAACGCTGGCGAAACTTTCCGAGGCGGATCGCGGTCTGAAAATCTTGCAGGAGGAAGGCACCGGCGCTCAACTCGTCCGCGCCCAAGGGCCGGTCCATCTGCGTGATCTCTGCCGAACGCTGTCGGAAGTCTTTCACATCTCCGTGACCGACCGAACGCCCAGCCCGATCTACCGCGAAACGATCGCGAAACCATCGGAGGTGCATTACCGCCATCGCAAACAGACCGGTGGTGCGGGGCAATTCGCGGATGTGAAGCTGAGCATTCACCCCAACGAGCGCGGCCAGGGCTTCAGCTTCGGCGAAACCATCAAGGGCGGCGCCGTTCCGCGCAATTACATCCCCGCCGTCGAAGCGGGCGCGCGCGAAGCGATGGAGAAGGGACCGCTAGGCTTCGAAGTCATCGATGTCGGCGTAAAGCTGTTAGATGGTCAGCACCATACCGTCGACAGTTCGGAACACGCCTTCCGGACTGCGTCGAAAATGGGGGTGCGACAGGCGCTTTCCGAAGGATCGACCGTCTTGATGCAGCCGGTCTTTCGCACGGAGTTCCACATCCCGTCGGTCTATTCGGGCAGCCTTATCCAGATCGTCGCCGCTCTCAACGGTCAAGTTCTCGGCTTCGACCGTGATGAAACCGCTAAGGGATGGGACATCTTCCGGGCGCTCGTTCCAGGCAGCGCACTTGAAGATCTGGCGCGAGCGCTGCGTTCGGCGACGCAGGGCATTGGTTATTTCTCCAAGACCTTCGATCACTTCGAGGAGCTATACGGCAAGGAAGCGGATGCGATTGTGAGGGCAAAGGAGAAACCGGGCACAGCACACTGAAACGTGCGCGCCACTTCATGCCTGATCACAGAGCCGGGCTCACGCCCGCCCTTAAATGCCTGAGGCGTTTGCAGTTGTAGTCGCACAGGCCCGCGGTTGGCTTGCTCGGCAAATCAACCGCTTCTGATTGCCACCAGGTGAAATCCGTCGGCTGGTCCGTTGCTCTTGATGTTCGCTTGATCCCATTGCTGCGTGATCCGATTTCAAAGCAGGTGGGGTTCCTCTCCCGTGCCTTGAATTAGGTCCTCTATTTGGACTAGCCGGGGTGGCATGCAGTTCAACTTGTGAATGATTTTGCGATCTTGCTGCTGTTAAACGAATTCTCTGATTGCACGGTTCGATCAGCGACTGTGAAGCGCCCGTTCCGCCTCGAATAGTTCAGGAGCTGGGGTTCCGTTGGTTGTCTTAGGTGTGGGAACCATTTGCCTTCTCGCGTGAGAACGGCCGGGCCGCCGTTTCCGTCAATACCGCGAGCATCGTAGCCGATGAAGAAGGATGGAGCGTGTGGAAGCTCGCCTTTCGTCCGTTTCTCCGGGTCAGGACGTGCCATTCAGCAGTGGTGAATCACGCAATGTCATAACCATATGTTCGATGAAGGCACGGACGCGGTGGGGCAGGGGACCGCCGCCAACATAGATGGCATGGACCAGTTCCAGGTCGCCCGGATTGTAGCCTTCGAGCAGTGCGATCAACTGCCCCGCCGCAATCTCGTCCGCCACATGGAACAGGCCCACTCTGGCGACGCCGGCGCCAGCCAACGCCATCTGCTTCATCGTCTCGCCGTTGTTCACGACGATCGTGCCTTTCACCGGTTGCGCGATGTCCTGCTCATGGTCACGAAACGGCCAAGACGGCCTTGCGCGCCGGAAATTGAATGTCAGGCAGTCGTGATGCTCAAGATCCGCCGGCGTTTCGGGCAATCCTTTGCGCCTGAGGTATCCGGGAGCGGCACAAACCACGCGCCGGCTCTGTCCGAGCTTGCGCGCGATGAGGCCGCTATCGGGCAGGTTGCCCATGCGGATGGCGACGTCGGTCTCCGCCACAAGGTCGACAATCCCGTCGGTGAAGGAAAGATCGACGACCAGACCCGGATTGCGCGCAACGAATTCCGGAATCGCGGGAGCGACGAACATCGTGCCGAACGGTATCGTTGTATTGATCCGCAATCGCCCGCGGACCGCACCGCCTGCCGCTTCCTCATCGGCATCGTTCAGCTCCTGCAGAATCCGCAGTGCGGCATGGTGATAAGCCTCGCCCTCTTCCGTCAGTGTCAGCGCTCGGGTGGTTCGCACAAGGAGGCGCGTGCCAAGCCGTGCCTCCAGGCGTGCGATCAATTTGCTGACCGCCGATGGGGTCAGGTCGAGGTTGCGGGCGGCCGCGGAGAAGCCCCCATCCTGAACGACACGGGCAAACACCTCCATCTCGCCGGAGCGTTCCATCAGGATGCGGGGCATTGATGATCCTCATTCACAGGTGCATGTCTTTTGCAGGCAATAGTGCAGGTGAGGCTTAAATCATAAGTTTCCTCCCAGCAACAATCTGGAGAAACGACATGGATCTGCAACTTGACGGAAAGACCGCCCTCGTAACCGGCGCGACCGCCGGTATTGGTCTCGAAATCGCCCGCACGCTCGCCACAGAAGGCGCTCGCGTTGTCATCACGGGACGCGACCGCGCTAAGCTCGACGGCGCGATCGATGCCATCAAAATCTCCGGCGGATTGAACATCTCCGGCGTTCTGGCGGACGCCGCCAGCGCCGAGGGAGCCGCGATCATCGCCAGCGCGGAACCGCTGGTCGACATCCTCGTCAACAATCTCGGCATCTACGAGAGCAAGGCCTTTGGCGACATCACCGACGGCGACTGGAGCCATCTGTTCGACGTCAACGTCATGAGCGGCGTACGCCTGTCGCGGAGCTATCTTCCCGGCATGTCGGAGCGTAACTGGGGTCGTATAATCTTCATCTCGAGTGAGTCGGGCCTCGCCATTCCGCATGATATGATCCACTACGCAACGACCAAAACGGCGCAGCTTGCGGTTTCGCGCGGGCTGGCACAGATGACCCGCGGCACCAACGTCACCGTCAATTCTGTGCTCCCTGGGCCGACCCGATCGGAAGGGATCGAGGCATTCCTGCGCAGCCAGGCAAGCGACCCGTCCGCACCCATCAAGCAGATCGAGGCCGAATTCTTCGCCACTGCCCGCTCGGCATCGATCCTCCAGCGCATGGTGGAAGCAGAGGAGGTGGCAAACGTCGTCGCCTTTCTCGCCAGCCCCCGTTCATCGGCCACCAACGGCGCAGCCCTTCGTGCCGAAGGCGGCCTGGTCAACACCATCGCCTGAGAAAGGTTTTGCAATGTCAAACATACCACTGACCATCATCGCCATCACCACGGCAAAGCCCGGCAAGGAGGCGGCCCTTGGCACCGCTCAGGAAAAGCTCGTCGCCGAGACCTTGGCCGAAGACGGCTGCCTTCGCTACGAACTGCATCAGTCGCTCGATGATGGACGCGTTCGCATCTTCGTCGAAACCTGGGCGAGCGAAGACCAATGGCGCGCCCATATGCAGGGCGCTGCGATGCAGCGCTTTCAGGCGAGCGGCATTGGCGAATATTTCGCTGACTTCTCCCTGCACCGGCTGAGAAAGGTCGCTGCCTGAGAGGTGTCCGTCTTTCACTACAGCCAGACTGCGCGGTGTTTCTTTTCTCTTGCATTCGGCACCGGCACCTTAAATGTCCATGCCGGAAATGTAATGTGTCCTGTCTGAAGCTGGGAGACGGCAAGGTGCTCGAAACTGGATTTTACCCGAACGAACTGACGACCTGCTGAAGGTCGCAGACTTGCCGTCCATGATGTAGGTCAAGGCCGAGTTCACACGTGTGTTGTCTGGCGTCAGCCCTCGTCGCGCAACGCACGGCCCACAAAGTCGTCGGGATCAACGGTGAAATCCCTGTAAAGCTTGAAATGACCCGTCTGACGCAGTTCCGTTTCCACAAGTCCGGCGCGGGTAATCTCCAGCAGCCGAGCACCAGGAACGGCCATCAGTATCGGCGAATGCGTGGCCATGATGATCTGAGCATTCGCTGATCCCTGGATGGCATGAAGTATGCGAAGCAGTTCCAGTTGGCGCTTAGGAGAAAGAGCGCTCTCCGGCTCGTCCAGCAGGTAGATTCCCTGTCTGGACATGCGCTCCTCGAAGAAGCGCACGAAGCCTTCGCCATGGCTCCACGACAAAAAGCCCGGCGGTGCTGCATTGGCGTCTCGAGCCGCTTCATCGAGGAAGCGCGCTACCGAGAAGAAGGATTCTGCGCGAAAGAACCAGCCCGCGGTGACCTTGGGCAGCCATGCCGCTCGCAACGCAGTGGCGAGCGGGGCGCCGCTGCGATCAACAGCACGCGAATGATCGACCGGCATGTAGCCCTTGCCGCCACCGGCTTCATCAAAGCCGCACAAGGCTGCCACAGCCTCAATCAGGGTCGATTTCCCTGTGCCGTTCTCACCAACTATGATCGTCACCGGTGTCGCGAAATCGAGAGAAAAATCCTCATCAAGCCACGGCAGATTGAACGGGTACTGCTCGCCCAGGCTCGAATCCTCCTTCACCCACAGGCGCTTGAGGAAAGGGGCTGGCAGGTTTGTCGATTTGTTCCTTCGCATGGCATTGACACCGCGCAATCTCTTTTCATTCATGACATGAGCCGGCGGGCTCGGCCAGCTCATGTCATAAGTTCTTTCGTTTGCACTAATCTTTCAGCGGACAGCAGACACATAGTTCTGCCCATCCCTAGCGGATAGAACACACCGAAAAGAAAAGAACAGATGATGGAAGAAGTACCCCGCATGACGTTATCGAACAAACTGCTTGAAGATTGCCGTGATGTCATCAAGCCCGATTTAGAGGACCTGAGCCGCGCATTTTCAGTCGAGGAAGGTTCTGATCGCGATCGGCGAACTCCTGTCGGGGGATTTCGCCACAGTCGTGAAAGTCCCGAGCGTGCACTGAGGTGGAGTTGACCATGGGTTTCGCAGCGCAATCAGATCTATTCGGGAAAGCGGAGCCGGCCCTACCCACCGGTTTCCGTTACCAACCAAACGTGGTCCCCGAATTAGTCCAGTCGGACCTCCTGCGCGAACTACCGCAACTGCCACTGAAGCCGTTCGACTTCCACGGCTTCGAAGGCAAGCGGAGGGTGGTCTCCTACGGCTGGAAATACGACTTCGACACCCAGCAGGTGAGGCGGGTCGGAGACATCCCGCCGTTTCTCCTGCCAGTACAAGCCATTGCCGCAGCCTTTGCCGGCATCGGCCCGGATCAACTGCAGCAGGCTCTGATCACCGAATATGCGCCCGGTGCGCCAATCGGGTGGCACCGGGACAAAAAGGTCTTCGGGCGGGTGGTCGGGATTTCCCTGCTGTCGCCCTGCACTTTCAGACTTAGGCGCCGTGCCGGCGAGAAATGGGAGCGCATCTCGGTGACTGCCGAACCCGGCTCTGCCTACGTGCTCTCGGGACCTGCGCGCAGCGAGTGGGAGCACTCCATCCCGCCTGTCGATCAGCTTCGCTATTCGATCACCTTTCGGGAAATCGGCTGATTGAGAGGTGTCAGGCGGGCCCGGCGTCAGCGCGGCCGTCATTGATGCGCATCATCTGCATGGCGTTTCCGGTGGTGCGGCCTTCGTCGCCGGTGACGAGCGATCGGCAGCAGGTCGAGATGCAGCGGCCTTTCCACCCCTCTCGCTATGCTTCCCTTTCTCGGATCGGCCGGCTTTCTTGCCGCCGTCGTCTGTAGAGAGGTTGGTACTTCGTCGCCATGTCCTGGGACATGCTCCCGCCTGCCTAATAATCAACATGGGTTGATTGCGTCATGGGCTGCTACTGCTGAAATGACAAAGCCGCCTCGCATGCCTGCCAAGCCGCTGCTCGATGATGCGGAAAAGCCTCATCGCAGCCGGCCGCGCTGCCAGTGAGCAATCAGCTGAAAAGCATAAAGGATACGGTCCAGCACAATGCCGTTCAGCCAACGCTGGAGGAGTGGAAGCGCCTCAAGATCCTCGGCCGTGGCATCTCAGGGCTCATGGCTCTCTTCCCATCCAGCGAGAGTGTCGGGCCGCGCGGAGCGTCGCTTGGGAGCAGACCGAAAACTTGCCTCCGCACGACCCAACTCTGGGATAGGTGGATTGCCAGGTTCAAGGCATCTAGCGATCCACTGAACAACCCCGTTGGGCGGCCGCAGTTCCCGGTCTTTTCAAAGAAAACCTCGTTTCTTCGGGCCGATCTTCGTGACCGGAATAATAGAGGTGCTGCAGTCCTCATGGCAGAGAACACAAACCTTATTTCTTGGACAAAATCTCCGCGATGGCGAGGCATGCGCCTCTAGGGGCTTCACAACTATTTTGCACTACATTTTCTTTTGATTGCAATAAGTAATACTTATACAATTCAGATTTTAAATAATAGCGGTAAATTAAACGTGATTGTGTGGTTCGCGGCTTAAGAATCAACTAGAAGTCAAAAAAATATCTCGTATGGTTCATCTGGCCGCTCAGCGATTATTTGCTTACCCCAAGCATATGTCTCCTGTGCGCTGGGCGGCCGACATCAATCACACCAGTCATTATAGTGCCTCGGGCTCCACTCTCGCGCAAAACCTTCCGTGAGCAGCTTCTTGCCAATTTCTTCACCATTCATTCGGTAGATGTTGACCAGCGGCCGGTGTGTTTGTGTCCTGTCCACCGCGCCGCTCCATACGACCCGCAGACCCTTTTCAGCCAACAGCTCTTTCAATCGGCCTCCGGCGAGCGACGCCAGCTTCCGTTCCTTTATGCACCTTTGTGTGCGAACCAATCTCCGGCGTGTCTATGCCCGAGTGAATGGAACACCGTCCCCAGTAACCGCATGTTCTGCCCGTCGCATTTAACGGTGTCGCCGTCGACGACCGTTAACGATGCGCAGATAATCAGGCCCGCAATTATTCAACGTTATCTCCGCGTTCAGCCGCCTTGGGCTTCCGCCCACGCGCAAGTTCCTGTTCGTGTGACCAATGGCGAAAATGTCCAAAGCACCACCAGCGGGTCGCAACAGCCGGGGAGGGGGAGTTGCCCCAGCCGCCCCACTCCCCGCATCCCTCTTGCTCGCAATAATGGAGATACATATGCGGCGGCGTCGTTAGCGCCGGCCGGTCAGTATGACTCATCTTTCCTCCTGGAGCTGCCAGCCCGCTTTC
Source organism: Rhizobium sp. BK619 (assembly GCF_014195245.1). Classification (NCBI taxonomy): domain Bacteria; kingdom Pseudomonadati; phylum Pseudomonadota; class Alphaproteobacteria; order Hyphomicrobiales; family Rhizobiaceae; genus Rhizobium; species Rhizobium sp. BK619. Next base: position 572,349 of record NZ_JACIBH010000001.1, on the reverse strand, counting down.
GGCTTAGGCCATCCCTTCTTTGCTGCCCGGAAATTAGCTTCCATCTCAGCTTTCGCCTTCGCTGCCGTGACGCCCGCTGCCCAGACAGTGATGCGCATGCGGCCCGCTTTGAAAACGAAGCGGCGCTCGGTCGCATGCTTGCCAGCGGCATATCCTGCGCGAAAGCAGGCGCGCGCAGTCGAGGGGCTAACGCTGTCTCGGAAAGAGCCCGGTTGCGACCGCCACCAGTCGTTAAATGCCACATCGAAGGCAACGGCTTTTGGTTGAAGACGGTCAAGCATATCACCCTCGCTCGTAGCTCGGCCGCCACCCACGCGTGATGCCACGGCCCATGGCGCCCTCGGTTAAAACGAGCTGCCAGCGAAGGTGGCGGATGTCAGCCAGAAGGCTTCCTATCGCCGCCTGCGCATCGCCTTTGTGATAGGCAAGCACTTCCGCAATCTCCTCGTCAACCACGGCGTCGCCGATCGGCTGCTCGCGCATATCCGTGCTCCATATTTTCGGTTTTCAGATTGGCGGCCGCCGCGCCGATGTTCTTATTATGTTCGCGCAGTGACGGGAGTCAATAATCAATCTTGGTCAATTGCTTTTTAAAGCATTGCTGATGAACTGCCTGAATGACAAAGCCGCATCAAATTTCCGATGAAGGTTGTTGCATTTCAAAGGCTTGCTTCCATGAACACAGCGAGCTCACGCGCAACCGCTTCAGGGTCCTCCCGTTGAGGAAAGTGTCCGACGTTCTGGAGAAGAATGCGTTCGAAAGGGCCTGTGAACTTCTTGTGCAGGTCCTCGGACGTCGCAACCGGCGTGACCCCATCTTCCATGCCGTGCACGAATATTGCGGGCAGCGAAAGTGACTTCGTTGCCTTTACCAGCTTCTCCAGCCAGAGGCTCCGAGGATCCGGCTCTACTCCCACCGAACCCGATAACTATGCAGCGTGACCTCCAGCCAGTCCGGATTATCGAAGGACTTCGACACTTTGCCGAACGTTGCCTCGTCGAACCATCCCTCGGGCGCCCAGTTCTCCCACTGAAGGCGGGCGTAGCCCGCGCGGTCCTTGTCGATGGCCTCAGCGCCGCGCTTCGTCGCCATGAACCATTGATACCAGTACAACTGGGCTTGTTTGAACGGCGGAGTTTGCAACCCGCCCATGCGCGGCGTCGAGGAAAGGAGCGCAATGCGCTCGACCCGCTCGGGCCACCCGATCGCCAGGCATTCGGCGATATGAGATCCCCAGTCGTGGCCCACGACCGAAAACCGCTCGATGCCAAGTCCGTTCATCAGAGCGATGGCGTCCATGGCCAGGATGCCGCCATTTGCCGTTCTTGGTGCGTGGTCATTGCGGAACCTGCTGGGCCCGAATCCTCGCAGATATGGTATGACGAACCGAAATTTTCGGTCCTTCAATCGTTCGATGACCGCTTCCCAAGTCGATGCGTCGTCCGGCCATCCGTGAAGCAGCAGTACGGCCTTGCCGTGCTGCGTTCCGGTTTCCATGAAAGCGATCTCGAGTTCTTCTGTCCGGAGCTGCGGCATGGATAGTTTTCTCTCATCAGTTGGAGCGGCTGGTGGGGCTCGTTGACCGGCGTTCGGGAAATGCTGCTTGAAAACTTCTTCGAAAGTCGTGGGCCGGAACTTGCCTACGGATCCTGGCGATGTTTGAAGACGCGCCAGATTGCCGGTCGGGTATGTCGAGGGTATGGGCGTCCCGCCGCCGAGATGCTTGATCGAGTTTTCGCCGCTCGACCCAGGCGCTAATCCGTCTCGTAGGTAACGTAATTCGCGTCGTCGCTCCCGCATGAACCGCAATCGCTCAAGCTCCAGAGCATCGTGAAGGCGCAATGAGCGGTCGTATGAGGCTCGTATCGGGCGACGACGTCGCCGGGTGTCGCACCGGATGCCGCTAATGAGTTTTGTCAACCGGCCCCACGCCCCTTGAGCCGCGCAGAAGGGGTTGGAGAAGGAGTGGACCATTGACTCCTGCGCGGCCCGAACCCCGTGGGGGGTAGATCGCGAACAGTGCAGGGCATACGCCATCCAACGATCTAAGCGAGTAACCACCAGCCCGAGGATGCGGTTCCCGTACAGTTCCGCACCAATCGTTCCGCCACTTCGGGCTCGTCGCCTGTGTCGCTGAATGATTTGTCAACACGACTGTTCATCGGAGGTTCATTGAGGAAGGCCCCCAATATATGCCTTCCGTCATCGGCGTCACAGCTCAGGCGGAAGAGGGAGACTGAAACATCAACATCATCGACCCGAGGCCAATCACATGTCGCACAAACTGCTTCTCTCCGCTGCTGGATCGTTGCTTGCTGCATTTATCATGTCGACGCCGGCGCACGCGCTGACGATGAAGGAATGCAGCACAAAATATCAGGCGGCTAAAACTGACGGCTCCGCCACAGGCATGAAGTGGAACGACTTCCGAGCCAAATTCTGCGGGGCGGATGCGGCTGCCGCCGATAAGGAAGACGAGGCGGACGTCGCAAAAACATCGGAAAAAGAGCCTGAAAAGCCGACAACCGCGGCGCCGAAGAGCGTCAAGTTCCCGAAGGCAGTAGACAAGAAATATTCAAGCGAAACGCCGGGCAAAGGCCGCCTGCACACCTGCGTCGACGCCTATCACGCTGCCAAGGATGCCGGCACGCTCGGCGATCTGAAGTGGATCCAGAAGGGCGGCGGCTATTGGAGCCTTTGCAACACGAGCATCAAGGGTGCCGGCTGAGCACAGGCGCTTTCCGTTACCCGAGAAACCAGGCGGCTTACGCCGCCTGGTGACGAAAACCAAACCGGCGCTATTCCACCGTAAACGTTCCGCCCCCCTTGGAGTATTCCTTACCTCCAAGCGAATTGATCGTTGCACATTTTTCCTTGCCGAACTTCTCACACATCTTATTGTCTTTGATGCTCCAAGTCCCCTTGTAGGTGGCCTTGTCGCCGTCGACAGTGGCTTCAATCGTTCCGTCTGGTTTATAAGTTGTGACGCCCGATTGGGTCTTTGACTTCCAGTGTATTGGGTGGCCCACCAACTCTCTTTTCAACTGCTCTGCTGTCATGGTTGCTGCATATGCACCAGACACGAAGGCTAGCATAATAAGGCCAGAAACCGTGATCGCTTTCATCGTTTCCTCCCTTCTCATTAAGCGATGATTGTAACCGCGTTACGGCGCGGCGAATATCTATCCCAATTGCCTATCTTGACCTCCAAATCTGCTTAATTTCACTCCGCCAGTTGGGGCCTGGACAGAGCTCGGATCGTTATGAGCCGCAACCTGAACATCATATATGTTCGCGCCACGCCCGAAAGACGCCGCTCACAGGCCTTTGTTATCCCGCGCGCGATATGAAAGCCCCGAGGCCTTTCCTTTCTCCCAAGGGTTTCGCAGGGAACAAAAGCTACTCCCGAGACATATCCCGGCGATTTTCAACAGGTGCGGCCTAGCCGTGAGAAGGAGCTACCCAATGGTTACCAGGAAGGAGCGGCCCACCCTGCTCGATGAAGGCGCGAAGATCGGCGAACCCGTCCCGCGCGGCATCGTCGACCTTAACACGGCTTCGGTCGGTATTCCGGCGCAACCGCTAGTCGACGCGCAGCAGGAGATCGGCGCGCTGCGTAGGCAGTTGGAAGCCATTCGCGACCAGCTCCCCGGCGCGGTGGCGGGCGGTGCACGTCAGGCGGCACGGCAGACGAAAGCAACGATTAAGCTTTACCCTATTCCCACACTGGTCGTCGTCGCTGGGCTTACCGGCGTGTTCGCCTTGGCGGTTGCTGGTCTGAAAGCCGCTTCGCCACGCTCGCGGTACGACCAGACGCTCGATGATCTCCGCAGTCTATACGACAGGATCCGTGAGCGGTTCTAGGAGGGTTGATGCTAGAACCTCAGCTTTACCGCTAGCTTCATCTCGAAGGCTGGCATTTGATCTAGCAGAATCACTCCTGCTTGATGCCCATCAAGGGCAGCGGAAACGGGTCACCAGTCATCGTATGTTCGACGCGGCTTCAGCGATCCGCAGACCAGCCACAGTCGTCGATGCCGCCCCGCATGCTTCGCCTAACTCGGCCGCCATGTATCTGTCGGCGTCCGCTGCAGCGCGCAGGCGTTCCGTCTGCTGTTCAAGGGCCGGGTCGAGGGGCGAGCCTCGCCGTCCAGATCGGCAAGCTTCTCCGAGCGAGTCGAAAATGGTCTTCGTTGCCAATCCATCTTCCAATTGCCGCCCCGGGCAGCACCTCAGTAACGCGCTCATGCGCCGGAGCCGTCGCCAACCAAGGCGACGGTTCCCTGGACGACTGCCGGCGCGCACGCGCGACCTGTCAGTGCCGGGTATCGAATAGGGGCTGGTCGTCGTCAAAGTTGCCGTTGCTGGCGGCGTCGTAGGCATTCAGACTCCTAGCGCCGCCACGTGTCCCGAAGGGTGTGAGCTGGACCATGATCGCTCGAGCGCGCTCGACTGCGACCCCTTCATCGACATAAGCCCCATCGGCAACATGAACCGTTACAGCTTCGCCATCGTCCCCCACAAAGTCGATCCGCCAGCCGTTATCCTGGTGAGCAACTCTCGTGTCTGTCAGATGCATGGCGTTACCCTGCCTTTCTTCCCTTGAGATCGGCTTGGACGCTCTTTCGCAGAGCATCCATGATGTTGACCACATTCGACGTCGGTGCGGCCTCGGCAGCCTTGCCTTTGGCGGCCTTTTTCGGCTTAAGCGCCTTCCTCTTCTCTTCGATCAGCTTGAGTAGGCTAGTCTGGATCGGATCACTGACCATGTCCGACGACCAGTGCGCAGACTTCTGTTTTATGAGCTTCTGGACCAGAGGCACGAGATCGGGATCGGCTTCGTCATCGATATCCTCGAAGTACGACTCTTCCGGCCGTACCTCGTCGCCATACCGCAGAGACCAAAGGACAATGCCTTGGTCGCGCGGCTCCAGGATAACCGCGCGTTCGCGACGGCCCATCACCAGCTTGGAGACCCCCACGACTCCATCCGACTTCATCGCATCGCGGATCACCGCGAAAGCTTCGTTGCCAACAGCGTCGTCCGGCATCAGATAGTGAGGCTTCTCGAGGTAGACCCATTCGATACTCTCGGCCGGAACGAACTTATCGATATCGATGGTCTTCACAGTATCGAGAGCGACGCGATCCAAATCATCGTCAGTGAGGATGATGTAGTCGTTCTCACCGCGGGCATAGCCCTTGGCTTCGTTCTCGTCCTTGACGGGTTTTCCGGTGATCGAATCCACATATTGGGAGACGACGCGGTTGCCAGTGTCCTTGTTGAGGGTGTGGAAGCGGACCTTTTCGGATTCGGATGTCGCTGGGGTCATCGCCACAGGGCAGGTAACCAGTGAAAGCTTGAGGTAGCCTTTCCAATAATAGCGCGGTGCCATGTCAAGTCTCCCTAGCTTGCCTTCCGGTGCGCCGGCGATCTCGCAGCGGCTGCCTTCGAAGCGGTGCCTCGCGTGGCGCGCTGCCGACCGGCGCCTTGGTTGGCGTTTGCCGCCGTACGTTTCGGTTTGCTTTCGGCCGCCCCGGTCTTGAGAAGCCCAGCGCTTTCGCGAAGCGCGGCCAGAAGGTTGTTCGGGTTCGAGACCTCGACCTTCTTCGGCTTCGGCAGTGACCTGCCTTCCATCTTCGCCTTCACCAGCTCTCCAAGCGCGGCCTCATAGCGGTCGTCGAAAGTTGCTGGATTGAACTCGCCCTTCTTGGTTGCGATGATGTGCTTGGCTAGATCAAGCATCTCGCCCTCGATCTTTAGCTTCGGCATCTCCTCGAACGCTTTTGTCGATGAGCGAACTTCGTAGTCGTAGTTCATGGTGGTGGCGATCAACCCTTTGCCATGCGGGCGTATCAGCACTGCCCGGACACGGCGGAATAAAACGGCACGCGCAATGGCAACCACCTTTGACTTCTTCATTGCCTCGCGGAGCGCAACGAAGGCATCTCCGCCCGCCTTGTCGGGGGTCAGGTAATAGGGCTTGTCGAAATAGACGTCGTCAACTTCGGAGCACGGAATGAACGCCTCGATCTCCAGCGTTTTGTTGCTTTCCGGGATCGTAGCTGCGACCTCCTCAGGATCGATGATGATGTACTGGCCGTTGTCGATCTCGAAGCCCTTGGTCTGCTTCTCCTTCGGAACCGGATCCTCGGTCTCACTATCGATGAAGATGCGGCTGACCCGATTGCCGGATGCTTTGTTGATTGTGTTGAAGGTGATGCGTTCCGATGTGCTAGCCGCCGTGTAGAGCGCTATTCCGCAGGAGACTTGCCCAAACTTCAGGAAGCCCTTCCACTGCGCACGATGTCCTGTCGCCATGACACTCACTCCGAATCACTAGGGTCCGACTCAAAGACGTGCCAGGGTGATTCGTTCCGACTCGAAACGAATCATTTTTCAATGACTTACGGGAGCTCCCTCAGAAATTGATTCCGCCTCTGTTTTAGGGCCCGACGCAGCCCTTGGTGGAAAAATGATCTTAGTTAAGCCGTGAAGAGAGAGAAACTCGATGAGCGTTCCTCCGTGTGCGAGGGCAGCCGAGCGCCTCAGGGGCCCGTTTCGCCCAGAACACGCGTCCTGTCGGCGCATTCCAGTCAGACCTTTTAGCCTGCAAACCATCAGGACCAGATGCGTACCAACCGGGTGGGTGCTTCCATACCACTGGCCGGCCCAAGATCCTAACGGCGCAACTCCATGTCCATGACCGCCCCGGCGAAATAGCAGCGCTCCAATATGCGATCCGAGCCTGATCAAAATAAAGGCCTTCTGTTTGGTACCAAGCAATAATGATCGGTACCCAATAAATGGCACGGCAATTGGCGACCATCGCTGAACCTGGGCTTAGCGTCGTTGCGCGAAGAATATTTACAAAACTGGCTCCATCGACAGCACATCGACCGATTGTTGGTATTTTATTAAACATGTGGGGGAATACTTACACCGAGGGACGATCTAAATCTGGGCAAGCGAGTTGATCTCGTAACCGCAGAACGGAGACGGCCATGTACAAGCGTACCGTACTTATCGTCGAAGACGATCTTCTGATCCGCATGGTGCTTGCAGACACGCTCGCCGACGAGGGGTATAATGTCATCGAAGCAGGAACTGTCCTCGAAGCTGTTGCAGTGCTTGGTCGAAGGAAAATCGACGCTGTCATCACAGACGTCGACATGCCGGGCGGACTGAGCGGCCTCGATCTCGCGCGCATGATATCGTCCTCCGACATGAAAGTACCTGTGATCATCACTTCAGGCGGCAGCATCGTTGCACCCGAGGAACTGCCCTCTGACGCGGTCTTCATGCCCAAACCCTATGGAATGAATGCCATCTCGGCGATGGTTGGAGAGATGACTGCGGCCGAAACCCGCAAAATGGCGAGCTAACGAAGGCAAAAAAGGCAAAGCGGCCGCGAACGATCCGTCTCCTGCTCTCGATGACCAGGCCGCACCAATCATCTTCCTTGCGGGCTCACCCGCATTTTGGGCTGCTTCGCGCACAAGCCGTAATCGCTCAAGTTCCAGGACGCCGCGTTTTGCGTCGTGCATCTCGTCCCACTGCAGCTCTTCGACCTATCCGGCGACTTGTCGGGCCTGGCCGACCGCGATTCTGACTTCAAGCTGCCGGCGGGCACGGGAGAGAGCTCGCTCGCGGATCGCCGGGAGCCGGGACGCAAGGCACGACCGACGCCGGTGCCGCAGCCGCGCGACATCTTCGTCAGAGACGTTCTCCATCGAGACATTGAAGGTGAGGGCGCGGAATTTCCACTGATGGGAAAGAGACCACCAGGAACTCACCGGCATTCCCCACGTTGAGGCTGCGAGGAGGAATACCAATGTCAGTTCCATTCGAGCCTATCGTGCCACCGACGTCCGTGCCCCCGCTCGACAATCCGCGCCCAGATCCTGATCGCGTTCCTGGTGAAGAACCGCTTCCCGATCCTGAACCTGACGAAGGCGCCGCACCAGCAAGTTGGGCGTCGTCACTTTGTGCGACCTGGGGAATGCTCTGCCAGGGCGTTCGTCTCCAGCCGGAGATTCGACGATGAGCCGCGACTGGAAAGACGGTCTGCGTGAGCGGCTGGAGGATTTCGTCGACTCGCTGGTCGTGCAAGGCGCGAAGCAGGCGGACGTCTATGAGGCGATCGTCGAAGAGGTGGGACATCTGCGAACGGCATACGAGCGAGATCCTGATCCCGCCGAGGATCGCTCCGGCGTCGAAGCCGAGGAGCCTTCGAACGAATGGCCGGGCGCACTGCCTTAAGCACAATAAAAAAGGCCCGGGCGAATTCGCTCCGACCCTCTCCGCATCGCATCTCGTACCAGTGCTAGCAACATCCGTGGTCAAAGCCGGATAACGACCTCGGCTATCGCGAACACTCTCGTGGAGCACTCACCAACGACGCCGATGACCTACATCTAGACGATAACTGCGTTCGTTTCCATTTCACACCAGTAATCAAGTGTTTGTGGGCTGTGCGAAGATTGCTGCCACCGTGAACTATGCCGACGTCATCAGGCAGGGTTACCTCAGCGCTTGCTCGATCCGCTCGACGTTATGCGCCGGCACGTCGTCCCCGCGCTCGGCCGCTACGATCTCGGCGGTCGTCAGGCCTGTGGTGGTCGCCAGCTCTTCCAGGCTATATCCCCTGGCAACTCGTCCTTTCCGCAGCCCGTTTCCCGCCTCGAAATTCTTCGATACGTGATCCATTTCATTCTCCAGTGTTTGAGATTGCATTGTTTAACGAGGATTTCTCCATCGACGCAGCCGCTGCTTCCTTCCGCGACGTCGCCCCGGCCGCTGCGAGCCTGAGCCTGCGCAGCCGTTCGGTCTTCTCCTCGCGGCAGCGGCGTTCTTCGTCTGCTGCTTCTTGCGCGATCGTGTTCGTGCGCTCGACCGCGGCCGCGCGCTGACCGACGGTCAAGGTTCGTTTGATCCTCGAAACCATGATTTCCATCTATGTGAGTGTTTCCGGAAATATGGTGATCCACGCCCGGTTTCACAACGCATGGCTGCTCTTCGCTGTACGCGCAGATCGCCACACAACTCGACCAGGAAGATGAGCATCCGGCGACGGAAACAAGCTTGTTGGCCTTCGATAGGATAACCATCGCCCGCTCTTTCAACAATATCTTGCGATCTAACGGTACTTCGCAAGCCTGACGGACCGTGTAAAACTCGTTCGATCCAGATCTTCCAGGAGCCCTGCTTGCTTAAAATATATCGAGACAACGATGGCGCTGTTCGATCGGCCGGGGCCGATGACGATTTACCGGGGCAAGTGATCTGGATGGACTTGTTCAATCCCGACGAAAAGGAAATTGAATTCATTCAACGCCGGGCGAAGGTAAGGGTGCCTACACGCGACGCTCTGAGCGAGATCGAAGCTTCCAGCAGGCTGTCGAGAGAGGGCAAGGTTCTTTATCTCAGCGCGCCGGTCATCGGACACGCAACCATCGGAGAGGCCGAGCTCTCCCCGGCTGGATTTATCGTCGGACCTGATTTTCTGGTTACGGTTCGCTACGAGAGCTTGCCGACGTTCGATGCCGTTGCGGAACGGCTGCAACAAGACGAGACCCTTGCTAGCGGTATGGGCGTTTTTGTCGCGTTGCTCGAGGCGATCGTGGACCGCGGCGCAGACGTTCTCGAGCATCTGGCCGCTGCCGTCGACGAGGTGTCGAAGACGGTCTTCAAGGGCAATCTCAAAGGCTCGGCATCTCCCCGCAGCGCCAATTTCACCCTCCGTCGGGCGCTGTCCAAGGTGGGCGCGCTCGGCGACCGATCCTCAAAAGCCAGAGATGTGCTGCTGGGTGTCGGAAGGATGGCAAGCTTCACCCTGGATGTGTGTCACGACGTCCTATCCGACGATTTCCGAGACCGGCTCCACGCGGTGACGAAGGACGTCGCCTCGCTGAGCGATTACGAGACGCACCTGTCCGACAAGACGCAGTTCCTGCTGGATGCTGTACTCGGCTTCATCACCATCGAACAGAACGACATCTTCAAAGTGCTGACGATCGCGTCGGTTGTTGGCGTCCCGCCCACCTTAATGGCAGGGATATGGGGCATGAATTTCAAGTTCATGCCAGAACTGAGTTGGACCTGGGGATATCCGTTTGCGTGGGCTATCATCATACTGAGCGCCGTTGCACCGTTGTTTTGGTTCTGGCGCAGAGGGTGGTTTTGAGCCCAAACCATCGAAACCTACTGGAGTGGTTCCTCCTCAACGCGCGCTGACCACCGCGTTGTTCTGATGCGCCTTCATCCGCTGAAGACGCCTCCTCCTCCGGCATGCTCGGAGAATCCGCTCTAATCAGGCTTGCCACTTCCGAACCCAGGCAATCAGCGATACCGCACCAACATAAGCCCGTGCCGTTCGGATTGTGTGCCAGATTCTGGCCGACGCGATTTGCCATGTAGGCAAAGTAATCTCGTTCAAAATCCGTCTTGATCCTACTGCCGCGATAGGAGCAGTTTTGTGCCAAAGCCAATGAATACGGTCGCAACACCGACATCAATCTTGCGTTTTGCCCTGAGATAACCAGCGGCCACCGCAGGATGGGTGATCAGGCTGATCAGGCAGGTGTAGTAGATGGTTGAGATCATCATCATCTCGGCAATTGCCGCGGCGCCGTAAAAGAACGGTGTGCCCACGGGCATCGTCGCGGCGAAAAGCGACGCGACAAAGAGCGCTGTTTTCGGATTGGCAAGGTTGGTTGCGAGACCCATGCGATAAGCTGTGGCTAATGGTACTTCGACGCGCGCCGGCGAAACATCCGCATCCCCGCCGCGTGTTTTCCGTAGGTCGAGGAAGAGTTTCAGCCCGAGCCAAACAAGGTAGAGCCCACCAGCAATTTTCAGGGCCAGATAGGCGAACGGAGCGGCCTGAAACAGCACGTTGATCCCCAACCATCCGGCCAGGCCCCAAATGAACGTCCCGGTGACGGTACCGCAAGCCGCTGTGAGCGCAACCTTGCGCGTCGATGTCAGGCAATAGCGGATGGACAGCAGCGTATTTGGCCCGGGCGTCATGGAAGCAATGGCCCAAATTGCCGCAACTGAAAGGAAAAACATGCGGTCCTCGAGTTTGTTTGCGGCAGCTGTACGCCCTGGTTGAGCCGCAGGTAAAGACAAATTAATGCGGCAGCTTCGTGTTTGATAATTCTACCTGCCCGGTCCCGCGAGCATCAGACGCGCCAAGTCACAAAATTGTCCTTGGGGATATTTGGCAAGGTAGGCCTCAATCATTGCAGCATTCCCATCACTGCGTACCGTGTCCCAGAAGGCAACTTCGACCGCCAGCTCTTCCGTGGAAGGCTTGCCGTTTTCAAGGCGAGCCTTCGCCAGATCGACAAACTTTCCGTTCGGATATCGCGTCAAATATTGTCGGTATTCGTTGGGGTCATTGCTTTCCCGTACAGAGTCCCAGTAAGCGATCTCGACCTGCTGCATGTCGTCCGGGGTTCGATAATCGGTCGATATCGGTTCGGCATGCTGTGCCCAAGTGCCTTTGTCGCTCCCATCATCGAGATGCGGGAAGCGGGACTCCGTTCCATCGATGAGCGGGTCTGCCTCCTGATCGAATTGCACCCGGAACACCCTCAGCGGTCTTGCGATGTTTTTGAATGTCTGCTCACCAAGATCTTCGAACCTCGCGTCCACGCGGTCCCGGAGATGATCTCTGACACCGCGAGTCACGCAAATGCCGCCGACATCCGCCATGCCTTCCAAACGAGCCGCGATATTTACACCATCGCCAAAGATATCCCCGTTCTTGACTAGAACGTCGCCGACGTTAATGCCAATACGAAAACTCATCCGCTCCTCGTCAGGTAGAGCCTGATTGGCGCGCCAGATGGATTGCTGCATGGCAACGGCGGCATTGAACGCGAGCACGATCGATGGGAATTCAGCAAGAACGCTGTCACCAGCCGTCCCGAAGATTTCCCCCTTTGCCCGTTCGATGATGCTGTCGACGATCGTGCGATGCGACGTCAGAGTTGCCAGAGTCCGCTCCTCGTTTACATGCATCAGCCGGGAATAACCCTCCACGTCGGCAGCGAGGATGGCGGCAAGCTTTCGATCAAGAGGAGGAGCTTCCATGCGTCTGTCCAAAGTGGCCTCTCCGCAAAGAAAGGCCGGCGTGAGCTTTTGTTCCTTCGCCTCGGTGATACTCATACCATACCTTAGATGACCGGCCGAAAACACATCGGCCGCCGGCCACAGGGTTACGTGGCCGTTGGCAGACATGTCGTCTTGGGGGGAACCCGAGCCAGACGATCTCCCGAGTGGGCATCATAAATGGCGAGATCAACAACGAAGTCGCCGGACTTGCTAAGCAATCCAGCATAGTCGCCGCCAGAGGCGCGGCTTCCCGCCGGTCAGTCGACGCAGCGTGCGGCATTTCGGATAGGCCCCGTCGACAGCCGATGACGGAGCAAAGGTTCTGATCCCTTCAAGACGAACGGCACGCGGCTTTTCAAAACCGGCTTCGGGGTGAAGTCCCACCAAGTTGCTAAACAATGGCGGCACAGATGGCGCCATCGGACAACTTCAGATTTGATCGCGCAGAAGCTTGAAGGAGGCCCGCAGCTCTGCCGTGAACACCTCCGGCTGCTCCCAGGCGGCGAAATGCCCGCCCTTGGCCGGCCGGCCATAGTGGATCAGATTCGGATAGGCCTTCTCGGCCCAGCTCTGCGGCGCTTGGTAGATCTCATCCGGAAAGGCGCTGACGGCGACCGGGATCTTGATGCCGCGCGGATCGAAGAACCCGCCAGAGGGGAAATGCGCATTGTCCCAGTAGAGGCGGGCCGACGAGATCGCCGTATTCGTCAGCCAATAAAGCGTGACGTTGTCGAGGATATCGTCGGGCGTCAGACCCTCCTTCTCGCCGTCAAGGGACCGGGCAATCATCCGGTAACTGCGGATGTCGTGATCGAGCATCCAGGATGCAAGTCCAATAGGCGAGTCCACAATGCCGTAGAGCGTCTGCGGCCGATTGTTCATCTCGATCGCGTAGCCGAGACCGTTCTTGTAGAAATCGTCGAGCTGCCCATAGGCGCGCTTCTCGTCATCGGAGAGGTCCGCCGGCGCCGGCGCGCCCGATGACAGGAGCTTGGCGATATCTGCGGGCACGGTGGCCGCCATGTTGGTGTGGATGCCGATGAGGCCCGCTGGCTCCTGCACCGCCATCAGCTCGGTTACCGCATTCCCCCAGTCGCCGCCCTGCGCCACGAATTTCGTGTAGCCGAGGCGCTGCATCAGAACAGCCCAGGCCTTGGCGATGCGCGGCGGATTCCAGCCCGTCTCCCTCGGTTTGGCCGAGAAGCCGTAACCCGGCAGCGACGGGATCACGACGTGGAAGGCATCGGTCTCTGTGCCGCCATGGGCCGTCGGATCGGTCAGCGGCTCGATAATCTTCAATTGCTCTACGATCGAGCCCGGCCAGCCATGGGTAATGATTATCGGCAACGCATTTTCGTGCTTCGACTTGACATGAATGAAATGGATGTCGAGCCCGTCTATCTCCGTCAGGAATTGTGGAAGGGAATTAAGCCGAGCCTCAACCTTTCGCCAGTCGTGGGTCTTCCAATGGTTGGCAAGCTTCTTAATCGTGTCGAGCTTGACGCCTTGGCTCTCGTCTGTGACGTTCTCCTCGTCCGGCCAACGGGTGGCGGCAACACGTCGCTCGAGATCGGCAAGCTGATCCTTAGACGCAGTGAACCTGAAGGGCCGGAGCCCGGATACGGTCCCTGTCGCTGCGAACGCTTCGGGAAAGACCCCGATAGCGCCGGCGGACGCAGCGACTGCAAGCAGTGTTCGACGGGTGACTTTTGGCTCATCTCGGGACATGGGGTCATCCTTGCTCGTGCGGAGTTATTTGACGAGGAGGAAATTCGCACTGAAGGAGTTCTGCAACAATTGCACCAAGGTATAGCCGACACCTTAGTATCGGGCTGTTTCTCCGACTGCTCGACTACGGTGCGGACATGGACAGAAGTTGGGCAAGGGCCGAGTTTTATTGCAAAGGCGGCCGTGGTGCTTGTCTCTTCGGCCGACGGTACGGAGGAGTGCCTGGCCACTCGTCTTCGAATACGATGTTGCGCTTACTGAATAACGCAGCAGCTCTTCTCGCGTCGAGATATCGTCATCAACCACGAACACTGTCGGTCGATCCTGATCGCCTAGGTTCAAAGTCGTCACCGTCGAGGTCATCCGGGACATTTGCTCTCCCAAAGAGCTGTCCAGGTCGTCGCCAACGCCCCGAAAATTGTATCACGAAAGGTGCGCCTGTCGCCAAAACCTTCGGTTTGCTTAGCAAGCCCTGACGGAATGAGCGGTCCATTGGAGAAGTCGATTGAACGATGGTACCGGCCCAGAAGGGTCGCGCGTCGCCTCCTTGTTGGGTAGAAGGCCCGTGACCGGCACCTTCACGCGGTCGCCCACGCCTAAGCGGTCAGGAGCAGATAATGGATCGTATCGATGCAATGAAGGTCTTCGTCACTGCGGTTGAAGAAGGAAGCCTGGCAGGCGCCGCTCGTAGGCTGAAGCGGTCCCCGACTGCGATCAGTCGGGCGTTGGGTCTGCTTGAGCAACATGTTGGTGTGGAGCTCCTTCACCGTACGACAAGGAGTCTAAAGCTCAGCGAGGCGGGCCAGAGATATGTCGAAGCTTGCCGCAGGGTGCTTGTGGATCTCGATGAGGCGGACATGATCGCCGGCTCAGAGCGATCCTCTCCGCGAGGAACACTGACGATTTCGGCGCCGCCCATCCTGGGCGAAGAGGTGCTCCGACCGATCCTCGACAGCTTCCTTCGCGAGAACGCCAACGTATCCGTTCGGCTTTTGATGCTGGATCGCTTTGTGAACCTGGTCGACGAAGGAGTGGACGTCGCCCTCAGGATCGGCAATCTCGCCGATTCGACTCACATATCCACCCGCATCGGCGGAGATGTTCGCCGCGTCGTGGTCGCAGCGCCGCAATATCTCGACAGTCGAGCCGCGATCAACGAGCCGTCGGATCTCTCCCGCCACGACTTGATCGCCTTCTCGAACTTCGGCCTCGTATCCTGGAGCTTTGCGCCGGCAAAAGGCACTTCCGTCCCAAGAACCGTTCACTTCACCCCACGGTATCTTGTCAACAGCGTCCGAGCAGCCGCGGCATCGGCCGCGGAAGGAATGGGCGTAACCCGGCTCTATTCCTATCATGTCGCCGGATATGTCCGGGACGCTCGCCTCAAAGTCCTTCTTCCTCAGGCGGAGCCACCTGCGCTGCCTGTTCACATCCTGTCCCCCCAAGGCCGCACAGCAGTTCCGAAAGTGCGAACCTTCATCGACTTTGCGGTCCCGCGGCTACGTTCGGAACTTGAACGCATCGCCGCGGAATCCGGCAGCCTCGAATGATTGTGCCGAAAGGCGGTTGGCTGTCTGCGGCCAACCGACGGTTCTCCGTGGCGTCCTTCCAAGCTAACGTTCAGTTACGGTGATGCGGTCAGTACCGGCTTTGCGCTCGTTATCCGAGGCGGATGGACGGGTGTCGCCGACAGCCAGCGGGAACGCGCAACGCTTGGGCAGGGAGGATCGCCCGGGGCGCAGGTTTTCAGACCCGGAGGTGGTCGGAAAGCCTTGAAGTGAAAAAACGAAGAGGTCACGTCGGCAGGGTTTGGCCGGACTGCTCCTTGACCAGATAGTCGGCGTACCATTCCGGCCAGGCTTCGTCGTGCTTGCCGCCGGCGCGCTTCTCATGCTCGCCATGTGCGGAGGCGACCCTGCGCAGCGCCTCTGCGAGGTCGCCGACGGATGCGAACGCAGCACCTTCGGTCTCGATGCGACCAGGAAGTCTCGCCGTGACTTCCTGCAGGAGCCACCCGTTTCCGTCCGGGTCGGAGAAGGAGGCGAAAGACCCGTAGCTCGTCCGGGAGGGATGTGGTCCGGGTAGCCGCTGGTCGGCGCCCTTGTGATGAAAGACGCCGCCGGCGTCGTGAAAGACGCCGCTCATCTCGGCGCCGCGAGAGGCAAGGGCTGCGTGCGCCATCTCGATATCGGTGACGATTAAGTGGAGGCCTTGAGCGGAACCGGGCGAGGCGGCCGTCACATTCGCTCCGAAGATCACGGAGCAAGGCGAGCCTGGAGGGGTCACCTGCACGACGCGAAAACCGTCCTTGCCAGATACGTCGGCGTCGAGCCTCCAGCCAAGGCCGGTGTAGAAGGACTTGGCGCGATCGACGTCAGACACGGGAATGACGACGACTTCGAGCTTCATGTCGATGTGATCTGCGTGCGCGGAATTGGTTGAGTTGGATTCCTGGATGGCCATCTCGATCTCCTGTTAATCACGGTCACTTCACCGCGGTCGGCACGATGCGCCATCGCTGTCCCCGATGTCCATTATCCGAAGGTGTCGATGCGTGGAGCACCCGGTAACCGATCCATTGGTATCGCCGATACCTTTGAACAATATCTTCGCCAGCCCCGCCGGACGATCCCTAATGCATTCCAAAAATGAGGTTTCAACGGAGGACGTCATGTCAGCAGAAGTTCAAACACAGACCGCTCTATCGCCGACGCGACGCGAACTGCTTGCAGTCTCGGCCGCGACCGCCGCCCTCTGCATTCTCCCCAAGCCGGCCAGGGCGACGACGGAGAGCGATGCTATCCGCCCCTTCAAGTGCGCAATCCCACAGAAGGAGCTCGATGAGCTGCGCCGCCGTGTCCGTGCTGCACGTTGGCCCGATAAGGAGACGGTTTTCGACCGATCGCAAGGCGCGCAGCTTCAAAAGCTAAAGCCGCTCGTGGAGTACTGGGGCACGGAATACGACTGGCGGCGCGGTGAGAAGAAGCTAAACGCGCATGCGCAGTTCATGACCAGGATCGACGGCCTCGACATTCACTTCATCCACGTCAAGTCCAAGCACGCGGACGCGCTGCCGCTGATCATGACGCACGGCTGGCCCGGATCGGTGCTCGAACTCCTCAAAACCGTGGGACCGCTGACGGACCCGACCGCACATGGCGGGGCCGCAGAAGACGCCTTCCACGTCGTCATCCCGTCGATGCCCGGCTACGGCTTCTCCGAGATTCCGAGCGAAATGGGGTGGGGGCCGGACCGCATCGGGCGTGCCTGGCACGTTCTGATGAAGCGGCTTGGCTACGCCCGCTACGTCTCGCAGGGCGGCGACTGGGGCGCTGTCGTATCCGACAAGATGGCGGCACAGGCACCGGACGGGCTCCTCGGCATTCACACGAACATGCCGGCGACCGTTCCGCCCGACATTGCTAAGGCGCTCGCCGATGGCGAACCCGCACCGGCCGGGCTTTCCGGAGATGAGAAAGCCGCCTACGAGCAGATGAACGCCCTATACACGAAGGGCGCGGGCTACGCTTTGATGATGGTCACGCGGCCGCAGACGCTGGGCTATGCGTTGACCGATTCACCGGTGGGTCTCGCCGCCTGGTACTACGACAAGTTCGCCGACTGGACCTATAGCGGCGGCGATCCGGAGAAGTCGCTGACCAAGGACGAGATGCTCGACGACATCTCTCTCTACTGGTTCACCGGCACGGCCACGTCTGGCGCGCGGCTCTACTGGGAGAACAACGCCAACAACTTCAATGCCGTCGATATCAAGATCCCGGCCGCGATCACCGTCTTTCCCGGCGAAATCTACCAGGCGCCGAAAAGCTGGGCCGAGAAGGCGTACCACAACCTCATCTACTACAACAAAGTCGAAAAGGGCGGCCACTTCGCCGCCTGGGAACAACCAGACCTCTTCTCATCAGAGCTCCGTGCGGCGTTCAGAACGCTACGCTGACGCTACACCGCACCTCAATCAAGGAGAACCACAATGACAAACTTTCCAAGAGGCACTGCGCTGATCACCGGAGGATCGTCGGGTATCGGTGCCCTCTACGCGGACAGGCTCGCTCGCCGCGGCTACGACCTGATACTGGTGGCGCGCAATCAGGATGCGCTCGCCAGGATCAGCAAGGACATCGCCAGTTCGACCGGTCGAAACGTAAAGACCGTCCGGGCGGATCTTGGACAGCGCGAGGACCTTCTGAAAGTCGAAGGTATCCTTCGGAGCGACCCGTCGATCACCATGCTCGTCAACAACGCCGGCGTCGGCGCGGTCGAGCCGCTGCTCATGTCCAACGTCGAGGCGATGGAAAAAATGATCGCGATCAATGTGACGGCTCTGACTCGTCTCGTCTATGCCGTCGCGCCGTCCTTCGCCGCCCGCGAGCACGGCACGATCGTCAATATGGCCTCCGCATTGGGCATCGCGCCAGAAATCCTCAACGGCGTCTACGGCGCCACGAAAGCGTTCGTCATCGCTCTGACGTTCTCTCTGCAGAAGGAGCTGGCAGAAAAGAACATCCGAATCCAGGCCGTACTTCCCGGCGCGGTGGAGACGCCTTTCTGGGAGGCATCGGGCGGCTCGCTCGACCGCCTGCCCGACCATATCGTCATGAAAACCGAAGATGCGGTGGATGCTGCACTCGCCGGTCTCGACATGGGCGAGCTGATGACCCTTCCTTCGGTACCCGACATCGAAGACTGGAACGCATATGAGGCGGCGCGTCAGAAGCTGATGCCCAATCTTTCGCGCAACGTTCCGGCCCTTCGCTATCGGACGCCGGCGCTGGCCCCCTGACAGCTGGGCTACAACACTCAAGAAGCGAGGCAGAGATGTCCGACAGGGATCTTTTGAACCGGTTTCCGCGCGTGCGCCTGGTGAATGGAGCGACGCCGATCCAACGGCTGGAACGACTGGAGCGAGTGCTGGGCGCGAGCCGAAAAGGCGTCTCGATCTGGGCGAAGAGAGACGATCTGATGGAACTCGGCGGCGGGGGCAACAAGCTCCGAAAGCTGGAATTCCTGATCGGTCAGGTGAGGTCGGAAGGCTACGATACGCTGGTGGTGACCGGCGGCGTGCAGTCAAACTTCGCCCGTCTGGCCGCGGCCGCCTGCGCCAGAACCGGACTGGCATGCGAGGTCGTCCTGGCTCAAATGGTGCCCCGCGGGAGCGAGATCTATCAGGCGAACGGCAACGTCTTGTTGGACCGACTTTTTGGTGCCCGCGTCCATCTTCTAGGCACGGGCGATGATGCGAGTGCGTTCGCCACGGGCCGAACGTCGGAGATTGCCGCGTCCGGGGGAAAGGCTTTCGTGGGCACGCTTGGCGGTTCGACGCCGGTCGGAGCTCTGGGCTACGTCGACTGCGCATTCGAAATCGCAGGGCAATCGACTGAGATCGGCATCGCGTTCGACCACATCGTCGTCCCGAACGGTAGCGGCGGCATGCACGCGGGTCTGGCCGTGGGAGCTGCCCTTGCCGGAAAAGATCCTTCCAGGATCAGAGCATGCACCGTTCTCTCGCCAGCCGAGACTTGCGTCGCCGCGACTGTGGAGAAGGTCAACGCCGTCTTCGACCTCCTCGGAAAGAAGGACCGAATTCGAGGAGAGGAGCTGGAGATAGACGGCGCGCAGCTCGGTGGCGGCTACGGCATGCCGACGTCCGAAATGATCGAAGCCGTCAAGCTGGTCGGCCGGTCTGAAGGCCTTCTTCTGGATCCCGTCTACGGAGGGAAGGCCTTTGCTGGCCTGCTGTCCGATATCGACAAAGAAGTCATCGCGCCAGGATCGAACGTCCTGTTCGTTATGACGGGAGGTACTCCTGGGCTTTATGCGTATGCGGACGCCCTGAGCAGCGACTGATCCTCTCTCCCCGCGGTCATCATCAACCCGACATAAATGAGGAATGCCATGCCTACGAAACCAAAGATCGCCATCATCATCGGCTCCACCCGGCCGACCCGTTTCGCCGACAAGCCTGCACAGTGGATACTGAAGCAAGTTCAGGCTCGCGATGACATCGACGTTGAGATCGTCGATCTGCGCGACCATCCACTGCCATTCTTCGGCGAGGTCGCGTCGAACGCCTACGCACCAAGCCAGAGTGCGGAAGCCGTTCGTTGGCAGAAGACGGTGGGCCGCTACGACGGGTACATCTTCGTTTTGGCGGAATACAATCGCTCGATCACCGGCGTGCTGAAGAACGCCCTTGACCAGTCATACGTGGAATGGGCACGCAAGCCATTCACCGCGATCGCGTATGGCACAGCGGGCGGGTCGCGCGCACTCGAGCATCTGCGCGGAATCGGCGTCGAGCTGCAGATGGTCTCCACGCATGCAGCCGTTCATATCGGCGGCAGCGACTTCTTCACTGTCTTCTCGATGGGGGGCAACAAGCCGATCGAAGAGATCGAAGCCAACCTCCTGCCGTCGGCGAAGACTGCGCTGGACGAGCTGGTCTGGTGGGCGAAGGCCACGATGGCTGCGAAGGCTTCGGAAGTCTAACGTCTGCAAGACAGAGCAGGGGCGTTAGCCGCCCCGCTCCAGTTTTTTCGTCTATAGGCGATGCCCGGCCTTAACATTCTTGAGTGGGGCTGGAAGCAACCCGACCGGAAAGTCCTGGTAGGAGACTGGGCGCAGGAATCGATAGATCGCCAATGTGCCTACCGACGTCGATCTTCCGTCCGATGTCGCGGGATAAGGTCCACCATGGACCATAGCCGGGGAGACCTCGACGCCCGTCCCGAAGCCGTTGACGAGGAGCCGGCCCGCGAGAAGTTCCAACTGCGGGATCATCTGGGAGGCAGCATCGATGTCCTTGGCATCCACATGCAGCGCGATCGTCAATTGACCTTCCAAGGATGCGACGACCCGACGCAACTCGCCGTGGTCGTGGCAGCGAACGATCAGCCCCGCCGCGCCAAATACTTCCTCCTGCAGCTCTGGATTTCCAAGGAATGCAGCCGCCGTCGTCTCGAACAGCGCGGCCGCGGCCTGATGGGGCGTTCCTTCCTTGCCCGCAGAGACCTGCGATACGGACGGCGACGACGAAAGCCTTGCCACGCCTTTGCGATACGCCTCGCAGATGCCGCCTGTCAGCATGGTTTGAGCCGGCGCATCCGCCAACGCTGCCGCCGCGCTATCGATGAAGGCGTCGAGGCCCGCACCCTCGATGGCGACGATCAGGCCAGGATTCGTGCAGAATTGACCGGCGCCGAGGGTCAGCGAAGCCGCGAACGATCTCCCGATTTCCGCGCCCCGGCCCAGCAGTGCGTTTGGATAGAGAATGACGGGGTTGATGCTGCTCATTTCGGCGTAGACGGGTATTGGTTGCTTCCGCTCCGAGGCGATCTTCATCAACGCGGTGCCGCCCCGGCGCGAGCCGGTGAAACCAACTGCGCGCACCCGGTGGTCGGCGACCAGGGCCTGGCCGACCTCGAATCCCGCGTCAAACAAAAGCGCGAAGGTCCCCGACGGGAGCCCGCATGCCGCGACGGCGTCGACGACGGCCTTGCCAACCAATGCGGAGGTTCCGGGATGGGCGGAGTGCGCCTTGACTATTACCGGACAGCCGGCGGCGAGGGCGGAGGCAGTGTCGCCGCCAGCGACCGAAAAGGCCAAGGGGAAGTTCGACGCCCCAAACACTGCGACCGGTCCGAGAGCGACGTTGCGGAGCCGAAGATCAGGCTTCGCCACCGGCTTGCGCTCGGCGTTGGCGGGATCGAAACGCAGCTCCTGGAAGACGCCGTCGCGGACTTCCTTGGCGAAGAGCCGAAGCTGTCCGACCGTTCGGGCACGCTCTCCTTCGATGCGGCCCCGCGGCAGTCCCGTCTCGTCGATTGCTCGCAGGACGAGTTCGTCCCCGATGGCCAGAATTCCTTCCGCGATCGCTTCCAGGAAGCGGGCCCGATCCTCGAGCGATGTCTCCTTGTAGACCGGGAAGGCGTCCCAGGCCAACGACGCGGCTTGTTCAACCTGCTCCGTGGTCGCGCCCGCAAAGCTCGGCTCCATGGAGCTGCCGTTGGCTGGGTTGATCGCGGAGAATGTCGCGGCCGCGCCGCGCATTCTCGCGCCGCCGATGAGGAGGTCGCCGTAGGGTGTCATCGTGGATCCTTTCAAACTATGCGGGTCGATATGGTCCTCAACTGATAGGGAGGCTCGACGCAAACCGTTAGGGGTCGGCTTTCGACCTCAAATAGGTGTCGGCACTAGGCTTGCCAACCCTCGGCCTGCAAATAGTATTACTTTTTGAGCGGAGCTGCATCCGACGAGCTTGAGGCCCGCCGGATGATGGCAGCTTCACGCCGCTTGAGTGCCGGCGATCGCCGCCACGGTTTCCTTCGTGCCCACGATGGCGCTGGCATAGCTGGGCAGATTGACCTCCAGCGCCGCATGCATCATTTCCGGCGAATAGTCGGCGACCGCGTCCTTGACGACCGTGACGTCGTAGCCAAGTTCGGCGGCGTACCGCACCGTTGCTTCGATGCAGGTGTGGGCCACCAACCCGATCACGATGACACGCTGGATGCCGTGCCGCTTCAGCTCGAGATCGAGATCGGTGTTGGCGAAGCCGCTCGAGCACCAATGCTCGGATGCGACGACCTCGCCGGCCACGGGTACGAACTCGGCTCTAAACTCACCGCCCCACGTGCCGAACTCGAAGCTTTTGCGGTGCCAGGCCGCACGCTGGATTGGCGCCACGTACTTCCAGTTCTCGTAGTCTCCGGCCCGATAGCGATGATGCATCGCGAAAAAGACCCGGAACCTGGCTTCGCGGGCGGCGGTCAGCACTTCGAGCATGTGGGGTACGCAGTTGTTCGCCTCGGCCACCTCTTTGATCCGCGGCCAGATCTTGCCACCCTCGGAAATGAAGTCATTGTACGGATCGACCACGAGGAGTCCGGTGTTGCTCCGATCGAAGGATAGTTCAGTCATGATGTTCTCCTTCACCGGTTTTCACGCCGCCTTCGTGGCTGAGTTCTTCAGGGCCGCGCGCTCGATGCTCGCCGCGAACAGCGGCGTCTCCCCCTTGTTGTGGGCAATGGACATCGGCTGTCGCTGGGTGCGGAAGAGCTCGAACGGGATGCCCTGGCGGTCGAGGAAAGCTATCATCTCGTCGGTCGCGTAGGATCGGACGCGGTTGGTGAATTCGCAGCGGTTCGCATCGACCTTCTTCACGCTCAGTTCCCAGGTGACGTGGATGGTGACCCGGCCGTTCGGTGTGAAGACGTCGGAATCGGAGTCGAGGATGAGATGATGCTTTTCGCCGAGCGTTTCGTGGTAATGCTGGACCATCAGGCTGCCGCCGATTGTTTCGACGTTGATCGACATCCGCGTGCCGTCGTCCGCTGTCGTGAACCCGGCAGCGATGTGGGCGGGCGAGCATCCCTGATATTCCTTTTCGGGCAGGTTAAAGCACCATGTTGGAATGTCGATCTTCTCGATCGGCGCGTTGATGACTGCCGAAAAGCTGGAATCGACGATCTGGTTTTCAAGCCTGTGCATGAGACTTCTCCCTTGTCGTTGAGCGCGTGGAGGATGTTGATGCCCGCGCGACCTGCTGAGTCCTTGCGCGGGCACCGCCTCGGCCTACTTGTCGGCCAGAGTTTGCGTGTAGTGTCCGAGCCTGGCTTCGACGTCCGGATCCCTCTGAAGGCCCATTTCCATCAGCCGTCCGATGTTCGTCTGCGCCACCGGACGCTGGACCGACGTGATGAAGGCGTCCCACCCCGCGGCAATTTCCGGATCGCTCGGAAGGCTTGCGAAATCGACCAGACGCTTGGTGTCGGCAATGGCCTGTCGGTCGAAACCCGAGATCCGCGTCGCCAGGGCGTCGACGAAAGGATCGAGCTTGTCATCGTCGAAGGATCGGTTGACGTAGCCGTACGCCTCCGCGAGATCACCGTTGATGTCATCGGATCCGAGTAGAACTTCGAGCGCTCGACCGCGGCCCATCAGCCGCGGTAGTCTTGCCATCGGTCCGCCGCCGGGGACGAGCGCCGCGCCGACCTCCCACTGAGACAGAATTGCCTTCTGCCGGCTTGCGAAGCGCATGTCGCTGGCGAGAGCAAGCTCGCTCCCGACACCCGTCGCGCGGCCGCGGATCAGGGCGATGGAGACGACAGGCGACTTGCTGATGCGGACCAGCATGTCGGGCAGGGGGTGCAAGCCGGTGGGGCCAGAAGGGAGGCCGGTGGATTCGGCGAGAGGCGGCGTAAAGTTGTAGTGGGTGAGGAAGAACCCCGGTACATCGCTGTCGAAGACGACAACTCTAAGATTGGGATCGCTCTCAATTGCGGCCACTACTTTTTCCATCTGGGGGATCGTCTCCGGTCCAAAGATGTTGAAGGGCGGGTTGTCGAAGGTGACACGCCAGTAGGCGGGCGTCCGCTTATCCACTTTGATTTGCGCATGTTCCTGACCTGGGTCGGCCTTGACCTCTGCCGCACGATCCACCTTCGGGGCGACTATCGATTGACCGGAAAGGGCGAGCGCCGGAAACAGCAGTAGCGCCGCGACGGTAAGGCCTTTCGACGACATGGCGATGGCGCTTGTCCTGGTTGGTTGTCTGAGCTTCATGGCTGACTCCATTCTTCGGTTTGAGAAGCGAACGCCGGCCCGATTTCGAAGACGAGTTCGATCTCGACGGGCATCCCGAGCGGTATGCTGGAAACGCCGAGGACCACGCGGGGAGGGAGCCGGGCGGGGCCGAACACGTCAAGCAGCAGCTCTGACGCTCCATCGGCGACTTTGGGATGTTCATGAAAATCGGCGAGGCAGGCGATATAAACGCCTAGCTTGGCGACCGATTGGATTCTGTCCAGCGTTCCTAGCTGCGACCGCGCGGCGGCTAGACCACTAAGACAGGCCGCTCGCGCCGCATCGTAGCCTTCGGCGACGGACAGCTCGCGGCCGACGAGGCCAGTATAGAGTGGCACATGTCCGGCGACCGGCAGCATGCCGCTTAGGAAAAGCAGCGAGCCGCTTTGGAACGCTTCGACGTAAGAGCCGAATGGCGTAGGCGCGTTCGGGAGGCATATGGCGAGTTCCTTGACGCGCGCCTCAGCGCTCGCGACTACCATTTGCCCAGATGTGCGCCGTTGTCGACGTGCAGCACCTCCCCTGTGATATTGGAGGATTCCGTCAGATAGATGACGCCGTCGACAATTTCCTGCACGGCCGTGATGGTGCCCATCGGCGACAAAGATTCGAGAAATGTTCGCGGGTTTTTTGCATGAAGTGGGGTGTCGACGACGCCTGGCGAGAGCGCGTTGACACGTATGTTGCTCTTGGCGAATTCCAGCGCGAGGCTCTTCGTGACTGCGTTGAGGCCGCCCTTGGTGATCATAGGCAGCGACGCTGTCACGCCGGCGATCGGATGGTCCGTCAAGGACGACGTGATCGTCACGATACTCCCGCCGGACTTCTGACGCAGCATCTGACCGATGGCATGTTTCGTGAAATGGATGAACCCTTCGACGTTCGTCGCGCACAGGCGTCGGAAGTCCTCAATGGTGTATTCGAGGAACGGCTTGGTGAGGAAGACACCGGCATTGTTAACGAGCGCATCGATCGAACCGAATTGCTCAACCGCCGTTGTCGCCACCCGCTCTGCCGTTTCGGGATCCGCGACGTCGCCGCTGATTAGCTCCAGCCTGCCTGCGCGGTCGAACAGCTTGCTCTCGCTGATGTTCCGTGAGGTTCCGACGACGTTCCAGCCCTTGTCCAGGAACGTCTTGACGAGTCCGGCTCCGATCCCTTGCGACGCGCCAGTGATGATAATAGTCTTATGCACGCTCATGCCTGCCTCCGTTGGCGACGTGGATTTCTTCGGCCGCCAGGTGGCGGTCGGTCGCTTTGTTCCTCGTGAAATGCGTTGATCCAGCCATCGGCCGGGAGCTTCCCGGCGGTCGCGCCGCCATCCGCTCTGCCACGACCATCGCGCCAAAAATCAGGAGCCGATATTGTACCAAGGTGTTCCCGATACCTTCGGATTGGGTCGCTCTTCAGCACACCAAGGTCCAATAGACGTGGAGGGTGGCCGGGGGTATCAGCGTTGCACCTCACGCACGATAAGGAGCCCACATGACCCGCTGGCCCGATCGCCGAATTCTCGATCTGTTTGGAATCGAGCTTCCCATCATCCAGGCGCCGATGGCCGGCGCGACGACGATCGAAATGGTCGTCGCCGCGGCCAAGGCCGGCGGTCTCGGGTCACTTCCAAGCGCTCAGTCGAACGTCGAGGGGCTGCGCCAAGCCCTCCATGAGATCCGCGGCGCTACCCACGCGCCTGTTAACGTGAACTTCTTCTCACATGTTTCCCCGGCCGAAGATCCAGCAGCACAGATGCGATGGAGAGCGCTGCTCGCGCCTTACTTCGTAGACGCAGGACTTGACCCTGCCGCGCCGATCGCCGCGACAGGCCGCGCACCATTCGACCCTTCGTTTTGCGAGGTGGTCGAGGAATTGAAGCCGGAGGTCGTGAGCTTTCATTTCGGGCTGCCCGAAAAGTCACTGGTCCAACGTGTGAAGGCGACGGGCGCGAAGATCATGTCATCTGCGACGACCGTGGCCGAGGCCCTCTGGCTCGAAAAAAACGGCGTCGACGCAGTCATCGCGATGGGTTTCGAGGCCGGCGGACATCGTGGGAACTTTTTGAGCCAGGACATGACGACACAGGTTGGAATCATGGCGCTCCTGCCCCAGGTCGTCGACGCGGTGCGGGTGCCGGTCATCGCCGCCGGCGGCATCGCCGACGGGAGAGGTGTTGCCGCCGCCCTGATGCTCGGAGCTTCCGCCGTCCAAGTCGGGACAGCATACCTGTTCTGCCCTGAGGCGAGGATTCCCGCAGTTCAGGCAGAGGCGCTGGCCTCCGCCCGTGACGACAGTACCGCGATAACGAACGTTTTTACCGGCCGTCCAGCGAGAGGCGTCGTAAACCGTCTGATGCGTGATCTGGGTCCAATCTCAGAGGCTGTGCCTGCATTTCCAACTGCCGGAGGAGCTCTCGCTCCAATCAGAGCAAAAGCCGAGGCGGAGGCGAGGAACGATTTTACGAACCTATGGTCGGGTCAGGCCTCCCGTCTTGCTTTGAAAGTTGGGGCCGAGGAATTGACGCGAGAGCTCTATCGGTCTGCGTTGGACGTCATTGCATGCCGCAGTCCTACCTGACGGCATTCCGCAGATCCTTCCGCATCTCGGGAGATACATGGGACTGCTGACGGCGGTGTTCGCGATCGGACAAATCATGGGACCGCCGGCCGTAGGACTGATCCTGAAGCATGCGGTGAACGTAGACGCCGGGTTCGATCTCGTGCTTGGCGTCGCCAGCCTCGCGCTCGTAATCGGCGCCGCGATCTATGTTGCGATGAACCTACTGTTTCCAAGCGAGCGAAATGTGAGGACCGAGATACGATCGGTTCGCCCCACCTGAAAATAACGCGACGATCTCCACCGATGCACTCATCAAATTGATCGGCAACACCATCGTACAATAGATGGATTGGTATCGATTGGGCATGATGCCCTGATGAACAGACAGCAAACCAAGTTGGCCAGCACGACGAGAGTCACATGCTTTCCAAGTGCGTCACCACCTTGAAGAAGTACGGAGCAAATCAATGGACCGGCATCTCATGGAAGTTAACGGCGGGGAGACGGTGCAGGAAGATGGAAGCGCCTCGGATGCCTTAATACGGTTCTATCGAGCCTTCAACGCTGGCGATCTCAAAGGTCTGGAGAAGGTCTGGCTCGGCGGCTCGGATCCCAGTATGGACAATCCGATCGGCGGCATCCGCCGTGGTTGGGACCAGATCGCCGACGGGTATTCAAAGCTCTTCAAGGGAAACACCAAGGTCCAGGTGACCTTCCACGACTTCACGAGCCAGGGCGGCGACGAGTGGCATCTGTTCGTCGGCCGCGAACGCGGAGTATGTCAGACGGCGACGGGGACGCTTGCTGTCGCCTTCCGGACGACCCGGTGGTTTGTACGCAAGGGAGGCGGTTGGCGACAGCTTCATCACCATGGGTCTGTCGAGGATCCGCAGATGCTGGCTGCCTATCAGAAAATGATCTTCGGCTGAAGAAATGGGCGCCGGCAACCGCCGGCGCTCTCCGCGACGCACACCAGCTATTCGCGCGGCTGTCCTCGCACCAAAGGCGCGACGTTGGTTCCCAGCAGCTCGATCGAACGATGCATCGCTTCCGCGTCGAGCGAGGCGGTGCTCATCTGAAAGGTGATGCGAGCAATCCCTCCCAACGTTCTGCTAACATGAGATATCTTGGCAGCCACCGTCTGTGGGCTGCCGACAAGGAACGCGCCACCCGGCCCGCACATATGCTCGAACTGCGCCTGCGTCGGCGGCGGCCAACCGCGCTCTCTTCCGGCGTCCGTGAACATTTGGAACCAACCGGGGAAGAACGCTTTCTTTGCCGCCTCGTCGGTCTCTCCGACAAATCCAAGAGCGTGGACGCCTACTCGCTGGTTTTCAGCGGGGTGCCCGCTGGCGAGCCATGCTCGACGATAGAGTTCGACCAGGGGCAGAAAGCGCTCGAAGCTCCCGCCGATGATGGCGACCATCAGCGAGAGGCCGAGAGTCCCGGCGCGGATGAAGGATTCTGGCGTGCCGCCGACGCCAAGCCAGATTGGCAATCTGGTCTGATGCGGACGCGGGAAGACACCCTCGCCATTGATCGCAGGACGAAACCGGCCCTGCCACTTGATGTTGGGCTGCTCCCTTATCTTGATTAGCAGGTCCAGCTTTTCCGCAAACAGCGCATCGTAGTCCCTCAGGTCGAAGCCAAACAGGGGATATGCCTCCACGGAAGAGCCACGACCAACCACGATCTCCGCCCGTCCGCGGGAGATCAGGTCCAGCGTTGCGAACTCCTGAAAAAGCCGCACAGGATCGGAGGCGCTAAGGACGGCGACAGCGCTCGTCAGCCTTATCGACTTGGTTCGCGCCGCCGCTGCGGCAAGTATTACGGCAGGCGCGGAATCAAGCGCGTTTGCCCTGTGGTGTTCGCCCATTCCGAAGACGTCGAGACCGACCTGGTCCGCAAGCTCCACCTCGGAAAGTACACTCTCCATTCGATCGACAGCCGACTGCAGACGACCCGTATCAGGTTCGGGCAAGAGCATCGCAAAACTATCGATACCGATTTCCAATGTTGGATCCTTTCAATGGGCTCGCACCGGAGCTATGGCGTCTGACGCCTTCCAGGCCGCAGCGTTTCCCATCTCACGACTAGGCGATGCCGCGCCAGTTGGGTTTTTCGGATGAAGATCATCGATTTTTTGGATAATTGAGCGCGTCGGGATCTCGGCTGCTCACACCCACGAATCGACGTCTCCTACCGCCTTGGCGAACGCCTCGGGCGCCTCCTGTGGTAAATTGTGGCCGATCCCGCCCACTGCGAGACGGTGTTCGTATTTCGCCTTGAACTTTGCGGCGTAGGCCTTGGAATCTGGATGAGGCGCTCCGTTGGCGTCGCCCTCTATCGTGATCGTCGGCACATGGATCTCGGGACCTGCCGCAAGCTTGGTCTCGAATTCGTCGAACCGTTTTTCGCCTCCCGTCAGGCCCAGCCGCCAGCGGTAGTTATGAACGACAATCGGGACGTGATCGGGATTGGCAAATGCTTCTGCACTCCGATCGAAGGTTTCGTCGTCGAACTTCCACTGTGGCGAGGCGAGATGCCAGATCAGCTTGGCGAACTGGTTCGTGTACTTTTCATAGCCGTCGCGACCGCGGTCCGTCGCGAAGTAGAACTGATACCACCATTGAACCTCCGCGGCTGGGGGCAGGGGCACCTTTCCAGCAGCTTGGTTCCCTATGAGATAGCCGCTGACGGATACTAAACCCCTGCATCGTTCTGGCCAGAGCGCGGCGACAATGTCGGCAGTCCGTGCACCCCAGTCGAATCCGGCGACCGTCGCCTTTTCAATCTTGAAGGCGTCCATCAGCTTGACGGCGTCGAGAGCAAGCGCCGACTGTTGGCCGTTCCGCATAGTGTCATCGGACAGGAACCTAGTGCTGCCGTATCCGCGCAGATGCGGCACGATCACACGATGACCCCGCTCTGCGAGCAAAGGCGCCACCTCGGCGAAGGCGTTGATGTCGTAGGGCCAGCCGTGGAACAGTATAACGGCCGAGCCGCCTTCAGGGCCGAGATCGGCGTATCCGACATTCAGGTCTCCGGCGTCGATACGCTTGTCGGCAACCAGGCCCATGCCCTTGTGCAGTCCGGGCATTTTGCTTTGCGCGGCACCTTCGACACGCCCTGCGAGGATTCCTGCGGCCGCCAGCCCGAGTGCTGCTCCGCCGAAGGAGCGGCGTGTCCAGGTCGCGTTGTTTGAGTTGCCCATGCCTGTGTCTCCAAAGATCGCTTGTTGAATGCCCGCCGCACGACAGGCCATTCCAGGTCCATTTCAGACAGCTGGTAGAAGTTGCTACTGTCCAATGGTGTCGGTTAGCTACGGGTTGTGCTGGAACGTGGAGGCGCTGCGGCGCTTCAGAAGGTCGAAAGTTCGTCCGCGACGGAGCCTGCAGGGCCGAGCCTTGCCGCCATATACAAAAGGTCAGGAAGTGTTCTGGCGTTCATCTTTCTCATGAGCCGGCCACGATGAGCTTTGACGGTGATCTCGCTAATATTCAACTTGAAGGCTACCTGCTTATTCAGCAAGCCTTCCACCACGAACTTCATGACTTGCCGTTCTCGCGGTGTCAGCGTGAGAAAATATGCTTCCAAACGGTTCGCCTCGTTGAACGCACGTATAGATGCGTTTACCTCCTCTGCAATTACGGCGGGATCATCCTGCTTAGGGAGGAAGGTCACCCGGAATCTGGTGGTGGCAACAGACGTGGCGGGACTGCCGCTAGGGGTGACGACGATGATTGGGCAGTGCACGGCGTAAGAACAGATCAATCGCGCGAGATCTGAGACCGGTAGATCGGCCATGCTTGCGTCAACGAGGATGCAGCTGAAACATCCAGACTGGGCGCCGCTCAGCAAGTCGTGCGCTGAGGTAAATCGTTGCAGTTGCCGGCCCATGCCCGAAATATGTACATGCAAATTGGGATCGCATTCGCTGCCGTTATCCAATACGGCGACCAAAGCATCGCTGCAGAGTGTTGTCGCCATTGTCGAGAGATCAGTTGGTTTTTTTGTGGGGGACATGTCATTGCTCCTCGTCGATCGTGCACGCGATGTGCTGCGGCTGGGGGATGATATGAATGCTTTACGCTGCCTCGCAATGAAGGTGCTCCGCGTTTTTTAAACCAGCATGCACGCCTTCACGACTTAAGTGGTGTGAGAGATCCTGAAAAAAGCTGAAGTATTCCCCTATCAGTTGTCGAAGTAGCCTTGGCGCAATCTGCCCGTCTGTGATTTTATCGATGGGGTTGAACCAGATAGATTCGGATCGCTTTGGGACAGATTGAGATAGGCCTCTTCGAGCACTCCGGATGGGAGCTTGACCTCGAAAAGCGAGAGCTGCGTGCGATGGGCGCTCCGGTACCGCTCGGCAGTCGCGCGTTCGAAATCCTCGAAACGCTTGCAGTTTCATCGGGGAGGATCGTCACGAAAGACGAGCTGATGAAGCGCGTCTGGCCTGGGATGGTCGTCGAGGAAAACACCCTCCAGGTTCATATCTCTGCAATAAGGCGTGCTCTTGGAAAGGATCGAGACCTGCTGCGTACCGTGTCCGGTCGCGGATATCGACTGCTTGGCGAGTGGACGGAACCCGAAAAGCGGTTTGCCGATCCGACGCCCGCCACGCTCGTACGGTCGAGCGAACGAGAGGGTTTTGTTACCAACATCCCCTCGGCGGCGTCCGAACTGATTGGCCGTCAGGCTGCAATTTCTCATATCGTGACGCTCATGTCGGCCTATCGACTTGTAACCTTGACGGGACCCGGTGGGATCGGAAAAACCGTACTCGCGTCCGAAGTCGCCCGACGCCTGCAGCCAACGATCGATGGGGATGCGTTCTTCGTGGAGCTGGTTTCCCTCTCGGATCCAAATCTTGTTCCCACTACACTTGCACAGGCTCTCGATCTGCGCCTTCAAAGCGACGACGTCTCTGCCGAGCTCGTTGCGCGGGCAATTGGTAACCGGAAAATGTTGCTTCTGATCGACAACTGCGAACATGTCGTCGATGCCGCTGCCGAGATGATCGAGGCGATGTTGCGCGCCTGCCCGAACGTTTCGGTTCTCGCAACGAGTCGGGAACTTCTCAGGATCGAAGGGGAGTTCACATATCGTGTGCCCCCGCTCGATGTTCCCGCGAACGAAAAGGCTGGTGATCCGCTAACGCACAGTGCGGTTCAGTTGTTTGTCGCCCGAACAAGAGCGTTGCAGTCCGACTTTAGGACGAGCGGGGACAGTGTCTCAACTATCGCGGGTATTTGTCGACATCTGGATGGAATTCCCTTAGCGATAGAGTTCGCCGCCGCCCGTGCCGCCACGTTGGGGCTTCAACAGATCGCCGGCCGATTGGATGACCGTTTCGTTCTTCTGACCGGCGGACGGCGCACTGCCTTGCCTCGGCACCGCACGCTTCGGGCAGCGCTCGATTGGAGCTATGAATTGTTGCCCGAAGGAGAGCGTCGCCTTCTGTGCAGTCTCTCCGTATATCCCGCAGGGTTTACCTTGGAGGCCGCGATGGCCGCCAGCGGGGAGGATGAGGAAGAGACCGCACTAGGGCTGTCGAACCTTGTCACGAAATCGTTGGTGACCTTCGACGGAACTGAGGCAGCCCCCCGGTGGCGCCTTCTGGAGACGGTGCGGGTCTATTCGCTGGAAAAGCTTGGAGGGGGCACCGACTATCAAATGACGATGAGGCGCACCGCGGCCTTTTTCCTTTCGTTATTTCGGCCATTTTCGAGTGAAGACTCGCTGCAGTTGGCAATCGATGGTCTGGGGCGGTACCGCCGAGAGATCGACAATCTCCGAGCCGCTTTGACTTGGGCGCTTTCTTCAGAGGGCGATGGAAAGCTCGGAGCTGGCCTTGCCGGAGTTGCCTCCGATTTCTGGATCGCGACCTCACTCGTGTCGGAGTCAGGCGAATGGGCTAAAAAAGCGCTCTCCTGCCTTGAAGGAGAGGAGGGGGGACGCACCGAACTGGTCCTGCAGTGCGCGCTGGGATTTGCGATGATTTATACTCAGGGTATGAGCGAGCAAGGTCGAACGGTGCTCGCACGCGCCCTAACACTCGCTGAAACCTTGGGTGACCAGGACTACCAGCAGCGCGTTACTTGCGCCCTATGGCTGTTTAGCGCTCGATCGGTGGAGTTGGATGATGCGCTTGTTTACGCGCAAGAATACGAGAAACGCGCCGGCGGGGGCGATGCGAGGTCACGCGCAACGGCAGCTTGGATGTCGGGTATCCCGCAGACCTATCAGGCTCACCACGTGGAGGCTCATGACCGACTTGATTGGGCGGCGAGGAACTCGCCGTCGAACAATCGTCGTACGGATATGCTCAGGCTCGGGGCGGACATTCGAACGTCCTCCATGGCGCATGATACCGTCAACTTGATCTCGTTGGGTCGATTGGAGGCGGCTTCTCAAGCAGCCGAAGACTCCGTCGATGAAGCACGTGCAACGAAGCAACCGTTTGTATTTTGCGTTGCGTTGGCCTGGGCATCCGCCTTCGTGTCACTCAGTCTGGACAATGAAGCGCGAGCACGACAATGGGGCGAAGAACTCACAGCACATGCACTGCAGCATGGCCTGAAACCTTTCTACGCGGTTGGGATATGCGTCCGAGGCAGCTTGGCGTCGCGTTCAGGCTCGCCTGCGGAGGGGATCCACGCTCTTCGGGCCGGCATTCGAGACATGCAAGAATCCTCGTATCTACTGTTCTATCCGTTTTTTATGTGTGAACTCGCAGCCGCGTTGCAGGCGGCCGGACGTTTGGACGAGGCGCTCTTGGAGATCGACAGAGCGCAGAAATTTTCAGTGGAAAAAAGCTACCGCTGGATAGTGCCCGAACTTCTACGAAAGAAAGGCGAGATAATCGCAGCACAAGACGTGGACGAGACCTTAGTCGTAGACCTATTTCGAGAGGCTGGCCGAAGAGCATCGGCTCAAGGCGGTTTGTATTGGGAACTCACAGCGGGCATGACCTACGCTGAATATCTGACCAGCCGCGGTGATCTTGGAGCGGCACAAGAAATCCTTCGTCCCGTCTACCAGCGGTTCCGCGAAGGATTCTCCAGCCCTCGACTGTTGCGCGCGAAGACGTTGCTTGACACGAAGCAATGAGCTCCCCAGACCTTTGACTGTTTCATCAGAGGCTTCGAACTCGCACGGCCTCGCTATTTGCCCGCTGGCTGACGAAGCCAGGGAATACGAAAGTATTGGCAATACCTTCGCAAGCCGTGGATGATGCAAATTCCGCCGACGTCATGAATGGCTCGTTCGTTTCGATGGGCATTTAGGTCACAAAGCGTAGCTCGCTAAAAATTATGCCGAAAAACGGTTCAGTGACTGCCGTTGCCCGGCAATTCTCCCGATGGTCGACAGCACCTAAATCAATAGCACCGACGCCGAGGGCGACGGGCGGCCCAACGAAGGACCGATGCAATTGAAAGGATGAATATCATGAGCAATCAGCAGAAGGTCGCCGTCATCACCGGTGCATCGCAGGGCATTGGTGAAGGTCTGGTCCGCGCCTACCGTGCGCGGAACTACCGTGTCGTCGCCACCTCGCGTTCAATAAAGCAAGGCTCCGACGATGGCGTACATGCCGTGGGGGGCGACATCTCTAGCTCCGAGACCGCAGAGCGCGTCGTTCGCGAAGCGGTTGACCGTTTCGGTCGTATCGACACGTTGGTGAACAATGCCGGCGTCTTCACAGCAAAGGCTTTTGTCGACTTCACTCAGGAAGATTACGACCTGAACTTCGGCGTGAACGTCTCGGGCTTCTTCCACATCACGCAGCGGGCTGCGAGGCAGATGCTCAAGCACGGCTCTGGCCACATCGTCAGCATCACGACCAGCTTAGTAAACCAGCCGGTGTCAAGCGTCCCCACGGCCCTTGCTTCGCTCACGAAGGGCGGTCTTAACGCCGTTACGAAGGAACTGGCGATTGAGTTCGCCAAGACGGGCGTTCGGGTGAATGCCGTGTCTCCTGGCATCATCAAGACCCCGATGCATGCTCCAGAGACCCACGAGTTCCTCTCCGCGCTGCATCCCGTCGGCCACATGGGCGAGATCAGCGACATCGTCGACGCCGTGATCTACCTCGAAGGCGCAAGCTTCGTCACGGGCGAGATCCTTCATGTCGACGGTGGCCAGAACGCCGGCCGCTGGTAGGTCTCGAACATCACGCGGGCACGTGGCCTGAATAAGCCGCTGCGAGTGAAAGGAAAAAGAATGGAACTTGTACTAGCCGCCGATCCGATGTGCTCGTGGTGCTATGGATTCGGCAAACAGATGGCGCTGCTGCTTGAGCGGCGTCCGGAACTGTCCGTCAAGATCATCCTCGGTGGTTTGCGCGCGGGTGCGACCGACGTTCTCGATGACGCGGGAAAGCAGTTCAGACTGCACCACTGGGGCAAGGTCGAGGAAGCCAGCGGCGTACCGTTCAACCGAAAAGGTCTTCTGGCCAGAAAAGGCTTCGTCTACGATACTGAACCCGTGTGCCGTGCGGTGGTGACTGCCCGCATTCTTAGGCCGGAAGCCGATCTTCTGAGCGTCTTCCGAGCGTTCCAGCATGCCTTCTACGTAGATGCGCTCGACACGACGGACGGGGCAGTACTGGCTGAGACCGGTTCTCGCGCGCTCGCCGAACTCGGTCATCCCGTCAGCTCGGAGGAATTCCTGGCGGAATGGGACAAGCGTAGCACTATCGAAGAAGCTGCAACGGACTTCGCGCCCGTGCGAGCAATGGGCGTTTCAAGCTTCCCGACCTTGTTCTTGAAGAAGGGGGGAACTCTCGGCAAGGTCGGCGCTGGGTACGCTCATGTCGACGAACTTGAGAAGCACCTCGCTGCAATGGCCGCTTAGCAGATCGACGAGCCCAACAAGGAGAATAAAAAATGCCCATCGTCACCGTACAAGTAACCCGTGAAGGCACGACCCCCGATCGCACCTCGGTAACATCCGAGGAGAAAGCGGCCATCATCGCTGGCGTCAGCCAGGTCATGCTCGACGTCCTCAACAAGCCGCTGGAATCAACCTACGTGGTGATTGAGGAAGTCGACTTGGACAACTGGGGCTGGGGCGGCCTTCCAACCGTCCAATACCGAAAGAAGAAGGCTGAGGGCAAAACCTGACGTTACTGTATTTCAGAGGAATATATGCACGCCGCCGGTGATCACTGGCGGCGTGTGCATTTTTCGGTGCCGACGGGATCTAAAGGAACGGAAGTAGCCGAAGCTCTCGGCTCGGCAAACAGGTGCCGAAAACGCTATGAACGAAGTGGATTCATTCCAGCCAGCCGGCGTGCTTGGTGCCGCGGCAACGATTCGCCATTGCTTCTCCGTGTCGTCGAGGCGTCGGAACGCCGTCGTGCAATAGCCTTGGCCTACTCAAGCCTCACGCGCGCGCAACTCGGACTAAGATTGGTCGTTCGGCATGGGTAGCGCGCGCAGTACTTGACAGGCGGGCTCCGATAGCGGTCATACCCCGCCCGATTGATCACCAACACCAAGGTATTGGCGATACTAACGTGCACATGCAAATCCCCCTAATCCAAGACATGCTTCCGGTCGTGCAGCAAACCGGCTGCGAATTAAGAAAAGTGGAAGGAGCCTGAGCATGAAGATCCTTATGGTATTCACCTCGCACGACACCCTCGGAAGCACAGGGCGCAAAACTGGTTTTTGGCTGGAGGAGGGCGCCGCACCGTACTACGTCTTCCGAGATGCAGGCGTCGACTTGACGCTCGTGTCCCCAAAAGGGGGTCAACCCCCGATCGATCCAAAGAGCGATCTGCCGGAAAATCGGACCCCCGCCATGACGCGGTTCAAGGGCGACGAGGCCGCGCAGATGGTTTTTGCGAGCACCAAAAAGCTGAGCGAAGCCCGTTCCGAAGATTTCGATGCCGTCTTTTATCCCGGCGGCCATGGTCCCATGTGGGATCTCGTGGACAATTCGGATTCCATCAAGCTGATCGAATCCTTTTACAACGCCGGCAAGCCGGTGGCGGCAGTCTGCCACGCGCCGGCCGTGTTTCACCGCGTCACCTATAACGGCGCTCCGATTGTCAAGGGAAAGCGGGTCACAGGCTTTACCAATGGCGAGGAGGAGGAAGTGCAACTGACGAAGGTTGTTCCTTTCCTCGTTGAGGACGAGCTCATACGTCTCGGCGGTCTCTACGAGAAGAAGGCGAACTGGGAGAGCTTCGCTATCACCGACGGCATGTTGATCACTGGGCAGAACCCGGCATCTTCCACCGCAGGAGCTCAGGCCCTCATCAAGCTTCTCACCAGTGTGAAAGCCGGCGCCGTGGGGCCCTAGCGATCATCTGCACGGGAAAAGGAGGCCGCCGGATGGTGCTCCTGCGGCCTCTTTTTGGACTCGTTTCTACAACAGCGAATTCAGGTTGATGGAAAGGTGACGGCTTTCGTTTGGAGAAACGCTTAAATCTCCGGGGCGGCCTCACGTCCAATGCCATACATCTTGAATCCTCCGAAGGGCGCCGCCGTGGCCAGTTTCATGCCATTGATGTGAACCTGCCCGGTGTAAAAATCTGCGAGCAATTTTAATGCATTGGAGCGATGACCTCGCTTCGATTGTCTGCTTTCCACCTCGCATGAGGTAAGCCATAATCCAGCTCTGCTCAAGTCGTCTCGGATATCACTTGCCAGCGAACCGCATAGTTAATTTGATAGTCGGGAGGAACAACGTGACATTAACCGCAACGGCGACGCAACTGTCGCAAATGCTCCACAACGCCTTCACAAAGTTTGATCGCGATGGCGACGACAAACTGAATTCCGAGGAGGTCGCGAGCTTCAACGAGGTGCTGGAGCCTGGGCTGAAATAGGATGACAAGGGCAATCCTAGCGTGGACATGAACGCAAGGATGGATCACGATGGCGACGGGCTGGTCGACAGGGACGAGATGGATTCGACGGGAGTACTAATGCCGTCAAATTTGACCGAATTCAACATTGAAGTCGATGATCGAATATTTGCATTTGACGGTCGATCCCGCCGCTATCCAGGCTGCGACTATACTCGAGGGCGATTCCACGCAGTAAGGCCAAACGTCACAACTCTTGCGACGACCAGCCTCTGTACGCCCCCTCGATACCAGGCTTGCCTCTGGCCGACGAGTTGCTTATCAGTGGCTCGTTCGACTTTCGAATCGTTGAGTTTGGAAGTCTGACGTCGTCTTGGCATCTTAAAAATTGAGCTCCGCCGCTTCCAGCGCGGCCTCGTATATTTCAACGTCTGGAGCCACGGTCCCAGCCAATTACGCCGACCCCACCAACAAGGCGAGCCTCCGCCCATAGCGCAAAACCTTTCTTAGGATATCAGAAAAAGCTCACCGGTCTTTCTGGCCTTCACCGCCTTCTTCTTCTCCTCGATGAGGGCCAGCAATGCTTCCTGTATGGGATCGGTTGTCAATCAGCGTCCAAAATTCACGCTTATCCGCGTCCAATTTCGGTTCTGACGCAGATATAGTGCAATTCTCTCATGTCGCGCCGATCCGGCGGGCGCCCGTTCGTCTGGCGCTCCAGCTGGTCCGCGCCGCAGATGCTTTTCTCCTTCGCATGCAGATATCGCATGGGCGCAAAGCGAGAATGGCCGCCATGAGCCGGTTGGGCAAAGGTCGTCGCGGCTGAGATCACTTCTTATTGTTCTTTCCAAACAGGGTCCCGAAGGCGCGACGCCAGGACCCTGCCCTCCTGGGACTGGCCGCAAGAGGTTATCCGTTTCCGGTTGCTGTTGGCGTTCAGAAATGAGAAGTACTTCCGCGAGGGAAAAGCCGACAGGTCGTATTCCCGAGAGCAGGCCTCGCTCGAAAGCCTTACGCAATTCGGGTTTCATCAATCAACGGGGTTGCGCGGTGTCCCGTGCAGCGAGACGGACTAAGGAAAATTAATGTCAGAATTGCTTCAACCATCCTCCAATATCTGGCGGGCGGAGCGGGCTGACGAGTTCGCGATAATAATTGACGCAGACGACTACTTCGCCGCCGCCCGGACGGCGATGGCGTCGGCCCAAAAGTCGATTTTCCTCGTGGGATGGGATTTCGATGCGTCTATTACCCTCGGCCGTCCAGGCGACCATTATGAAGGACCGAGCCATGTCGGAGATTTTCTTCTGTGGCTGACCAAGAAAAACCCGGACCTTGAGATTCGGCTTCTCCTCTGGAATCCCGGTTTCCTCTCAAGCTGGGCGAAACTGTCGAACCTTCCCTATCTCCTTCGATGGAAGCTCCATCGCCAAATAACTGTTCTTCTGGACGGCAATCATCCGATCGGCAGTTCGCACCACCAAAAGATCCTTGTGATTGACGATTCGATTGCTTTTTGTGGCGGCATCGACGTCACGGCAGGGCGCTGGGATACGCGTAAGCACCTGGATGACGATCCGCTTCGCAGGCGGCCCAATGGAACGTCTTATGGCCCTTGGCATGATGTCTCGAGTTTCTGCGCGGGGCCGGCCGCAGAAGCGCTTGGCGATCTCTGCCGTTCAAGATGGCGATCTGCGGGCGGTGAGCAGCTGGCACCGGTCGTTTTCCCACATGAGCGCCCATTCATCAACGGCGCCATCTCGTTCGGACCCGTCACTCTCGGAATTTCTCGCACAATGCCTGCCTATGGAGATCAGGCAGGTGTTGCGGAGATCGAGCGGCTTTATGTCGACATGATCATGTCAGCCGAGCGGTTGATTTACGCGGAGAGTCAGTATTTCGCCTCCCGGGTTATCGCCCAGGCTCTTGCCAAACGTCTCGAAGAAAACGACGGTCCGGAAGTTATTCTCATCAACCCGGTTAAAGCAGACAACTGGCTGGGCGAGCTTGCAATGGACACAGCACGAGCGCGCCTGAGGGAAGCTTTGCGCCCGCACGATCGCCATAAGCGATTTCGAATTTATCATCCGATAACAACCGATGGTGTGCCGGTTTACGTCCATTCAAAGTTGATGATCGTAGATGATAAAGCGTTACGCGTCGGATCATCAAACTTCAACAACCGATCCATGCGGTTTGATAACGAATGTGACGTTGCTTTTGAGGCTGGGCAAACCGAGCAACTATCGAGCCGACTGGTCGACCTACGCAATATTCTCTTGGCGGAACACCTCGGCGTTGATCCGGATGAAGTGGCTCAGACGATTAGACGCTCGAAGTCAGTTATTGCAGCCATCGAGGAACTAAGAGATACGCCCAACGGGGATCGACCCGGAAACAGGCCAACCTTGGTCCCCTATGACACCCCGGCGATATCAGACCTGGAGGAATGGCTGGCGGATAACGAGATCCTCGACCCGGAAGGTCCTGAGGCGGTGATGGAGCCGATGGAAAGGCGAGGGCTATTCCGGGGGCTCCTGACAACCCCGTTAAAAAGAAAGTTCAGATTGAGATCGCGTTAGGTTTACCTTGAAGGTGGGGTTCGCGCCGCCTCTGCTCAACAAAAGCGTCCTGTCGTAACGTGAAAAAGGCGATCCAGCCGGAAACCCGCCGACGTATCGGCGGGTTGTTTAGTCCCTCGAGCGTGGCGACGCTCAAGGTGTTCCTCAGATACCGGTGCTGCGGTCATAACGACGACGTTCTTGCTCGACCTCCGCCGGCGTATAGGGATCAAGCGTAGGATCGAACGATTTCCAGCCGCCTTCTAAATAAGCGTTGCGGCGAGCAGCAACATCGACACGGGGTGACTTTGCCAGAATGTCCTCCGCCGCACCGATTAGCGTGTCGGGAACGCGAGCCGTCACCAAAGTGCCGCCGCGACGAACGCCTTCAGCGTAAACATGAGCGTCTCTCTCATCGACGCCGGCGTCCGTCAGGGCACCGATCAGACCGCCAGCAGCACCCCCGACAACCGCACCGGTTGCAGCACCCGCTAAAGCCGCTGCCAGCCAGCCTGCGGCGACCACAGGGCCGACGCCCGGAATGGCCATGATGCCAAGGCCGGTGAGGAGGCCGCCGGTGCCGCCGAGCACGGCGCCGATTCCTGCGCCTTTACCCGCATCTTCTGCGACATCATTGTCGTCGGCATCGATTTTGTGGCGGCTGTCGCTGTTGTTGGAAACGACACTGATCTCGTCGTGATCAATGCCGAGGGACCGAAGCTGGGAGACGGCACTCTCGGCATCGGTATAAGAGTCGAAAAGTCCTGTTACGGTTCTCATGGGAGATCTCCTTCAAGTTTCTCTAAGCGGTGCGCTGGCTACTTCGCGACGACGTTACCCTGGTAGTCCAAACCGACCATGACGGACTTCGCACCCTTCTTGGCGCTGGCCTGCCAGATGCCCTTGTCATCGAGCTTAAGCCCCGTTACGTCGGAATAGCCGGCGTCTTCGATCCGCGACTTGGCCTGACTTTCGGTAAAGCTGTTAGCCCCCTCGACCGGAGCAGTTGGGTTTTTCTCCGCCGGCGTCGCAACGGCCGGTGTTTTCGGATCCGCCGTTGGCTTGGGCGCGGTCTGCGCAAGTGCGGATGAGGCAGCAAGCGCGGCGGCGAAGGCTGCGAAAATTAACCTGTTCATTGAGGTTCCTCCTGATTTCTTGAGGTGATGACGGGGAGGGAACTCAGTGCAGCTCTCTAGGTTCCACCGGCTAAGGAGGTCTCGGACTTTGGTCTGAGTGCGAGAAGTTTCAAGAAGTTACCACTACCCTCGGCGCATGGTATGTAGATCGCGGAGGAGGCATCGGGGTAAGACCCATCCCTTTGCCAAAAGTGAGGACGTCACCTTTCGCAGCGCCTATAGAGAGATCCTTCGCAGTGACCTACAGCTAGTTTCCCCCAAAACACCCTGGGCCTTGCCTAGCTTTTAAAAGCCAGTTGCCGAACAGCCGACTTACTCGGCGGCATACCGCATCGGAATTCCGTGTGGCGGTTCGGCGATGGCGATGAATTCGAAGTCGCCCAGCATGTAGTGCTGATCCGAACCAATGACCGCGACGGTCCAATAATCAGGATCCTCACCGAAAACGGACGACACCTCCACAACGGTGATTTTGCCGTCGAAGTGTTTCCAAGAACTGGCCCAATAAAGCTTGCCCGGCACCAAACCCGCGATAGCCACAAAGAAACTCCAGATTGAGGTCGAAGAACGAAAAAGATAGAAGTGCGGAACCGAAAGGCAACAGCCTCAGCCTGCTTTCCGCATTATACTCGAACGTTCGATCCCGTTCTGATGCGCTTTTTCTCATTGCGGGTTTGTCCACAACGGCGTCGCCACCTATCCTCCTCCAGCTGGCTCGTCGCTCGACCCCTCGGTCTGACAATATCCCCCCGGACTTGAAGTTAGCCGTCTGCGCGCTGAGGTTGATTTCCGAGCGGTGGCCTTGCCGACGCTGGGCAGGTCTTGGCCACGCAGATGTATAACGGGTGCGGCTGCGCACTTGAAGATCTGGCGCGGCCGCTGTGGTCGTCGACGGAGGGCGTTGGTTAAGACCTTCGATCACTTCGAGGAGCTATACGGCGAGGAAACGGAGATTCAGTCTAATCCCGATCGAGATAAATATGCGCTTATGTGGTTTGTTCCGTTCCGCCGCTGCATTATGCCGAACGCAACGGCGGGGGCAGTCGGTCCCGCCTCCCAGTCGGCCGCTATGCTGAGCCTCCTGCGGCTGCCGTTACTCCGCCCTTAGCGTGGGGAGCATTCCCGATTGCCCATTCTCCTTCCAACAGGTCCGCTCCAGCGAGGTGATAGACGTCAATTTCTCCCGATCGATGGCGCCCGGCCGTTTTCAACGCTTCGCGACAATGTCATTTGCCAGCTGGTTGCCAAAAAACCATGATTGCCTCACATAGATCACAGATCGATCACAGGCATGAAGAATTGGATCAACGCTGCATGCGCATAGCTTACGTTTTTCTCGGTGCATTTCTTGCAATCGTACAGTCCGCCTCTGC
Source organism: Rhizobium sp. BK619 (assembly GCF_014195245.1). Lineage (NCBI taxonomy): Bacteria > Pseudomonadati > Pseudomonadota > Alphaproteobacteria > Hyphomicrobiales > Rhizobiaceae > Rhizobium > Rhizobium sp. BK619. The sequence continues at coordinate 529,446 of NZ_JACIBH010000001.1, read as the reverse complement.
TGAAGTCGCATCGCCGCCGGTTTTGGCGCCGCTGGAGCGACAGGCCGAAGCTGCTCAGTTGAGTGCGCAATTTCTCTCGCGCTATAGCTACAAGCCCGTCCCGCTCGACGATGCCCTGTCGGCGAGGGTCATGGATGGCTTCATCAAGTCGCTTGATCCAGACCGCATGCTGTTCCTGCAGGCCGATATCGACAAGTTCATGGCCGAGCGCAGCGAGATCGACGATGCGATCGAGCGGAAGGACCTAAAGATCCCGTTTGCGATCTTCAACGCCTATGAACAGCGCGTCGTCGACCGCATGACCTATGCGCGCAGCCTGCTGAAGCAGGATTTCGATTTCAGCGGGCAGGATAATTATTCGGTGCTGCGCGAGAAAGCCCCCTGGCCGCAGTCACAAGCCGAGAGCGATGAGCTGTGGCGCAAGCGCGTCAAGAGCGACTGGCTGCGGCTGAAGCTTGGCGGCAAAGCCGATGCGGCTATTCGCGAAACGCTCGACAAACGCTATGAAAACACGCTCGAGCGCGCTTACAAGTTCAAGAGCGACGACGTGTTCCAGTCGTTCATGGACGCCTATTCGAACGCGATTGATCCGCACACGGATTATTTTGGCGCGGCCGCTTCGGCCGATTTCGATGTATCGATGAAGCTTTCGCTGTTCGGCATCGGGGCGGTGCTGCAGGAGCGCGACGACTATACGACGATCCGTGAGCTGGTGCCCGGCGGGCCGGCTGAACTCTCAGGCAAGCTGGCGGTCGGCGACCGCATCACCGGCGTCGGCCAGGGCAAGAGTGGGCCGATCAAGGAAGTTGTGGGCACGCGGCTTGATGAAGTCGTGCAAATGATCCGCGGGAAAAAAGGCTCCGTCGTGCGCCTCGACATCCTGCCGGCAGACGCTGGCGCCGATGCCACGCATCGCGTCGTCAGTCTGGTGCGCGATAAGATCAGCCTGGAAAAGCAGGCCGCCAGGAAGACCGTGCAGACCGTGAAAGTGGGCGACACCGAGCGTAAGATCGGGATCATCACGCTACCGGTCTTCTATGAGGATTTTGAAGCCAAGGGCAAAGGCGACAAGGATTATAAAAGCGCCAGCCGCGATGTCGCCAAGCTTCTAGAAGAGCTGAAGCAAGAGAATGTAGACAGCGTTCTCATGGACCTGCGCAACAATGGCGGCGGTTCATTGGACGAGGCGATCGATTTGACCGGCCTGTTCATCGGCAAGGGTCCGGTTGTCCAGCAGCGCCGCAGCGACGGCAAGATCGAGGTCAAAAGCTCGGATCTGGCCGAGCCTGTCTGGTCAGGCCCAATGGGTGTTCTGATCAATCGCGGCTCGGCCTCGGCTTCGGAGATTTTTGCCGCGGCCATCCAGGATTACGGTCGCGGCGTGATTGTCGGCGAAGCCAGCTTCGGCAAGGGCACGGTGCAGACCGTCGTCGATCTCGACCAGATGGTGCACAACAGCAAGCCCGAATATGGCGAGCTAAAGGTGACGATCGCCCAGTTCTTCCGGGTCAATGGCGGCACGACGCAGCTGCGCGGCGTCACCCCCGATATCAGCCTGCCGGGATTGTCTGATCCGACAAGCTTCGGCGAGACAAGCTATGACAATGCCCTGCCATGGGCCGAGATCAAGCCGGCGAAATACGCGCCCGAAGGCAATGTCACGGCCTTGCTGCCGGCATTGCAAAGCCGCCATGATGCGCGGGTGAAGGGCGATCCGGATTTCCAGCGCCTGGTAAAGGACATTGCCGACCTGAAGGCGCAGCGCGAGAAAGGCATCGTCTCCCTGAACGAAGCGGAACGTCGCAAGGAAGCGGCGGCGCGCGAGAAGCGGTTCAAGGATCGGGCGCAGGCAAGCGATGGCGATAATCCCGCAGGCGATGACGGCCTGGAGGCGGGCGAGCGCAGCCTGACCGCCGATATCGCCCTCGAAAACGCCCGCAAGAACGCAAAAGACGTCCTGCTCGACGAGGCCGCCGCCATTCTTGCAGACGAGGTGGGATTGCAGGATGGTGTCCTGAATGCTGCCACGAAACCATCGGGACAGGCGGACGGGAAATAGCATGCCGACTGGGTAGGAGATAGCCGACAGACGCGTAACGACAGTATCTTACATTCGCCTTTGTAAAGATGATGTCGTTACGTTACGTCTCTGCTCCAGACGGGAGTTTGCCATGGCCACCTCGCACTCGAACAAAAGTCCAGACGCAAGCGTGCCGTTGAATATACGTATCAAGCCTGCGACCCGCAACTTGATCGATCGCGCCGCCGAGTTGTTTGGCAAGACGCGCACGGATTTCATGCTGGAGGCTTCCGCGCGGCGGGCTGAGGAAGTGCTGCTCGACCGTACGATCTTCACGGTCAGCCCTGAAATCTACGCCGAATATCTTGCCCGCCTCGACGCGCCGGCGCAGCCGAATGATCTCTTGAAACGGACCATGTCGACCAAATCGCCGTGGGACGAGGCGTGAACCTCGCGCCGGCACCCCATCACGAACTGGCCGAAGCTGGTGCGCCCTGCTAGACTCGCCGACGAGCACGAGCCTGTGTCTTTGACAGCCGGGGAGCGGGCCGCGATTGCGGAATCGAGCGCCGCCGCTGCGCGGGCGATTCGCAAGCGATGATTGACCCACGGCTCGAATGTACGCGTATTGCTCGCATCGCCGGGCTGAAATCGCCGCCAGCACCCCCTCTGAGCGCGCGCAGCCACTTGCGCCTGAAACGGACCATGTCGACCAAAGCACCATGGGACGAGACGTGACCCTTCGCATCTCCACTGACCAATCTTCAGGAGCTTGCCGAATTTTCCGGGGCCTGAATTGGTGACTGGCTCGTCGCCGCGCCAGCCACTGATGGCGTCAGGCAGGTAAGCCCCTGACGCTCCGGCTCACGTTGGAGGCGATCGGCGTGATGCAGTCTCGAATTTTCTACATCTGCCTCCCTCGGAACCTCGCCGCAATCTTGCTGCCATCGCGTCCTGCCCTGGCTTTTGGTCCTGCCAGGCTCGCGCCGCCGGCAACGGCTTTGCCGTCCTCCACTTCGTTGCGGCCCTGCGGGTGCAGGCAGCACTTGCAGCCTGGCTTTCGGACCGCCGTAGCAGGTCGCGATGGCCGCGACCTCGAAACGGAGGTTCAGACATGAGCAGGCAGCAAAGCAATCAACGATCAGACATCTACAGCCGCATCACCAACAAGATCATCGCCGATCTCGAGCAGGGCGTACGGCCCTGGACCAAACCGTGGACCACGGGTAATGCGACGACCGAGGTCAGCCGGCCCCTGCGCCACAATGGCCAACCCTACACCGGGATCAATGTTCTGCTCCTTTGGTCTGAAGCCATCGCCCGCGGCTTTGCATCACCAAGGTGGATGACGTTTCGCCAGGCAATCGAGCTCGGCGGCGCCGTCCGCAGGGGTGAGACCGGCACGACGGTCGTCTTTGCCAGCTCTTTCATCCGCGCCGAGACGACGGAGACAGGCGCCGAAATCGAACGCGATATCCCCTTCCTCAAAACCTACACCGTGTTCAACACCGATCAGATCACCGGCCTCAATGGCCTTGCTCACTCTACAGCCCCTGGCCAGGATTGGATGAGCCGCATCGGTGCTGCCGGCCGGTTCTTTGCCAATACCGGCGCACTGATCCGGCACGGAGGATCGGCGGCCTATTATGCTGCTGCCCGTGATTACATCCAGATGCCATGCCTCGATGCCTTTCGGGACGATGCCGCCTATGTCGCCGTCCTTAGTCACGAGATGACGCATTGGACCGCTGCACCCCGGAGGCTTGATCGGGATCTCAGCCGCTACGCGAAAGACAGGAGTGAACGCGCCCGCGAAGAACTCATTGCCGAACTCGGCAGCTGCTTTCTCTGCGCCGATCTTGGTATCGTTCCCGAGCTCGAACCACGCCCCGACCATGCAAGCTATCTCGATGGTTGGCTCAAGGTTCTCGGCAACGACAAGCGCGCGATCTTTTCAGCGGCAGCTCATGCCCAGCGCGCCGTCGACTACCTGCATGACTTGCAGCCGGTCCTCGACGAGGAGGAGGCGGCGTGAGCCGTCTCTTTCTTAGCCATTCGGGCTCTGATCACTTCAGCGACCCAATGGCAACGCGAGCTCCTCTTGTGTGAAGTCCTCTCGGATCACCAAACTTCGCCCGCAGCCACCTACAATGCCGGGGCGAAATCGGCTGCCAGCACCGCTTCCTTCAGCGCGCGGGAGTACGGATGCTGCGGATTATCCAGCACGGGGCGAGCCTGGCCGCGCTCGACGATTTCGCCCTTGCGCATGATGATGATGTTGTCGCTGACGTAATAGGCGGTGGCGAGATCATGGGTGATGTAGATGATCGACAGACCGAGTTCGTTTTTCAGGCGGCCGAAGAGGTTGACGATCGCCATGCGGAGCGACGCGTCGACCATCGAGACCGGCTCGTCTGCGACCAGCAGGCGGGGTTGCGGGATCAGCGCGCGGGCAATGGCGACGCGCTGAAGCTGGCCGCCGGACAGTTCGTGGGGAAAGCGGCCTTTCACCTCTTCAAGCGTCAGGCCGACATGCACAAGGGCGGCATCGGCCATCCGCTCCGCCTCTTTCCGGTCTATCCGTTTTCCCGGGCCGGACAGATTGCGGGCTGTCTCGAACAGATAACGGTCGACCCGCTTCAGCGGATTGAAGGCTTCGAACGGGTTCTGCAGAACCGGCTGGACCTCCTTCATGAAGGCCTTGCGCTCGGATCGGCTATGGATGGAGACGGTTTTGCCGGAAAATTCCAGCCGCCCTTCCGTCGGTGTCGTCTGCCCGAGGATCATCGCCGCAATCGTCGATTTGCCCGAGCCGGATTCGCCGACGATCGAAAGGATCTCCGGCTCCGCCCCGACTTCGAAGCTGACATCCTTGGCGGCGGTAATCAGGCGCCGGCCGAGCATCCCGCCTTGGCGATAGACTTTGGTGACATGCGAAAGGTGAAGCAGAGCGGTCAAACCTGATCTCCCGTAACTGCAAAACAGGCGACGCGGCGCCCCGGCTCGACGGTGACGAGCGGCGGCACCTTCTGCGAACAGATATCCATCCGTATCGGACAGCGCGGGTGAAACCGGCAGCCTTCCGGCGGCATGGCGAGGTTCGGCGGGCGCCCCTCCAGCGAGGGCCGCGTCGTCGCATCGCCGATGCGCGGCAGGCTGCCGACCAGATGCTGGGTATAGGGGTGGAGCGGCTTGCTGAAGAGTTTAGCGGTCGGCGCTTCCTCGACGAGACGCCCGGCATAGACGATGCCGATACGGTCGGAGACTGTCGCGTGAACGCCCATATCATGGGTGACGAACAGAAAGGAGGAACCCATCTCGCGCTGGATTTCGCGGATCATCGACAGCACGTCGCGCTGAACGATGACGTCGAGCGCGGTGGTCGGCTCGTCGGCGATGATGAACTCCGGCGTCAGGATGGTGGCAAGCGCAATGGTCATGCGCTGGCGCATGCCGCCGGAGAGTTCGTGCGGATAGGCGTCGAGCAGATGCGGATCGAGCTTCAGCCGCTGCAGATGGGTGGCGACCTTCTCAAAGAAAACTGGCTTGCTGACAGCCATGTGGCGGAAGGCGAAATCGGTGAAGGAATGGCGGATCCGGCGCACCGGATTGAGCACATTCATCGAGCCCTGCATGATATAGGAGAGATGCCGCCAGCGCAGCGCCATGCGCTCCTCCGGCTTCATCGCGTAGATATCCTGGGTGCCGCCGGCGAAATGGAATTTGACGTTGCCCGACACCACCCGGAGCGGCGGCCGGATGGCGCCGGCGATGGTTTTGATCAGGGTCGTCTTGCCGCTGCTTGATTCACCGGCAACGCCGTAAACCTCGCCGCGGCCGATCGTCAGGCTGATATCGTCGACGGCGCGCACTTCGCGATCGACGCCAAAAAGGAAGGCGCGGTAATAGGCTTTCAGGTTCTGGATTTCGACCAAAGGGTCCATGCTAACTTCCCATCCGGTTCAGCCGGCTGCGCGGATCATTGTATTCGTTCATCGACATCGACAGCAGGAAGAGCGCCAGGAACAGAATGACGATGACGGCGACGGGGGCCGCCACCCACCACCATATTCCGGCGATCAGCGCCGAATGCGCATTGGCCCAGTAGATCATCATGCCCATGGTCGGCGTCTCGATATCGGTGAAGCCGAGCACCGAAAGGGTGATCTCCATGCCGATCGACCAGATCATGTTGTTCATCGTGGTGGCGAAGACGATCGGCAGAACATAGGGCAGGTGCTCCTCGACCAGGATCTTGCGCATGCTCATGCCGGAATAGACGCTCTGGGTGGTGAACGGCCTGGTCTTCAGGCCGATCGCCACCGAGCGGATCAGACGCGCATCGTAGGACCAGCCGAGCGAAGCCATGATGACGATCAGCACCGTCCAGGTCATGCTGTCCTTCAGCACGAAATAGAACAGGATCAGCAGCGGAAATTGCGGGATCACCATGATGCTGTCGTTGATCGCCATCAGCACCCGGTCGACCGCGCCCCCGGCATAACCGGCGACCAGGCCGACGACGAGCGAGATGATGCGGGAGAGAAAGGCGACGCCGATGCCGAAATACAAGGTGTTGCGCAGGGCCGTCGTCAGCTGCCAGAACACGTCCTGGCCGCGCGATGTTGTGCCGAGCCAATAGTCGCCACCCGGCGGCATGTCGGGCGGCAGAAGATAGATGTCCGTCGGGGCGTAGGGCGAGAAATACGACAGGATGATGAACCCCACGATGACGGCAAAGAGCAGCAGGCCGCAGAGGAATTCGAGGTTCTGGCGGGCGAGGTCGCGGATGATGGTAAACATGGCCTATTCCACCTTGATGCGCGGATCGATCAGCGGGCTCAGAATGTCGATGATGAAGACGGCGGCGGCGACGCCGACGATCGACAAGGCGCTGAGGCCGAGCACCAGGCTGTAATCGCCGGCATGCACCGCCGAAATCAACAGGTTGCCGATGCCGGGATAGCCGAAGACGATTTCGGTGATGACGGTGCCGTTGAAGATCGCCCCGAGCGACATGGCAAGCCCGGTGAATTGCGGCACCATGGCGTTGCGGGCGATGTAGGAGCGGAGTATTTTCCGCTTCGGGACGCCGCCGAGTTCGGCGAAGACGACGTAATCATCGGTGATGATGTTGGACACCAGCGCCCGCATGCCGATCAGCCAGCTGCCGGCGCCGACAAGGATCAGTGACAGCGCCGGCAGGATCGAGTGTTCGAGGATATCGAGCACCAGCGCAAAGGAGAGATCCAGATTGGCATTCATCTCGTAGCCGCCATTGATCGGCAGCACCGGCCAGAGATAGCCGAACAGGATGAGCAGCACGAAGGCCAGAATATAATAGGGAATGGGGAGCAGGGCGATGCAGACGAGGCTGACCGCCTTCAGCACCATGTTCTTCCGGTAATAGCCGGCGAGCGCGCCGAGCGCATTGCCGAGCACGAAGGTGATCAGCGTCGAGACGGTCATCAGCCCGATCGTCCAGGGCAGGGACCGCATAATGATGGTGGACACGGGTGTGGGGAAGGCAGACAGCGAGGGGCCGAGATCGCCGGTCGCAAGCCGCAGCCAGAAGTGCAGATATTGCTGCCAGATCGAGCCCTCCATGCCGTAAAGCTCGCGCAGCGACTGGCGCATCAGTTCGATCGCATTCGGATCGGACTGCCCCATCTGGGTAATGGCGCCTATGCTTTCTTCGACCGGATCGATCGGGGTCAGGTGAGTGACGAAGAAGGTGATGCTGACGCCAAGAAAGACGACGAGCAGAAACTGACCGAAACGCTTCAGCACAAAGATTAGATAGGGCGTCATAAGGCAGTGGTTCCTCTCTGGTTCTCCTTTCATCGATTGGACGGCATCGATGGAAAGGATCGGCGGGCAGAGCCCGCCGATAAGGAGCCGGCGCGTGGCTAAAGCGCCGGCGTTGGGAGGATTATTTCGGTTGGGCCGGCTTCAGCTTGACCATCATCAGCCTGGAGTTGGCCCAATTCGGCACCGGGTCGGTATAGGGGTCCTTGATCGTCGGATAACCGGTCCAATAGGTCGTATCCATCGAGGTGAAGACGTTATAGGACATCAGCGGGATCGTCGGCATTTCGCGGGCAACCAGCTTCAGATAATCCTTACCGAGCTCGATGCCCTTCGGATCGTCGGCACTGATGCCGCGGATCGTCTCGATGATCTTGTCGAGCTCCGGATTGCTCCAGCGCTGCCAGTTGCGCGGCGGCTGGTTCTCACCCTTTTTCGCCACGAACTGCGAGTGCCAGCTATCGAGGAAGAAGGACAGGTCGGGATCGCCGCCCCAGGTCTCGACGCTCCAGGCAATCGCCACCTGAAAATCACCCGGCTGCAGTGCAACCTGCCAGAGGTTGGTCGTCGGTACGGCTTTGGCATCGATGCCGAAGGCGGCCCATTGCTGCGCGATCAAGGTGCCTGCCCGGGTGAAGACGGAGCGCGTGTCGCCCTCGACCGTCATCCGGATCCTGAACGGCTGACCATCAGGGGTCATCCATTTGCCGCCGCTCTTCTTGAAGCCTGCCTTTTCAAGCAGTTCGGCGGCAGCCTGCGGGTTCGGCTTCCACCAGCCATAGCCGAAGGCCGTGCTGATCGCCTCGGGGTCGGTCGGGATCTGGTCCTTGAACTTCGGCTGCTTGCGCAGCAGATCGGCGACCTGCTGCCCGATCGTCGGGTCGTAGGGCTTGATCTTCTGCTTGCCGGTGTCAATCTCGAAATCCTTCAGCCAATCCTGCATCGGCGCCTGATAGTCTTTCATGGCGATCGCCGTCGGCGGCACACCGAGTGCGGAGAGCGTCGCGGTGCCGCGATAGCTCGCCATGTCGACCGCTTTGATGTCGATCAGCAGGGCTAGCGCCCAGCGCACGTCAGGATTGTTGAAGGTCGGGTCCTGGGTGTTAAAAATGACAGCCGGCAGCGTCGGATCCGGATGGGCGAAGGGGAAGCCCGGGAACCAGGTCTCGATCGACTTGGATTTCTCCTTGAGGGTAAACATGCCCTCCGGCGTGTTGTCGTGGATGATATCGAGATTGTGCTCGAGCTGGGCGATCGTGCGTTTATCCGGCGGGCCGGGATCGACGTAAGTCACATATTTCGGGGCCGGCTCGCCGAAGCGGGCAAGCGAGGTCTTCTGCCAGTCGTCGCGCTTCTCCCAGGTATACCACTTGCCCTGAGGATCGTAGGCCTTGAGCTTGTAGGCGCCGAGCGAAACCGGATTGGCGAAATCATAGCGAAGCGGATCGGCGACCTTCTCGAATACATGCTTGGGCATGATCCATGCGCCGTTCCAGCGAACGGTGAAAAGGGCGTGGAAGCGCGAATTCGGCTTCTTCAGCTTGAACACCACGGTCTGAGGATCGGTCGCCTCGACGCTTGCCACCTGCACCGAGAAAGCCGCACTCCAGACCATGCCGGGATGATCCATCTGCGTCTTGACGGTATAGACCACGTCGTCGGCCGTGAACTCGACACCGTCGCTCCAGAAGAGCCCCTTGCGCAGTTTCACGGTCATTTCGGTGAAGTCGGCGTTATATTGGGGCTTGTCGGCGGCCAGCGAATTATCCCAGGTCGCGCCGCCAAGCCCTTGCTCGGGGTCGATATACCAGAGCGTATCCATGGTCAGCTGCTGCAGACCGGTGGAGACACCGGCGCCGGCATTGACCCAGATGTTGAACCAGCCGGGATTTTTGATCGTCCCTTCCGGATTTTCGACTATGAGCGTCTCCTTGCGCGGCAAGGAGGTATAGTCATCGGCTTTGGCCGCCGCCGTCAGGCCGAGTGCGGCCAGCGCGACGCCAAATGCGAGCCTCTTCAACTGTTGCATGAACTCCTCCCTAGAAAGCGACGATACGGCGGCCGCAAGGGCACGCATGGGCATGTCGCGGTTGTCGGTTCGCGAAAGCATCAGGACTTGAAACACTCAAGGTCCAAGGCTTCAGCCAACCATCCCTCCGGCCCGCCTGCCTCCTCGCAGTCGAGCCGAATCTCTGCAGCCGGGGCCAAGCGGCCTTACCCGGCGGCGGCTGTCAGACCGACAGCCGAATGACGTTGTAGGACAGCGGCTTCAGCGCCGCCCGCAACCTGCCGTCCTCGATCTTCGCAGTCTGGACATTGACCGGAGCGACCGTGTCTTGCCGCGCCGCCGTGTTGACGGCTTGCAGATCGCTATGGGTCATCTCCACCTGCTCGATGACGCTGGAGGTCCCAAAACCTTCCAGGCGCACGTCAAAATCCAGTGCCGTCTGCGGATGACGGTTGACGGCAAAGAAGGTCAGCGTCTTGCCATCCTCGGAATGGACTGCCGAGACGTCGAGATAGGGAACGTCGTTCTCCTCGTCGCTGTCATAGGTCGGGCCATCGACGACCAGCTGCAGGGCTGCGCCGCGGCCATATCGGGAGGCGTAGTAGAAGGGGTAATAGATCGTCTGGCGCCAGGCAGCCCCGCCGTCGTCGGTCATGATCGGGGCGATGACGTTGACGAGCTGGGCGATGCAGGCGATGCGCACACGGTCGGAGCGGCGGATGAAGGTGTTGAGGATGCCGCCGACCTGCAGCACGTCCTCGAAATTATAGACGTCTTCAAGCAGATGCGGCGCATCCGGCCATTCATCGCGCGCCAGGATTTCCTTGTCCTGCTGGTTGGAATGATACCAGACATTCCATTCGTCGAAGGAAATGCCGATTGTCTTCTTCGAGCGCTTTTTCGCCTTGATATAGTCGATCACGCCACCGATCGTGGTGATGTAGCGGTCGAGCTTCGTCGCCCGGGAGAGATAGTTGAGCGTATTCTTCTCGCGGTTGGCAAAATACATATGCAGCGAGATATGGTCGGCGCTGTCATAGCACTGCTCGAGGACCTGAGCCTCCCAATCCGGATAGGTTTTCATGTCGGAATTGGACGAGCCGCAGACCACAAGTTCCAGCGACTTGTCGAAGCCGCGCATGGCCTTGGCCGTCTCATCCGCCAGCCGGCCATATTCATAGGCCGACTTGTGGCCGACCTGCCAGGGGCCGTCCATCTCATTGCCGAGGCACCACAATTTGACATCGTGCGGATTGGCCCAGCCGTGTTTGCGGCGCAGATCGGAATAATAGGTGCCGCCGGGATGATTGCAATACTCCAGGAAATTGCGGGCCGCATCCAGGCCGCGCGACCCGAGATTGACGGCGAGCATCGGCTTGGTGTTCGCCTTCTTGCACCAGTCGACGAATTCATTCACGCCGATCTGATTGGCTTCGCGGGTGCGCCAGGCAAGGTCCAGACGAACCGGGCGCTCCGAACGCGGGCCGACGCCGTCTTCCCAATTATAGGCCGAGACGAAGTTGCCGCCGGGATAACGGCAGTAGGGCGTGTCGAGATCACGCACCAGATCGAGCACGTCGCGGCGGAACCCGTCCTCGTCGGCTGTCGGGTGTCCGGGCTCGTAAATGCCGCCGTAGATCGCTCTGCCGAGATGCTCGAGAAACGAGCTGTAGAGCCTGGCGTCAATGGTCGCGATGCGGAAATCGCGGTGGGCAACGACATTGGTCTTCAACGGATCCTCCCGTTTTATGTATCAGAAATTTTGTTTTCTTGCCTCCAACTTGATATCAGGAATGTCGTTCTGTCAACTAAGCCTCGCATTTAATCATACTAATTGAACATCTAAGATAAACCGTCTAATTTCAACGGCTTAAAATATTTAGCGGGCGCGCATGCTGAAAATAACGGCTCTTTGTAAATCAAAATTTCCGATATCGTTGCTCACACGTGCAGTCGCATGATGATGTCGCGACCGTGATTTCCAAAGCCACGGCCGAAAATATTGACGCTCCCGGTATGACCAGCATTTTCGGCAATGCCGACACGCAACCGAATGGACGAGTGCTGGCCGAGCGCGAGATCGCCGAGTGTGACATTCGAGGCGGCGACACCGTCGATGAACGTTCCACGCGTGGAGATGCGCCAGGTCTTCATCGCCCCATATTGCGAGCCTTCGAGTTTCCACCAGGCTGGCGTGAAGGCGCCGCGCTTGTCGCCGTAGTCGCCGGGCGACGTCCAGGTGCCAATCGCCATGCCGTTCACCCAGAGCGTGATGTCGGAAGGCCAGTCCGGATTGGTGCCGGGCACCTCAGACGACAGCTCCAGCGAAAATTCGATAGCCCGGATCTCTTTATTCAAGACCTTGGCATTGTTGGGGAATTTATACTCGACATAGCCCCGGCCGAACCAGACGAGCCCGGCCTGCATGCGCTGCGGATCAAGAAAATTGTCCGGCACATCGAGGGGCCCGATGACGCTCTCGCTGGAACAAAGACCGCAAGGCGCATGGACGTCGCAGCTCGTGTAAAGTCCCACCGGCATCTCGACTTCAATGATATTGTTGGCCCGTTGCGCCGCACTTTCCTCGAAGCTGATCAGGATTTCGCTATAGACCGCCGAGCAGATCTTCTGGTTGCCCTTGCGGGCCTTCGCCAGCCGGGATTCGACGAGCCCCGCCTCTTCCAGAATCTGGATGCCCGTGGCGACTGTCGATTGCGGAAGGGAAAGCGCCTGCGCAATATCATTGATATTCGTTGGCCCTTTGGCGCAGAGCAACTTCAGCATCTCGACCCGCGCCGGCGCCGAAAGCGCCCGTATCGCCGTATTATTCTCACCGGCTGCAATCGTCAAAAACGAACGTTCCATCAATCCCCCAAGAATTCCCGGAGAAATGATTTATATCGAGAATTGTGATACATCAAGCGGGAATAGTTAAACAGATGAAGGAGTGAAGACCGGACGCTTCAGTACCGGGGCATCCATCCCGATTGATCGAGCATTTCACCGGCGCAGCAGCGGCCGCAATACGGCCTGTGTTTCCTTCAGCAATGGCAAATAGCGCTCCTTCATCTCCGCAGCCGGGAGGAGTGCGGCCGGCGCGCCGATATTGATCGCCGCAACCGTTTCGCCGCGGTCGTTTTCGACGGGCACGGCGATCGAGCAGAGGCCGATCTCCAGCTCCTGGTCGATGATCGCATAACCCTCGGCGCGCACACGATGGAATTCGGTGATCAAATCCTCCGGATCGGTCCTGGTGTTCGGGGTGTTTTGTTTCAGCTCGCTGCGGGCAAGGATGGCGCGCGCCTCGTTGTCAGTGAGTGCTGCGAGCAGCACGCGGCCCATCGAGGCGCAATAGGCTGGCAGGCGGCTGCCTGGGGTGAGGTTGATCGACATGACGCGGCGCTGCGAAGCCCGCGCGATATAGACGATATCGGTGCCGTCGAGTACTGACGCCGAGGCGCTCTGCCCGGCTTTTTCGGACAATTGATCGAGATGTGGCTGGATGAGGACGGGCAGGGGAGTTGCCGAAAGGTACGCATGCCCGAGCCGCAGAATTTTTGGTGTCAGGGTGAAGAACTTGCCGTCATAGTCGGCATAGCCGAGTTCGGCGAGCGTCAGCAGCGAGCGGCGCACGGTGGCGCGGTCGAGCCCCGCCAGCTTTGAAGCTTCGGCGATCGATAGCCGCTGACGCGTTTCACCAAAGGCTTCGATAACTTTCAAGCCGCGGGCAAAGCCGCTGACGAAATCCGTTTCACGCATGGTTGCCCCTTTTGTACCTAGGGGCTTTTATCGCCCTTTTTCCTTTGTGCTAAAAGGTTTCGCAATCCTGTTCCAGCGGATTTGTCTGAATGGCGAACCCGGGAGCCAATGTCTTTACGGGAGGCAGACCAGGACGAGCCATTGCTGAAACGGGCGGTCGAACTTAGGACAGCTACATAGGGGTGGCCATGGCCGATTTTTGAAATCCTGAAGAGCCGCTCGAGCCATTTGGTGACAAATGTGTTGCCCCGCAGGAGGCCGTGGCTGTCGGTGGATAAGATGCCCGATGCTTCAGAGGGGCGTTTACCGGGTTCGCCCCGGCATTTTGAGGTCGCGCATCGTCAGATCACGAGCTAGGAGCTGTGGACACCTATCTGAGCCATAGGATTGTTGCGGCCAGAGCGATCATGGCTTTGTAGTTTCGAACGGTTTTCTCATATCGTGTGGCGATGCGTCGAAACTGCTTGAGCTTCGAGAAGCAGCATTCGACGAGATAGCGCTGAGCATAGAGTTGCTTGTCGAGCGGATACTTCTTGGCACGCGAGGGGTTGTTCGGGATGACCGCTTGCGCGCCCTTGTCGGCAATGAGTTTGCGTAGCCGGTCGCTGTCGTAGGCCGTATCGGCCATGACGACCTCGGCTGGCAGGTCTTCGATCAGGAGATCGGCTTGCGGTGCATCGCCTTTCTGACCGGCGGTGAGGACGAAGCGGACAGGGCATCCAAGACCACGCACCGCCATGTGGATTTTGGTGCTCAAGCCGCCGCGGGAACGGCCAAGGGCCTGATCTTCAGCCCCTTTTTTGCGCCGGAGGCGTGCTGGTGGGCGCGAATAATAGTGCTGTCGACGATCAGATATTCGAAGTCGGTATCCTCCGACATCGCCTCAAAGACACGCCACCAGACACCCTTTTGGCTCCAGCGGCTGAAGCGGCGAAACACACTGTTCCAATCACCGAACACCTCCGGCAGATCGCGCCAGGGCGAACCCGTCCGCACGATCCACAAGACCGCTTCCACAAACATGCGATTGTCACGTCCAGATGAACCGCGCGTGCGATCGTCGCCAATGATATGGCGAGACATCCGCTCCCACTGGTCATCGCGAAGAATGAGACGATCTAAAACACCCATGACTGCCTCCAAAAGACAGTCTTGAATCTGATTTGCTCACCTTTGGGAATCCCAAGAGTCCACGACTCCTAGGCGAGGCAACTCGTGCTCACCATGAATGCCTAACTCAAACCAAGCGATAAAGAATTTTCGCAGTGACCCGCAAGAGTTACTCCTGCTTGATGCCCATCACAGGCAGCGGAAACGGGTCGCCAGCCATCTTATGTTCGACGCCGCCTCGTTCAGCGATGCGCATGCGAACGAAGTCGGCGATGTCGCCTCCGCACGCTTCGTTCAACTCGGCCGCCGTGTATCCTTCGGCCTCCGCTGCAGCGCGCAGACGTTCCGCCTGCTGTTCAAGGGCCGAGTCCTGGGCGAGATCCGCCTCGCTTTCCAAATCGGGAAGTTTGCCTTCGAGCCACTCAGCAATGGTCTTCATCGTCATCCACCTTCCAAACGCCGCTCACGGGCAGCACCTCCGATAACGTCGACGAAGCTCCAATGTTTCGATCGGTTACGTCTTCGGTTTTGGCAGCCCCGATGCTTAAACCGCTGCAACCCGTGCCGACTTCGCACCCACCTCGACCAAAAAGATTGTCGACGGGATGGAGAACGACCATTATCACGGATAGCGGAGGCGGCGCTCCAAGATCGCTCGTTTCTCTGCTGGCGCCGGCCACTCCGCGCAGAGGGGCCTTAGCCCATGCCCCGGAACAATTCTTCTCTGCTGATGTTAAATGTCTGCGTTCGATTGGCCGGACGCCTTTAAATCAATCCGTTAGGGGAGGTTCGTTATGGATGACGCAGGTATCGGTTGGATTGCGGCAATCATCGTAGGCGGAATTGCGGGATGGCTCGCCGAAATGTTCATGAAGAGCAACATGGGCGTCATCATGAATATCCTCCTCGGCATCGTCGGCGCGATCGTCGCAAACTTTATACTATCGCTCTTCGGCGTGGTGCTCGGGGGGTGGGTCGGCTACCTAATCGCCGGCTTTATCGGTGCATGTATCCTAATCGCGCTTGCGCGAATGGTGAGGCGGACGGCCTGACGACCCCTCGCTTCTCTTTGGAGCGCCTGTGAACGACAAGGGCGACAGCCGGTTGAGGTCGGCCGCTCTCCGCTGCAGATCTTCATTCAAAGCAACCTCGGTGATGGAGGTGATCGTCTCCATCCACCGAAGGTTCCCATTGGTCTTATCTCTCACGGTCTGGGCCAGGACGCTCAGTTCCGTGTCGCCAGAGATGCCGCGGTCTCACGATAGGAATGCAACGGTCGGCCCAGAATTTTGACGAGGCGGTCCACATCGCCATCTTCCGGAATCATGCCGTCGCTCACGTAGCGCTCGGCCATCAATCGCATTTCATAGGCCATCCATATCGGCATCAACGTCGCCATAGTCTGCTCGAAGCCGCTTGGATGATCGCCTCCGTAGACGATCGGACGGCCGAGGACGTCGGTCCAGATCGCAGCAATGCCTTCGCCGGTCAGCGTGTCCGGGCCGACCAAGTTAACGGTTTCCACCTGAGACTTGCCGGGCGCCCGGTCGCGACGGACGAGCTCGATCGCCGCTACTTCCGCGATGTCGCGGGCATCCACCATCGCAACGCCCTTGCCGCCGATCGGCATCGGATAGACGCCATGGTTCAAAACCACGTCCTTGATCACCACCTCGTTGTCGATGAAGTAGCTCGGACGCAGGATCGTAGCGCTAAAGTCCATCGCCTTCAGCATCTGCTCCGCACCTGATTTCACCGCGAAATGCGGGACGTTGACGAAGCGATCGGCATGGATGACGGACAGGTAGACGACACGTTCGACGCCCGCTTCGCGGGCGATGTTGAGGGTGATGATGGCCTGCGTGAATTCATCGCCAGTCACCGCATTCAGAAGGAAGAGCGTGCGGACCCCCTTGAAGGCGTTACGCAGGGAGGCGAGGTCTAGTATCTGCCCCTGAACCACCTCGACTTCGATCGGGAAGTCAGCCTTCGAGGCGTCACGGGTCAGGACGCGCACCTTGGCGTTGCGAGAAACGAGTTGTCCGACGACGTGGCGGCCGACGCGGCCGGTTCCACCGATTACCAGGATTGTCATGGAAGTTCTCAGTGGGTTGTTGACAACCCGAATATGGATGGATCACTGATGATCCAATAGACGGATAATCTGGACACCTCGTCTCACTGGTGGAACATCAATGGATCTTCTCGGTCTCGCCGACTTCGTTCTTGTGGCCCGGCATGGCGGCTTCGGCAAAGCTGCGCGTGCGACGGGACGTCCGAAAGCGACGCTTTCCCGGCGGGTCACGGACCTGGAGGCAAGCCTTGGCATGAGGCTGGTCGAACGCGGTGCAAGGATGCTCAAGCTCACGGAAGAGGGTCGAGCGCTCCAGGAGCGTGCCGGAGCGCTCCTGACGGAATTGGACGAAACTGCGACGGCAATCGCGGCCGGGGGCGACAAGCCACGGGGCAGCTTGAGGATCAGTGCGCCGTTGTTGTTCTCCCAGACGGCGATCGGCAAGCTCGCGGCCAGCTTCGCTCTGAAGTATCCAGAAGTGAGGTTGGAGGTCACCACAGAAGACCGCGCCGTCGACATGGTCGAGGAAGGATACGACCTGGTGATCCGGGTCAATCCGAATCCCGACAACACCCTTGTCGGCCGCATCTTCATGCGAGACCGTCTGGTCGTGGTTGCACCTGCAAACCTAAAATATCCTGGGAATAATGCCACCGTTCCAGTCATCGTGCGCGACCCGCCGGGTGCAATGAATGCGTGGGCTATTACCACGGATGCCGGCGCATCGACCATCAAAGTCGAGCCCATCCTCAGTCTCTCCTCTCTGCTGAACGTCCACGACGCCGTCAGGATGGGCGTCGGAGCAGCCCGACTTCCCATCTCCCTCGTCAGTGACGACATTGCTTCGGGTAAGCTTGTGAAGTGGGGAGATGTGCCGGGTTCGGAAATCGGACTGTGGGCCCTCTATCCCTCAAGGCGCTTGCTCAGCGCGCGGGTGACTGCTTTCCTCGACCATCTGAAAGGGACATTTCCGAATGGGATGCCGGATGAGCTTTCAGCCTACATCCACGGATGATCTTCAAGACACGGCAACCGCATTCATAGATCGCCGTCGGATGGCACATCCTTTGGCAATCCATGGCGAGCCGTCGCCGTAGCCGGAAGTTCAATTTGAACAGAACTTCTCAGTCAAAGCCAATAAGGATGCACCTCGAGCAAACTTTCAACAGAGTGCTCGACGGCCTCAATTTGTGCGTTATATGAACAAAAGTCAAATAACGCACAAAATCCTTGCCGTGTTTACCGTCCCGCCTTATGCCTGAGGCTGGAGAACGGGACGACCGGGATCTCGCACTACCCAAGGAGAAATCCGCATGGACAAGACAGTCGGGAGCACGGCGGAGGCCGTCTCCGAGATCGGCGACGGCGCGATCGTCATGATTGGTGGTTTCGGCGGCTCGGGCGCGCCGATCGAGCTCATTCACGCCTTGATCGACCGGAGGCCGAAGAACCTCACCCTGATCAACAACAATGCCGGCAACGGGCGCATCGGCATTGCGGCAATGATCGATGCCGGCATGGTCAGAAAGATGATCTGCTCATTTCCGCGCTCGTCGGATCCGCGCGCTTTCACCGACAAATATCTGGCCGGGGAAATCGAACTGGAGCTGGTGCCGCAGGGAACGCTGGCCGAGCGCATCCGCGCCGGTGGGGCCGGCATTCCGGCATTTTACACGCCGACGGCCTACGGCACGGAACTCGCTGACGGCAAGGTCATCGCCGAATTCGACGGCCGCCATTACGTGCAGGAACGCTGGCTGAAAGCCGATTTCGCTATTGTCAAAGCCGAGATCGGCGATATCCATGGCAACCTCACCTACAACAAGGCCGGCCGCAACTTCAATCCGCTGATGTGCATGGCGGCGGCCAAGACGATCGCCCAGGTCTCGTCGATCGTGCCGGCCGGCGGCATCGATCCAGAGCATGTGGTGACACCCGGCATCTTCGTCGACCGTGTCGTCGCCGTCCCCCGTCCGCAGCAGGAAGAAGAGCTCATTCGAGCCGGAGTGGCCTACGTATGACCGTCAACACTCATCCCATCAATACCCGGGAAGACATAAAGCTCTCCAATGCGCAGATTGCCTGGCGCGCCGCACAGGATATCGCAGACGGCGCCTATGTGAACCTCGGCATCGGCTTTCCCGAAATGGTCGCCCGCTATCAGCCGCTCGGCCGCGAAGCGATCTTCCACACGGAAAACGGCATCCTGAATTTCGGCGAGCCGCCGGCCGAAGGCGAGGAGGATTGGGATCTGATCAATGCCGGCAAGAAGGCGGTGACGCTGAAGCCGGGCGCGGCCTTCTTCCACCATGCCGACAGTTTCGCCATGGTGCGCGGCGGCCATCTCGACGTCGCGATCCTCGGCGCCTACCAGGTCGCCCAGAGCGGCGATCTCGCCAACTGGCGGGTCGGCAGCAGGGGCGTGCCGGCCGTCGGCGGCGCCATGGATCTGGTGCACGGCGCCAAACAGGTCTGCGTCATCACCGAGCACGTCACCAAGACGGGCGAGCCGAAGCTGGTGGAGAAATGCACCTTCCCGCTGACCGGTGTGGCCTGCGTCACCCGCGTCTATACCAGCCATGCCGTCATCGACATCGTCGATGGCCGCTTCGTCCTGCGGGAGAAGCTGGCCGCGATGTCGCAGGAGGAGTTGCAGACGATGACCGGTGCCGCCCTCCATGTCGATGGGCCGGTTGCCGACCTCGTCGTTCCGAAACTTTGAGGAAAAGCCATGACCGAAGCCTTTATCTGCGACTATATCAGGACGCCGATCGGCCGCTTCGCCGGCGCGCTCTCCCCGGTGCGCGCCGACGATCTCGGCGCCATTCCGCTGAAGGCGCTGATGCAGCGCAACGGCGGCGTCGATTGGGACGCCGTCGACGACGTGATCTTCGGCTGCGCCAACCAGGCAGGCGAGGACAACCGCAATGTCGCGCGCATGTCGGCGCTGCTCGCCGGCCTGCCGATCGCCGTTCCGGGCACGACGATCAACCGGCTCTGCGGCTCCGGCATGGATGCAGTGATCACGGCGGCGCGCGCCATCCGCGCCGGCGAGGCCGAACTGATGATCGCAGGCGGCGTCGAAAGCATGTCGCGTGCGCCCTTCGTCATGCCGAAGGCGGAGACGGCCTTTTCGCGGGCCGCCGAAATCCACGACACGACGATCGGCTGGCGCTTCGTCAACCCGCTGATGAAGAAGCAATACGGCGTCGATTCCATGCCGGAGACCGGCGAGAACGTCGCCGAGGATTATAAGGTCAGCCGCGAGGACCAGGATGCCTTCGCGGTGCGCAGCCAGGCCAAAGCCGCCGCTGCCCAGGCGAGCGGACGGCTTGCCAGAGAAATCACCCCGGTCACCATCCCGCAGCGCAAAGGCGATCCCGTCATCGTCGACAAGGACGAGCATCCGCGCGCAACGACGATCGAGACGCTGGCGAAACTCGCCACCCCTTTCAAGAAGGAAGGCGGCACGGTGACCGCAGGCAATGCCTCCGGTGTCAACGACGGGGCGGCGGCGCTGATCGTCGCTTCGGAAGCGGCGGCGCGAAAATACGGCCTGACACCGATCGCCCGCATCCTTGGCGGCGCGGCTACCGCCGTTCCGCCGCGGGTGATGGGCGTCGGCCCGATCCCGGCCTCACGCAAGCTGATGGCCCGGCTCGGCATGAGCCAGGAACAGTTCGAGGTGATCGAACTCAATGAGGCCTTTGCCAGCCAGGGACTGGCGGTGCTGCGGGCGCTCGGCATTGCCGATGACGATTTCCGCGTGAACCGCAATGGCGGCGCGATCGCGCTCGGCCATCCGCTTGGCATGTCGGGCGCCCGCATCACCGGCACGGCAGCGCTGGAGCTTCTGGAGACCGGCGGAAAATATTCGCTGTCGACCATGTGTATCGGTGTCGGCCAAGGCATTGCGATCGCGCTCGAAAGGGTTTGAGAACGTTGCGCCCGATGCCCGGCTTCTGTAGAAATCGGGCATGCTGATCCGACCCGCAGAAAACGACGATCGAGATGCCATCTGGAGGATCATCGGCCCGACGGTCCGCGCCGGTGAGACCTATGCGCTCGATCGCGATCTCCCTGAAGCCGATGCGCTCGCCTATTGGATGGGGAAGGACCGCGAGACCTTCGTCGCCGAAGAGGATGGCGTCATCCTCGGCACCTATTACATCAAGGCCAATCAGGCCGGCGGCGGCCGCCATGTCTGCAATTGCGGCTACATGACCGATCCCGCTGCGGCCGGCCGCGGCGTTGCCCGCCGCATGCATGACCATTCCCTGCAGCACGCCCGCGCCCGCGGCTTTCGCGCCATGCAGTTCAATTTCGTCGTCAGCAGCAACCGCCGCGCCGTTGAGCTCTGGCAATCCCTCGGCTTCGAAATCGTCGGCCGCCTTACCGGCGTTTTCCTTCATCCGAGTGAGGGTTATGTCGACGCATTAGTGATGTTTCGTACCCTATAGGACTGCACGGGAAAAAAGATGTGAGCGCGCTGTCGAAATCCCAGCAGTCCGAACGTCTTTTAGATTGCGAGGAGCGCGGCGGAGGAGCTGTGCGGCGCAATCACTCTGTCGGCATGGAGGTTTGAAGCCATGGGTGTTTCCTATCGTTGGGTCATCGTCGCCGTCGGCGCGTTGATGTCGTGCGTAGCCATCGGCGCGATGTTCTCGCTGGCGATTTTCCAGGAACCGATCGCGACTGCCACCGGCTGGTCGCATGTCGGTATCGCCAGTGCGATGACGCTGAATTTCATCGTCATGGGCTTTGGTGGCTTCCTCTGGGGGGCGGCAAGCGACCGCTTCGGCCCGCGCATCGTCGTGATGATCGGCTCGGTGCTGCTCGGCCTGGCGCTGGTTCTGGCGAGCCGGGCCGAAACGCTGCTGCAGTTCCAGCTGACTTACGGCATCCTCGTTGGCCTCGCCGCCAGCGCCTTCTTCGCGCCGATGATCGCAGCGACGACCGCCTGGTTCGACGAAAACCGCGGCCTTGCCGTGTCGCTCGTCTCCGCCGGCATGGGCGTTGCGCCGATGACCATCTCGCCTTTCGCGCGCTGGCTGATCTCGGCCTATGAATGGCGTCCCGCCATGTTGATCATCGGCATCGCAACCTGGGTGCTGCTCGTGCCGGTGGCCCTCTTGGTCCGGCGCCCGCCGGCCGAAACCGCCGATGCCGGCACCGAGTTTGCCGCGGAAGGCACCCGGCCACAGCTGTCGAAAGTTTTCAGGTCGCCGCAATTCATCGTGCTCGGCCTGACCTTCTTTGCCTGCTGCGCGGCCCATTCCGGCCCGATCTTCCACATGGTCAATTATGCGACGATCTGCGGCGTCGCGCCGATGGCAGCCGTCAGCATCTACAGCGTCGAGGGTCTTGCGGGCCTCGGCGGCCGGCTGCTTTATGGCACCCTTGCCGACAGGATCGGGGTGAAGCCGGTGCTGGTCGCCGGCCTGCTGATGCAGGCGGGCGCTCTTGCGACCTATCTCCTCGTCAGCGAGCTGACCCAATTTTATGCGCTCGCCATCGTCTTCGGCAGCGCCTATGGCGGCGTGATGCCGCTTTATGCGGTACTGGCGCGGGAGTATTTCGGCCAGCGCGTCATCGGCACCGTCCTGGGCGCAGCGACGATGCTCTCCAGCCTCGGCATGGCCATCGGCCCGCTGATCGGCGGCTGGATCTTCGACACCTTCGTCAATTATTCCTGGCTGTTCATCGGCTCGGCGATGGTTGGCCTCGGGGCTGCGGCGATCGCGCTAGCATTCCCACCACTCGCGCGCCAGAAGCCGCAGCCGGCCTTGGGGGCGTCTTCGTAACGAGATGGAAATTGGTGAGATCCGCCACGCGGCCGTTTACCCCTCCTAATCCCTGCCCAAACGGGAGAGGGTTTGGGAAGGGTCTTGGGTCGGTCCCATACAATCCCCACAGTGGAAATCTCCCGCTTTCGTGCATTGCCCTTCGCCGATTTCGGCTGATAGACTTCCCCAATCTGTTTCATCACCTATGTCATTGGTTTTTCGGGAGACTGTCTTAGCCATGGTAGAACTTGCCCAATCGCTCGCATCGATCAAACTGCCGGACCTCGCCGGCAAGGCCGTGCTGATCACCGGCGCCTCCACAGGCATCGGGGCGGCGCTTGCCCGCGCTTTTGCGGCGCAGGGCGCCAAGGTCGGCGTGCACTACAATGCCAGCCGCGAGCCGGCGGAGGCGCTTGCCGAAGAGATCAGGGCTGCCGGCGGCACCGTGCATCTGATCCAGGGTGATGTATCCAGGGAAGGCGAAACCGAGCGTGTCGTCGAAGAGACGGCGAAGACTTTCGGCCATCTCGACGGGCTTATCAACAATGCCGGCGGCATGCTGGGGCGCAAGCCGACGTCGGAATATACCGATGCCCATTATGCCGCGGTGATGGATCTCAACGCCCGCTCAGTGCTGGCGGCAACGCGTGCGGCCCATCCCTGGCTGAAGAAGCAGGGCGGCTTCATCATCAACACCACCTCGATTGCCGCCCGCAACGGCGGCGGCAATGGGGCAATCCTTTATGCGGCATCGAAGGGCTTCGTCTCGACGATCACCCGCGGCCATGCCAAGGAATTCGTCGCCGACAGGATTCGGGTCAACGCGGTGGCGCCTGGTGTCATCGCCACGCCCTTCCACGAGCGTTATACCAATGACGAGCAGATGGAGCTGCAGCGCAAATCGATCCCGATGGGTTTCGTCGGCACATCGGAAGATTGCGTCGGCGCCTATCTCTTCCTCGCCTCGCCGACGCTGTCCGGCTACATCACCGGCCAGATCATCGAGGTCAATGGCGGCCAGCTGATGCCGTAGGACCTTCCTTCCGGCGCACAGCATCTGCCCTTTTCCCTTGGACGAGGGAACTTTCGAACCACCGTAACGTTTCCCGCTTGGTCTTTTCATTGAGCGGGGCATCATGAGCTTTTCATTTTCGGAACTCGACTTCCTGAAGCCGGAACTCGGCGCGGAGTATACGGGTTCCGGCACTCACTTCGCCATCTTCTCGGCGCATGCCGAACAGATAGAGCTCTGCCTCTTTTCACCCGACGGAAAAAACGAGATCGCGCGGATGCCGCTGCCGAAACGCGAGGGCGACATCTGGTCGGGCTATATCGCCGGTGTCGGGCCGGGCACCGTTTATGGCTATCGCGCCCATGGTCCTTACGACCCGGGCGCCGGCCACCGTTTCAATCCGAACAAGCTTCTGCTCGACCCCTATGCCAAACAGGTGACGGGCGACCTGAAATGGGACGACGCCCTGTTCGGTTATCAGATCGGCGAAGACGACCTTTCCTTCGACGAGCGCGACAGCGCGCCCTTCATGGTCAAGGGCGTGGTGCAGGATCCGGATTTCGACTGGGCGGGTGAAGAGGCGATCCGCCGTCCCTGGCCCGACACAATCATCTACGAAGCGCATGTGCGCGGCCTGACGATGACCCATCCGAAAGTGCCCGACCGGCTGCGCGGCACCTTTCTCGGCATGTGCAGCGATCCGATCATCGATCATCTCGTCAAGCTCGGCATCTCGGCGATCGAGCTTTTGCCGATCCAGTATTTCCTCGACGATCGATATCTCCTAGAGCAGAACCTCAGCAATTACTGGGGCTACCAGACGCTCGGCTTCTTCGCGCCGCAATCGCGCTACATGTCCGGCGACAAGATCACCGAGATCAAGACCATGGTGCGGAAGTTCCATGCCGCCGGCATCGAGGTGATCATGGATGTGGTTTATAACCACACCGCCGAGGGCAGCGAGAAAGGACCGACCCTGTCCTTCCGCGGGCTCGACAATGCCAGCTATTACATCCTCTCGCCCGACGATCCCCGCCACACTTTCGATACGACCGGCACCGGCAATACGCTGAATGTCGCTCATCCGATGGTGATGCGCATGGTGCTCGACAGCCTGCGCTACTGGGTCGGAGTCATGCATATCGACGGCTTCCGCTTCGATCTCGCCAGCACGCTCGGGAGGCAGGATCTGGAATTCGATCGCCAGGGCGGCTTCTTCGGCGCCATCCGGCAGGATCCGATCCTCTCCGGCGTCAAGCTGATCGCCGAACCGTGGGATATCGGCGAGGGCGGTTATCAGGTCGGCGGTTTCCCGCATCCCTTCCGCGAATGGAACGACAAGTTCCGCGACGATGTGCGCCGTTTCTGGAAGGGCGATGGCGGCATGGTGTCGGAGGTGGCGGCCCGCGTCACCGGCTCGGCCCCGCAATTCAACCATTCGGACCGGGGCGCCACCTCGTCAGTCAACCTTCTGTCGGCTCATGACGGTTTCACCCTGATGGATACGGTCTCCTTCGACGGCAAGCACAATGAGGCGAACGGCGAGGACAACCGCGACGGCCATTCGGATAATCATTCCGACAATATGGGCGCCGAGGGTGCTACCGATAATGCCGACATCAATGCCGCTCGGGCGCGGCGTCGGCGCAACATGATTGCGACCCTGATGCTCTCCCAGGGCGTGCCGATGATCCTGGCCGGCGACGAACTCGGCAACAGCCAGGGCGGCAACAACAACGCCTATTGCCAGGACAATGAAATCGGCTGGACGGGCTGGGATGGGCTCGACGATCCCTTCCTCGATTTCTGCCGCCAGGCCGTCGCCTTCCGCAAGGCGCATCCGGTGCTGCGCCAGGAACGGTTCCTGACCGGGGAGGTGAGCGAGGACGGCCGCATCGAGATCGCTTGGTACAAGCCGGACGGCAGCTTCATGGATGACGGCGCCTGGAACGATGATGGATTGCAGGTGCTCGGCGTCTATCTCTCGAGGAGCGTGCATGCTCCCGATACCGAGACGATGGACGACCTTTTCCTCGTCTTCAACGCCGGCGGCGACTGTCAGATCCACCTGCCCGAGGTGAACGGACTGCAGCATTGGTCGCGGATTCTCGACACCGGGACGGAGACCGACGCCTTTGCGGTGCATGAGCAGGACAATCCGGTCATCGTCTATGCCCAGAGCGTCGCAGTCTTTGCGCCGACAGGCCAGACCCAGCCGCCGGAGGGGGCGACCAAGGCCCAGCGCCGCCGCTGGTTCCAGTTCGGGCGCAGGAGCAAGTAGCGGGTCGCAGAAAAGATGAATGCCGAAGCCATCACCGAACTTGGTCTCGTTTATGTCAGCGACGCCGAACCCGGCATCCGCAGGCGAAGGAAAGGCAAGGGCTTCAGCTATATCATGCCCGACGGCACGACGCTTGCCGATGAATTGCAGC
Organism: Rhizobium sp. BK619; assembly: GCF_014195245.1. Lineage (NCBI taxonomy): Bacteria > Pseudomonadati > Pseudomonadota > Alphaproteobacteria > Hyphomicrobiales > Rhizobiaceae > Rhizobium > Rhizobium sp. BK619. Next base: position 503,437 of record NZ_JACIBH010000001.1, on the reverse strand, counting down.
GGGCACGCATCGGCGCGCTCGGCCTGCCGCCGGCCTATGAGAATGTCTGGATCTGCCTCTATGACAACGGCCATCTGCAGGCGACGGGCATCGATGCCCGTGGCCGCAAGCAATACCGCTATCACAAGGACTGGCAATCCTTCCGAAGTGCGGGAAAATTCCATCAGCTGATCGAATTCGGCCGGGCCTTGCCTAGGATACGCCGCACCGTGCTGCGCCACCTCGACACCGGCACCGAGGATATCGACGGCGTGCTTGCGGCGCTGACGACACTGCTCGATGAGGCGCATCTGCGCGTTGGCAACCAGGCCTATGTCCGGGAAAACGGCACCTATGGCGCAACGACCCTGCTGAAGCGGCACCTGAAGATCGTCGACGGGCAGATCGAGCTGAAATTCCGCGCCAAGGGCGGCAAGCGCGTCCAGCGCAGCCTCAAACATCCACGGCTGCAGAAAATTCTGGAGGAGATCGCCGACCTGCCCGGCCGCCAGCTTTTCGTCTGGAAGGATGAAAGCGGAGCGCTGAAGCCGATCGATTCCGGCCGGTTGAACGCCTATCTGGCCGAGATATCGGGCATTCCCATTTCGGCGAAGACCTTCCGCACCTGGGCCGGCTCGCTCGCCGCCTTCGGCGCGGCGCGCGAGACGATTGTCGGCGGCGGCCGGCCGACGGTGAAGCAGATGTCGGAGGCGGCTGCCGAGGCTCTGCACAACACACCGGCGATCTCGCGCTCGAGCTATATCCATCCGGCAATCATTGCGCTTGCCGGCAACGATCATCCGCTGATCGAGAGCGCCGAACCACTGCGGGGCTTGCGGGCCGAGGAAAACAGGCTACTTGATTTCCTCACACGCGAGACCGAGGAATGAGCCCCCAAAATCCACCGGTAAGTCATCCACCCGCATCGGACGTCGTGCTGACCCATCCCGACCGGCTCTACTGGCCGGACGAGGGCGTGAGCAAGCAGGCGCTCGCGGATTATTACGCGGCGGTCTGGCCGTTCATGGCGCCTTATCTGGTCAATCGGCCTTTGGCGCTGCTGCGATTGCCTAATGGGATCAAGGGTCACCAGCGGTTTTTCCAGAAGCATGCGTGGAAGGGCATGAATCCTCATATCGAGGAGGTCGCCGATCCTGAGGAAAGGGACGGCGAAAAGCTGCTGCGGATTGTCGATTTCAACGGTCTGACGGCGCTAGTGCAGTCGGCGGCGCTCGAAATTCATCCCTGGGGCACGACGACCGAGAATTGGGAAAGACCGGATATGATCACCATGGACCTCGATCCCGGCGAGGACGTGGCCTGGAGTGCGGTGATTTCAGCGGCGCTCGACGTCAACGCGCGGCTCAAAGCCCGCGGCCTTGCCGCCTTCGTCAAGACCTCGGGCGGCAAGGGGCTGCATGTGGTGGCGCCGCTTGCGCCGAAGGCCGGCTGGGCCGCGGTGAAGGATTTCGCCCATTCCCTCGCCGAAAGCATGTCGGCCGACGCCCCGGAAAAGTATCTCTCCACTGCGACGAAGGCCAAACGCGGCGGCCATATCTATATCGATTATCTCCGCAACGGCCGCGGCAATACGGCGGTTGCCGCCTATTCGACACGGGCACGGCCGGGGGCGCCGGTTTCGATGCCGATCGATTGGTCTGAATTAAACGAGATCAGCGGCCCGGCCGCCTTCACGCTCGCCAATGTGCCGCAGCGATTGGAAACCCGTCCGAGCGACCCATGGCGCGATTTCTTCGATGCGGCCGCACCGCTGGAATGAGTGTCTCTCCGCTCATCCCGCGCTGTCGAGCTCGGGATAATGCCGGAAAATCCCCTCCTCGTTGAAGGCGAGGCGGCGAGGGGAAGCGAGATAGCGGGCAAGGTTCGGGCGCTTCGCCACCCGGTCATGCAGCGCAAGAAGGGTGGGATAGTCCGCCTTGCGCTTCGCCATGGCTTTCGGAAAGGCGTAGGTCATGCCTTCGATCACCTGGAAGAGCGACAGGTCGACATAGGTGAGCGCATTTCCCACAATATGGTCGGGACATCCAGGGTTCTGCCGCAGCACACGCTCGAAATAACCGAGGAATTTCGGAATGCGATCGCGGATGAAGGCGGCGGAGCGGGCCTTCGCTTCCTGCTTCTGGTCCTCGTAATAAAGCGATGTGTCGATCGGGTGATGCGTATCATGCACTTCGGCGACGAAATCGGTGACGGTCAGCTGCAGGCCGTTGGCGACATGGCGAAGGCCTTCATCTTCAGGCGCAAGGCCGAGCTTCGGGCCGAGATAGAACAGGATGTTGGCAACATGCGGGATAATGAGGTCGCCGTCCTTCAGGAAGGGCGGGGCGAAAGGAATATACGGTTCGCTGTCGCTCTTCATCAGGGCGAACATGGCATCCGTACCGCGACCGGGCTCACGGGTGACGTCGACATAATCGGCGCCCGCCTCCTCAAGCGCCAACCGCACGAATTCGCCGCGGCCTTGAAGACCGTCCCAATAATAAAGCTCGTAGGCCATGGCTGATCATCCCTTCGGCTGACGACCGAAGTCTTTTCGCAATTCGACCTTGGCCTTTTCAAGGGTGCCTCGCCGTTTTTTCGTAAGCTGGTCGCCGGCGCGGTTGATGTAGAAGGTCAACATCGACATGGCGGCGCGGAACGGGCCCGACTTGCGGCGATGGCTCTCCTCGGCCGAGTGCTTGACCGCGCGGGCGATCTTTTTCGGATCGTCCGATTTGAACACGCCTTCCTTCAGGTCCATCGCGTCGCTGTGTTCGGTAACATTCTGCGACCATTTTTTCTTCGATTTGGCCATCTCTGAAAATCCTTTGCCGGATGCGGCCGAAGGCAAATCGCCGCCGTCGCATATTCTTAGTGGTGGCTGTGGTGCTCATGGCGCTTGCGCGTCGCGGCCGCCTTCTTCGCCGAAGCGGAGCGTTCCTCCTTCGATCGTGCGGCGGATGCAGCGCCGCCGGCGCGCCCGCCGTTTTCGGAGGATTCATGGGTATCCTTCTTTCCGCGACCGGAACCGGATTTGTTGCCGCCGCCGCTTTCCTTGTTGACCGTCGCCCAGGCACGCCGTTCGGCCTCCTTTTCGGAGTGTGCAAAGGGGGCAAACTGATGTTGCGACCGAAAGTTCCGGCCTTGTGATCACTGATCCGGATTTCAGAACAAAAGCCGCCTCCGCTCGGTTTTCGAGGAGACAGCCTCGCATGAGCCACTACTTGAGGGAGCCGAACGCATGGAAAACCACATCGTCAAAGCCGATGGAAACGGCAGGATCGACGTCAATGGCCAAGTGTCCCCCGTCCTATACGGTGACTCAGGCAAGGGAGGGCCCGTTCCTACGAGGTCGACATCCGCCTCATGGCGCCGCGCGACTGGCTGCTGCAAAGGGGGGTCGAGCGCGATGCCGTGCTGGTCAGCCAGAGCGGCGCGCGCATTCCCGTCTCTCACGACGGCTGGCACCATCATGATGGTGCTAACCATCTCGTCGAGGGCCGCCTGGATCCCGCCGCTCGATCTCGGTCGAACTGACGGCGCGTGACGACAGCTGCACGAGCGAGGTGGATCTGATGCGCAAATACCCGAATTGGACAGCGCCGGTATTGGATGAGGTTCAGCGACAGGTCGCGCCCAACGGCGCCGCAGTGCTACTTTCGATGGAGTTTTTGCGATGCGGCGAAGGCGCGGCCGATATTGAAGAAGGGCGGCTGAGCCGGCGCACGTGAATCGCGGAAAACCAGCCCGACGAGATTGTCGACGACTAGGATGAAGCCGAGCGCGAGCCCGAGATAAAGCAGGGCGGCGATGACGAGGAGCGACATTTCCATCCCTCTAGACGACCGCGATCGCAGTGCGGGTGTCGGCTGCGGCAAGCGGGACGGAACGGATATTGGTGCGGTCGTCGTTCATGGCAACTTCCCGGGTTTCGCCATAAACAGCCAGCGCATAGACTTGTTCCCGGTTTTTGGGCGAGGGCTCAACTTTTTCAGGAAGCCTGAAAGCGTGCAACGTCATCCGGCCTCTGTTCACCCCCGCATGGAAGCCCATCCTCCGAAATTCGATAATGCAGAACTAATTCAAACTTATGACAAACAGCAGCAAAGGGCGCCGAGACGACGCCCTTTTTTCAATTCAGTTGCTCGGTATTCCGGTATTTAAAGAGCTGTCTTTCGGCTTGCCGTCCGTTTCGGCGCAGGGGTCACGACGCCGTTGGTCTTGCTGCCGGCGACGTTACGCTTCGCCTTGGGCTTCACTTCCTTGCCGTCCGAAGAGGCGCTCGACCGTTCGAGCGCTTCGCGCTCGTGTCGTGCCTGTTCCCAATGGATGGATTCTCGCCCTGTTGGATAGCCCTCTTCTTCCCAGAGGGCGTATGCACGTTTCTTGATCCACTCGTCCCGAGTTTCTGCCATCGCTGATCTCCAGTCAAATGATGCCGTCATCCGAACGCGATACTCCTTGGATGGTTCCAGAGGAACGGGAGCGTTTCAAGCAAAATCACGCTGCAACCGCAAATATTTTCGCGATGCAGCATAACAGGGTTGAGAAACACGTTCAGCGCGCGCCAAACTCGGCCGCCTTGTGCAGATCTGACACGAAATCCAGGCGCAGCCGCTGCTGCTCGGCCTCGTCGCGGATGCGCAGGAGATAAGAGGGGTGGATGGTGACGAGGACAGGCGGATGATTAGCCGGCTGTAGGATATGGCCGCGTTCCGGCGTCAGCTTCACCTTTGGCCCGAGCAGCGCATAAAGCGCGCTAGCGCCGAGGGTGACGACGAGTTTCGGTTGCAGGATGTTGAGTTCGGCTCCAAGCCACCAGGCGCAACGCCTAATCTCGCCGGCATTGGGTTTTGCGTGCAGCCGACGTTTGCCGCGGGGCGTGAACTTGAAATGTTTGACGGCATTGGTGACATAGCAGCGCTGACGGTCGAGACCGGCCTCCTCAAGGCAGCGATCGAGCAACCGGCCGGCGGGACCGACAAACGGCCGACCGGCCACATCCTCCTGGTCGCCCGGCTGTTCGCCGACAAGGACAATCTCGGTTTTCCGCGGCCCTTCACCGAAGACGATCTGCGTGGCATTCCTGTAGAGATCACAGCGGGTGCAGCTTTCGGCCTGATGCCGCAGTTGGGCGATGCTTTCCGCTTCCGCGACGTCGAGCGCCAAGGCGGGGCCGACGCTTGCAGCGATGTTCATGATGCGATCCTCATCTCTCCGGATCAATCGTCGGGCGCCGGGATTGTTCCCGCGGCGAAACGGGTGGCCGGGCAGGCAAAATGGTCACGGCGAAAAATTTCGCGTCATGGGAGAGAGCCGGCGCGATTGAACGCTGCCGTTTCGCGGCTATATTGGCCAGCGATGTTCTATCTCCTGTCGACCTACTGGCCGCATATCCTCTTTGTCGTTTCGATCGCCATGGGGGCCGCGGCGGCGATCCATGCCGCCATGACTAAGGAGGAGGTGCGTGCGGCGATCGGCTGGGTCGGCGTCATCATCCTGTCACCGATCATCGGTGCGGTGCTCTATGCGATTGCCGGCATCAACCGCATCCGCCGCAAATCGCTGAGCATCCGCCGCGACGCGCTGCTGCCGGCGGCCGAGTTCGACGAGCTGGAAACGTTCGACGCTGAGGCCGAAACGGTGATCAGCCAGTTCGGCCGCCGCTTTGCGGCGCTCCAGACGCTCGGCGATCGGGTAACGCGCAATCCGCTGACCTCAGGCAATTCGATCGACGTGCTGGAGACCGGCGACGAGGCCTATGCGGCGATGAAATCGAGCATCGACGAGGCGGCGCGCAGCATCCTGCTCGAAACCTATATTTTCGATCGCGACGCGATCGGCCTTCGCATCGCCGATGCGCTGATTGCGGCGGCCAAGCGCGGCGTGGCGGTCCGGGTGCTGATCGACGCGGTCGGCGCACGCTATTCGGTGCCGAGCATTCTCGGCCATCTCCGGGACGGGGGCGTCACCGTCGCCGTCTTCAACGGCAACGTCATCATGGGGTTGCGGCTGCCCTATGCCAATTTGCGCACCCACCGCAAGATCCTGATCGTCGACGGGAAGATCGCGCTGACCGGCGGCATGAACATCCGCGCCGGCTTCAGCGAGGAGGCGACCGGCGAGAGCTTTGCTCACGATACGCATTTCAGCATCACCGGCCCTGTTGTCGCCGACCTCTTCGACCTTGCTGCCGAGGATTGGCGCTTCTCCACGCGGGAGCTGTTGAATGGCGAGGCCTGGCGCATCGAACCGCCGCAGCGCAGTCCCGGCGATCCCATCCTGATGCGCGTAGTCGCCTCCGGGCCCGATCGCAGCGTCGAGACCAACCACAAGATGCTGATGGGCGCCTTTTCCGTGGCGCGCCAATCGATCCGCATCATGTCACCCTATTTTCTGCCGGACCGCGAATTGATCAGCGCCCTGGTGACGGCGGCGCGGCGCGGCGTCGAAGTCGATATCGTCGTGCCCGCGGTCAACAACCTCGTGCTGGTCGACCGGGCGATGACGGCGCAATTCGACCAGATCCTCAAGGGTTACTGCCGCATCTGGCGCTCGACCGGCAGCTTCAGCCATTCGAAGCTGCTGACGATCGACGGCACCTGGGCTTATGTCGGCTCATCCAATCTCGACCCACGCTCGCTCAGGCTGAATTTCGAGGTCGATCTCGAAGTGCTGAACGAAGGTTTTGCCGGCGAGATCGACGAGCATATCGAGGAAACCCTGAAATCGGCGACGCCGGTGACGCTCGACGGTTTGCGGGCGCGGCCCTTCCCGGTGCGGCTGCTCGAGAAGGTGCTGTGGCTGGGTTCGCCTTATCTCTGATGCAAGTCGCCCAAAACTGTGCAGCCGTTTTGGGAGGACGACATGCATAAAACAAGAAACCGGTGCGTTGCATGTCGATGCTACGCGCGTTTTTTTGGCGTTTGACATGGCAAGTTCCGCTTGCCCTCCTATACTGCCGAGAGAAGCCTTTTTGATCAACGGAACGATCGCGCCTTCCGATGCACGCCAAGAAAGATAATCTTCCTTCCAGCATTCTCGCCTCGATCAGAAGCAGGAAGAAGCGACTCGACCCGGCCTACACGGAAACACGGCCGCGCAGTGTGGGAACGCTGATCGCCTCCTACAACGTACACAAATGCGTCGGCACCGATCGCCGCTTCGATCCGGAGCGCACCAGCCGGGTGATCCATGAAATCGGCGCCGACGTCATCGCGCTGCAGGAGGCCGATACGCGCTTCGGCGAACGCACCGGCATTCTCGATCTCGGTCGGCTGGAGCGCGAGACCGGGCTGATCCCGGTGCCGGTTGCCGGCATGGCCAAGGCGCATGGCTGGCACGGCAATGTCGTGCTCTTCAAGAAGGGGCTCGTGCATGACGTGCACCAGGTCAAGCTGCCGGGGCTGGAGCCGCGTGGCGCGCTGGTGGCCGAGATCGAGCTGGAGCAGGGCGGGGTGTTGCGCATCATCGCCGCGCATTTCGGCCTGCTACGCCATAACAGAGCCCAGCAGGCCCGTATGCTGGTCGAACTCATCAACGACAGACAGGAGATGCCGACCATCCTGCTCGGCGACCTAAACGAATGGCGGCTCGGCGACCGCTCCTCGCTCAACACCTTCCAATCCGCCTTCGGCCCGCTACCCCCCGCCGTCCCCAGCTTCCCCGCCGGCCTGCCGCTTCTCGCCCTCGACCGCATCATCGCCAACCGCAAGGGGATCATCTCGGAGGTGGAGGCGCACGACACGCCGCTGGCGCGGATTGCCTCGGATCACCTGCCGATCAAGGCGCTTGTCGAGCTGAAAGCGGTGGGCGGATAGGACGGACTTTGCGTATCCCGATCGTCATTGCACGGCTTGATGTGGTTCCGACCCCCTCTTCCGCTCAAGCTTCGCCAGATGCTCGGAGCACACTGCCTTGACCAGCTCAAGCAATAAAGCCGTTTGCTCTGCCAGCGCGCTGAGAGCCTTCTCGTTTGATCTCGAAATGCTTGGAATACCGGGCTTTAACATAGGCCTCGTTAAGAGTGTTGAACCAGGCGCGCTCACGATGCTGATCGCGAGGAAACGCTCTCAAGACGGCGGTCCTGTTCCTCAACGAGTGAGCGGAAGAATTTGATGTTGTGGGAGGCGGCCGTAATTGGTGAGTGTCAGCAGGACGCAGGAGTAAGCTTGTTCGAATGACTGGTGAAGGCTGAAAGCAGCCCAATTCGTCCAAGCGTCGGGGGTCCTTTCTGATCTGCCAAGCTGAAACTTAGCCGTTTCCAAAATGACCGTCGCTTCGCTAAATTTCAGCTCAAAATGTTCCTCCGCCAAGCGCAGTCGATCGGCTACGGCGAGTGGCTGCGGCTCCGCAAGGAGCTCATCATCGAGTTCAGAGAGAACGATCCCTTCCTTGCGGATATCGAAAAAGAAGTACCGTCCTTCTTCCAGGTTAGTGTTCACCTCGCGCCTCGAATGAACGATGAAGCTCACCGGCGTTTCGATCGATTTGTCGTGGATCAGCCGGTCGGCTGCCTTGTGCCAGTACTCGGCGAAGCGCAAAGCTTACGGTTGTTGACGATGATCAGTAGATCAAAATCCGAGCGGTAATCCTCCATGGGTCAAGCGAAATCGCCCCGGCACCAAATCTTGACGCTCTTCCAGCAAGTTTACGGGCGGACGAGATGACAGATGGATTTTGGATGCGATGGTTCCTGAGATCGATGAGTAAAGTGGCAGTTTGCATGTACCTCTGGAAGTGGCATCTGCACGAATTGAAGTTTTCTGCATTTTCTGTATAATGCAGAAAACGCTCTCATGGAGACTTTCATGAACACCAAGACCGTCAGTACTGCGGAATTCATCCGCCATTTCGGACACTATCACGACGAGGCTCGGCGCGCACCGATTACGCTCACCAAGCACGGCCGGGAATCGCTGGTCGTGCTCTCAACCGAACTGTTCGAGCGCCTCAAGGGCAATGAGGATCCACGTCGTGTCTATGCCGCCGGCGAAACTCCTTCCGAACTGGCGGAACTTCTCATCGGCGAGCTCGACCGGCAATCGGCGGACTATAAGGCTGGGGATCATGACGGCTGAGCGTTTTACGAACGGCACCATCGTCAGCTATCCCTATCTCTGGCGCTGGCAGGCCGACGAAGGACGCGAGCATGGCGAGAAGGACCGGCCGGTCTGTCTGGCGCTTACGGTGCCCGATCCTCGCCAGAACATGACCCATCTGGTGATCCTGCCGATATCGGGAACTCCGCCGCGATCCGACCAGATCGCGCTCGAAATTCCCGATCTCGAACTGCGTCGCGCCGGCCTTTCGGTCTTCAAGCGCGGTTGGGTAACCGTCAGCGAATATAATTACGACATCGCCGAACGGTCCTGGTACTTCGACGCCGGCCAAACGCCGCGCGGCTGGTTCGGCCCGCGCTTTCTAGAAGATATTCGCCAGGCGTTGCGGCCGATCCTCGCAGCCCATGCGGGCCGCATCGATCGCACCCGCTGACGATGTGAAGATCGCCCGCCTTCTCGGCGAGGCCTTACGGTCGCAATCGTCGCGCCCGGTGCTGGAGGCGAATTTTTCGCATCTCAGGATACCGATTCCGGCTGATGGTAGCTGGGATTGGCGTCAAATCTGATTGAATATGGTTCGCCTGATGCCGCAGGCGACGTCCAATGCGCGACTTATCTCGCGCAAGCGGAGGCCGCAATGGGGATGTGTCAGACGCAGGCGTCGATGGGACGAGGACGCGAAAAACTGTCGCAGGTGATGGCTGCGGCCCGCGTGATGTCGCGTCGCTGGCGGGCAAATGCCAATATGCCAATCCCTGAGCGGCTGCCTTCCACTTTGAACATCGGCGCACCACAGCTGATCTCGATGAACCGGGTGTGGCCGCAGGACGACTGCGTCTCGATCGTCTGCCCGCAACTGCCGTCACGGACTATTTTCCGCCGGCGGGCGAACCCGCCTTTGCATCGCGAAGCAAAATAGCCCTATCCGGCCGTCTTTCACTTCGTTCCAGCCCTTCGGGTGCGGCGCCGATCGCCTCCGTCCTGAACACCGCCATCGAGGTCGCAATGGCGCGACCCGACCAAGCGGAAAGGAACCAAGTCATGGCAGTCATCGGCGAATTCACCACCAACGGCAACGTCATTCAGGGCAACGTCCGTACCCTCACGGTCGCAATGAAGGTCCGCCTGCATCCGATCGAACGTGTCTCGCGCGACGCGCCGGATTTCAGGGCCGTTGCCAAGGGCGCCGAGCTCGGAGCCGGCTGGAAGGCGGTCTCAGGCAACGGCGAGCCCTATATCTGGAACCGCCCAAACCGCGAAGCCGCGTGATCGGACGAAGGGGACCCCGCCCAAAAGGCGGCGTCTGCCACATGAGGAAGCCGGAAGCTGGTGTCGAGCCTGCTTCCGGTTTTCGGTGCCCTCGGGACGGTGGGATGCTTGCCAGTCCGTCCGAGCATGCGATGTCGCCGGCTCTCGCGCACCCAAGCCGAACTCGCTTACTTGTTCAGGGCATCCTTCAGGGCTTTGGCCGGCGTAAAAGCCAGCTTCTTCGCCGCTGCAACCTTGATCGTTGCGCCGGTCGCAGGATTGCGCGCCTCGCGCTCAGGTGTTTCCTTGACCTTGAACTTGCCGAAGCCTGGCAGGGATGTTTCGTTGCCAGCAACAGCAGCATCGGTGATCGAAGAAATCACAGCTTCGACGATCGCCTTGCCCTGGGCCTTGGTCAGGCTGTGCTCGGTGGCGATCTTGTCGGCGATTTCATTGGTGGTGGTCATATCAGTCTCCGCATCGTGATTGATAACGGAATCCGTGACAGGCGGTTATCCTTCTGTCATCGCTCGATGCTCGTGTTTGCGGCTTAAACCCTGGATTTCCACAGCTTCTGATCGAGCGCAGCACACGGCGTTCCGAGCGCCGCGACACAATCTGCCGCTCCCGACATTATCGGTGCCACACGAGAGGTTGGTTGTCTGCTCAGTCCCTCCGAGGATGTCATGGCGGGATAGAGGCCTCAAGGACGAGCGGTTCCCCCAATTTTGTCTCCGCTCCGATTCCCTCCACTCCGACAAAATCGGCACCCCCACTCGCCGGCTCCGCCGGTCGCATCCGCGATCCTTGACCCCTCTATCCCGCCATGACCCGAGCGCGCGTCTTTCACAAACGTCAAGGAGACGACGATGACGAACGAACTCGACCGCACGATCCTCGAACTCGAAGCCGAGCTCCGCAACGCCGATCCCGCCGAGCGCCGGCAGATCGAGACCGAACTCGAACTTGCACTGGCCGAGCGCGAGATGATCGTGGCAGAACAGGAAGGATGGGCAACCTCGGAGCCTCCGTTCTGACGGAGGCTTCGGCCGTGTCGCGAGCCAGGCGCGCCGGATCGAGCGGCAGGCTCGAAGCTCTGCTTCGCCACCAACGATCAAAGGTTAGGAGCTCCCTGTCGCTTATGCGCTTTCGGGCGATAGCCGCGAGATCGCTTCTGGCGGAGCAGGTCGAGAAACAGCGACACTGCCTCTTCTTCTCTGGCGAAGACGTGGGCCTTTAACTGCCCGTATGCACCGATCCGTCCCCAGCGCCGCGTCAGGCAGGTCTGCCCGAACAGTGTCGGGGATATATCCATGGCGTAGTAGCGCGCCATGTTCCTCGAGGCGTCCGTGCGTTCGACATAGAGTTGGTAAGGCTGCGCGATCATACCGATAGAATCGCCGATCACCGACTCTACGTCCAACGACAGATTTGAATCCATTGCGCCGGATTGATTCATCCCTGTGATGTTTGAGGTAGGGAACATGTGTTCGGGCGAGTGGCCTTCGTTGGCCTGGCTCTACTGTGTCGCTTCGCGTCATCCCGGAGCCCGCTTCCGCCTTCAGTCACGATCCACCTCGCGGCAAGGGCGAGGCCGCCGCCTCGTGTCGAAACGGCGCCGGGTGGTTCCTCAGCCGGCTAGTCGCCGGAAACGGTCGCGGCGCCTGCCGGCACCGCGGTACTCTTCTTCTCTGACGTCCTATTGTGCACCCGCCACTCCGGCGTCAAGGACTGCACGGCCCCTCCAATTTTCAGTCGCCGGCTGCCGGCCGGCGTCAGAAAATCGGTTCCTCCGCTTGCCGCCGCTGGCGGTCGCGTGCCGCGATCCCTGACCCCTCGCGGCTACTGTGCGGCCTCCTTTCGTCAGAACGAATGGAGACAATACGATGTCCAATGACTGGTACTACGTCCATCAGCTTGCCCTGCTTGCGGGCTTCAGGCTAATCGTCCTTGCGAACCGCATCGGTTGCACAGATAACTTTTCGAGAGCGTTGCACGACCGGCTCGCCGACGGGCTTGCATGCGCAATGGCACGGGCGCGATCGATCATGGCGCTACAGGGCGAACAGGTGTGCGAACCGGATCTCGAAGGCATCACTGCCTTCCAGCTCGAGGGCGAAAAGGAATGCTTCAACCGCTTCCAGATCACCCTTCTTGACGACCTCGAAATCGACTTCGCCACTCGTGAATATCGGGTCAACAATGGCGAGTGGCATTATGCGGACTGCGAGGGCATCGAAATCAGCTATCCGGGCACAATCGGCCTGACCGATGCAGAACTGGGTGGGCTCGGCCCGATCATCCGCGATATATCCCACGAAACGGGCATCTGCATCAGCGCCGCGCGGATCGTCTACGATTGATGCTCGGCGAGAGACGGCGGAGCCCGTCTCTCGTCTCTTCCCATTCCCATGACTTGCCGGCATCGAGCCGGCGCGGTCTTGAGGCGAAAGACTTGCCGCTTCTCCCCTCAAGCACCCCTCTCCCTGCGGAGCGGGTTAACACCCGCCCGGCCTATCGGGCCGATCAGCGGACGCTGCCTCGACTTCCTCAAACAAGACGGAGATGAGGATCGCCCTACGCTACGCCCTCATGCTTCGGGCGTCCGCTCCAGATGATCCTTCTCTCCTGCGGTGCGCTCGCCGTCTCATCGTTCGCGTGCCGTCGATGCCCGCTCCCTCCGGTCAGGGACATCCCGGCAGCTCACGACGAGGCCTCGCTTCAGCATCTTTCACCAAATCGATCTGGCCACCATGCTGTTCCTCCGGCGCGGATCACAGGCTTGCGCCTGTGAGCGCTGTTGCTTTGTCTGACGGCTCGCAACAGCATGGGCTGCGTCGGGCACGACATCCAGGCCGATTTGGTGAAAGATGGCAGGATAGGCTAATGGTATACCACTAGCCGTTTCGCCTGAGGGGCGATCTTCGAGGCCTGAATCGTGAATGGGTAAATGAGCGAATGGGTGCGCAACGGATCGCGCCGATTGGCGACTAAGCGGCCCAAATAGGTGGGTGCGCCCTTCGGCGACTGCGCGTTTCGGTAAGCCAGTGATCCTGTCGGTTCAAAACGGTGATGGATGGTTCCTAGTTTGGGGATATTGCCCGCACCGTACTTTGCCATCGCGGGGGTGTCGGTTAAACCTTTCGCCCGCGACAAGCTGGAATCAACAATGAACGAAACAATCAAAATCGATAGCCGAGGCGACTTTGGGCTCTGGGCGATCGAAGCGGCAAAGCAGATCGTCGGCGAGCAAGGCTTTGAGCTTGCCAAGGCGGCCCGTGACGGCAGTGAAGAGGAGTTACGCTCCGCCGGCAACGCTCTCGGGCAGGCGATCACCAACGTGCTGTTGGAATTATATGACGGCTTGTTGGACGGAGCTCCAGAAGCATAGGCCGATTTGGCCGTCGCCGAGGCTCAGTGATCTAGGCAGATCTCGACGGTCTGCTCCGCCTTGGACTTCTGAGGCGGCTCTCGCCGTCATCTTAGCCGGCGCAGACGATTGGAACAGGGGCGTATCACTCTGCCGCTGGTCTCTACTATGTCCGACGCTCTAATTTCTACCCCAGCAAATCCAGCTCGGACGACGATCCCGCCGAGCAGGATTTTCTCGCGCGTGTCGCGCTTGCGTTCAGCCGTCATTTGGAACCTGCCCCTGCGCTCCAGCGCCGCTATCTGCTGGTCGACGCGTTTGAGGAGCAGGGACAACGACCCCTTTCCTTTCCCCCTTGCGAAACCGCGCGGCGATCTCCTCGACGATCCGATCGACCTCCTCATCGGCGATCTCCATCTCGGCCAGGCCGGATTTGGTGACAGCGCGGGCAAACCGTTCCGCCGATTTGACGATCAATAGACGTTTGCGTTCGCGCAGCCTCTCGATCTGGGCGTCGAGATCGGCGATCGATGATTTGGTCGACATTCGCGGTTCCTTTCGCGGTTCAGATAGCGCGATGTTCGATTATACTGACTATAATAAGATAGTAAAGTGCGCTACCCTGCAACCGGAAAAACGGCATCGGCTCTACGGTCCGATCTGTTCGAGGGCGCAATATACGTCGCTGTCGCGACGTGCCTGGATCAATCTGGAGACACCAGTGGCGATCATGTTCGTCAGAGCGCAGGTGATCAGCAGGGGGGCGGGACGCAGTATCGTCTCGGCCGCCGCTTATCGTCATCGCGCCCGGATGATCGACGAACAGGTGGGAACGTCGTTCAGCTATCGCGGCGGCGCCTCCGAGCTGATGCATGAGGAACTGGCGCTGCCCGATCAAATCCCGGCCTGGCTGAAGAATGGGATCGACGGGCAATCTGTCGCCCGGGCGAGCGAAGTGCTTTGGAATGCGGTCGATGCCTTTGAGAGGCGGGCGGATGCGCAGCTTGCCCGGGAACTGATCATCGCGCTGCCGGAAGAGCTGACGCGGGCAGAGAACATCGCGCTGGTGCGCGACTTCGTTCGCGACAATCTCACCTCGAAAGGAATGATCGCCGACTGGGTCTATCACGACAAGGATGGCAACCCGCATATCCACCTGATGATGACGCTCCGGCCGCTGACGGAGGAAGGATTCGGGCGGAAGAAAGTTGCGGTTCTGGGAGAGGACGGCAAGCCGTTGCGTGTCGTCACCCCCGACCGGCCGACCGGCAAGATCGTCTATAAGGTCTGGGCCGGTGACAAGGAAACGATGAAGGCGTGGAAGATCGCCTGGGCGGAGACGGCCAACCGGCATCTGGCGCTCGCCGGCCATGAGATCCGCCTCGATGGGCGCTCCTATGCCGAACAGGGCCTCGACGGTATCGCGCAAAAACATCTCGGGCCGGAGAAGGCCGCACTCGCCCGCAAGGGCAGGGAACTCTACTTCGCGCCGGCTGATCTTGCACGGCGCCAGGAGATGGCCGACCGGTTGCTCGCCGAGCCGGAGCTTCTGTTGAAGCAACTCGGCAACGAACGCTCGACCTTCGACGAGAGGGATATCGCCAAAGCGCTACACCGCACTGTCGACGATCCCGCGGACTTCGCCAACATCCGCGCCCGGCTGATGGCGTCGGACCAGTTGGTCATCTTGAAGCCGCAGGAGATCGATCAAGAGACAGGGAAGGCGGCCGAGCCTGCCGTGTTCACCACGCGGGACATCCTGCGTATCGAATATGACATGGCGCTGTCGGCACGGGCATTGTCGGCGCGCGGTGGCTTCGGTGTTTCCAGGCGGCACGTTGAAGCGGCGATTGATCGCGTCGAGAGCGGCGATCCCCAAACGCCGTTCCGGCTCGATGCGGAGCAGGTCGATGCCATCCGTCATGTCACCGGTGATAGCGGTATTGCCGCCGTCGTCGGCCTGGCCGGGGCCGGCAAATCGACGCTGCTTGCCGCGGCCCGTCTCGCCTGGGAAGGCGAGGGGCACCGGGTGATCGGCGCAGCCCTTGCGGGCAAGGCGGCGGAAGGGCTGGAAGACAGTTCCGGCATCACCTCGCGCACACTTGCCTCGTGGGAACTCGCCTGGGCAAATGGGCGCGACACGCTCCATCGCGGGGATGTGCTGGTCATCGACGAGGCCGGCATGGTGTCGTCGCAGCAGATGGCCCGTGTGCTGAAGATTGCCGAGGAGGCTGAGGTAAAGGTCGTTCTCGTCGGTGACGCGATGCAGCTGCAGCCGATCCAGGCAGGTGCTGCCTTTCGGGCAATCACCGAACGGATCGGCTTTGCCGAGCTTGCCGGCGTGCGCCGCCAGCGTGAGGCGTGGGCCCGTGACGCCTCACGGCTCTTTGCCCGCGGCGAGATCGAGAAAGGTCTCGACGCCTATGCTCAACAGGGGCATCTGGTCGAGGCGGATACGCGCGAGGAAGCGATCGATCGGATCGTCTCCGACTGGGCTGTTGCGCGCAAGCAGGCAATCGGTCGGTCGATCTCGGAAGGTAGAGATGGCCATCTTCGCGGCGACGAGCTGCTCGTGCTCGCCCACACCAACGACGATGTCCGCAAGCTGAACGAGGCGCTGCGATCGGTGATGACGCAAGAGGGGGCGCTCGGCGAAAGCCGGAGCTTCGGGACCGAGCGCGGGACGCGGGAATTTGCCGTCGGCGACCGCATCATCTTCCTGGAAAATGCTCGCTTCCTCGAGCCGCGGGCCAAGCACTCCGGGCCGCAATACGTCAAGAACGGCATGCTCGGCACGGTCGTCGCGACCGGTGACAAACGCGGCGATCCGCTGCTGTCGGTTCTGCTCGACAATGGCCGCAAGGTCGTCTTCAGCGAGGAGAGCTATCGCAATGTCGATCACGGCTATGCCGCAACGATCCACAAATCGCAAGGCGCCACCGTCGACCGCACCTTCGTGCTCGCCACCGGCATGATGGACCGGCATCTGACCTATGTGTCGATGACCCGGCATCGTGACCGCGTCGACCTTTATGCAGCGAAAGAGGATTTTGAGCCGAGACCGGAATGGGGACGCAAACCGCGTGTCGATCACGCCGCGGGTGTCACCGGCGAGCTTGTCGAAACCGGCGAAGCCAAATTCCGGCCCGATGATGAGGATGCCGACGACAGCCCCTATGCCGATGTCAGGACGGATGACGGAACCGTCCATCGCCTGTGGGGCGTCAGCCTGCCGAAAGCGCTCGAAGACGCCGGCATCTCCGACGGCGACACCATTACGCTGCGCAAGGATGGTGTCGAGCGGGTCAAGGTCCAGATTGCCATTGTCGACGAGGCGACAGGTCACAAGCGCTACGAGGAGAGGGAAGTCGACCGCAACGTCTGGACGGCCAGACAGATCGAAACCGCCGAAGCGCGCCAGGAGCGCATCGAGCGGGAAAGTCATCGGCCGGATGTGTTCAAGCAGCTCGTCGAGCGATTGTCGCGTTCCGGCGCCAAGACGACGACGCTCGATTTTGAAAGCGAGGCCGGTTATCGCGCCCAGGCGCAAGACTTCGCTCGGCGCCGCGGGCTCGATCATCTTTCGCTCGCCGCAGCCGAGATGGAGGAAAGCCTTTCCCGGCGCTGGACGTGGATTGCCGCAAAGAGGGAGCAGGTGGAAAAGCTCTGGGAAAGGGCAAGCGTGGCGCTCGGCTTTGCCATCGAGCGAGAACGGCGGGTCGCCTACAACGAGGCGCGAACTGAATCCCACATCGTCTCGGGCGCAAGCGCTGGCGAAGCACACTATCTGATCCCGCCGACCACTTCGTTCGTCAGGAGCGTCGAGGCGGATGCGCGGCTGGCACAGCATTCCTCGCCGGCCTGGACGGAGCGGGAAGCAGTCCTTCGGCCGCTGCTCAATAAGATCTACCGGGATCCGGATGCAGCACTTGTTGCCCTGAATGCGCTCGCCTCGGACGTCGGCACTCAACCCCGCAGGCTCACTGATGATCTTACGGCAGCACCCGACCGGCTCGGCCGGCTGCGTGGTTCCGAGCTGATCGTCGACGGACGCGCGGCGCGCAACGAGCGCGAGGTCGCCATGGCGGCTGTGAGGGAATTGCTTCCCTTGGCCCGGGCCCATGCGACCGAGTTCCGCAGAAACGCCGAACGGTTCGAACTCCGTGAACAGACGCGTCGCTCCTATATGTCATTGTCGATCCCTGCGCTCTCCGAACGCGCAGCGGCGCGTCTTATGGAGATTGAGGCGGTGCGCAGCCGGGGTGGGGACGACGCCTATAAGTCGGCCTTTGCGCTCGCCGCCGAGGACCGCACCATCGTGCAGGAGATCAAGGCGGTCAGCGAAGCGTTAACGGCCCGCTTTGGCTGGAGTGCATTCACCTCGAAGGCGGATGCGGTTGCTGAACGCAACATGGAGGGGCGCATGCCGGAAAATCTGCCGGCCGCCCGGCACGAGGAACTGACTGGGCTGTTCGAAGCCGTGAAGCGTTTTGCCGAGGAGCAGCATCTCGCCGAGCGGCAGGATCGCTCGAAGATCGTCGTGGCTGTCAGTGCCGTTCCGGCCAAGGAGCCAGAGAAAGGGGTAGGGAAAGAGAATGTGCCCGTGCTGCCCATGCTCGCCGCCGTCACCGAGTTCAAGACGTCGGTCGACGACGAGGCTCGATTGCGAGCGCTCTCCAACCCTCTCTATCGCCAGCAGCGTGCCGCATTGGCCAACGTCGCGACAACCATCTGGCGCAATCCGTCAGGTGCCGTCGACAAGGTCGAGGAACTGCTCCGGAAAGGCTTTGCTGCTGATCGCATCGCCGCCGCGGTGGCAAACGATCCGGCCGCCTACGGTCCGTTACGTGGCTCCGATCGCCTGATGGATCGGATGCTGGCGTCCGGCCGGGAGCGGAAAGAGGTGATGCGGGCCGTGCCCGAAGTGGCAGCCCGCCTGCGGTCGCTTGGGACCGCCTATGCAAACACCCTCGAAGCCGAGCGTCGGGCCATTATCGAAGAGCGCCGGCGGATGGCGGTTGCCATTCCGGGCTTGTCGAAAGCTGCGGAAGAGGCGATCCAGCGGCTGACAGCGGAAGCGAAGAAGAATGGTCGGAAGCTGAGCGGTTCCGTTGGTTCTCTCGATCCGAGCATTCGCCGGGAGTTCGCCGCCATCAGCAAGGCGCTTGACGAGCGTTTCGGGCGAAATGCCATCATCCGCGGTGAAAAGGATCTCATCAATCGGGTCCCGCCGGCGCAGCGCCCGGCCTTCGCGGCGATGCAGGAGAGGTTGAAGGTCCTGCAGCAGACCGTCCGCCAGGAAAGCAGTGAGCAGATTATCGCGGAACGGCGCGAACGTGCTGTCAACCGTGGCCGCGGCATCGGGTGAAGACCGACGAAGAAGCGAAGCGGGCAATCGTGGAAACCAAGCGCGGCTTTCCTGCCCGCACCCACCTGAACGACGGCCGCTACATCGACTAAAATTTGATGCGAAAGAGGCGGGAGAGTGGACTTGACGTCCTTCCTCGTTTGAGAAATGCTAAGATGTCAGACCAATTTCAAGCCTGACTGCCTGATAGAAAAATGGGGAACCATGAAGGCAAACCTTAGCGACAGGCCGGTGATCAGGCCGCTTCCCGTCATGGACCGCGCGCGTCAGGTGACCGATGCGCTGGCGGATTATGTCGAGGATGCGCGCTTGCAGGCGGGGGACCGGCTGCCGGCGGAGCGCGAGTTGATGGCGGCCCTTGCTGTCGGGCGTTCCACGATTCGCGAGGCGATCCGCCACTTCCAGGCGCTCGGGGTGATCGAGACGCGCAAGGGCAGCGGCACCTATCTGTTGAAGCCGGTGTCTAGGGCGACGATCCATATGCCGCTGTCCTTCGATGCGGTGCATCTGCGCGATGCGCTGCTGCAAACGCTGGAGGTTCGCCGCGGAATTGAATGCGAGGCGGGCATGGTCGCAGCGAGACGGCGCACGGCGAAGGACCTCGTCGTCATCGAGGAAAAACTCAACGAGATGGAGCGGGTGCACCTGGAGAAGGGCACCTCGGGGCCGGAGGATCTGGCTTTCCATCTCGCCGTTTACGACGCCACCCACAATCCGCTGTTTCGCCAGCTTCTCGAGCAGATGCGCGAGACCTTCGAGCGCTTCTGGGAGCATCCCTTCGACCGGCAGGATTTCGCCCGCCGGTCCTTTCCCTTTCATCGCACCCTTTTCAACGCGATCGCGGCCGGGGATGCCGAGGCGGCGCGTGCGGAAACATTGAAGATCCTCGACATTGTCGAGGAAGACATCAAGGAAATGTCCAAATGAACAGCGGCGAAGACCCGTTCGATCTTGCCTCCATCATCACCGCCCACGACGACGGCAACTTCGCCGACGCCGTCGTGCCGCCGATCTTCCAGACTTCGCTTTTCACCTTTTCCGATTATGACGAGATGATCACCGTCTATCGCGGCGAGAAGGTACGGCCGACCTATACGCGCGGGCTGAATCCGACCGTGCGCGCCTTCGAAGAAATGCTGGCAAAACTCGAAGGTGCCGAGGATGCGCTCGGTTTTGCGAGCGGCATGGCGGCGATCTCGTCAGCCGTGCTGAGCTTCGTCGAGCCGGGCGACCGCATCGTCGCCGTCAAACATGTCTATCCCGATGCCTTCCGCCTGTTCGGCACTATCCTGAAGCGGATGAAGATCGAGGTGACCTATGTCGACGGGCGCGACGAGGAGGCAGTTGCCAAGGCGCTGCCCGGCGCCAAGCTCCTGTATCTGGAAAGCCCGACGAGCTGGGTGATGGAGGCGCATGATGTCGGCGCGCTCGCGGCGCTTGCCAAGCGCCACGGCGTCGTCTCGATGATCGACAACAGCTGGGCGAGCCCGTTCTTCCAGCGGCCGCTGACGCTCGGCGTCGATCTTGTCATCCATTCGGCCTCGAAATATCTCGGCGGCCACAGCGATGTGGTGGCGGGCATCGTCGCCGGCTCGAAAGAAATGATCGCGCGCATCAAGGCAGAGGCCTATCCCTATCTCGGCGGCAAGCTTTCGCCCTTCGATGCCTGGCTCTTGATCCGCGGCCTGCGCACGCTGCCGCTGCGCATGCGGGCGCATGAGGCATCGGCACTCGAGATCGCCCGGCGCGTGCAGAAGCTCGAGGTGGTGGAGACGGTCTGCCACCCGGGCCTCGCCAACCGCCTGCCTGCCGGCCTCAACGGCACCTCCGGCCTGTTTTCCTTCATCTTCCGCGACGGCGTCGATATCCGCGCCTTCGCCGACCACCTCAAGCTCTTCAAATTGGGTGTAAGCTGGGGTGGTCATGAAAGCCTGATCGTACCGGGCGAGGTGGTGCTGCAGCAAAAGGCACAGCCGAATTCCGCGCAAACCTTTGGCATCCATGCGCGATCCGTACGCCTCCATGTCGGCCTCGAAGGAACCGAGGCGCTGTGGAGAGACATCGAGGAGGCGCTTGCCGCCGCCTCGCAATCCTGAAACCCAAGAACCTAAAAGGGGGAACTGAGCATGAAAAAACTAATAATCTCGACGCTCTTTGCTTCGATGATGGCGGGTACGGCCTTTGCCGATACCACGCTCAAGCTTGTCGAAGTCATCACCAGCCCGGAGCGCACCGAAACGCTGAAATCGATCGTCGGCAAGTTCGAGGCGGCCAATCCCGGCACCAAGGTCGACATCATCTCGCTGCCCTGGAACGAAGCCTTCCAGAAGTTTGCGACCATGGTATCGGCCGGTGACGTGCCCGATGTGATGGAGATGCCCGATACCTGGCTGTCGCTCTATGCGAATAACGGCATGCTCGAAAGCCTCGAGCCCTATCTCGCAAAGTGGGAGCACACCAAGGAGCTGACGCCGCGCGCGCTCGAACTCGGCCGCGACGTCAAGAACACCGCCTATATGCTGCCCTACGGCTTCTATCTCCGGGCGATGTTCTACAACAAGAAGCTGCTTTCGGAAGCCGGTGTCGCAGCGCCGCCGAAGACGCTGGAGGAGTTCACCGCCGCTTCGGAAAAGATCTCCAAACTGCAGGGCAAATACGGCTACTGCATGCGCGGCGGTGCCGGCGGCCTCAACGGCTGGATGATTTTCGCCGCCTCGATGGCCGGGTCGAACAAATACTTCAAAGAAGACGGCACCTCGACGATGAACAGCCCAGGCTGGGCCAAGGGCATCGAATGGATGGTCGATCTTTACAAGAAGGGCTATGCGCCGAAGGACAGCGTCAACTGGGGCTTCAACGAAGTCGTCGCCGGCTTCTATTCCGGCACCTGCGCCTTCCTCGACCAGGATCCGGATGCGCTGATCGCCATTGCCGAACGCATGAAAAAGGAAGATTTCGGCGTCATGCCGCTGCCGAAAGGCCCGGATGGCAAGTCCTTCCCGACGATCGGCTATGGCGGCTGGTCGATGTTTTCGACCAGCGGCAACAAGGATCTCTCCTGGAAGCTGATCGCCACCCTCGAAGGGCCGGAAGGCAATATCGAGTGGAACAAGCGCATCGGCGCCCTGCCGGCCTACACGGCGGCCGAGAAGGATCCTTTCTATGCCGGTGACCAGTTCAAGGGCTGGTTCGAGGAGCTGGCGGACCCGAACACGGTGCCGACTGTCATGCCGACCTACCTCGAGGAGTTTGCCTTCTTCAAGGATTCGTTGGCGATCAAGACCTCGCAGCAGGCCTTGCTCGGCGATATCTCGGCGAAGGATCTGGCCGACCAGTGGGCGGACTATCTGACCAAGGCGCAGCAGAAGTTTCTGAGCAAGAAGTAGGTGGGGTGATGGGGGCTTCGAGGCAGAAGCCCCCTCATCCGCCTGCCGGCACCTTCTCCCCGCTGGGGAGAAGAGACTCGTGGCGGCGCCTCATTCCCCTTCTCCCCGGCGGGGAGAAGGTGGCCCGAAGGGTCGGATGGGGGGGCCGCACGCGCATTGAAAGCCTTGATTACACGTGATGGAAACTGCAATCCGATGACCACTTCCGCCGATACGCTCGACATGCGTCGCGACCGCAGGCCATGGCTGCGTCGTCTTGCCGATGCTTCGGAGCCATATCTCTACAGCGCGCCGTCGCTGATCCTGATCATTGCGGTGATGCTGGTGCCGCTGACCTTGGGCGTTTCCTACGCCTTCCGCGATATCCAGCTGCTCAACCCGTTTTCCGGCGGCTTCATCGGGCTCGATCATTTCCGGGAGCTTGCCGGCGATCCGGCCTTTTACGGAGCGCTGAGGAACACGCTCTGGTGGACCGGCGCCTCCGTCGTGCTGCAGTTCGTCTTCGGCCTCATCCTGGCGCTACTGCTCGACAAGCCGTTTCCGGGCCGGGCGATCGCGCAGGCTTTGGTCTTCCTGCCCTGGGCGGTGCCGTCCTTTCTTGCCGGCCTCAACTGGGCCTGGCTGTTCAATCCGGTCATCGGGCCGATCCCGCATTGGCTCTTCGGGCTCGGGCTGATGCATGAGCCGGGCAATATCCTTTCCGATCCCAATTATGCGATGTGGGGGCCGATCGTCGCCAATGTCTGGTGGGGCATTCCCTTCTTTGCGATCACGCTGCTGGCCGCCCTGCAGGCGATCCCGCGCGATCTCTACGAGGCGGCGTCGATCGACGGCGCCGGCTGGTTCCAGCGTTTCCGCTCGATCACCCTGCCGTTTCTGGCGCCGACCATTGCCATCACCGTGCTCTTGCGCACCGTGTGGATCTCCAATTTCGCCGATCTCATCGTCGTCATGACCAATGGCGGGCCAGCCGACCGCACCCAGATCGTCGCGAGCTATATCTTCACCACGGCGTTCAAGCGGCTCGATTTCGGTTATGCCTCGGCGATCGCGCTGGTGCTGCTCGTGCTGCTGCTTGCCTATTCGATGCTGATCATCCTGCTGCGGCAGACGCTGCTGAACAAGGATTGAGCCGATGAGACGATCCGCCATCCCCACCATCGCGCACCGCCTGGCAATCCTCTGCTATATCGCCTTTGCGCTCTTCCCGCTGTTCTGGCTGCTCAAAGTGTCGGTGACGCCGAACGACCTGCTCTATAGCGAAGGCGTGCGCATGTGGCCGTCGCGCACGACATGGGATCACTATGCCTTCGTGCTGCAGCACAGCGCCTTTCCGACCTTCTTCAAGAACAGCCTGATCGTCTCGGCCTCGACGGCGGTGACGGTGACGATCTGCGCCTCGCTCTCCGGCTACGCGCTGTCGCGCTTCAATTTCCGGGCAAAATACTGGATCGTCGCGCTGATGCTGCTGACCCAGATGTTCCCGCTCGTCATGTTGGTGGCGCCGATCTTCAAGATCCTGTCGCCCTTACATCTGACCAACAGCCTCACCGGTCTCGTCATCGTCTACACCGCCTTCAACGTGCCTTTCGCCACCTTCCTGATGCAGTCCTTCTTCGACGGCATCCCCAAGGATTTGGAAGAGGCGGCGATGATCGACGGGGCGACGCAGTTCACGGCGTTTCGCCAGATCATCCTGCCGCTGACGCTGCCAGGGATCGCCGCCACGCTCGGCTTCGTTTTCACCGCCGCCTGGAGCGAGCTGCTCTTTGCGCTGATGCTGATCAACGGCAATGACGCGGCAACCTTCCCGGTCGGGCTTCTCACCTTCGTTTCGAAATTCTCGGTGGATTTCGGGCAGATGATGGCGGCGGGCGTCATGGCGCTCATTCCGGCCGGTCTCTTCTTCCTGCTCATCCAGCGTTATCTCGTCCAGGGCCTGACGGCCGGCGCGGTCAAGGGTTAAACAAATGGCATCGATCGATATCCAGAATCTCCGCAAAGCCTATGGCCATGTGCAGGTGCTGCACGGCGTCGATCTTGAGATCAAGGACGGCGAATTCGTCGTGCTGGTCGGGCCGTCCGGCTGCGGCAAGTCCACGCTGCTGCGGATGATCGCCGGGCTGGAGGATGTCACATCAGGCGAGATCCGCATTGCCGGCGCCCGGGTGAACGAACGGCATCCCAAGGACCGCGACATCGCCATGGTGTTCCAGTCCTATGCGCTTTATCCGCATATGAACGTCGCCGGCAATATGAGCTACAGCCTGAAACTGCGGAAGACGGCGAAGGAGAAGATCGCCAGCGCCGTCTCCGCCGCCGCCGCCAAGCTCGGCCTCGATCCGCTGCTCGAACGCCGGCCGAAGGCGCTTTCCGGCGGCCAGCGCCAGCGCGTCGCCATGGGCCGCGCCATCGTGCGCCAGCCGAAGGCCTTCCTGTTCGACGAGCCGCTCTCCAATCTCGATGCGCGGCTGCGCGAACAGATGCGCGCCGAAATCAAGAAGCTGCACGGTGACCTGAAGGCGACCTCGATCTACGTCACCCATGACCAGATCGAGGCAATGACCCTGGCGGACCGGATCGTCGCCATGCATGGCGGCGTGGTGCAGCAGGTCGGCAGTCCGCTCGAACTCTACGACCACCCCGCCAACCTGTTCGTTGCCGGCTTCATCGGCTCGCCGGGGATGAATTTCCTCGCGGCGAGCTATGTCGAAGGCGGCGTCAAGCTGCAGGACGGGACGATCGTGCTGCTGGCAAAGCCGCTGCCGCTTGAAGACGGCGCCAAGGTGACACTCGGCATCCGGCCGGAGCATGTGCTGATGACGACTGACGGGGCGGGACTTGCCACCGATGTCGAACTCGTCGAGCCCACCGGCTTCGGCATCATCCTGCATCTTGCCCTGCACGGCCTGCCGTTCAAGATCTTCACGCTCGATCGCGAAGCGCTGAAGGCAGGACCGAAGGTCAATGTGGCTTTCCCGGCGCAGTACCTGCATGTGTTCGACGGCGAGGGAATACGCGTCGATTGATCGGGTCAATCCTCACGCATTGCGAGCGGAAAAAACTTTTGCCGCATCGCCCGTGAGGATTATATCAACCAGGTGATTTGCTGGATTGGATGCCATGACCGACACTGTTCTCGACCGCTTTCTCCGTTATGTCGTTATCGACACGCAATCCGACCCTGCCTCGTCCACGCAGCCGACCACCGAAAAGCAGAAGGATCTCGGCCGGGTGCTGGTCGATGAACTGCTGAAGATCGGCCTGGCCGATGCGCATCTCGATGAACATGGTTATGTCTATGCGACCATTCCTGGAAATAGCGACAAGGCGGTGCCGGTCATCTGCTTCTGCTCGCATATGGATACCGCGCCCGATTTCAGCGGCACGGGTGTCAGGCCGCAAATCATCCGCAATTATGTCGGCGGGGATATTCAGCTCGTCGGCGATCCGAGCCGGGTCATTCGCGTTTCCGAGCATCCCGAGCTGAACAACCAGCTCGGCAACGACATCGTCACCACCGATGGGACGACCTTGCTCGGCGCCGACGACAAGGCCGGGCTGGCGGAAATCATGACCGCGGCCCAAGTGCTCGTCGACAATCGCGAGATCCGGCACGGGACGATCAAGATCCTGTTCACGCCCGACGAGGAAGTCGGGCGCGGCGTCAACAAGGTCGACTTAAGGAAACTCGGCGCCGACTTCGCCTATACGATGGACGGCGAGACATCAGGCCATATCGAGGACGAGACTTTCTCGGCCGATGGCGTCGAGATCGCTATTTCAGGCGTGGCGATCCATCCGGGCTTTGCCAAGGACCGGATGGAGAACGCCATCAAGATCGCTGGCGCCATCATCGACCGGCTGCCGAAGGAGATGGCTCCGGAGACCACCGAGGGCAAGCAGGGCTTTATCCATCCCACCGGCGTCACCGGCTCGATGGAAAGGGCCTCGCTCAGCCTTATCATCCGTGACTTCACCGACAAGGGACTGGTGGAAAAGGAAACGATGCTCGAAGCCATCGTCAAGGAGGTCATGGCCGGCTATCCCGGCTCGACCTATCATTTCCAGGTCAAGGAACAGTATCGCAACATGAAGGTGGTGCTCGACCGGCACCCGGAGATCGTCGACAATGCCATCGAAGCCGTGCGCCGGGCCGGCATGACGCCGGTGCGCGGCAGCATCCGCGGCGGCACGGACGGCTCGCGCCTCTCCTTCATGGGCCTGCCATGCCCGAACATCTTCGCCGGCGGCCACGCCTTCCACTCGCCGCTCGAATGGGTCAGCCGCCAGGATATGGAAAAGGCGGTCAAGACGATCGTCGAACTGGCCAAGGTCTGGGAAGAGCGCGCCTGAGCGCCCTGCACTTTAACCCATAACCGGAACGGCGGGCTTAGCCGCCGTTCGCTGCGACACTGCCGCGCAGCATGACGCTGTCATAGGCGGGGCGGGGAATGGGGATCGCGATCGGCATTCCCGGGTCGGGTTCGATCGAGGTTTCCGGCGCGGTCACCGGGGCCGTGATCTGCATCGGCATGGGATTGGCAATCGGCGCCATACGTGCCGTCGGCGTCGCATTGATCGCCGACATCGTGCTCGCTGTCGCCATCGGGTCGGGCGCCGGCAGCGGAACCGGAACGGCCGACGGGATCAGCGCGTCGAATTGCGGCGGCAGCATGCTTTCGCCAGGCACATAGTTCATCGCCACCTCATAGGCGGGCAGCGGCGGCGGTGTTTGGAGCATGCCATCGGCGCCGCGCTTCTCGTAGAAGGCGTTGCCGCCGGCGACCGCCACATAATGCATGTTGTTGTAGGGGAATTTCAGCCCGTCGGTGTGGAAGAACATCGCATCCTTGACCGCGGGATGACGGGCGCCTTTGAGGATGGCGTCGGCGGCGGTCGCCAGCTCGGTTTCGGCCTGCGGCTTGACTTCGCGCGTCATCACGCCGGGAGCAAACTGTTTTTCCTGGGCGACGACGCCGCAGATCGAAGGCGGATAGGCGCCTGACGTCAGCCGGTTCATGACCACGGTTCCGACGGCCATATAGCCGTCCTCATCGGAATGCTGCGATTCGAAATACATCGCGCGCTGCAGGCAGTCGCGGTC
The DNA here is from genome assembly GCF_014195245.1 of Rhizobium sp. BK619. Taxonomy (NCBI): domain Bacteria; kingdom Pseudomonadati; phylum Pseudomonadota; class Alphaproteobacteria; order Hyphomicrobiales; family Rhizobiaceae; genus Rhizobium; species Rhizobium sp. BK619. The sequence goes on along the minus strand of NZ_JACIBH010000001.1, from coordinate 475,917 downwards.
CTTGTTCGTGTAGTTGAAGGTAACTTTCGCCGGTTGCTTTGTCTTCGCCGCCGTTGCCGCCGGTTTCGGTGTCGTTGTGCAGCCTGCGGCCGCCAGCCCTACGAACAAAATCCCGATCAGGGATTTTCCAAAGGAAATCTCCGCCCTCAACGCAAGGTGCCTCCTGTGGGATTAGTCCTACTTATTAACGTGAAAATCTTTTACTCGTCATGTGACAAAAATACAAACAACCATAGATAACAAAAAGCCAAAGGGACTCTCGCCACATGAGAGTCCTGCGAGGAGTCGGGTCGTGACAACAACCTCCATCAGCTGCGGAACAGCTTCCAGCGGGTCGGTTTGAAGGCCACGCGGTGGCGGTCGAGCCTGTCGGCCTCGCTCGGCGGCAGCTCGATCTCGATATGCGGGCGGTCGTTGCCGATATCCAGTTCGATATGGCGGGTGCCGGCGACGCGGCGGCTGGAAACCGGTTGGCCGGCGATGCAGTTTTCAGCTGATTCGCAGAGCCTGACGTCATGCGGGCGGAAGTAGAGCTGCGCGGTGCCGTCCGGCTCGCCCTCGGCATTGAGGCCGAGCGAGCGGCCTTCGAATCGAATGTCGCCATCTGAGATTTCCACCTGCAGGCAGTTCGACTGCCCGATGAAGCCGAAGACGAAGGGGGAGTTCGGATTGTCGTAGACCTCATCCGGCGTGCCGACCTGCTCGATTGCGCCCTGGCTCATGACGACGACGCGGTCGGCGAGCTCCAGCGCCTCGTCCTGGTCGTGGGTGACGAAGACGGTGGTGTGGCCGGTGCGGTCGTGGATCTCGCGCAGCCATTTGCGCAAGTCCTTGCGCACCTGGGCGTCGAGCGCCCCGAAGGGCTCGTCGAGCAGCAGCACGTTCGGCTCGACGGCCATGGCACGAGCGAGCGCCACACGCTGGCGCTGGCCGCCGGAAAGCTGGGCCGGGTAGCGTTTTTCAAGGCCGGAGAGCTGCACGAGGTCGAGCAGTTCCAGCGCCCGCTTGCGGATATCGGCCTTGGCCGGCCGCCGCGCGCTATTTCTGACTCGCAAGCCGAAGGAGACGTTGTCGAGCACCGTCATGTAGCGGAAGAGGGCATAATGCTGGAAGACGAAGCCGATATTGCGCTGCTGCACTGATTTCTTCGAGGCATCTTCGTCGCCGAAGAAGATCTGCCCCTCCGTCGGGCTTTCCAGCCCGGCGATCAGGCGCAGCAATGTCGTCTTGCCGGATCCGGACGGGCCAAGCAGGGCGATCAGCTCGCCGGAGCGGATGCCGAGCGAGACATCATGCAGCGCCGGGAAACGATCGAATTCCTTGCGGATGTTTTGAACGCGTACTTCCATTCCAAATCCTTCAGTGCCGCCGGCTGGCGGAGATTTCAGCGCTATAGCGCATTTCCAGCAGCGTCTTCAAAACAAGAGTGACGAGCGCCAGCAAGGCCAAAAGCGTGGCGACGGCAAAAGCGCCGGTGAAATTATACTCGTTATAGAGAATCTCCACCTGCAGCGGCATGGTGTTCGTCTGGCCGCGGATATGGCCCGACACCACCGAGACGGCGCCGAATTCGCCCATGGCGCGGGCGTTGCAGAGCAGCACCCCATATAGCAGGCCCCATTTGATGTTCGGCAGCGTCACGTGCCAGAAGGTCTGCCAGCCGCTGGCGCCAAGCGAAAGGGCGGCCTCTTCGTCGGCCGTCCCCTGTTCCTGCATTAGCGGGATCAGCTCGCGGGCGACGAAAGGGAAGGTGACGAACATGGTGGCGAGGATCAGGCCCGGCACCGCAAACAGGATCTTGATGTCGTGGGCGCTGAGCCACTGGCCGAGCCAGGTATTGGCGCCGAACAACAGCACGAAGACCAGGCCGGATATGACGGGAGAAACCGAGAAGGGCAGGTCGATCAGCGTCGTCAGGAAAGCTTTGCCCTTGAACTCGAACTTGGCGATCGCCCAGGCGGCGGCAACCCCGAAGATGAGGTTAAGGGGAACGCTGACACCGGCAACGATCAGCGTCAGGCGGATCGCCGAGAAGGTTTCGGCATCGCCGAGCGCCTCGATGAACGGGCCGGGTCCCTTGCGGAAAGCCTCGACAAAGACGGCGGCCAGCGGCAGCAGCAGGATCAGCAGCAGGAAGATCAGCGAGACGATGATCAGCGTGCAGCGGGCGATGCGGTTTTCGGTGGTCACCGAACGCAGCTTCACCGGTTGAGCGGTTGTATCAAGCGCCATAGCCGTACCTCCGCCTGCTCCAGCTCTGGATGAGGTTGATGACCAGCAGCATGGCGAACGAGATGATCAGCATGATCGCCGCGATGCCGGTCGCTGCCGCATAATTATACTCTTCGAGTTTGATGATGATCAAAAGCGGCGCGATCTCCGATTTGAACGGCAGGTTGCCGGCGATGAAGATGACTGAGCCGTATTCGCCGACGCCGCGGGCAAAGGCGAGCGCAAAGCCGGTGAGCACGGCAGGCGCCAGCCCCGGCAGCAGCACGCGGAAAATCGTCTGGAAGCGGTTGGCGCCGAGCGTTGCCGCGGCCTCTTCCACTTCCATGTCGATTTCCTCCATAACCGGCTGCACGGTGCGCACCACGAAGGGCAGGCCGACGAAGATCAGCGCGATGACGATGCCGGCCGGCGTGAAGGCGATCTTGATGCCGAGCGGTGTCAGGAACTGGCCCATCCAGCCGTTCGGCGCATAGAGCGTCGTCAGGGCGATGCCGGCGACGGCGGTCGGCAGCGCGAACGGCAGGTCGACCATGGCGTCGATGATGCGCTTGCCGGGAAAGCGGTAGCGCACCAGAACCCAGGCAAGCAGGATCCCGAAGACGGCATTGACGATCGCGGCGATGAAGGCGCTGCCGAAGCTGATGCGCAGCGCGTTCAGCGTGCGCGGATCGAGCGCGATCGACCAGAATTTCTCCCAGCCGAGCGCGCTCGACCGGACGGCAAGGCCCGAGAGCGGGATGAGGATCAGAAGGGTGAGCCAGGTCAAGGTAAAGCCGAGCGCCATTCCGAAACCCGGAATGACGCTCGGCCGTCTAAACCGCCACCGCGTGGGGCTATGTGCTTTCATGAAGTCTATTATTGGGCCGGCTTATAGATCTGGTCAAATACCCCGCCGTCGCCGAAGAATTTCGGCTGCGCTTCCTTCCAGCCGCCGAAGTCGTCGATGGTCGCGAGCGTCAGCTTCGGGAAGCGGGCGATATCGGCCGGATCGGCGGCTTCAGGCTTGAACGGCCGGTAATAATGCTTGGCGGCGATCTTCTGGCCTTCGTCCGAATAGAGGTAGTTGAGATAGGCTTCGGCGACCTTGCGCGTGCCCTTCTTGTCGACATTGCCGTCGACGACGGCGACCGGCGGGTCGGCGCGGATGGAGAAGCTCGGGGTGACGATCTCGAACTGGTCGGGGCCGAGTTCTTCGAGCGAAAGATAGGCTTCGTTTTCCCAGGCAAGCAGCACGTCGCCGAGGCCGCGCTGGACGAAGGTGGTCGTGGCGCCGCGCGCGCCGGTATCGAGAACCGGAACGTGCTGCAGCAGCTTAGCAACATAATCCTGCGCCTTGGCTTCATCGCCGCCATTCGCCTGCTTGGCCCATGCCCAGGCGGCGAGGAAGTTCCAGCGGGCGCCGCCCGAGGTCTTCGGGTTCGGCGTGATCACCTGCACGTCGTCCTTGACCAGGTCGTCCCAATCCTTGATGCCCTTCGGGTTGCCCTTGCGGACCAGGAAGACGATCGTCGACGTATAAGGCGTCGAATTGTTGGGGAATTTCGTCTTCCAGTCGGCCGGGATCTTGCCGGTGGCTTTGGCAATGGCGTCGATATCGCCTTCGAGGGCCAGCGTCACGACATCGGCGTCGAGGCCGTCGATGACCGAGCGGGCCTGGGCGCCGGAACCGCCATGGGAGGCCTGGATCGTCACGGCTTCGCCGTTGTCCTTTTTCCACTTCGCGGCAAAGGCGGCGTTGAAATCCTTGTACAATTCGCGAGTCGGATCATAGGAAACGTTGAGCAGCGTCTGATCCGCGAAAGCAGGAGCAACGCTCCCGATCGCGAAGCTGCCTGCCATGACCGCGGCTGCGAGGAGCCGGGTGAGCCGTTGTGTCTGCATGGAAACCCTCCTGTTTTCTGTCTTAACTCTATCAAGTCAGTCGTATAATGAAACAAAGGTTCTTCCCGTTCCGGCCTTACCGTTGGAATGTCATTCCATTTGAGGGGTGATTATGAAATAGACGTGCCGAAGTTGGCCGCGGCCAATTGCTAGCCGGCGCCGCCAGCCGCGGGATCGTGCTTTTTCGGCCACAGTTCCTCCACGAAAGCGCCATGGTGGTGCTGATTTTTGCCCAGATTTTGCCGCGATGACACTTGCGGATTCCTATATGGCCACCGTGCGTCCGTCTATTCCGGCCGCTACGCGGGGGCATCCCTTGAAATGTGCCTCGCATTCCAAACCTGTTAGGGCCATTCAAAATGAATATCAGAACTATCCTTTTTGCCTCCGTTGCCGCCCTTGCCGCGGCCTCCGGAGCCCGCGCAGCCGACGCCATCGTGGCGGCGGAACCCGAGCCCGTGGAATATGTTCGCGTTTGCGACGCCTACGGGACCGGCTATTTTTATATTCCGGGGACGGAAACTTGCCTTTCGGTCGGCGGCTACATCCGTACCGAAGTGCGCTTCGGCGACCAGATCTCCGGCGATTCCGACGTAAACTTCTGGACTCGCGGTCAGGTCACCTTCCAGGCCAAGAACGACACCGAGTACGGCACGCTCACCGGCGTCATCACGCTGCGTTACAATGCCGACAATGCCTCCGATCAGGAAGCTCTGCTGGATGAAGGCTATATCGACATTGCCGGTTTCCGCGTCGGTAAGCTCTACAGCTGGTGGGATGACGACATGAGCGGCGAGACCGATACGCTCGCCAGCAACGAGACGACCCACAACTCGATCCGTTATCAGTACGAGTCGGGCGCTTTCGCCGCCGGCATCTCGGTTGACGAACTGGAAGAAGACTACGACACCAAGCCGGGCGAAGGCCCCAACAACTTCGGTGTCGCAGGCCAGGTCTCCTACAAGGCCGGCGCCATCAGCGCTTACCTGCTTGCCGGTTATGACACCGACACCAGCGAAGTCGCCGTCCGCGGTATCGTCTATGCCGACATCGGCCCGGGCACGCTCGGCATTGCCGGCGTATGGGCAAGCGGCGCCAACTACTACTACGAAGAGTCCGAATGGACGATCGCAGCAGAATACGCCTTGAAGATCAACGACAAGTGGTCGGTTACCCCCGGATTCCAGTACTTCGAAAACATCGCTCTCGAAGCTGACGGCAATGGCTTCACCGGCGGCAGCGCCTACACGACTGGCGTCACGATCGACTATCGCATCGTCGACGATCTCCGTACGAAGCTCAGCGTGCAATATCACGATGAGGACGAAGGCGACGACGAAGTGTTCGGCTTCCTGCGCTTCCAGCGCGATTTCTAAGATTGTCTGATTGCAGACGAGGAGGCGCGACCTTCGGGCCGCGCCTTTTTCATACCCTGGAGTCGGCGATGAAATCGGAATAAAATTCGTCGGCCGTCCTTGCCTTGCGCATGGCGGCGAGCACGCCGTCCGATTGCAGCCGCCGGGCGATGGCGGACAAGACGTTCAGATATTCGCCGCGATTGTTCTCCCCGAAAAGCAGCACGAAGGCGATATCGGTCGGGATATCGTCGATCGCCTCGAAATCCAGCGGCTGGGCAAAGCGGAGGAGAAGGCCGCGCGGACTGGTCATGCCGTCGATCGCCGCATGCGGAATGGCGATACCGTTACCGATCCCGGTGGAGCCGAGCTTCTCGCGCGCTTCGAGCGCCTTAAGGATGGTCTGGCCGTCGACGGAGAAGGCCCTGGCCGCCTTGTCCGCTATACCCTGCAGCGCGCGCCATTTCGTCGGCGCCGACACGCCGATGAAGGTGTGTTCCGGCCGGATGATGTTTGGAAGGTTCATGTCATTCTCAATGCTGTTCTGGCTCAATCCGGTTCCCTGAGCCGGTAGCCGACGCCGGTCTCGGTCGTGATATAGTGCGGCTGGTCGGGAATCTGTTCGACTTTTTGCCGCAGCTGCCTGATGTAGACGCGCAGATATTGCACATCTGCCGCCGGCCCCCATACCTGCTTTAGAAGAAACTGGTGGGTCAGTACCTTGCCGGCATGCTGGGCGAGCACCCGCAGGATGTCGTATTCCTTCGGCGACAGTTTTATGTCCTGGCCGTCAACCTTGACGATGCGCTTGACGAGATCGATCGACAGCCCGCCGGTCTGGAAGATTGCCTTTTCCCCTTGCTGCTGCAGCCGGTGGCGCAGCGCCACGCGGATACGGGCGCCGAGTTCGTTGACGCCGAAAGGCTTGGTCACGTAATCGTCGGCGCCGCTTTCCAGCGCCGTGACGATGCCGGCTTCGTCGGTGCGGCTGGAGAGGATGACGATGGGGATGGAAAGCCCTTCATCGCGCCACGCCTGCAACAGGTCGTGGCCTGATATGTCGGGCAGGCCGAGGTCGAGCACGATGAGGTCGGGCAGGCTGTCGGCCACCGACTGACGGGCGCCGGCGGCATTTGCTGCCTCCTGCACCTCGTAACCTTGGGCGGTCAGGCCGACCCGGAGCAGTTTGCGGATCGGCGGCTCGTCGTCGACGACGAGGATTTTGACGGCTGAACCGGTCATTTGAGTTCATCCAGTTTCGGAATGTCGGTGGGCTTCGGCAGGCGGATGGTGAAGACGGCGCCGGAGCGGCCCGTCCGGTTGCCGGCCGCGATCGTGCCGCCCATCGCCTCGATGAAGCCGCGGCAGATGGAAAGGCCAAGTCCGGTGCCGGCGCGCACCTGGTCGCCCTTGCGCACCCGGTAGAAGGTGTCGAACACGCGGGTAAGATCGGCCGGCGGGATGCCCGGACCTTCGTCGGAGACCTGCAGGACGACATTGTCGGCATCGGCCCAGCCGCCGATATGGATCACCGATCCCTCGGACGCGTATTTCGCGGCATTGTCGAGCAGGTTGAAAATTACCTGCTCGAACAGAACCGGGTCGACGCGCACCATCGGCAGGTCGGCTGGAATGCTCATCTCGGTTCTGTGCCGTTCGAGCATCTTTGCGGCGCGACGCAGGGCGCTGCCGACGATATCGCCGGCATAATGCAGCGCACTGTTCGGCTCCATCGCGCCGGATTCGATTTTGGTCATGTCGAGCAGGTTGGCGATGAAACGGTTGAGGCGCTCGGATTCGTCGACGACGGTGGAGAGCAGATCGCTGCGGTCCTCCTCCGGCATCGAGGCGAAATAATCGCGCAGCGTGCCGGCGGCGCCGAGGATGGCGGCAAGCGGGGTCTTCAGGTCATGTGAGATCGAGGTGAGCAGCGCCGAACGCAGCCGGTCGGCTTCGGCCGCGAGCCTTGCCCGGTCGACATCGGCGACGAGCTGGACGCGTTCGATGGCAAGCGCCGCCTGGTCGGCCAGCGCGTCGAGCAGCCGCTGCTGCTCCGGCGTCAGCAGCGGCCCGTCGCGTCGGTCGCTGTCGAGGCCGATGACGCCGACGGCGGTGCGGCCGGTTCTGAGCGGCACGTAGAGCCGCTTGGCGCCGGGCAGCGTATCGGCGCCGCGGCCGGCGGCGTGATTGTGCTCCCAGGCCCAGCGGGCGGCGGCAATATCGGCATCGTCGAGCGTGTCGTCGGGCGGATAGCCGGCCTTGACGGCGATGCTGCCCTCTTCTGGCAAGAGCAGCACGACGCGGACCTTCAGCATCGAGGCGAGCTGGAAGGCGGTTGCCCAGAGCACGTCGTCGAGCGTGCCGGTGCCGGCGAGTTTCTTCGAGAAAAGATAGAGATCTTCGGTCGTGCGCGCCCGCTGCCGGGCGGCGGCGGCCTGACGCTGCACGGTCGCGGTCAGATTGCTGGCGATGATGGCGACGCCCAAAAAGAAGAACAGCGCAAGCACGCTTTCCGGATCGCTGATCGTCAGCGTGTAGCGCGGCGGCAGGAAGAAGAAGTTGAAGGACAGCGCGCTGAGGATACAGCTGTAAAGCGCCGGCCGCAGCCCATGCAGCACGGCCGAGGTCAGCACCGCCATCAGGAAGACCAGGGCGAGGTTGCGCACGTCGAGCACCTGGTCGAGCACGATGCTGACGCCGAGCGCGATAGCGACATAGACGGTTGCCAGCAGATAAGCCCGCAAATCCAGCTGCGGCGCAGTGGCGGCCGCCTTGACACCGCGCGCGGTGGTGCCGTCCTTCCCGGTGCCGGAGATGACGTGGACGCTGATCTCGCCGGTCTTGCGGATCAGCTCGTCGGTGATCGAGCGACCCCACCAGTCGCGCCAGGTCGGCTTCTTCGGCGCGCCGATGACGATATGGGTGACGTTGTTGGCGCTGGCGTGGCGGACGAGTTCGTCGGCCACCTCGCGGCCGGGGATGGTGATCGCCTCGCCGCCGAGCTGCTCGGCAAGCCGCAGCGTCGAGGCGATGGTATCGCGCTCGGCTTCGCTGAGGTTGATCGAGCGGTTGGTCTCGACATAGACAGCCGCCCAGGGCGCCCGCAGCCGCGAGGCCATGCGCGAGGCGTAACGCACCAGCGAGGCTGACCGCGGGTGATGATCGACCGAGACGAGGACGCGTTCGCCCGCCGCCCAGGGGCCCGATATGGCGTGGGCCTGCATATGGGTGAGCAACTGATCGTCGACGCGCTGGGCGGTCTTGCGCAGCGCAAGCTCCCTCAGCGCCGTCAGATTGCCCGGCGTGAAATAGTTGGTCAGCGCCCGCTCGGCCGTGCGCGGCATGTAGACCTTGCCGTCATGCAGCCGCTTGATGAGATCGTCCGGCGTCAAATCGATGATCTCGACGTCGTCGGCAAGATCGATGATCGAGTCCGGCACCGTCTCGCGCACCCGGATGCGGGTGATCTGCGAGACGACGTCGTTCAGGCTCTCGACATGCTGGATGTTCAGCGTTGAATAGACATCGATGCCGCGGTCGAGCAGTTCCTTGACGTCGAGGTAGCGCTTCGGATGGCGGCTGCCCTCGGCATTGGTATGGGCGAGTTCGTCGACCAGCACGAGATCCGGCCTGCGGGCGAGGATGCCGTCGAGATCCATCTCCTCGAGCGACCTTCCCTTATAGTCGATTTCGACGCGGGGAATAATCTCGAAGCCGGCGAGCAGCGCCTCGGTCTCCTTGCGGCCATGGGTCTCGACGACGCCGATGACAACATCGAAACCATCGGCGATCTTGGCGCGGCCGGAAAGCAGCATCTCATAGGTCTTGCCGACGCCGGGGGCGGCGCCCAGGAAGATCTTCAGACGGCCGCGCGTTTCCGCCCGGGCTCTTTCGAGAAGCGCATCGGGCGATGGCCTGCCGGCCTGGTCGCGATTGTCGTCTGGCATGCGTGTGGTCTTTCCTGTCGGCGAGGCTTGCTCCACGTTCCCTCATCCCTGTGCTCGTCCGAGGGATCCAGCAGCGTCGCGTCCGCGACGCTAAGGACTCTTTTCACGCGAAAGACTTCGCGTGGCTGGATTCCTGTGACAAGCACAGGAATGAGGGCGAGGTTGTGGCCCGCCTACCTTTACTCAGTCATAGAAGCATCAAGCCTCTGGTTCAACGCCAGAACATTGGCCGTAGGCTCGCCGAGAAGGCCGAGCTCGCGGGCCTGGATGGCGCCGTCGACGAGCGCCTTGATCTTGGCCTCGTCGATGTTGCGCGCCTTGGCGACGCGGGCCACCTGGAAGTAGGCGGCTTCGGGCGAAATGTCGGGATCGAGGCCGCTGCCCGACGCCGTGACGAGGTCGGCCGGCACTTCCGAATTCGGGTTCGTCGCCTTGGCTGCTTCGTAGTCGCCTTTGACGCGGTCGATCAGTTTCTGGCTGGTCGGGCCGAGGTTCGAGCCGCTGGAGGCGGCGGCATTATAGCCGTCGCCGGCAGCTGAGGGACGGCCGTGGAAATATCTGTCTGAGGTGAAGGCCTGGCCGATCAGGGTCGAGCCGATCACCTGGCCGTTCTTCTCGACCAGGCTGCCGTTCGCCTGGGCGGGGAAGAGGGCCTGGGCCGCCCCGGTCATGGCGAGCGGGTAGAGAAGGCCGGTGATGGCGGTGGTGGCGACGATCATGACGACCGCCGGGCGAAATTCTCTAAACATTGTTCTTAACTCCTTTAAGCGAGGCCGAGGGCTGCGACGGTCAGGTCGATCGCCTTGATGCCGATGAAGGGGACGATGACGCCGCCGAGGCCGTAGATCAGCAGGTTGCGCGACAGAAGCGCGCCGGCGCCGATCGGACGGTAACGCACACCCTTCAGCGACAACGGGATCAGCGCGATGATAACAAGCGCGTTGAAGATGATTGCCGAGAGGATGGCACTTTGCGGCGTCGAAAGTCCCATGATGTTGAGCACGCCGAGCTGCGGGTAAAAGGTCAGGAACATCGCCGGGATGATGGCGAAATACTTGGCGATGTCGTTGGCGATCGAAAAGGTCGTCAGCGCGCCGCGCGTCATCAACAGCTGCTTGCCGATCTCTACGATCTCGATGAGCTTCGTGGGGTCGCTATCGAGGTCGACCATGTTGCCGGCCTCGCGGGCGGCGACCGTGCCGGTGTTCATGGCGACGCCGACATCGGCCTGGGCAAGCGCCGGTGCATCGTTGGTGCCGTCGCCGCACATGGCGACGAGCTTGCCTTTGGCCTGTTCCTCGCGCATCAGCGCCAGCTTCATCTCCGGTGTGGCCTGGGCGAGGAAATCGTCGACGCCGGCTTCGGCGGCGATGGCCGCTGCCGTCAACGGATTGTCGCCTGTGATCATCACCGTGCGGATGCCCATGCGGCGGAGCTCGGTGAAGCGCTCGCGGATACCGCCCTTGACGATATCCTTCAGCTGGATGACGCCGAGCAGCCTGCCGTCGCGGGCAACGGCGAGCGGCGTGCCGCCCGATTTGGCGACCTCGTCGGCCAGCGACTGCAGTTCGCGAACGATCTCGCTGCCATTCTTCGAAGGGGCATCGCCGTTGACATAGGTGAGCACGGCATCGACCGCACCCTTGCGGATCGAAGCGCCTTCGAGGTCGACGCCGCTCATGCGGCTCTGGGCGGTGAAGGGCACGAAGGTGGCCTTGAGGCTCGCCATGTCGCGGCCGCGGATTGCATATTTCTCCTTGGCGAGCACGACGATGGAGCGTCCCTCAGGCGTTTCGTCGGCCAGCGAGGCAAGCTGGGCGGCGTCGGCGAGATCCTGTTCGGAAACGCCGCGAACCGGGCGGAAGCTCGTCGCCTGGCGGTTACCGAGCGTGATCGTGCCGGTTTTGTCGAGCAGCAGCGTGTCGACGTCGCCGGCCGCTTCGACAGCGCGGCCGGACATGGCGAGCACGTTGAAGCGGACGAGACGGTCCATGCCGGCAATACCGATCGCCGACAGCAGCGCGCCGATCGTTGTCGGGATCAGGGTGACGAAGAGGGCGACGAGCACGATGATCGGGATCGAGCCGCCGGCATAGATGGCAAAGCTCGGGATCGTCGCGGTGGCGAGCACGAAGATCAGCGTCATGCCGGCAAGCAGGATGTTGAGCGCGATCTCGTTCGGCGTCTTCTGGCGTTCCGCACCTTCGACCAGCGCGATCATCCGGTCGAGGAAGGTCGAACCGGCGGCTGCGGTAATGCGCACGCGGATCCAGTCGGACAGCACCTGGGTGCCGCCGGTCACCGCCGAGCGGTCGCCGCCGGATTCGCGGATGACAGGGGCGGATTCGCCGGTGATTGCCGCCTCGTTGACGGAGGCCACCCCTTCGATGACCTCGCCGTCCGAAGGGATGATGTCGCCGGCCTCGACCAGCACGATATCGCCGACCTTGAGACTGGTGCCGGGCACCATGCGGTAGTCGCTGCCATTGTTGGTGGTAAGCAGCTTGGCCTGGGTTTCGGTGCGCGCCTTGCGCAGCGAATCCGCCTGCGCCTTGCCGCGGCCTTCGGCGACGGCTTCGGCGAAATTGGCAAACAGCACGGTAAACCAGAGCCAGAGATTGATCTGGAAGGAGAAGCCGAGATTGCCGTTGCCGGCGACGAGGTCGCGCAGGAAAAGCACGGTGGTCAGCACCGAAACCGTGGCCACGACGAACATGACCGGGTTTCTGGCAAGTGCCCGCGGGTCGAGCTTCTCGAAGGCGGCAGCGATGGCCGGGATGAGAATGCGAGAATCCATGATGCTCGCGGATTTTGCCTGGCTCATAAGAGACTCCAGCTTGGAACGAGGATGGCGAACCTTGCGGTCAGCCCTGTAAAATCTTGAAGATCACCGCGGCGACGAGCAGGCCTGCCAGCATCACCAGGATGATGTCGGAGGCCTGTAGCCTCGGGCGGTTCCCACGTCCCGGCACACCGGGACGTGGGTGAGAAGCGTGGCGAAGCCTGTGGCGGAGGATCATGATCTCGCCTTAGAAAGTCTGCCCGGCGATCATCACCAGGTGCTCGACGATCGGGCCGAGTGCCAGCGCCGGGAAGAAGGTCAGGCCGCCGACGATCAAGATGGTGCCGACGAGCAGGCCGACGAAGAGCGGGCCGTCCGTCGGGAAGGTGCCTGCCGAGGCCGGGACCGTCTTTTTGGCGATCAGCGAGCCGGCGATGGCAAGTGCCGGGATGATGACCAGGAAGCGGCCGGCGAGCATGCCGATGCCGAGCGTCACGTTGTACCAGGGCGTGTTGCCCGTCAGTCCGCCGAAAGCCGAGCCGTTATTGGCCGCAGCCGAGGTATAGGCATAGAGGATTTCGGAGAAGCCGTGCGGGCCGGCGGTGCCGATCGAGGCGACGGCGGACGGCAGCACCGTGGCGATGGCGGTGAAAACCAGCATGGCGAGCGGCAGGCAGAGAATGGCGAGAACGGCCATCTTCATTTCCTTCGCCTCGATCTTCTTGCCGAGATATTCCGGCGTGCGGCCAACCATCAGGCCGGCGACGAAGACGGCGACGATGATGAACAGCAGGATGCCGTAGAAACCCGCCCCGACCCCGCCGACGATGATTTCGCCGAGCTGCATGTTGATCAGCGGGATGAGGCCGCCGAGCGCGGTGAAGCTGCCATGCATTGCATTGACCGCGCCGCAGGAGGCGGCGGTGGTGATGACGGCAAAAAGCGAGGACAGGGCGACCCCGAAGCGGACTTCCTTGCCTTCCATATTGCCGCCGCCAAGGCCGAAGGCGTGCATCAGCGGATTGCCGGCGGCTTCCGCCCAATAGGTGACGACGACGCCGGCGAGGAACAGCACGCCCATCGTGGCGAGGATCGCCCAGCCCTGGCGCTGGTTGCCGACCATGCGGCCGAAGACGTTGGTCAGCGCCGCGCCGATTGCGAAGATGGAGACCATCTGGATGAGGTTGGAGATCGCATCGGGGTTTTCGAACGGGTGGGCGGAATTGGCATTGAAGAAGCCGCCGCCATTGGTGCCGAGCATCTTGATCGCAAGCTGCGAGGCGACGGGGCCGACGGCGATCGTCTGCTGCGCGCCCTCGAGCGTCGTCGCATTGACATAGGCTCCGAGCGTCTGCGGCACACCGAGATAGACGTAAGTGAGCGTCAGCACGATAGAGATCGGCAGCAGCACGTAGAGGGTCGCCCTCGTCATATCGACCCAGAAATTGCCGATCGCCTTGCCGGACGCACGCGAGAAGGCGCGGATGAAGGCGAGTGCGATCGCAATGCCGGTCGCGGCGGACACGAAGTTCTGGACGGTGAAGCCGGCCATCTGGGTGAGATAGGACATGGTGCTTTCGCCGCCGTAGTTCTGCCAATTCGTATTGGTGACGAAGCTGACGGCGGTGTTGAAGGCAAGCTCCGGCGGGACGGCCGCCATGCCGGCCGGATTATAGGGAAGCCCGGCTTGGAAGCGCTGCAGCGCATAAAGTGCGATGACGCCGAGAAGATTGAAGAGCAGCATGGCGAAGGCATAGGAGGTCCAATGCTGCTCCTCGCCTTCGCTGGTGCCGGCCGCGCGGTAAAGTCCCCGTTCGATCGGAACGAGGAGGGGCGACAGGAAGGTGCGCTCGCCGCTGAAGACACGCGTCATGTAGCCGCCGAGCGGTTTGACGAGCACAAGCACGATCCCGCAATAAAGCAGGATCTGAAGCCATCCGTTGAGGGTCATGGAGGTCAACTTTCAATACCCGGCTGCTTCTCGGTCGCGTATGTGCGAGCTCGGAAGCGCCGGTTCTCTTCAAAAGCGTTCTGGGCGAAGCAGAGCGTAGGTGAGGTAGACGGTGAGAAACACGGTCACGGCACCGCTCAAGATATAATCGAGGGTCATCGTCGTTTCTCCTGTCAAAGCCTGTCGCAGGCTCGTGTGTAGGCAAAGCACAGCGCGAAGAATAGGATCGCGGTGCCAAGCAGAATGATATCCATCATGATCGTGACTCCTGTTATTCTTGTTGGAGTCAGACAAGACAAAGGGCGCCATTCCCTCGGGAAGGCCGCCTTTCATGCTTTCTGGCGTGGAGATGATCGGTCGATCTCTCGGGCTTCAATATGCAGCCGGAGGCCATAAAGGTTCGAGACGGCCGGAGGGCCGTCAATATAAAAATCTTATAAATGCTTTTCGGTGAGCGAGTTAAGGATCGACCCGGAACCGGTATTGGCCTTCGGCACTGCGGCCGTCCATCGAGAGGACGCGCCAGTCGACGGTATAATCGCCGGGCGCCATGGCCGGATCGAGCGGAACCTTGAAGATCGATCCCTCAGGACCGGAGAGAAACGGCTTGCCGGTGGGAATCGCCGTCCCCCGGGCATCCAGCAGGACGGCTGTCGAGCGGGCAAGATCGACCGGGCCGGTGAAAGTGAGTTCGAGGTTGGCCGGCGCCAGCCTTACTTCCTGCTCCTGCGGCGGGAGCGAGGCTTGTTCCAGCGCCGCAGACGCCTCACTTGCGATGAAGAGAAGGGAGACGAACAGACAGAATGACGCGATCGACTTCATGATGGTCTTCCTTATCGTGCCGACCCGCATGTGCCCGGAGCCGTCATGCTTCCGTGACGCCATGCCGACGAATTTTTTTAATAACGCCGTGGGGGAAGATTTCGATCCCTAGTTTTTGCGATAACGCGCGCCGGCCGCGGCCGGGGGCCTTTCGGCAGCGCGGCGATCAGATCCACAAGCCGCTGCCAGAATTGCCGGATTGACCTTGATATCGTCGGGCCGGAAGACCGATTTCCACCGGCATTGTCGTGATCGTTCTTCATCGCTCTCTGCCTGTCCTCATGGCCGGGATCTCGAATGGAAAATGTACTCCCCGACGGCCTCGGCTGGAATCATACGGAGGTCTTGGAAGACAAATCTTTCGGATTACAGGAAATGGGCATTTCATCGCGTGTTGAGCAAAAGCTTGATCTCTTCGATTGAATTGCTGCCCCTTACAGTCTTATAGTCGCTTCAACGGCACGCGACGAACCGCGGGCAAAAGGGAAGGAAACCGATCATGACCAAAGTCCGTGCGCTGGTACTGGAGCGCCAGCATGAGCTTGCGCTTCGCGATATCGATCTGCCGCTCGAAACAGGACCGGGGCAGGTCAAGATCAAGATTCATACCGTCGGCGTCTGCGGTTCGGACGTCCACTATTATACCCATGGAAAGATCGGCCCCTTCATCGTCAACGCGCCGATGGTGCTCGGTCATGAGGCGGCAGGCACGGTGGTCGAAGTCGGGGCTGGTGTGACGCATCTGAAGGTCGGCGACCGGGTCTGCATGGAGCCCGGCATTCCAGACCCGAATTCCAAGGCTAGCCGGCTCGGGATGTACAATATCGACCCGGCCGTGACCTTCTGGGCGACGCCGCCGATCCATGGCGTGCTGACGCCGGAGGTCGTGCATCCGGCCAATTATACCTTCAAGCTGCCTGACAATGTCAGCTTCGCCGAGGGCGCCATGGTCGAGCCCTTTGCCGTCGGCATGCAGGCGGCCAGCAAAGCGAAGATTACACCAGGCGATACCGCCGTCGTCCTCGGCGCCGGGCCGATCGGCACGATGGTGGCGATTGCCGCTCTTGCCGGCGGCTGCGCCCGGGCGATCGTCGCCGATCTCGCCCAGCCGAAGCTCGATATATCAGCGCAATATCAGGGCGTCATCCCGGTCAATATCCGCGAAAAGAACCTGAGCGAAGAGGTCGTCCGGCTGACCGACGGTTGGGGTGCCGACGTCGTCTTCGAATGCTCCGGCTCGCCGAAGGCCTGGGAGACGATCATGGCGCTGCCGCGCCCGGGCGGCGTCATCGTCGCCGTCGGCCTGCCGGTCAACCCGATCGGTTTCGATGTCTCGACGGCATCGACCAAGGAGATCCGTATCGAGACGGTGTTCCGCTACGCGCACCAATACGAGCGCTCGATCGCGCTGTTGGCATCAGGCCGCGTCGATCTGAAGCCGCTGATATCAGAGACCTTCACATTCGAGGAGTCGATCAAGGCCTTCGACCGCGCCGTCGAGGCGCGGCCGAGCGACGTCAAGCTGCAGATCATCATGGAGTAGGGCGCCGCGCCACTTTTACGAGTGCCCGGCACTCGGCCTCATCTTGCGAAAGGCAAGGGCCGCGGCGGCGACGACAGCCGCGGCTCCGATCGCAATCAGCAGATGGCGGTGAAGGGAAAGGTGGCCCAATATCTGCTCGATGCCGTGCCCGAACAAATAGCCGAGCGCGGTGAAAAGCTGCCCCCAGATCAAAGCGGCGATGGCGTTCAGGACGACGAATTTTCCGGTCGATATCCGCGTCGTCCCGATGACGATGGGACTGATCGTCCGCAATCCCACGAGGAAACGAAACGCAAGGATGAAG
Source organism: Rhizobium sp. BK619 (assembly GCF_014195245.1). Taxonomy (NCBI): domain Bacteria; kingdom Pseudomonadati; phylum Pseudomonadota; class Alphaproteobacteria; order Hyphomicrobiales; family Rhizobiaceae; genus Rhizobium; species Rhizobium sp. BK619. The sequence goes on along the minus strand of NZ_JACIBH010000001.1, from coordinate 459,100 downwards.
CCGGTCGGATATTTTTCCAGAAGCTGGGTAACGCGGGCGAGCGCCGGCTTTTCCATCAGCCGGCGGACGAGGCTCCATCGGGCCGCGTAACGGCCGGCAAAGAACCAGAACTGATCGCCGGCGAAGGATCCGGCCATGGCTGCGAGCGACGCCGACCAATAGGGAAGCAACCCGCGATGAGCGATCACGCCGCCGAGAAAGGCGGCCGTTTCGCCTTCGAAGGCAGCCCCCAGAAAGATCGCCAGCAGGCCGTAATTCTCGATCAGCAGTTCGATGGACACGCGGGTTCGCCTCCAGCTCTTCCCGAGGTCAAGTCACGGCTGAACCGGCTTCAGATCGCCAAGCAGGGTCGGGATCAGTTCCGACACCGTCGGATGGATCGGCACCGACCATTGCAATGCGGGATAGGTGGTCCCGGCATTCATCGCATCGATCAGGCCGTGGATCACCTCGTCGCCCTCGATGCCCAATATCGCCGCGCCAAGAATCTGCTTGGTCTCGGCGTCGGCAATCACCTTCATGAAGCCTTTGGTCTCGCCGCGCTCGTTGGCGCGGCCGACCCGGCTCATCGGCCGGGTCGAGACCATGATCTTGCGCCCCGACTGCCGCGCTTGTTTCTCCGTCATGCCAACGCGGCCGAGCGGCGGGTCGATGTAGAGCGCATAGGCCGGAATGCGGCTTGAGACCTTGCGGTCGTCGCCGTCGAGGAGATTGGCGGCGGCGATCTCGAAATCATTGTAGGAGGTGTGGGTGAATGCGCCGTGGCCGTTGCAGTCGCCGAGCGCGAAGATGCCCTCGACATTGGTGGCGAGCCTGTCGTCGACGGTGATGAAGCCGCGTTTATCGGTGATAACGCCGGCGGCATCGAGGCCGAGATCGTCGGTGTTCGGCGTGCGGCCGGTGGCGATCAGCACATGGCTCGCATCGATTGTCGCCGCGCCTGCTGTGACGCTTACCCCGCTGCCGTTTCCGGCAAAGGCGATGTTGCCGGCATCGGTGTGGACGCCGATGCCTTCGGCGCGCAGGATCTCGGCGATCGCATCGGATATATCCTCGTCCTCGCGTGATGCGAGCTTCGGCCCGTGTTCGATAACGCTGACTTCGGCGCCGAAGCGGCGATACATCTGCGCAAATTCCAGCCCGATATAACTGCCGCCGATCACCGCCAGGTGCCGCGGCAGCGTGTCGAGCTGGATGATCGAGGTGCTGGTGAGGTAATCGATATCATGAATACCAGGCAGATCGGGGATGACAGGCCGCGCGCCGACATTGAGGAAGATGCGCGGCGCGGTCAACGTCTCGCCGTTGACGCTGATAGTCTTCGGGTCTTCGAAACGCGCATGGCCGTAGATCACGCTCATGCCGTCCATGCCGGTGAGCCAGCCGATCAGGCCGTTGCGGGCATTCATCGTTACGGTTTCGGCGCGGGCCCTCACCACCTTCATGTCGATGGCGATTTCGCCGCGGATGTTGACGCCGTAAGCGGCGCCGCTTCTGGCGACATGGGCGGCGCGGGCGCTGGCGACCAGCGTCTTGGTCGGCATGCAGCCGGCATTGACGCAGGTGCCGCCGAGGAATTTGCGCTCGATCAGCGCCACCTTCATGCCCTTGTCGACCATGCGGGCGGCAAGCGACGGGCCGGCCTGGCCGGCACCGATAACAATAGCGTCGAAGTTTTTCATGCGACGGCTCCCACGATCAGCACCGCGCCGATGACGGCGACGGCATCCTCGATAAGGGCGGCCGGCAGGTCCTTGCCGAAGGAGGCGGCGAGCCGGCTGCGGGCGGCAGCACCACCAAAGGTGCCGATGACGGCGCCGATCACGCCGGCAATCAGCCCGCCGAAGAGCAGGCCGCTGGCGGCCCCGATCGCAGCACCCGAGAGCGCGCCTGAGACGATGCGGGCACCGAACTGCATCGGCACCTTGCGCGACGGCGTCGACGGCAGCTGGTCGGCGACCAGCTCGGTGACCGCGAGGATCGTGAAAATCCACGGCGTCCAGCGATAGCCCATGAAGGCAAGCGGCGTCTGCGACAGGTCGAACCAGCCGAGTGCTGCGCCCCAGGCGACGGCGGCCGGCGCCGTCATGGTGCGAAGGCCTGAGATGACACCAATCAGCAATGCAAGAAGCAGAAACATGCGATCCCCCTCATTGCCGGCTTTGTGCCGCGAGAGGGAAGGTTGCACATTGTCAGGCGCGTGGCAATTCGCCTTGCCCTGCAGGCGAGTTAGTTCGCAAACGCGGCGATGCCGGTGATCGCCCGGCCGATGATCAGCGCGTGGATGTCGTGGGTGCCCTCATAGGTGTTGACCACTTCGAGGTTGACGAGATGGCGGGCGATGCCGAATTCGTCGGAGATGCCGTTGCCGCCGAGCATATCGCGGGCCGCGCGCGCAATCTCCAGCGCCTTGCCGCAGCTGTTGCGCTTGAGGATCGAGGTCAGCTCCACCGGCGGATGACCTTCCTCCTTCATGCGGCCGAGCCGCAGGCAGCCCTGGAGGCCCAGCGAGATTTCCGCCGCCATGTCGGCGAGCTTCTTCTGGATCAACTGGTTGGCGGCGAGCGGCCGGCCGAACTGCTTGCGCTCCAGCGTGTATTGCCGCGCCCTGGCGTAACAATCCTCGGCAGCACCAAGCGCGCCCCAGGCGATGCCGAAGCGGGCCGAGTTGAGGCAGGTGAACGGTCCCTTCAGGCCGGTGACGCCGGGCAGAAGATTTTCCTCGGGCACGAAGACCCCGTCCATCACCACTTCGCCGGTGATCGAGGCGCGCAAGCCGACCTTGCCGTGGATGGCAGGCGCCGAAAGCCCCTTCCATCCCTTTTCGAGGATGAAGCCACGGATCAGCCCGTCCTCGGTCTTTGCCCAGACGACGAAGACATCGGCGATCGGCGCGTTCGAAATCCAGGTCTTCGAACCGGTGAGGCTGTAGCCGCCGTCAACCTTTTTCGCGCGTGTCGCCATCGAGCCAGGATCGGAGCCGTGATCGGGTTCGGTTAGGCCGAAACAGCCGATCCATTCGCCGGTGGCGAGTTTCGGCAGGTATTTCAGCTTCTGCGCTTCAGAGCCGAAGGTGTCGATCGGCACCATCACCAGCGAGGACTGCACGCTCATCATCGAACGATAGCCGCTATCAACCCGCTCGACCTCGCGGGCGATCAGGCCGTAGGCGGTGTAACCGAGGCCGGCGCCGCCGTAATCCGGCGAGATCGTCGGTCCGAGCAGGCCGAGTTCGCCCATTTCGCGGAAGATTGCAGGGTCGGTCTTTTCATTGCGGAAGGCGTCGAGAACGCGGGGCGCGAGCTTTTCCTGCGCATAGGCATGGGCCGTATTCTGCACCATGCGCTCCTCGTCGGTCAGCTGCTCCACCAGGCGGAACGGGTCGGCCCAGTCGAAAACCTCGCGCGTATGCTGCATGTCGGCGTCTCCTCACCCTTGACTTCAGGCTTGCCTCATCAAAGGTCGCATAGACCCGCCAGCCGACCGCGTCAACAGAAGGCCGCCTCATCGAAAAGACCGGGCGCGCCATCTTTTCAAAAGCGCCGGCATGCTCCACTTTGCCCGCGATCGATTCTGGAACGAGGAGGCGGAAATGTCGTCAAGCGATCTGTTCGTATCGGCCGAAGGCGCCGAATGGGTCAATCCCGAGCCCGGCGTTACCAGGCGCATCATGACCTATCTGCCCGAGATGATGATGGTGGAAGTCGCCTTCGAGAGCGGCGCCGTCGGCGCGGCCCATTCGCATCCGCACATTCAGGCAAGTTATGTCGCCGAGGGCAGCTTCGAAGTGACGATCGACGGCCGGACCGAGGTGCTGCGCCAGGGCGGCAGCTTCATCGTGCCCCCCAATCTCGTCCACGGCGTCAAGGCGCTGGAAAAGGGCCGGCTGATCGATACCTTCACGCCGCACCGCGCCGAATTTCTCAAATAGTCAGATTTCGGCTTCCGATCGGCGCACCGGGCCCGCTGGAGTGACATAGGGCGGCACGAAGCGCGCGTCCTCGCCGCGCACGGCCTCGCGCAGGAAGTCGATGACGGCGCGCACGCGCGGCGCCTGTTTCAGGTCGCGGTGGCAGGTGATCCAGTACTGGCGCTTGAGGTCGATTTCCGCGGGCAGCACGCGCACGAGCTCGGGATAACGGCTGGCGAAGAAATAGGGCAGGATGCAGAGGCCGAGGCCGTTTCGGGTGGCGGTCAGCTGCGCGAAGATGCTGGAACTCTGGAACTGCGGTTTGATGCGCGGATGCACATCGCTGAGATAATCCAGGCCCGGCGCGAAAATCATCTCCTCGATATAGCTGACGAAGGGATGCTCAAGCAGGTCCTCGCGACAGGTGATGGCAGGCGCCTTTGACAGGTAGTCGCGCGAGCCGTAGATCTGCAGGTGATAGTCGGTCAGCTTCTCGGCGAAATAAGGCCCGCCCTTCGGCTCGTCGAGCACGACGGAAAGATCGGCCTCCTTGCGCGACAGCGACATGATCTGCTGGATCGTCACCAGCTCGAGCGAGAGATGCGGATGCTGGGCGGCAAACTGGTGCAGAACGGTGGCGAAGAAGAAATTGGCAAAACCCTCAGGCGCGCTGAAGCGCACGAGGCCGCGCTGCGCCATCGAGCCGTCGGCGAGGTCGGCGCGCAGCCGCTCGGTCTCCTGCTCCATTTTCTCGGCCGTCTCGACGAAACGCGTGCCCATGGCGGTCAGCACATAACCGCGCGGATTGCGCTCGAAGAGCTTGACCTTGAGGGTGAATTCCAGCCGGTCGATGCGGCGCGAGACGGTCGCATGGCTGGAGCGCAGCTGGCGGGCCGCCGTCGACAGCTGTCCAGTGCGGGCGACGGCTAGAAAAAACTGAAGATCGTCCCAAGTAAACTGCGGCGGATTGTTCATCGCGATCCCCATCTGTTCAAAAACGAACAGATACTGTTTGGAATTAGTTGTAAACCACCCGTTGCTTCAACGCGGAATTTCCGTGATCGTAGGGACAGGGTCCGCCGTTCTGAGGAGTGCGGCTGGCCAAATCTGAACAGACCCGCAATCTGGCTCATCTCTGGGAGGAGAGAATATGCGTAAGAATCTCATTGCATCAGTTGCATTTCTGCTTGCGAGCAGCACAGCGGTGCTCGCGCAGAGCGCGACCGACGGCAAGGTCAAGATCGGCATCCTGAACGACCAGTCGGGCGTTTATGCCGACTTTGGCGGCAAGTCTTCCGTCGAAGCCGCCAAGATGGCGGTCGAGGATTTCGGCGGCAAGGTATTGGGCGTTCCGGTCGAGATCGTCGATGCCGACCACCAGAACAAGCCCGATATCGCCTCCAACATCGCCCGCCAGTGGTATGACACCGAGCAGGTGGATGCGATCATGGAGTTGACGACCTCGTCGGTGGCGCTCGCCGTGCAGGCGATCGCCAAGGAAAAGAAAAAGATCGACATCGTCACCGGTGCGGCGACGACGGATCTCACCGGCAAGGCCTGCTCGCCCTACGGCTTCCATTGGGCCTACGACACCCATGCGCTTGCCGTCGGCACCGGCGGTGCGCTGGTCAAGCAGGGCGGCGACAGCTGGTTCTTCCTGACCGCCGACTATGCTTTCGGCTATTCGCTGGAGCAGCAGACCACCGACTATGTCAAGGCGAGCGGCGGCACGGTCGTCGGCGCCGTCCGCCATCCGCTGTCGACCCAGGACTTCTCGTCCTTCCTGCTGCAGGCACAATCATCCGGCGCCAAGGTGATCGGTCTGGCCAATGCCGGCCTGGATACCTCGAACGCCATCAAGCAGGCGGCCGAATTCGGCATTACCCAGGGCGGCCAGCATCTGGCGGCGCTGCTCTTCACGCTCGCCGAAGTCCATGGTCTCGGCCTCGAGGCGGCGCAGGGGCTGACGCTGACCGAAGGCTTTTATTGGAACCGCGACGACGACAGCCGCGCCTTCGCCAAGAAATTCTTCGCCCGCACCGGCAAGATGCCCAACATGATCCATACCGGCACCTATTCGGCGGTGATGCAATATCTGAAGGCGGTGCAGAAAGCCGGAACCGACGAGACGGAAGCCGTCGCCAAACAGCTGCATGAAATGCCTGTCGATGACGTCTTCGGCCGTGGCGGCACGGTCGGCGCCAACGGCCGCATGATCCACGACATGTACCTGCTGCAGGTCAAGAAGCCGGCCGACAGCAAGGAGCCGTGGGACTACTTCAACGTTCTCGCCACCATTCCCGGCAAGGAAGCCTATATCGACCCCGCCAAGAGCGGCTGCGATCTGGTGAAGTGAGCGCAATGGCGGTTTCCGCGATTGAAACGCAGGAAAAACCGCGGGTGGTCTTATCCGCCCGCGGCCTGCGCCGCGATTTCGGCGGTTTCACCGCCGTCAAGAACGTCGATCTCGACGTGCACGACGCCAGCGTGCATGCACTGATCGGCCCGAACGGCGCCGGCAAGACCACGGTCTTCAACCTGCTGACCAAGTTCCTGCAGCCGACATCGGGCACAATCACGCTGATGGGCACCGACATCACCGGAACGCCGCCCGATAAGGTGGCGCGCATGGGGCTGGTGCGCTCCTTCCAGATCTCGGCGGTCTTCCCGCATCTCTCGGTTCTCGACAATGTGCGCGTGGCGCTGCAGCGGCCGAACAATCTTTCCACCCAGTTCTGGCGGTCGCTTTCGGCGCTCGACCGGCTGAACGAACGCGCCGAGCAGTTGCTCGCCGGTGTCGGGCTTTCCAAGGAGCGCGATCATATCGCCGCCGATCTTTCCTATGGCCGCAAGCGGGTGCTGGAGATCGCCACGACGCTGGCGCTCGATCCGAAGGTGCTGCTGCTCGACGAGCCAATGGCTGGCATGGGGCTTGAGGATGTCGGCGTCGTCTCGGCGATCATCCGCGACGTCGCCCGCGACCGGGCGGTGCTGATGGTCGAGCACAATCTCTCCGTCGTCGCCAATATCTGCCAGCATGTGACGGTGCTGCAGCGCGGCGAGATCCTTGCCGAGGGCGATTATGCCACCGTCAGCCAGGACGAGCGCGTGCGGGTGGCCTACATGGGCACGGAGGAGCATTGATGGCCGCTCTCCTCGAAATTCAGGGACTGAACGCCTGGTACGGCGAAAGCCATGTCCTGCACGGCGTCGACATGCGGGTGGCCGAAGGCGAGACGATCACCATTCTCGGCCGCAACGGCGTCGGCAAGACGACGACGCTGCGCACCATCACCGGCATCGTGCGGGCCCGCAAGGGCAGGATCAGCTTTGCCGGCAGCGACATGATGCAGGTGCCGCTGCACAAGACGGCGCATCGCGGCATCGGCTTCGTGCCGGAGGAGCGCGGCATCTTCTCGACGCTCACCGTGTCCGAAAACCTGCTGCTGCCGCCTGTCGTGGCAAAGGGCGGCATGACGCTCGACGAGATCTACGAGCTTTTCCCCAATCTCTACGAGCGCCGCGGCAGCCCGGGCACCAAACTATCAGGCGGCGAGCAGCAAATGCTGGCGATCGCCCGGATCCTGCGCACCGGCGTCCGGCTGCTCATTCTCGACGAACCGACGGAAGGACTTGCCCCCGTCATCGTCCAGCGCATCGGCGAGGTGCTGCAGACCCTGAAAGGACGCGGCATGACGATCCTGCTCGTCGAGCAGAACTTCCGTTTCGCCAGCCGTATTGCCGATCGCTTCTATCTGATGGATCATGGGCAAATGGTGTCGGAATTCCCGGTCGGCGAATTGCCGCAGCGCATGGATACGCTGCACAAGGTTCTGGGGGTTTAGATATGACCAGGACTAGCAATTTAGGCCACAACGTTTCCTCCCTCATCCCTGTGCTCGTCACAGGGATCCAGCAGCGCCGCGTCTGCGGCGCGGAGGAGTCATTCCGACCCAAGGACTTGGGTCGGCTGGATTCCTGTGACATCCCTCGGGTCAAGCCCGAGGACAGGAATGAGGGCGGTAGAAACCGTAGCTGCGCAGACGAAACCGATCTCTTCCAGAGGAGGATGCCATGACGATGATCTTCGGCATTCCCCTGCAGGCGCTGCTCGGCCAGTTGCTGATCGGCCTGATCAACGGCTCGTTCTACGCGCTGCTCAGCCTTGGCCTCGCCATCATTTTCGGCCTGCTCAGGGTGATCAATTTCGCCCATGGCGCGCAATATATGCTCGGCGCCTTCGTCGCCTATCTGCTGCTCACCTATGCCGGCATCGGCTATTGGCCGTCGCTGATCCTGGCGCCCGTCATCGTCGGTCTTGCCGGGGCGATCATCGAGCGGTTGTTCCTGCGCCGGCTCTACGATCTCGATCCGCTCTACGGCCTGCTCTTCACCTTCGGGCTGGCGCTCGCGGTCGAAGGCACCTTCCGTTATCTCTACGGCTCGTCCGGCCAGCCCTATGCGACGCCGGCCGCACTGGCAGGCGGCGCCAATCTCGGCTTCATGTTTCTGCCGATCTATCGCGGCTGGGTGGTGGTCGTCTCGCTGGTCGTCTGCCTCGGCACATGGCTTCTGATCGAAAAGACCAAGCTCGGTGCCTATCTCCGGGCAGCCACCGAAAACGCCGTGCTCGTGCAGGTCTTCGGCGTCAACGTGCCGGTGCTGCTGACGCTGACCTACGCGCTCGGCGCCGGTCTTGCCGCCTTTGCCGGCGTGCTGGCGGCGCCGATCTACCAGGTCTCGCCGCTGATGGGCTCGAACATGATCATCGTCGTCTTCGCCGTGGTCGTCGTCGGCGGCATGGGATCGATCATGGGCGCGATCATCACCGGTTATGTGCTCGGCATCGCCGAGGGCCTGACCAAGGTCTTCTATCCCGAGGCCTCCAACATCGTGATCTTCGTCATCATGGCGATCGTGCTTCTCATCAGGCCCGCGGGCCTCTTCGGCCGGGACGCTTGACATGGCTGACATCACCGACACCATCCGAACGGAAAGAAGCCGCACCGCCCTTTCGGTCCAGGCGGGGTTCCTCGCCATCGGGCTGCTGCTTCTGCTGCTCGCACCCTTCTTTTTCTATCCGATCTTCCTGATGAAGCTGCTGTGCTTCGCGCTGTTTGCCTGCGCCTTCAACCTGCTGCTCGGCTATACCGGGCTGCTGTCCTTCGGCCATGCCACCTTCTTCGGCGGGGCGGCCTATTTCACCGCCTATACGGTGAAGACATGGGGTCTGCCGCCGGAACTCGGCATCCTGATCGGCGTGGCGGGCGCGGCGTTCCTCGGGTTGGTGATGGGCTTTTTCGCCATCCGCCGCCAGGGCATCTATTTCGCGATGATCACGCTGGCGCTGTCGCAGATGTTCTTCTTCTTCTGCCTGCAGGCGAAGTTTACCGAAGGCGAGGACGGCATCCAGTCGGTGCCGCGCGGCCATCTCTTCGGCTTCATCGATCTGAACAGTTCAACCAACATGTATTATTTCGTGCTTGGTGTGTTCATCGTCGGCGTGCTGATCATCTGGCGTTTCATCAATTCGCCCTTCGGCATGATCCTGAAATCGATCCGCGAGAACGAAAACCGGGCGATCTCGCTCGGTTATTCCGTGGCGCGCTACAAGCTCGGCGCCTTCGTCATGTCGGCAGCCCTTGCGGGGCTGGCGGGCGCGGTGAAATCGATCGTCTTCCAGTTCGCGACCCTGACCGACGTCGCCTGGCAGATGTCGGGCGAGGTGATCCTGATGACGCTGCTTGGCGGCATCGGCACGCTGATCGGGCCGCTCTTCGGCGCCGGGCTGGTGGTGGCGCTGGAAAACTATCTCGCCACCTCGGAATTCCCGGTGACGATCATCACCGGCATCGTCTTCATGGTCTGCGTGCTGATCTTTCGCCGCGGCATCATCGGCGAATTCTACGCCTCGCGGCTGGGGCGGAAACTGGGCTTCGTCTATCGCCGCTGAACGGGCGGACCCCTGTCTTTCGAGACAGGCGGCGGCGCTGCGACTCTCCCTCTCCCCGTCCCGCGGGGAGAGGGAAGCGGCAAGCATCTGGAGTTTCGTGCGGGGCGCACATGGATCGTTACGACTATATCATCATCGGGGCGGGCAGCGCCGGCTGCGTGCTTGCCAACCGGCTGTCGGCCGATGGCAGGAGCCGGGTGCTGCTGTTGGAAGCCGGGGGCAGCGACAATTACCACTGGATCCATATCCCGGTCGGTTATCTCTATTGCATCAATAATCCGCGCACCGACTGGTGTTTCACCACGGCGCCGGAAGCCGGATTGAACGGCCGGGCGCTGAGTTATCCCCGCGGCAAGGTGCTCGGCGGCTGCTCGTCGATCAACGGCATGATCTATATGCGCGGCCAGGCGCGCGATTACGACCTCTGGCGGCAGATGGGCTGCAGTGGCTGGGGTTGGGACGATGTTCTGCCCTTCTTCCGCAAGTCCGAGGATTTCTATCGCGGCGAAGACGAGATGCATGGCGCCGGCGGCGAATGGCGCATCGAAAGGGCGCGCGTGCGCTGGGCCGTGCTCGATGCCTTCCAGCAGGCGGCGAAAGAGGCAGGCATTCCAGAGACGGCGGATTTCAACCGCGGCAGCAATGAAGGGTCCGGCTATTTCGACGTCAACCAGCGTTCCGGCATTCGCTGGAACACCTCGAAAGCCTTCCTGCGCCCGGCGCGGAAACGCTCCAATCTGACCGTGCTGACCAAGGCACAGGTTCGGCGGCTGCTGGTCGAGGAGGGGGCCGTGGCGGGGGTCGAATTCCAGCACAATGGCGTGGCGAAACGCGCCTATGCGGGCAAGGAAACCATTCTGTCGGCCGGTTCGATCGGCTCGCCGCATATTCTGGAGCTCTCGGGCATCGGCAGGGGCGAGGTTCTCCAGCGGGCAGGCGTCGATGTCATCACCGAGGTGAAGGGTGTGGGCGAGAACCTGCAGGACCATCTGCAGCTGCGGCTCGCCTATAAGGTGACCGGCGTTCCGACGCTGAACGAGAAGGCGACGAAGCTGATCGGCAAGGCGGCAATCGGGCTCGAATATCTCGTCCGCCGCTCCGGGCCGATGGCGATGGCACCGAGCCAGCTCGGCATCTTCACCCGCTCGGGGCCGGACCGGGAAACGCCCGATCTGCAATATCACGTGCAGCCGGTCTCGCTGGAGAAGTTCGGCGATCCCGTCCATCCCTTCCCGGCAATCACCGCAAGCGTCTGCAATCTGAGGCCGGAAAGCCGGGGTTCTGTGCATCTGTCGAGCCCGGATTTTGCCGCGCAGCCGACGATCAGCCCGAAATACCTCTCGACGCAGCGCGATCGTGACATAGCTGTCCGTTCGATACGGTTGACGCGCAAGATCGTCGCGCAGCCTTCCTTCGCACGGTTCAAGCCGGAGGAATTCAAGCCGGGGCCTGACTATCAGACCGAGGCCGATCTGGAGCGGGCGGCGGGCGAAATCGGCACGACGATCTTCCATCCCGTCGGCACCTGCCGCATGGGCGCCGACAGGGACAGCGTCGTCGATCCCCGGCTGAAACTGCGGGCGCTCGGCAAGCTCAGGATCGCTGACGCCTCGGTGATGCCGTCGATCATCTCAGGCAACACCAATTCGCCGACGATCATGATCGCCGAAAAGGCAGCGGCGATGATCCTCGAAGACAATCGATAGGAGAAGACCATGGCAAGGATCGCATTCATCGGGCTTGGCAATATGGGCGGGCCGATGGCGGCCAATCTCGTCAAATCGGGTCACGAGGTCCTCGGCTTCGATCTCGCGGCCTCCGTGCTGAAGGCGGCCGAGGAAGGCGGCGTCAAACCGGCAAGCCATGCCAGTCAGGCGGTCAAGGACGCCGAGATCGTCATCACAATGCTGCCGCAGGGCAGGCATGTGCTGACGGCCTGGACCGATATCCTGCAGACCGCCGCGCAGGACACGCTGGTCATCGATTGCTCGACGATCGATGTCGAGAGCAGCCGCAAGGCGCATGAGATGGCCAAGGCCGCAAGCTGCCTGTCGCTCGACGCGCCCGTCTCCGGCGGCACCGGCGGGGCGAGCGCCGGCACACTCACCTTCATGGCGGGCGGCTCGGACGAGGCCTTCACCAGGGCGAAACCCATTCTCGAGGCGATGGGCAAGAAGATCGTCCATTGCGGCGAGGCCGGTGCCGGCCAGGCGGCGAAGATCTGCAACAACATGATCCTCGGCATCTCGATGGTCGGCGTCTGCGAGGCCTTCGTGCTCGCCGAAAAACTCGGCCTCTCGCACCAGGCGCTGTTCGACGTCGCCTCGACTTCATCCGGTCAGTGCTGGTCGATCAATACCTATTGCCCGGTGCCCGGGCCGGTGCCGACGTCGCCGGCGAACAACGACTACAAGCCGGGCTTTGCCGCGGCGCTGATGCTGAAGGATCTGAGACTGTCGCAGGAGGCGGCGCTGGCGAGCGGCGCGTCAACGCCGATGGGGGCAGAGGCGGCCCAGCTTTTTGCGCTGTTCGAAAAGCAAGGCAATGGCGGACGGGATTTCTCCGCCATCATCGAGATGTTCCGGGAAAAGCCGTAGACGATACTATAGAAGATAGCTGACCGGCTCGTTGCGCACCGGATGCGGAAAGACGCCCATCCCAACGCCGAAAATCGACTGCAGCTTGTCAGTCTGCATGATCTCCGTGGGCGTGCCTTCGGCGGTGATCCGGCCGCGGTTGAGCGCGACGATCGCGTCGCAATAGCGTGCAGCGAGGTTGATGTCGTGCAGCACGATGATCACGGTCAGTCCGCGTTCGTGGCTGAGCTCCTGCACCAATGAGAGGACGCTTGCCTGATGGGCGAGGTCGAGCGCCGACGTCGGCTCGTCCAGCAGCAGGCAACGGGCGTCCTGGGCGAGCATCATGGCGATCCAGGCGCGCTGACGCTCGCCGCCGGACATATTGGCGACGAGACGGTCGGCAAAATTCTCGAGCTCGGTGCGGACGATCGCTTCCTCGACCTTGTTGCGATCGGTGGCGGTGAAGCGGCCGAGCGTGCCGTGCCAGGGAAAACGGCCGAGCGCGATCAGTTCCCGCACGGTCATGCCGTCGGTTGCCGGCGTGAATTGCGGCATGTAGGCGACGTGCCGGGCAAATTCGCGGGCGCCCCAATCACCCGCCGGCTTGCCGCCAAAGGCGATGGCGCCGGACTTCGCCGCAACCTGGCGGGCGATGATCTTCAAAAGCGTACTCTTGCCGGAGCCGTTCGGCCCCACCAGACCGTAGATGCGGCGCTGCTCGAGCGTCAGGTCGATGCCATGCAGGATGGATTTCGGCCCGATGGCATATTCGATTCCCGACAGGGCGAGGAAAGGCGAAGGCATGATCTGCTCCGAGTTCGGTGTCGCACGGGTTCGGGGAGGGCGAACCCTCCCATTCCCTGCAAAACTAAACCGGAATTGTCAACTTAAGTTTCGGACATTAACCCTTTGACACGGAAAAGCGCAGTCTGCTGTCCCCGAACAGAATATCGATGTCGCCAGGTTCGGTCAGTTCGATCGCGCCGCTCAACGTGCCTGTGGTGATCAGCGCGCCTGCCTTCAGCGATGTCTCGGGGCGCAGACCGTCATTGGCGTAATCGACCAGCCAGGTAAGAACGTCGCCCTTCGGATGCTGGGCCGGGCCGTCATAGATCGTGCGGCCGGCATGGGTGACCTTGAGCGGCGTGCCACCGGCGGTATCGACAGCGCTTTTGTCGAGCTTCGGGCCAAGCACATAGCCGCTATTGCCGAGGCGGTCTGATGTAAACAGCAGAAAGGAGACGCTGCCGCCTTCCTTGACGGCGCTGACCAGCAGCTCGGCGCCGAGATGGACGGCGGAGATCGCCTCGACCACGTCGGCGCGGCTATAGGGAGTGCCGGTGCGGATCGGCAGATCCCTGCCGAAGCGCACGGCGATCTCGGTTTCGAATTTCATGCCCGGGTACCAGGGGATGCTGGCGCCCGAGGCGGCCTCGGCATAAGGATGCAGCGGAGCGGTGACCGCCTGGCCTTGCGGCGAGACCGTCACCTTCCAGGCATTGCTGGAAATGCCGTCGGCGGCAGTCAGGAAATTCTGGGCCTCCATCGCCTGATGCAGATCGGCCGGCAGCGCGAAAGTGCCGGTTTCCTCCTGCCGGCCGGCCTGGCGCAGGCTATGAAGCCGGGCCGCGAGCGCGCCCGGATCGAATGTCTCTGTCATGCTGTCTCCTCGAATTGATTTTCGAGGGGCACACTAACGGTAAGGTAGGGGGGAGCAAGGGCGTTGTTGAGCCGTAATTGGAAAAGCTCTTATTCCATCGCCGCGTACCAGCGGTCGCGATAAGCAGCGAGCCCCGCGACCTCAACCGGTGGAACATGCGTTTCGGCGCCGGATACCGGCCGGATGCCGGTGAGAAGGGCGGCACCCTGGCTGGTGCCGGTCGAGCCGGGAAGGGCGAGCACGTCGCGGCCGGCAAGCGCGGCAAGCAGCTTCAGATAGGTCTCGTTGAGCGCAAACGGACCCTCGACGATAACCGGTCCTTTGGCGCCGATCAGTCCGAGGCAGGCATCGCTCATCAAAGCGAGATAGAGGCAGGCGGCGGCATGACGTTCCTCGCGGCTCGCTCCTTCGGCGCCGATCCAGCGGCTTGCCTTGCCGGGAAAAGGTCCGGAGCCGGGGGCGATGTTGGGCAGCAGCATCATGCCCTTTTCGATGGCTGGGCCGATCGCCGCCTGCGCGGCCTTTTCGTCGACGGGACCGATCTCGGCAGAAAGGATCTCGAACTCCCGCCCGCCCATGAAACGCGAGGAGGGGACGGCCCGGCCATAGGCATCGACATTGGCGAGCGCATCGCGTTTGGCATCGAGGTGATCGAGATCGCCGCCGACGCCGAAATTGATGACCCAGGTGCCGGTGGAGACGACGGCGAAGGGGGCTTCCCGATGGACCAGATGCGGCAGCAGCGAGGCGTTGGAATCGTGAATGCCGCAATAGACCGGCACCGGTGCGGCAAGACCGAGCTGGTCGGCGATCCCGGGCAAAACCGGGCCGAGCGCATCGAAGGCGGAGCGGATCGGCGCCATCAGCGCGCGGACGCCGAGCCTGTCGACGAGCGAGGAATAGTCTGATGTTTTCGGGTTCCAGAGGTCGGTGTGGCAGCCGAGCGAGGTCAGCTCGTTGGCGGCGACACCGGTCAGCCGCGCCGTCCAATATTGCGCATAGGTGAGGATAGTCGCCACCTCGGCGAATGCCTCGGGAAAGGCGCTCTTCTGGTAGTGCAGCTGTGCGCCGACATTGAGGCCCATCGTAAGCCGCGGCGAGAAGGTTTCGTCGAAGGCGGGGCGCAAGGCCGTATAGGCATCGCGGATTTCCTCGGGATATTCATGTTCGTAGTCGATCACAGGCATGGCGAGCCCACCGTCCCGATCGAGCAGCGCGGCTGCGGCGCCATGGGTGGTGATCGAAATGGCGTCGAAGCCCGGTTCCCTCGCCAGGTGCTTCAGCGCATCAATCGCGAATAACCAGAGCGCTTCTATGTCGTAATGCGGGTAGAGACCGGTCTTGATCGCAACGTTCGGCCGTTTCAGGACGGCGATCTCGCCGCCCGTCGCGCTGTCGAGCACGACGACCTTGGCATTGGTCTTGCCGATGTCGAGAACGGCGATGCGGCGATAGGAGGGAGCTGTCATGGCATATGGAAGAGGGTGACGAGGTCGCTTTGAACAGGCGAATTGTCCGGATTCGCAGCCATGATATCGGCCATATAAGCCCACCATTTCTTCATGACCGGATGCTCAGGCAGGCTCGCCATCGTGTGGTCGGCCGGCCGCGTCAACACGCCGAACAGCGTGTTGGTCTGACGGTCGAGATGGATGGAATAGTCGCTGGCGCCCGACTGATGCAGGAGGTCGACCAGTTCCGGCCAGATCTCGTCATGCCGCTTGCGGTATTCGGCTTCCATGCCGGGATTGAGCTGCATCTTGAAGGCGTGTTTTTCCAAAGTCATCGGGAACTCATGAGCTTGATGCGGCGGGCGATGATCGGGATAGCGATGGTGATGATCAGGAGCAGGCCGATGAAGATCGACATGACGATGCCTGGCACGTTCAGCAGGCCGAGGCCGAAGGTGACGAGGCCCATGACGAAGGCGGCGATGACGACGCCGCCGATCGTGCCGGAGCCGCCGAGGATCGAGATGCCGCCGAGCACGACCATGGTGACGACCTCGAGCTCCCAGCCTTGGGCGATCGACGGCCGGGTCGAGCCGAGGCGTGAGGTCAGGCAGACGGCGGCGATGCCGCTCATGATGCCGGTCAGCAGGAAGAGGATGAATTTGACGCGCTCGACCGGGATGCCGGAGAAGCGGGCGGCGAAGTCGTTATTGCCGATCGCATAGACCTGCCGGCCGAAATTCGTCGCATGCAGTAGGATGGCGAAGAGGATTGCCAGCACGATGAACAGCACGAATTCGAAGGAGAACACCCAGACGACATAACCCTGGCCGAAATAGGCGAAGTCGGCGGGATATTTGCCATAGGCCTGATCGCCGAGCACGATATAGGAAATGCCGCGGAAAAGGCTCATCGTGCCGATGGTGACGACGATCGACGGCAGTTTCAGCACCGAGACCAGAACGCCGTTGAAGATGCCGCAGACCAGGCCGGTGCCGACGCCGATCAGCACCAGGCCCGGCGTGCCGACGCCGAACTGGGCTGCCGCCCCCATCGCCGTCGAGGCGAGCGCGATGATCGCCGCGACCGACAGGTCGATCTCGCCTGAAATGACGAGCAGCGCCATGGCGAAGGCGATCATCGCCTTTTCGGTGAAGTTGAAGGTGGCGTCCGAGAGGTTCCAGGCATCGAGGAAATAGGGCGAGGCCAGGGAATTGAAGATGAAGATCAGGACGGCGACGCCAAAGAGCAGCACTTCCCAGCTGGCGACGATGCGGCGCAACGGCGTGCCGAGGCGATCGGGGATGACCCGCTTCTCAGGTGTGGACACGGTGCTCATGCTGCGGCCTCCGTTTTAATCTCGGCTGCGGCGCGGTCGCGCAGAATGATGCGGCCGCGGTTGCGTTCACGCCGGGCGTTGAAGGCGACGGCAAGAATGATGACGGTTCCGGAGATCGCCATCTGGGTGAAGGGTGAAATGCCGATCACCGGCAGCGCATTCTTGATGACGCCGAGGAAGAGCGCGCCGAGCACGGTGCCGGCGACCGAGCCGACGCCGCCGGCAATCGAGATACCGCCGATAACGCAGGCCGCCACACTGTCGAGTTCGAAGCCGTTGGCGATATCGACATAGGCGACGGCATAACGCGACACCCAGAGATAGCTCGAAAGCCCGGCGAGCGCGCCTGACAGAACGAAGGCGAGGAATTTGGTCCAGCCCGTATCGATGCCGGCATAGACGGCGGCGGTCGGATTGCCGCCGGTCGCATAGGCAGAGCGGCCGAACTGGGTATAGCGGAGCAGCACATACATCAGCAGCACGATGATAATGCCGACCCAGCCGAGGACGGGCAGGCCGAGGATCGGCGTGCGCGGCACCGACAGGAAGATCGGGGTCATCTGGTGGGCGTTGACCCAGGCCCCGCCCGAGAGCACGAAGGCCATGCCGCGATAGATGGTGAGCGTGCCGAGGGTGACGACGATCGGCGGGATTTCCAGCGCCCAGACGAGAAAGCCGTTGATGGCGCCGAGACAGGCGCCGATGACGATCGCCATCAGGATCAGCACGACGAGCGGCAGATCGGGATAAGCGGCGTTCATCATCGCGATCGCCATGCCGGTGAAGGCGAGATTGGCGGCAACCGACAGGTCGATCGATTTCGTCAGGATGACCGTCATCTGCGCCAGCGCCAGGATGATCAGGATCGAGGTATCGTTGAAAATGCCGGCGAGATTGTCCGGCGTTGCGAAATCGGCTGCCCGCGTCGAAAAGATCGCGATCATCACGACGATGATGAGGAACAGCAGGGTTTCGCGTTTTCTGATCAGTCTTGCCATGCTCTCACCTTATGAATGCGGGCCTTATGAATGCGGGCCTTATGCATTGTGGGCCTCATGCATTGCCGGTGGCGGCCCGCACCAGCGCTTCCGGCGACAGTTCGGCCCGCTCGAACATCCCGGCGGCGAGCCCTTCCTTCATCACCAGAACGCGGTCCGACATGCCGATGATCTCGGGCAGTTCGGAGGAGACCATGATGATCGACAGGCCCTCGGCGGCGAGTTCACTGATGAAGCCGTGCACGGCGGCCTTCGAGCCGATGTCGATGCCCTTTGTGGGTTCGTCGAGGATGATGACCTTCGGCGACGTCGCCAGCCATTTGCCGATGACGACCTTCTGCTGGTTGCCGCCCGACAGCGTGCCGACCGGCACGGAAAGAGCGGCGGCACGCAGATCCAGCCGCTCGGCATATCTGCGGGCAAGCGCGAATTCTTCTGCCGCTCTGAGGAAACCGCGGCGCGAGGTGCGGGTGAGCGAGGGCAGCGTCATGTTCTGGAAGATCGGCATCGGCAGCGCCAGCCCGTGGCGGCCGCGTTCTTCCGGCACATAGACGATGCCGGCCCGGATCGCGTCCTGCGGCGAGTGAATGGCGGTCTCGCGGCCTTCGAGCATCATCGTGCCGGAGAGCGGCTTGGTGATGCCGAAGAGGGACTGCGACAGTTCCGAACGCCCGGCGCCGATCAGGCCGTAAATGCCGAGAATCTCGCCCTTTCGCAGGGTGAAGGAGATGTCGCGGAATTCGGTGCGGTGGCTGTAGTTGCGGATCTCCATCACCGGGCCGCCGATGGCGACATCGATCTTCGGAAAGGCATTCTCGACGTCGCGGCCGACCATCATGCGGACGATCTCGTCCTGCGGCGTGTCCTTGAGCCGGCCTTGGCCGATGGCGCGGCCGTCGCGGAAGACGACGAAATCGTCGGCGATTTCATAAACTTCGTCGAACTTGTGGCTGATGAAGAGGATCGCCTTGCCCTGTTCCTTCAGGCCGCGGACGATGCGGAAGAGATCGTCGATTTCCTTGCGCGAAAGGGCGGCGGTCGGCTCGTCCATGATGACGATGCGGGCCTCGATCGACAGAGCGCGGGCAATCGCCACCAGATGGCGCTGCGCAATGGAGAGGTCCTTGAGCCTGATCGTCGGATCGATGTTGCTTTCGAGGGCGATGAGCAGCGCCTTCGAGCGGTTGTTCATCACCTGCCAGTCGATGGTGCGAAAGCGGGTGCGCGGCGCATGGCCGAGGAAGATGTTTTCGGCAACCGTCAGTTCGTCGAAAAGCACGGTTTCCTGATGGATGGCGGTAACCCCGGCATCGATCGCCGCCTGGGCGCTGGCAAAACTCGTCGGCCGGCCGTCGACCAGGATCTCGCCTTCGTTCGGCCGGTAGATGCCGGTCAGGATCTTGACGAGCGTCGATTTGCCGGCGCCGTTTTCGCCGATCAGCGCAGTCACCGTGCCGGGATGAAGGGCGATGCTGACATTGTCGAGCGCCTTCACGCCCGGAAAGATCTGGGAGATGCCGCGCATTTCCAGAATGGCGGGCGCATCGCCGGTTTTGCTGTCCGTGGCGGTTTGTTGAAAGGCGGCGTTCATCAGATTTCTACCAAATGTCGAAAGGGAAATCCCGGCGGCAAGGCCGCCGGGATCTTATTCGTCGGCTCCGGATCAGAAGACCTTGGAGAACTGGTCGATGTTCGAAGCATTGTAGACGAAGGGATCGGCCATGGCGGCTTCGCTATTGTCGCCGACCTTGATCTTGCCCATGCGGCCGGCGGCAATTTCGCTGCCCGGCTTGCCATCGGTCTCGCCTTTGACGAGGCGATAGGCGATCTGGGTTGCGGAATAGCCGAGGTCGATCGGGTTCCAGATGGCGAATTCCTTCGTCGCGCCCGACTTGATCGCGCCGGCCATTTCGGACGGCAGGCCGAGGCCGGTGACGTAGACCTTGCCGACGAGGCCCTTGTCTTCGACGACCTTGGAAGCGGCGAGAACGCCGACCGTCGTCGGAGCGACGATGACCTTGACGTTCGGGTTCGACTTCAGCAGGCCTTCGGCTTCACGATAGGACTTGTCCGAGAGGTCGTCGCCGTAAACCGTGGTGACGAGGTTGAGACCCGGGAAATCCTTGAGCTGCTTCTTCATCTGGTCGATCCAGATGTTCTGGTTGGTCGAGGTGGTGGTTGCCGACAGGATGGCGAAGTCGCCCTTGCCGCCGTCGAGATGGTCCTTGACCAGCGTCAGGCACATTTTGCCGATCAACTCGTTGGACGAGGGGTTGAGCTGCAGGATACGGCCTTCCGGCGCCACGCCGGAATCCCAGGAGATGACCTTGATGCCGCGCTGGGTCGCCTTCTTCAGCGCCGGAACGAGCGCGTCCGGATCGTTGGCCGAGACGGCGATGGCGTCGACGCCCTGGGCGATCAGCGAGTTGATGACTTCGATCTGGCCTTCGGCCGTCGTCGACGTCGGGCCGGTATAGATCACCTCAACGCCGCCGAGTTCCTTGGCGGCTTCCTGGGCGCCCTTATTGGCGGCGTCGAAGAAGCCGTTGCCGAGCGACTTCACGACGAGGCCGATCTTGATGTCCTTGGCGCTGGCGGTGCCGGCCATCATGGCGACGGCGAGCGCGACGCCGAGCGCAAGTGTCTTTGCGAGTTTCATGTACTTTCCTCCCTTAAAGATTAGACTTCCACACCTCGGCGGCGCCTCATGCGACCGACGAGGAATCCTCCCTCACAGCCTGGGCCACCGGGCTTGCGACAACGAGCCGGACGCCGGCATTCTCGATCATGCGAGCCGCCTCGTCCGAAATCCCGTCATCGGTGATGACCACAGAAACGCGGTCGAGCGCGCAGAGAATGAGGCTCGACCGGCGATTGAATTTGCTTGAATCGACCATGACGACGAGTTCGTCGGCCTGGTGCATCAGCTTCTGCTCGCTCTGGATGATCAGGGCATCCGCCTCCATGATGCCGAGCGGGCCGACGCCCTGGGCGCCGATGAACATGCGCCGCGCATAAAAATTGCGGATCGCATCATTGTCGAAAGGCGACAGGATGAGGCTCTGCTCGCGATAGATCGCGCCGCCCGGCACCGTCACCGTGTTTTTGGAATGTTTGACCAGATGTTCGGCGATAGCAAAAGAATTGGTCATCACCTGCAGGCGATGGCCGGCCATGTAATGCACCATCTGGAAGGTCGTCGTGCCGCCATTGATGATAATGGCATCGCCCGCTTCGCAGAGATCGACGGCTGCGCGGGCAATTGCACGCTTTTTATCGATGTTGACTGATTCTGAAACCCGGAAGGGCCGGCCGGCAAGATTGCCGAGCTGCGGCGGATGCACCGCTTCGGCACCGCCGCGGACGCGACGGATCTTGCCCTGTACATGAAGAGCCGCAATGTCGCGCCGGATTGTCGCTTCGGAAGCTTCCGTCAGCTCGGCAATGTCCTGGATCGTCACCACGGACTTTTCCTGAACAGCGCTTAAGATGATGCGATGGCGTTCGCGTTCGTGCATTGGGCTCCTCCTCTTGTCACATTTATTTCGCATCCCTTAATGACTGTCAATCACAAACGATCATAAATTTTCATATTGCGATGCAGCATAATCGAATTTGATCGTTTTCGATTGACAAGCACACTTTTGATGCGCGATACCGTGAGCGAAGGGGCGCGCTGATCGCGGCCCCTGACAAGCCTATATGGGAGGATGATATGGCGGCGAACGTCCGGCTTCTGGATAACCGGTGGGATGATGCATATGCGGCAGGCCTCGATGAGCCCGGCAAGCTGCTCTATCGCTCCAACCTGCTCGGCGCCGACAAGCGCATCACCAATTACGGCGGCGGCAACACCTCGGCGAAGGTGATGGAAACCGATCCGCTGGATGGCGGCAAGGTCAAGGTGCTCTGGGTCAAGGGCTCCGGCGGCGATGTCGGCACGATCAAGCTCGACGGCTTCGCCACCCTCTACCAGGACAAGCTCGAAGCGCTGAAGGGCATCTATAAGGGTGTCGAAGACGAGGATCGCATGGTCGGCTTCCTGCCGCACTGCACCTTCAACCTCAACGCCCGCGCCGCCTCGATCGACACGCCGCTGCACGGCTTCGTGCCGTTCACCCATGTCGATCACATGCATCCCGACGCGATCATCGCGATCGCCGCCTCGAAGAATTCCCGGGAGCTGACGCAGCAGATCTTCGGGGCCGAGATCGGCTGGCTGCCCTGGCGCCGTCCGGGCTTCCAGCTCGGCCTCGATCTCGAAGCCTTCGTCAAGGCGAACCCGAATGCCAAGGGCGTCGTGCTCGAAAGCCATGGTCTCTTTACCTGGGCTGATGATGCCAAGGCCTGCTACGAGCTGACGCTCGATATCATCAACAAGGCGATCGTCTGGTTTGCCGAAAAGACCGAAGGCAAGACGATTTTCGGCGGCGCCGTTACGGAGAGCCTGCCCGTTGCCGAGCGCCGCGCCATTGCTGCCCGGCTGATGCCGGAGATCCGCGGCCGCATCGGCAAGCAGGAACGCAAGCTCGGTCATTTCGACGATCAGGACGCCGTGCTCGAATTCGTCAATTCGAAGGATTTGCGGCCGCTCGGCGCGCTCGGCACCAGCTGCCCCGATCATTTCCTGCGCACCAAGATCCGCCCGCTGATCGTCGATTTCGATCCCGCCAAGCCGGATGTCGACGCGATCGTTGCCGGCCTCGACCAGGCGCTGGAGGATTATCGCGCCGATTACGCCCGCTATTACAACGACTGCAAGCATGACAATTCGCCCGCCATGCGCGACGCCAATCCAGTCATCTTCCTCGTTCCCGGCGTCGGCATGCTGTCCTTCGCCCGCGACAAGGCGACGGCCCGCATCGCCAGCGAATTCTACGTCAACGCCATCAACGTCATGCGCGGCGCCTCGACGGTTTCGGAATATCAGGGCCTGCCGGAGCAGGAAGCCTTCGATATCGAATACTGGCTGCTTGAAGAGGCTAAGCTGCAGCGCATGCCGAAGCCGAAGAGCCTTGCCGGCCGCGTGGCCTTCGTCACCGGCGGCGCCGGCGGCATCGGCCGGGCGACGGCTGCGCGCCTCGTCGGCGAGGGCGCCTGCGTGGTGCTTGCCGATATCGACCAGGCGGCGCTTGAGGGCACCGAGGCCGATTTCGTCAAGAAGTTTGGCGCCGATGCGGTGCGCAGCGTCCGGCTCGACGTCACCAAGGAAGATGCGGTGATCGCCTCCTTCGCGGAAGCCTCGGTCGAATTCGGCGGCATCGATATCCTCGTCTCGAATGCCGGCATTGCCTCCTCCGCGCCGATCGAAGCCACTGAGCTTGCGACGTGGAACCGCAATATCGATATTCTGGCGACCGGCTATTTCCTGGTTTCGCGCGAAGCCTTCCGTCTGTTCCGCCGTCAGGCGCTCGGCGGCAACATCGTCTTCGTCGCCTCGAAAAACGGTCTCGCGGCTTCGCCGAATGCCGCAGCTTATTGCACGGCAAAGGCCGCCGAAATCCATCTCGCCCGCTGCCTGGCGCTGGAAGGTGCCGATGCCGGCATTCGCGTCAATACCGTCAACCCGGATGCGGTGCTGCGCGGTTCGAAGATCTGGAGCGGCGAATGGCGCGAGCAGCGCGCCGCCTCCTCGAAGATCGAGGTGGACGATCTCGAGGAACATTACCGCAAGCGTTCGATGCTGAAACTCAACGTGTTTCCGGAAGATATCGCCGAAGCGATCTATTTCCTCGCATCGGACCTTTCGGCAAAATCGACCGGCAACATCATCAACGTCGATGCCGGCAACGTGCAGAGCTTTACGCGTTGATTTTTTGATTGGCGGCGGATGTGTTGCCCCTCACCCTAACCCTCTCCCCGTCGTGACGGGGAGAGGGGACTTGCCCAACGAAATGTTGGAGTGGGACGGAGATGGTGCGGCATATCCCCTTCTCCCCGTTCGAACGGGGAGAAGGTGCCGGCAGGCGGATGAGGGGCAGGCCCACGGCAGTCCCAATGTAGAAATTGCATAACCGGGAGGTAGAAATGGCCGAGTTCAGGATCGCGCAGGATCTGGTCGCGACGGAAAACGACAAGCGGGCGACCGCGCTGAAAGCCGATTACGAGGCGCTGGGTGCGAACCTTGACCGCCGCGGCGTCGATATCGAAGCAATCACCCGCAAGGTCGCGGAATTTTTCGTCGCCGTTCCCTCCTGGGGCGTCGGCACCGGCGGCACGCGCTTTGCCCGCTTTCCCGGCACGGGCGAGCCGCGCGGCATCTTCGATAAGCTAGACGATTGCGCCGTCATCAACCAGCTGACGCAGGCCACACCGAATGTCTCGCTGCATATTCCCTGGGACAAGGCGGATGCCAGGCAATTGAAGGCCAGGGGCGATGCGCTCGGCCTCGGCTTCGATGCGATGAATTCGAACACTTTCTCCGATGCACCGGGACAAGCCCATTCCTACAAATACGGCTCGCTCAGCCACACCGACGCGGCGACGCGGGCGCAGGCGGTCGAGCACAATCTCGAATGCATCGAGATAGGCAAGGCACTCGGCTCGAAGGCGCTGACCGTCTGGATCGGCGACGGCTCGAACTTCCCCGGCCAGAGCAATTTCACCAAGGCGTTCGAGCGTTACCTCGCCTCGATGGCGGATATTTACAAAGCGCTGCCCGATGATTGGAAGCTCTTCTCCGAGCACAAGATGTACGAGCCGGCCTTCTATTCGACGATCGTGCAGGACTGGGGCACCAACTACCTGATCGCCCAGACGCTCGGCCCCAAGGCCTATTGCCTCGTCGATCTCGGCCATCATGCGCCGAACACCAATATCGAGATGATCGTCGCCCGGCTGATCCAGTTCGGCAAGCTCGGCGGCTTCCACTTCAACGATTCGAAATATGGCGATGACGATCTCGATGCCGGCGCGATCGATCCCTATCGGCTGTTCCTCGTCTTCAACGAATTGGTCGATGCCGAGCAGCGTGGGGTCAACGATTTCAACCCGGCCCATATGATCGACCAGTCGCACAACGTCACCGATCCGATCGAGAGCCTGATCAACAGCGCCAACGAAATCCGCCGCGCCTATGCGCAGGCGCTGATCGTCGACCGCAAGGCGCTCGACGGTTATCAGCAGGACAATGACGCGCTGATGGCTTCGGAAACGCTGAAGCGCGCCTATCGCGCCGACGTCGAGCCGATCCTGGCCGAAGCCCGGCGCAGGGCCGGCGGAGCGATCGACCCGATCGCCGCCTATCGCGCCAGCGGCTACCGCAAGAAGATCGCGGCCGAGCGCCCGGCTTCGGTTGCCGGCGGCGGCGGTATCATCTGAACTTCAGTCGCCGGCAGCGTAGGGGTTACTCGCTGCCGGCAACCGCGTTTACGGCTTCCAGGCGCCGGCGATCTGCCGGGTGGCGATGTTCAGCCGGTTCCAGACATTGATATTGGCGATGGCGATGACGAGGGCCGCAAGGCTCTTGCCGTCATAGTGCCGGGTCGCCTCGTCCCAGATCTCGTCGGGCACGGGGTCGGACCGGTCGCTGGTGCGGGTCACGGCCTCGGTCAGCGCAAGGGCTGCCCGCTCGGCACCGCTGAAATAGGGCGTGTCGCGCCAGGCGCTGACGGCAAACAGCCTTTCATCGGTCTCGCCGAGCTTCTTGGCGATGCGCGGATGACCGTCGATGCAGACGCTGCAGCCGTTGATCTGGCTGGCGCGCAGATTGACAAGTTCCAGCAGCTTCGGCGAAAGGCCAGCCTCGGCCGGCACCTTCGCAAGCGCCGTCAGCGCCTGCATGGCGGCGGGAAGCACCAGGGCGGGATTTCCCATTCTCTCCTGCATGACCAATTTTTCCTGCATGATATATCTCCTTGATGCATTTGCTCTTCGACGATCCGCCGGCGCTGTCACACCGGCCGGGTTTCATTCGTCATGGCCTTGACGGAACGCAGCGAAGGAATGTGACGGATGAACGAGAAAAAATGGCTGGCCGATCAATTCGAGGCGAACCGGGCGCATCTGCGGGCGGCGGCCTATCGCATGCTCGGCTCGCGCAGCGAGGCTGAAGACGCCGTCCAGGAGGCCTGGCTGCGGCTCAACCGCCCGGATACGACTGACATCGGCAATCTCGGCGGCTGGCTGACGACGGTGGTGGCGCGCATCTGCCTCGACATGCTGCGGGCCCGCAAGACCCGGCGCGAGCAGCCGCTGGAGATGCCGGTCCATGCCGCGATTGCCGATCCGGCACACGATCCGGAGCGCGATGCGGCCTTCGCCGAATCGGTCGGCGTGGCCTTGCTCGTCGTGCTGCAGACGCTGGCGCCGGCCGAGCGGGTCGCCTTCGTGCTGCATGACATGTTCGATCTGCCTTTTGACGAGATCGCGCCGATCATCGGCCGCACGTCCGCCGCCGCCCGGCAGCTCGCAAGCCGCGCCCGCCGCCGCGTGCAGGGCACGGACGAGGCGCCCGATGTCGATTTCCACCGCAAGCGGACGATCGCGGAAGCCTTCCTGACGGCATCGCGCAACGGCGATCTCGAGGCCTTGCTTGCCGTGCTTGCCCCCGATGTTGCCTTCCGGCCGGATGCGACCGCAGCGCGATTCGGTCCATTTGGCGGAAGGCGCGGCGCGTCCGAGGTCGCAGAGCTGTTCAAGGGCCGGGCACAGGCGGCGGAAGCCGCGCTCGTCGACGGCGAAGTCGGATTCATCGTCCGCATCAAGGGCGAACTGCGCGTCGTCGTGACGCTGACTATCGTCGATGGGAAGGTGACGGTGATCGACGCCTTCGCCGATCCGGATTATCTCGAACACGTCGACTATTCCGTGCTTTCCAGCTGAAACAGACGACGATCCGGTTTGCTCTTTCAGGAGGCGCGCTTCAGATTGGCGCGCCTTCGCCAGCATTTTCGCGGCCGCCCTGTCGCGTCATTTTCCTTGACAGGCGCACCCCCAGCCTTATTCTATTATAGAGATTTACATAACATAACTGTGGAATGACGCGATATGAGCATGCCCGGCAACCAGGCGAAGAAGCCGCTCCTCCTCACCAATGTGAAACCGATGGCTTTCGGTGCGGGGACGCCGGAAGGGCCCGTCGACATTCTCGTCGATGGCGACGGCAGGATCGCAAGGATCGGTCCGGCGCTTGCCGTTTCTGAGGATGTGACCCGCATCGACGGCAAGGGCGCCTTCGTCTCGCCGGGCTGGATCGACCTGCATGTGCATATCTGGCATGGCGGCACCGACATTTCCATTCGTCCCTCCGAATGCGGTCTCGAGCGCGGCGTCACGACGCTGGTCGATGCCGGTTCGGCCGGTGAGGCGAATTTCCACGGCTTCCGCGAATATATCATCGAGCCCTCGCGCGAGCGCATCAAGGCCTTCCTGAACCTCGGCTCGATCGGCCTCGTCGCCTGCAACCGTGTCGCCGAACTCAGGGATATCAGAGATATCGATCTCGACCGCATCCTTGAAGTCTACGCCGAAAACAGCGAGCACATCGTCGGCATCAAGGTGCGCGCCAGCCATGTCATCACTGGCTCCTGGGGCGTCACCCCTGTCAAACTCGGCAAGAAGATCGCCAAGATCCTGAAAGTGCCGATGATGGTGCATGTCGGCGAACCGCCGGCGCTCTATGACGAAGTGCTGGAGATTCTTGGTCCCGGCGATGTCGTCACCCACTGCTTCAACGGCAAGGCGGGTTCGAGCATCATGGAGGACGAGGATCTCTTTAATCTCGCCGAGCGCTGCGCCTCCGAGGGCATTCGCCTCGACATCGGCCATGGCGGCGCCTCCTTCTCCTTCAAGGTAGCGGAAGCGGCAATTGCGCGCGGGCTGCTGCCGTACTCGATCTCGACCGACCTCCACGGCCATTCGATGAATTTTCCGGTCTGGGACCTGGCCACGACGATGTCGAAGCTGCTCAGCGTCGGCATGCCCTTCGACAAGGTGGTCGACGCCGTCACCCACGCACCGGCGTCGGTCATCAAGCTGCCGATGGAGAACCGGCTTGCGGCCGGCGCGCAGGCCGAATTCACCATTTTCGACCTCGTCGATTCCGAGCTCGAGGCGACGGATTCCAACGGCGACGTCTCGGTCTTGAACAAACTGTTCGAGCCGCGTTACGCGGTGATGGGCGCCGATGCCGTTGCCGCCAGCCGCTACGTGCCACGGGCGCGCAAGCTGATGCGTCACAGCCATGGCTATTCCTACCGGTAGGATCGCCGCCGGGCTTGGTTCGGCGACCGAGAAATGCCTCAGCGGTTGCGCCAGCCCATCAGCTTTTCGATCCGCTCCGCCGAACTGCGCACATGCGCGGTATAGTGGTTCTCGTCGGAAAAAGCCTTCTGTTCCGGCAGCACGATGGAAATGGTGGCGACGCACTGGCCGTCGCGGTCGCAGATCGGCGAGGCGATGCAGGCAACCGCATAATCGGATTCCCCCGCCTGGATCGACAGGCGCGCTTCGAAGGCCTTACCGGCCGATTCCGACAGCGTGCCGGGATCGATCTCGGCGCGGCCGGTCGGTGAGGAGCGGGCGCAGCGTTTAAACAGTTCGATGCGCTCCTCCTCGGGCAGATGGCCGACGAGCAGACGGCCGGACGCCGTCCAGTTCAGCGGCACGCGGGTGCCGACGCGCGAGGCCACCTGGAAGTGGCTCGGGCCGTCGGCCATGGCAAGCACCAGCATATAGTCGCCGTCGCGGCCGCAGACCTGCACGGTTTCGCCGGCCTGGCGGCAGAGGTCGTGCATTTCGTGGGTGGCGATGCTCATGAAATCCAGCGACCGGGCATAGGCGAGGCCATAGTGATAGAGCCGGGCACCGAGCCAGATCGAGCCGTCCGCCTGACGCGTCAGCATATTCTTCTCGACCAGATCGTCGACGATGACGTAAACGGTCGACAGCGGCGCCTTCACCGCCTTGGCGATGGCATAGACGCCGGCGGGCGAGCCGGTCTCGTAGAGATGATCGATCACCTGAAGCGCACGGTCGATGCCGCTGACGCGCGCGCGGCGCGCACCCTTGCCGGCGGCTTCGTCGGCATGGCTCTCATCTTCGGTGTAAACTGCGGGTGATGTCTTTCCGTCCAATTCCACGCACCTCGTTAAACTGCGATCATGTTACATTACTATGGCATAGCGGTCGCTGTGGCAAATCGCAACATTTTGTAGGTTGATCGTGCGGAGGAATGCGGAAGCGGGATCATTCTCTGTACGGTGTGCCCGCTCGGAAAGAACTCCATCAAAAACTTGGAACAACAAACCGCAGCCTGAGTTTGACCCTGAACCCAGGAGGTCATGATGACGAATTATCCGACACCGCCTTTCCCATCCCAGAAACAGCCGATGCCCGGTTTTACCGCGCAGATGGACCCGGTTCCCGACCATGGCGAAAAAACCTATCGCGGTTCCGAACGGCTGAAGGGCAAGCGGGCGATCATCACCGGCGGCGATAGCGGCATCGGCCGGGCGGTGGCAATCGCTTATGCCAGGGAAGGCGCCGATATCGTAATTTCCTATCTCGACGAGGATGAGGATGCCGACGAGACGAAGCGGCTGGTCGAGGAGGCCGGTCGCAAGGCCGTGCTGGTCAGCGGCGATATCCAGGATCCGGCTCTGTGCCGGCAGATCGTCGAGACGGCGGTCAAGGAGCTTGGCGGTATCGACATTCTCGTCAACAATGCCGCCCATCAGGCGAGCTTTAAAAGCATCGACGAAATCAGCGACGAGGAGTGGGAACTGACCTTCAAGGTCAATATCCATGCGATGTTCTACCTGACCAAGGCGGCCGTTCCCCATATGAAACCCGGCAGCTCAATCATCAACACCGCCTCGATCAATTCGGACAGTCCGAACCCGACGCTGCTCGCCTATGCGACGACCAAGGGTGCGATCCAGAATTTCACCGCCGGCCTTGCCCAGCTTCTGGCCGAGAAGGGCATCCGAGCCAATGCCGTGGCGCCGGGGCCGATCTGGACGCCGCTCATTCCCTCGACGCTGCCTGAGGAAAGCGTCAGCAATTTTGGCAAACAGGTACCGATGAAACGGCCGGGCCAGCCGGCCGAGCTGGCGACAGCCTATGTGATGCTGGCCGATCCCTTGTCGAGCTATGTCTCCGGCACGACAATCGCGGTCACTGGCGGCAAGCCGATCCTTTGACGCAAGTCGCCCGGGATTGGCGGTTCGGGGTTAAAGACATGCGTGAAACAAGGAGCTGAAGCGGATCGATCAAAGTCGCGACACGTTTCAGTCCGGCCTGCCGTAGCCACCGCCGGTCGGCGTCGTGACGATCACGGCGTCGCCGGCGGCGAGCATTGCCTGGTCGCAGCCCTCAAGCCTTTCGACGGTGCCGTCGGCGCGGCGGATTTCGGTTTTCCCCAGCTGCCCGTCTTCTCCGCCGAAAAGGCCGAAAGGCCGGATCGTGCGATGCGAGGAGAGAATGCTGCAATCCATCATCTCAAGAAAGCGGATGGTGCGCTCGGTTCCGCCGCCGGAACTATATTGTCCCTTGCCGCCGGAACCGCGGCGGATGTGGAAATCTTCGAGCACGACGGGAAAACGGAATTCCAGCACTTCGGGATCGGTCAGCCGCGAATTGGTCATATGCGCGTGCACGCCGTCGGCGCCGCTGAAGCCGGTGCCGTCGTTGAGCAGACCGGCGGGGCCGCCGGCGCAGATCGTCTCGTAATATTGATAGGCAGCGTTGCCGAAGGTCAGGTTGTTCATCGAGCCCTGGGCTGCCGCGAGCGTTCCGAGTGCTCCGAACAGCGCATTCGTGACATGCTGGCTGGTCTCGACATTGCCGGCGACGACGGCAGCCGGATAGGCCGGGCGCAGCATCGACCCGTCTGGCACGATGATCCGGATCGGCCGCAGGCAGCCGGCATTCATCGGGATTGGCTGCTCGACCATGACGCGGAAGACATAGAGCACGGCGGCGCGTGTCACCGGTTCCGGCGCATTGAAATTGGTCGGCTGCTGCGCGCTCGTGCCGGTGAAATCGACCGTCGCCTCACGTGCCTGCCTGTCGACGGTGATCTTCACCTTGATGACGGCGCCCTGATCGGTGGGATAGGTAAATTCGCTGTCGCTGAGGCGGGCGATCACCCGGCGCACACTTTCCTCGGCATTGTCCTGCACATGGCCCATATAGGCTTCGACGACGTCGAGCCCGAAATGGGAAACCATCTTGCGCAACTCCTGCACGCCCTTTTCGTTGGCGGCGATCTGCGCCTTCACGTCGGCGAGGTTCTGGGCCGGATTGCGGGCGGGGTAGGGATGATCCTGCAGCATCGCCGCGAAGTCCGCCTCGCGGAAACGGCCCTTGTCGACCAGCAGGAAATTGTCGATCAGCACGCCTTCCTCGTCGACCTTCGTTGCCCGCGGCGTCATCGAGCCCGGCGCCTTGCCGCCGATATCGGCATGATGGCCACGCGAGGCGACGTAAAACAGGATCACCTCTCCGGCATCGTCGAAAACAGGGGTGACGACGGTGATGTCGGGCAGATGTGTGCCGCCATTATAAGGCGCGTTGAGCGCAAAGACGTCGC
This sequence comes from Rhizobium sp. BK619, assembly GCF_014195245.1. Classification (NCBI taxonomy): domain Bacteria; kingdom Pseudomonadati; phylum Pseudomonadota; class Alphaproteobacteria; order Hyphomicrobiales; family Rhizobiaceae; genus Rhizobium; species Rhizobium sp. BK619. Next base: position 427,676 of record NZ_JACIBH010000001.1, on the reverse strand, counting down.
CCGGGAGGATACGGTCTTCGTTGAGGCGGATGATGGTTTCGACCGAACGGTCCATCGAGCCGAGATGCACGGGCATATGCGGCGCGTTGGCGACGAGCGCGCCGGTGCGGTCGAAGACGGCGCAGGAGAAATCGAGCCGTTCCTTGATATTGACCGAATGCGCGGTGTTCTGCAGCGTCACGCCCATCTGCTCGGCGATCGCCATGAACAGATTGTTGAAGACTTCGAGCATGACCGGATCGGCGCTGGTGCCGATCGCGGCATGGCGGGCAAGCGGGATCTCGCGGGTGAGGACGATATGATCGTGGCCGGTGAGCCGCGCCTGCCAGCCGGCTTCGACGACGATCGTCTGATGCGCTTCGATGATGAGGGCAGGCCCTTTGAGGATGGCGCCGGGTTTCAGCGCTTCGCGCTTGAAAATTCCGGCGTCCTGCCATGTTCCGCCGGAATAGAAGCGGGTCGTGCGCAGCACTTCCGGCTCGAAGATTTTCGCCTCCCTATAAGTCTCCTCGATATCGGCGCCGCCGCCGATGCCCTCGACTTCGATGGAATCGACGACAACGGGCCGGTCTTCGAAGATGAAGCCGAACTGCTTCTTATGGGCGACGACAAAGGCTTGCACCATCTCTTCCTGTGGCCCGAAGGCGACGGGCAGGGCGGTGTCGGTGCCCTTATATTGCAGGTGCAGGCGGGTGACGACCTCCATGCCGGCGGCCTCGACGCCTTGCAGCGTCAACTCCTCGCGCACCTCCGCCTCCAACCCGGCCCTGATCTCGCCGATCGTCACCAACGCCGTAGCGAGTTCCGTCAGCACCGCGCGCTGGCGGGTGGCGCGGATATCGGCGAGGCCCATGCCATAGGCCGAAAGGATGCCGGAGAAGGGGTGGATCAGCACTCTTTTCATGCCGAGGCTGTCGGCGACGAGGCAGGCATGCTGGCCGCCGGCGCCGCCGAAACAGGTGAGCGCATAGCCCGAAACGTCATAACCGCGCTGAACCGAGATCTTCTTGATGGCATTGGCCATGTTCTCGACGGCGATGGCGAGGAAACCGTCGGCGGCGTCCTCAGCCGTCCGGCCGCCGCCGATCGTCTTTGCCATCTCGGCAAAGGCGGCGTGCACCGCCTCGGCATCGAGCGGCTGGTCTTGTCCCGGGCCGAAGATCGCCGGGAAGAATTCCGGCAGCAGCTTGCCGGTCATGATGTTGGCGTCGGTGACGGTGAGCGGGCCGCCGCGGCGATAGGATTTCGGGCCGGGCGTGGCGCCGGCCGATTCAGGGCCGACGCGGAAGCGCGAACCGTCAAAGCTCAGGATCGAACCGCCGCCGGCGGCCACCGTGTGGATCTTCATCATCGGCGCGCGCATGCGTACGCCGGCGACTTCGGTCTCGAAGGCGCGCTCCAGTTCACCATCGTAATGCGACACATCCGTCGAAGTGCCGCCCATGTCGAAGCCGATCATTTGGCCGAAGCCGGCAATGCGCGACACCTCGACCGCGCCGACCACGCCGCCGGCGGGGCCCGAGAGGATCGCGTCCTTGCCCTGGAACAGATGCGCGTCGGTCAGCCCGCCGGAGGACTGCATGAACATCAGCTTCGGGCCTTGTCCCTCGACGGCGCCGAGTTCGGTGGCGACCCGATCGACATAGCGCCGGAGAACCGGAGACAGGTAGGCATCGACGACGGCGGTGTCGCCGCGGCCGACGAGCTTGATCAGCGGGGAAACGACGTGCGAGGGAGAGATCTGGGTGAAGCCGATCTCGCGCGCAATGGCGGCGGCCCGCTGCTCATGCTCGGGATAGCGGTAGGCGTGCATGAAGACGATGGCGACGGCGCGCAGCCCCTCGGCATAGGCGGTTTCGAGCGCTCGTCGCAGCCTATCCTCGTCGAGCGGACGTTCCACCGTGCCGTCGGCCAGCACGCGCTCGTCGGCCTCGACGACGCCGGCATAGAGTAGTTCCGGCTTGATGATCTTCTTGGCGAAGATATCGGCGCGGGCCTGGTAACCGATCTCCAGCGCATCGCGGAAACCTTTGGTCGTCACCAGGAGGGTCGGATCGCCCTTGCGTTCCAGAAGGGCATTGGTGGCGACCGTCGTTCCCATCTTGACCGCGCCGATGCGCTCGGAAGGGACTGGGTCACCGGCCTTGAGCCCGAGCAGTTCGCGAATGCCGTGCACGGCCGGGTCGCGATAGGCTTCCGGATTTTCCGAAAGCAGCTTGTGGGCGATCAGCGCACCGTCGGGACGGCGTGCGACGATATCGGTGAAGGTGCCGCCGCGATCGATCCAGAAATCCCACTGTCCGCCCATCGTCCGGCCTCCTGTTGAACTGAAAATTTATTGACGATTTATCGATAAAATGTCAACGTTTGCCCTCGGATCATGGAGAGTGGACATGGCGGATGGGCGTGGAAGACAAGCGGAAATCGGGCCGATCGTCTCCTCCGCACATCTGGCCGATGGCGCGCTTCCGGCTCTCTCGGAGCTGGAGTTCGGCCTTATCCTCGCCGGCAATGCCTTCGACCGCTGGATGGTACGCTGCATGACGGCGGCTGGCGAGCCTGGATGTGCCCCGATCGACGTGCTGGTGTTGCATTCGGTGGCGCACCGGCAGCGGCCGAAGCGGCTCGGCGATCTCTGCAGCGTGCTCGGCGTCGAGGATACGCATCTGGTGATTTATGCGATCAAGAAGCTGGAAAAGCGCGGCCTCGTGAAAAGCACGCGGGCGGGCAAGGAGAAGCTGATCGCCGCCACCGAAAAGGGCTTGGAAATCTGCCTGAAATATCGGGCGGTGCGCGAAGCGCTGCTGGTGGAATCGGTCAAGGGGCTGGGGCTCGATGCCGCGGCGGCATCGGCGGTGGCGGCGACGCTCAGGGCGCTTTCCGGCCATTATGATCAAGCAGCAAGGGCCGCCGCCTCTTTCTGACGACAGCCCTTGACGGGGGCAGGGAGAGATCCCCCGAAATGTTCAGGCGGCGTGTTCAGCCGAAGCAGGGCATCGCCGGCAGATTGGCGCGGCTTGCGATCGCCCCGATGATGTTGCCGACCGGCGTCGAGCGCGGTTCGCGTTTGCCGGCGGCCGTCTCCAGGAGTTGCTTGAAATCTTCAAGCTTCACGCCGTCGGCGCGCATCACCATGGCGATCAGGGGGTCGCGAAGGGCTTCGGATATCGTCAGGTCGTCTCTGGTCTTTCTCATGGCTTGTCCTCCTTTCGTGGGCGGTCGCCCGTGTTCCACTTTGCGCTGCCGTGTTCTCATTGACTTTCGCGTTTCGTGGTGTTACCGGTAAGTAACAATGCATTTGTTACCGATCGGTCACATCGATGTCAAGGACTACGTCCGCAAAAAAATCAGAAACTTCGAATGAAATCTCCGCCGCCGTTCCAGAAGATCGCATCCCGCCGCGGGAACGTATCGTCTCGACCGCGTCGGAGCTTTTCCGCGAGCGCGGCATCCGCGGCATCGGCGTCGATGCCATTGCCGACGCGGCGCTGACCAACAAGATGACGCTCTACCGGCATTTCGGCTCGAAGGACGAGCTCGTCTGCGAGACGCTGCGCCGCGCCTCGGAAAAGGCGGGTGCGATCTGGCGCGAGCTGGAGGCCGCCTATCCCGGCAATCCGCGCGCCCAGCTCTACGCCTGGGTGGAGATGCGGGCGCAATGTCTGAACGGCGAGCCCGCCGGCTGCGATCTCGCCAATGCCGCCATCGAACTGAAGGGCGAGGGCCATCCCGCCCACGAGATGATCGAGCGCCACAAGGCAGAACAGCGTGACCGCCTGGCGGCGCTCTGTTCGGCGGCCGATGCGCGCGAGCCTGAGCTTCTTGCCGATACGCTGACGCTGCTGCTCGAAGGTGCGCGCGTCAGCCGCCAGGCGATGGGCGCTGCCAGCTGCTGCGGTCATTTCGCCAAGGCCTGCAATGCGGCGATCGTCTCTTTCGCCTGAACCGGTTTTTCGGGAACCTTACCGCTTCCATACCGTTTTTCCCTCACCGGAGGACAAGTGGAGACCGGGAGATGAACTACGTCTATCTCAAGCGCCTGTATGCCAAACGCGCCGAGCTCGAAGCCAAGCTGGAGCTTCACGATGCGCGCTATTGTTTCGGCGAGGAAGAGGTCGATGACGGCACCGACAGCGATCTGCGTCAGCGGCTGAGTGAAATTTCCGACGAAATCGACGCACTGGAAGCAGGCCGGACCGCGAGAGCATGATCTAAGTCCTGAGGATTTCCATGGTCCGCTCGTCGAATTTCCCTTGATAGAAATGCTCGATCACCCGGTGGAAGAGTGAGCCATGGTCGCTGATCGCGGCAAACAGGGTCATCGACGAGCGCAGCTTCTGATCATCGGGCGAGCCGAGGATCTCATGCGCCGATCGGCCCTCCACCGACAGGATCGCCTCGACGCAGCGCAGCAGCCGGCTGGAGAGAATGGGATCGGCGAGATAGGCGGCGGCTTCCTCGGCCGAGCGGATCGCATATTTTTCCGCCATCGGCGAAGTGCCGAGACCTGATATCTGCGGGAAGATGAACCACATCCAGTGGGAGGTCTTGCGCCCGGCTTTCAGCTCCAAGAGCGCTTTTTCGTAGACGCCGTTCTGGGCGTCGACGAACCGGTCGAGATTGTAATCGATATCACCGGCCATGGTCCTTTTCCCTTTCCTGCATTCTGCAGCCTGGGCCAAGGTCTCCATGCCCGGCGAGGTGATTTTACCTGCGCGAGCCGAAGTCGCCTTCAGCAGACCCTTTCAGCATACGGGCTGCTCTCACGGCAATGGCCGTAAGGCTGATGGTGCGGTGCGCTGTCGCCGGCGGGGGCAGCGATGGCCGATGTCGTCACCGGGTCCGTCTCACTGGAAGAATATGCGGCGAAACCGACAAAGCTCAAGAGAGCCAGCGCGGCGACCACGACAATGCGCTCGAAGCCCGAAAGTTTCTGGGCGCTGACATGTTCCACATAGTCGCGCTCGCCCAAGCCGGTCGTTTCATCCTCTTTCACATGGAGGGTCACCATATCCTGGCGACGGGTCAAAGTTTCACAATCTGTCATCTAAATTACTCCTGCAACACATGCAGCGCCGGTCTCTCAAGAATAAACTCTCAACCCTCATGGCGGACCGACTCCCGCATGCGTGCAGCATGTGTGTCTTTAATCGCGGCAATTGAAGGGGCAATCTGCAAACTCAGTGTTCAAAAAATCGTCCTAATAAATGCAAAATATCGTGATGCTCTGGCTCGCCGGAATGATCCGGGGTAGTCCAGGGGATCATCTTTCTGTGGATCGTCTCATGAGCAAATCCTTCGGCGCGATGTCGGTCGCCCAGCTTTCCGTCCTTATTCAAGGTGGCGCGGCCGATCCGGTCGATGTGGCCGCGGCGGTCTTCGGCACCATCGCTGATTACGCCGACAAGGCGGTCTTCACCACGCTGACCGAAAGCCGCGCGATGGCGGAGGCGCGGGCCTCTTCCAAACGTTTGCGGGAAGGCCGGTCACTCGGATTGCTGGACGGTATTCCGATCGCCTGGAAGGATCTTTTCGATATCGAAGGCCTGGCGACGACGGCGGGTTCCGTCGTGCTGGCCGCCGATGCGCCGGCCAAGCGCGATGCGGCCGTCGTCGCTCTCCTCCGGCAGGCGGGCATGATCGCTATCGGCCGCACCAATATGAGCGAATTTGCCTTTTCCGGCCTCGGCATCAACCCGCATTACGGCACGCCGGTCAATCCGCGCGGCACCGATCTCCCGCGCATTCCGGGCGGCTCTTCCTCGGGTGCCGGTGTCGCCGTCGCAGCCGGCCTGGTGCCGGTGGCGATGGGCACGGATACTGGCGGCTCGGTGCGTATTCCCGCCGCTTTCAACGGCATCGTCGGCTACAAGGCGACCCGCGGCCGTCATGCGATGGACGGCGTCTATCCGCTGGCCAAGAGCCTGGATTCGCTGGGGCCGCTCTGCCGCAGCGTCAGGGATGCGGTGTGGATCGATGCGGCGATGCGCGGCCGGATCGCGCCTGACGTCGTCGAGCGTCCGCCGCAGGGGCTGGACTTGCTCGTGCCCGAAAATATCGTCTTCGACGGAGCCGAGCCGGGCGTCATCGCCGCCTTCGAAGCCGGTTTAGAACGGCTTCAAAGGGCCGGCGTCCATGTTGCCCGTGCCGTCATTCCCGCCTTCGACGCGATTTTCGATCTGATGACGAGATATGGCCCGCTGGTCACCGCCGAAGCTTTCGCGCTTCACCATGAACGCTTGGCGGGACCGGATGCGGACAGGATGGACCACCGCGTCGTCATGCGCACCCGCCTGGGAAGCAGGACGAGCCTGGCCGATTACCTGGCGATCCTCGAGGCGCGCAAACGGATGATCGCCGATGTCGAGCGCCTTGTCGGCGACCGGCTGCTCGCCTTTCCGACGGTCGCCCATGTTGCGCCGCCGATCGGACCGCTGGAAGGGGACGACGAACTGTTCTTCGCGACCAACAACAAGACGCTGCGCAACACCGCGCTCGGCAATTTCCTCGACTGGTGTGGGGTCTCCATCCCCTGCGGCACGGGTGCCTCAGGCATGCCGGTCGGCCTGCTGCTCTCGGCCACCGCCCGTCGCGACGAAACGCTGCTGGGAGTTGCCCTTGCCGCCGAGCCGGTCGTCCGCGGCGATTTCGCCTGAGGCGGCAATTGAACCGGCTGGCTTTTATTGCCATGAATGGCAGAAGGAAATCTGGGAGGAAGGCACGTGCAGATCTTGCAAAACGGACGCTTCGCGGTTTCGACGTGGTCGCTGCATCGGCTACTCGGTGCCATCCATGCCTACAGCCCCGATCCCGACAAAAGTTCTGCGCCGAAAGAACCCTATGGTCCGGGTGCCGCGGCGCTGATCGATATGCCGGCGGCGCTGGCGGCGCGCGGCATCGACCGGCTGGAGGTCTGTTCCTTCCATTTGCCGAGCCTTGAGGCCGGCTATCTAAGTGAATTGCGCGATGCGATGGCGGCCTCGAACGTGCTGTTCCAGACGCTGCTCGTCGAGGACGGCGATCCGAGCCATGCCGAGACGGCCGAACGCGACGTCAGATGGATGGCGGAGTGGATCGATATCGCCGCTGCACTGGGGGCGCAGCGGATACGCGTCATCGCCGGCAAGCAGAAACCGACCGAGGAAAACCTCGCCCGCGCCGCCCGTCACCTCGGCTGGCTGGCCGAAAAAGCCGAAGGCAGCGGTGTGCGCATCGTCGTCGAGAACTGGTTCGACCTGCTGCCGTCGCCTGTCGAGATGAACTGGCTGCTGGACCGGCTGGACGGCAAGGTCGGCCTCAACGGCGACCTCGGCAATTGGGCAGCACCGGCGAAATACGAGGGTCTGGCCGACATCATGCGCCGGGCGGAAATCTGCCATGCCAAGGCCGATTACGGCGTTGCCGGCCTCGATGCCGAAGATTACCGCACATGTCTGGAGATGTGCGAGCGGGCCGGTTATGCCGGTCCCTTCACGCTGATCTACGACTCCCCCTTCTTCCCCGACGAATGGGACGGCATCCTGCTGCAAAAGCAGTTCATCGAGGATTTCCTGCGCGAGGCGCCGGCGCGCAGGACGGCGTGATCCCAAGGATTTTCGCGCTCATTCCTGCCGCGGGAACCTTTGGTTTTCTTCGAGCACGTTCAGGTCCATATGGTTGCGCATATAGCGCTCCGAGGCCTTCTGCAGCGGCTGGTAGTCCCAGGGATAATAGGCGCCGTTGCGCAGTGCCGCATAGACCACCCAGCGGCGCGCCTGGCTTTCGCGCACGGCTGCATCGAAATCGGCAAGGTTCCAGCGCCGGCCGGCCTGGTCGGCAAGCCTCGCCAGTGTGTCGGCATGCGCCGGCTTTCCCGCCAGATTGTCGAGCTCCTGCGGGTCGGCTTCGAGGTCGAACAGCATCGGCGGGTCCTTGTCGCAGAGCGAAAGCTTGTAGCGCCCGTCCCTGAGGCAAACGAGCGGCGCTTCGGAACCTTCCGCGGCATACTCCATCGGCACGGGGCCGCGGCTGCCGGTGCCTTCGGCGAGGCCTGCGAGATCTTCGCCCTCGGTCCATGGTTTCAACGCAGTGATGTCGATCCCGGCAAGAGCCGCCAGCGTCGGCGTCACGTCGAGGGTGGAGACCGGCTGATCGATGCGCGCGGGCTTCCAGCCGGGGGCCGCGATCATCAGCGGGACGCGCGCCGATCCTTCGAAGAAGTTCATCTTGAACCAGAGGCCGCGGTCGCCGAGCATGTCGCCATGATCGGAAACGAAAAGGATGATCGTGTTGTCGGCCATGCGGGTCCGTTCCAGTACGCCGAGAATGTCGCCGATCTTCTCGTCGACATAGGAGATATTGGCGAAGTAGCCTCGCCTTGCCCGCCGGATTTCCTCCGGGCTGATGTCGAAAGCCTCGTGGTCGCAGGCTTTCATCAGCCGCTGCGAATGCGGGTCCTGTTGCTCGAAGGCGATCGGCGCCACCGCCGGGTCAAGCGCCGGGCAGTCTTCATAGAGGTCCCAGAATTTGCGGCGTGCGACATAGGGGTCGTGCGGATGGGTGAAGCTGACGGTCAGGCACCAGGGGCGTTCGTCATGGGCGCGTGAGAGATCGAACAGCTTGCGGGTGGCGTTGTAGGCAACCTCGTCGTCATATTCCATCTGGTTGGTGATCTCGGCAACGCCGGCGCCGGTCACTGAACCCAAATTGTGATACCACCAGTCTATGCGCTCGCCGGGCTTGCTATAATCGGGCGTCCAGCCGAAATCGGCAGGGTAGATATCCGTCGTCAGCCGCTCCTCGAAGCCATGAAGCTGGTCGGGGCCGACGAAATGCATCTTGCCCGACAGCGCCGTCTGATATCCGGCGGCGCGCAGATGATGCGCATAGGTCGGAATGTCGGAGGCGAATTCGGCGGCATTGTCGTAGACGCGCGTCCGGCTCGGCAATTGCCCGGACATGAAGGACGCCCGCGCCGGCGCGCAAAGCGGGCTTGCCGTATAGGTGTTGGCGAAGCGCACTGAACGTTCAGCCAATGCTTTCAGATGCGGCGCATGCAGGAAGTCGGCAGGCCCATCAGGAAACAAGGTCCCGTTCAGCTGATCCACCATCAGGATGAGAATATTCGGGCGCGCCATGTCGTTTTCCTATGCTATTTGCAGATTTTATTGAAGCGTCTATTGTCGTGCCTGTAAAGACAGCATTTTTGAATGGCTGCATAAAGGAATTTTTATGCCAGACCACCCGCTTGAGCTTCGATGGATGCGCATTTTCGTCGAGGTCGCCAGACTCGGGAGCTTTTCGTCGGCCGCAGCGCTGCTCGGGCTTACCCAGCCGGCCGTCAGCTATCAGATCCGCCGGCTGGAGGAGCAGTTCGGCGTCAGCCTGCTGCGCCGCCAGCATCGCGGCGTGACGCTGACTGCCGAAGGCGAGCGGCTTCTCGACGTCACCGCCAAAGCGGTCGGCGACATCGATGCGCTCGCCCGCAGTTTCCGCGCCGAAGCCCAACGACCGGTCGTTCGGCTCAGAACCGACTATGCCTTTTCATCGCTTTGGCTGATCCCGCGCATGGACGGCTTTCGTCTCCTTCATCCGGAAACGGACATCCAGATCGTCGCGACGCAGCGATTTGTCGCCAGTTTTCGCGACGAAGCGGATGTCGCGGTCGTTTTCGGCACGCGGGCGGAATTCGGCGCCATCGGTACGCTTCTGCTGCGGGAAAAAGTCGTGCCGGTCTGCACGCAGGGATTTCTCGATCGCAACGGCCCGTTCGAGGATACGAGACAGCTTGCCAAGGCGGTGCTGATCCATCTCGACACGGCGATGCCATCGCCCTGGTTCGATTGGCGCAGTTACCTGACTGAATTCTCCGTCCTGCGCGATATCAATGCCGGCCGCGGCGATATCAGCTTCAATACCTATTCGCTGGTCATTCAGGCTGCGTTGAGCGGGCAGGGCGTGGCGATCGGCTGGATGGGGCTCGTCGATACGCTGCTCCAAGCGGGCATGCTGGTCGAAGCCGGCCCGCCGCTTGAGGCGCAGAATCGCGGTTACTGGCTGGTGCCACCGCGATCTCCCAGCCCGCACAGCGAAAGCCTCGGTGCCTGGCTAGTGGGCGAAGTCGGAGGGAGCGGCTGACGCCGGATTATTCTCCGCCGCAGAAGCCTTGTCATCGGCGGCGGCGACCGACATTGTGGGAACGAATCCATAGCGAAAGTGACGCAAGCATGCGAACGATCGGATATATCATCGGACTGCTTATGGTCCTTTTCGGGCTGATCTGGATCGGACAGGGAAGCGGATATTTTCCCTATCCGGCCTCGAGCTTCATGATAGCCCAGACGATCTGGGTGCTGTGGGGTGCTATCCTGGCCGCAGCCGGCATTGTCGTCATGATCATCGTCTCGCGCCTGCGCCGGAGAGTATGAACGCCGCCGCTGCCGGGCAGCAATGGCCGCTGGCGGTCTGATGAATTGAGGAGAATGGCATGGGTGCGACTGAGATAGACGGCTTTGCGAACCGGATCAGGAATAGCCAGGGTGGCATGATCTCCGCCTGGGTCGGCATTCCCGACGCCATGCTGGTCAACCACTTGGCGCAGGAGGCCTTCGACGCGGTCGTGCTCGATATGCAGCACGGCATGTGGGACATGCCGTCGGCGGCCAATGCCATTGGTCAGGTACGGCTTGCCGGCAAGCCGGCCCTGGCGCGCATTCCGGTCGGCGATTTCGCCTCCGCCTCGCGGCTGCTTGACGCCGGCGCCTCCGGCATCATCGCGCCGATGATCAATTCGGCCGACGATGCGAGAGCCCTGGTCCGGACGACGAAATATCCGCCGGTCGGCGAGCGCAGCTGGGGGCCGTCGCTGGCGCTGAACCATACCGGCCTGTCGGGCGATGATTATTTGAAGAACGCAAATGCGCTCACCGTCGCCATCGCCATGATCGAGACCCGCGCCGCGCTCGATGCGATCGACGGCATTCTCGGCGTGACCGGCATCGACGGCATTTTCATCGGCCCTTCCGATCTTTCCATCGCGCTGTCGAATGGTGATCAGGTGGCGCCGAATGCTGCCGAAATCGACAGCGCCATGCAGCATGCCGTCGCGCGCTGCCGCGCCCACGGCAAATTTGCCTGCGCCTTTGCCGCCGACGGCGAGCGGGCCGGCGAACTGTTGAAATTCGGCTTCGACCTGGTCATTGCCGGCGCCGAGACCACGCAGCTGCGCTCCGGCGCCCGCCGCGCCATCGATGCCGCCCGCAGGATCGCTTCGGCCAATTGACCCAGGCGGCGGCCTCATCGTTGAGGAGCTTTGGTCAGCGGGTCGGTTTCATTGCCAGCCAGATCACATGACGGGCGCCGCCGCGTTTGCCGTTGGCGCGGGTGTTGACGGCTTCGACGGAAAAACCGCTGTCCCTGAGGCGGCGGGTAAAATCCGGATCGGGACCGGATGACCAGACGGCGAGCACGCCGCCGGGGCGAAGCGCGTCTCGGGCGGAGCGCAGGCCGGCGAAATCATAGAGCCGATCGTTGGATTTGCGGGTCAACCCATCCGGGCCATTGTCGACATCGAGCAGGATCGCGTCATAGGCGCCCTTGCCTGCACGGATCGCTTCGCCGACATCACCCTGATGGATGGCGACGCGCGGATCGTCGAGACAGCCCTTGAAGACCTCGGCCATCGGGCCGCGCGCCCAGGTGACGACGGCGGGTACCAGTTCGGCGACGGTGACGCCTGCATCCTCGGGAAGGATGGCGAGAGCGGCGCGCAGAGTGAACCCCATGCCAAGCCCGCCGATCAGCATCCTCGGCTTCGGATGCGCTTTGATCCGCTCCCAGGAAAGGGTCGCCAGCGCCTCTTCCGAGCCGCTGAGGCGGCTGTTCATCAGCTCGTTGGCGCCGAGCATAATCGAGAATTCACTGCCGCGCTGCTTCAGCCTGAGTTCGCCGCCTTCGCCGGGAATGGTCGCGGAATCGAGCTGGATCCAGGGCAGCATGACGGTTTCGCCTCACTTGAAAGAACCGTCCCCTAGCATAGGGTGATGAGCGGGGCCAGTCAGCAGGCCTCGGGAAAAGCGGGGTGGTGGACAGCTGTCGGTGTTGGGGCTCCTCACACGTCCTTTGTTGGACGAGGCGACGCCTCGGAGATTGCAACGACATTTTGGAGATCGGAAACATGGCGCTCAAGCGGATGGACAATGTAGGCATCGTCGTCGAAGACCTGGCAGTGGCGATTGATTTCTTTGGCGAACTCGGCCTCGAGCTCGAAGGACGGGCCATGATCGAAGGAGAATGGGCCGGACGTATCACTGGACTGGGCGATCAGCGTGTCGAGATTGCCATGATGCGCACGCCTGATGGCCACAGCCGGCTCGAGCTCTCCCGCTTCCTCATGCCCGATGTCGTCGCAGATCACCGCAACGCTCCGGTCAACGCGCTTGGCTATCTCCGTGTCATGTTCACCGTTGACGACATTGACGACACGCTTGAAAGGCTTCGCGCGCGTGGTGCGCAGCTCGTCGGCGAAGTCGTCCAGTATGGAGATACATATCGGCTCTGCTACATAAGAGGCCCCGAAGGGCTTCTCCTCGGCCTAGCCCAGGAACTCAGCTGAGGCGCCTCAGATCATTCGTATGAAATGCTGCGGCTCCACTTCGACGATCTCGTCCTGCTGCGCGGCGGAACGGCGGCGGATATCCTCCACCTCGTCGGGTCTGAGGCGTGCCTTCGGGTCCTCGAAGCGGACGTCGGGATCGGGCACGGCCGAAAGCAGCAGCCTTGTATAGGGATGCAGCGGATTGTCGATCACCCCCGCGGTGCTGCCCCATTCGACGATCTGGCCGGCATACATCACGGCGATATCTTCGGCGACATAGCGGGCGGTGGCGATGTCATGGGTGATATAGAGCAGGCCGAGATTCATCTCCTGCTTCATCTCGTTCAGCAGATTCAATACGCCGAGGCGGACGGAGACATCGAGCATGGAGGTCGGCTCGTCCGCCACGATCACCTCCGGCTGGACCGCAAGCGCCCGGGCGATGTTGACGCGCTGGCGCTGGCCGCCGGAGAGTTCATGCGGATATTTCGGCGCGACGAGATCGGGATCGAGCCGTACGCGCGTCAGCAGTTCGCGGACCGCGACGTCGATCTCGGCTCCCTTGATCTCCGGGCGATGCAGCTTCAGCGGCCGGCGGAGATGGTGGGCGATGGTATGGGCGGGGTTGAGTGAGGCGAAGGGGTCCTGGAAGATCATCTGCACCGAGCGGCGGTAGCGGCCGATCTCGGCGGAATTCGCCGCCTCGACCGGCCGGCCCTTATAGAGGATGCGGCCCGATGTCGGCAGATATTCGCGCATCGCCATGCGGGCGCAGGTCGTCTTGCCGCTGCCGGATTCGCCGACGAGCGCCAGCGCCCGGCCGGCATGCAGCGAAAAGGAAATGGTGCGCGCCGCATGCACGGCCGCCGAACCATGGCCGAAACTCTTGGTGACGGTGTCGAGCGCGAGGATGGCGTCGCTCATAGCAGCACTCCTCCGTGAAGCGAGGGGAAGGAGGCCCAGAGCTTTTTCGTATAGTCGTGCTCCGGCGTCCGGTAGATCGCTTCGGCCGCGTTCTGCTCCACCAGCCTGCCTGACAGCATGATGCCGATGCGGTCGCAGAACTGCACCATCAGCCCGAGATCATGAGTGATGAAGAGCACGGAGAAACCGAAGCGGCGGCGGAGCTCGTTGATGCGCTGCAGGATTTCGCGCTGGACGACGACATCGAGCGCCGTCGTCGGCTCGTCCATGACGACGAGCTTCGGATCGAGCGCCATGCAGATGGCGATGACGATGCGCTGGCGCATGCCGCCGGAAAACTGGTGCGGATAGTCGCGCATGCGATCCGGCGCGATATCGACCAGCGTCAGCATTTCGGCGGTGCGCTCGCGGGCCGCAGCACGGCTCATGCCCTTGTGGGTGCGCAGCATGTCGTAGAATTGCGTCTCGATGCGCAGCACCGGGTTCAGCGAGTTCATGGCGCTCTGGAAGACCATGGCGATTTCGCGCCAGCGGAAGGCGGCAAGGGCCTGCTGGTCGAGATCGAGCACGTCGCGGCCGTCAAGCAGGATGCGGCTCTCCTTGCGGATTAGCGCCGGCGGCTTGTGCAGGCGGCTGATGGCGAAGGCGATGGTGCTCTTGCCGCAGCCGGATTCGCCTGCGAGCCCGAAGACCTCGCCGGGTGCGACGTCGAAATTGACGTCGTCGACGGCGCGGAAATCCTTCTCCTCGCCGATATAATCGATGGTGAGGTTTCTCACCGACAGCAGCGGCTGTGTCACAGGCGGCCCTCCCCGGAACGGACGAGCAGCGACCAGCGCTTCAGGTGATTGCCGGTGCGCAGACGCGGATTGGCGATCTCGTCGACGGCGAAATTCAGCAGCGACATGCCGATGCCGAGGAAGGCGAGGGCAAAGCAGGGGGTGAGAATATCCCACCAGGCGCCGACCGAAAGTGCCGAGGCCTTCTGCGCATTATAGAGCATGGTGCCCCAGGAGATCGCGCGGGGATCGCCGAGGCCGAGAAACTCCAGCGTCGCCTCGGTGATAATAGCGAAGATCACGCTGCCGATGAAATTGATGCCGACGATCGATATCACATTGGGAAAGATCTCGAATGTCATGATGCGCCATTGCGGCTCGCCCATCATCTCGGCGGATTTGACGAAATCCTTGTGTTTGACGGAGAGCGTTTCGGCGCGGGTGACGCGGGCGCCCCAGGCCCAGGAGGTGGCCCCGAGGATCAGCGCGATGACGACGGGGCTTGCCTGGCCGATGAAGGCGGCGAGCACGAGCAGCAGCGGCAGATTGGGAACGACTAGCACCATATTGGTGAAGAAGCTGATGACCTCGTCGGTCTTGCCGCCGCGATAGCCGGAAATGATGCCGAGCGCGGTGCCGACGAGCGTAATCAGCAGGCCGGCGCCGAAGCCGACGGCGAGCGATGTGCGGGCGCCATAGATCAGCCGGGCAAAGACATCCTGGCCGATGCGGGTGGTGCCGAGAATATGGTCGAGAGACGGCGGCTGGTGCGGCCGCCCGGTGCGGGCGGCGGGATCATATTGCGTCAGCAGCGGTGCTGCGATCGCAACGATGACGATGACGGCGATGATGACGAGGCCGGTGAGCGCCTTGCGGTTTCGAAGCAGGGTTTTCATCTCATGCTCCCTTCAGCCGCGGGTCGAGCAGGATATAGCTGACGTCGACGATGAAATTGGCGATCAGCATGGTCGCTGTCATGATGAGGAGCTGGCCCTGGATGACGGGGTAATCGCGGGCGAGGATCGCCTGGTAAAGAATATTGCCGAGACCGGGATAGTTATAGACGACCTCGGTCACCAGCGAGCCGCCGAGAATGGTGCCGATGGCGATGGCAAGGCTGGAGACGGTCGGCAGCAGGGCGTTGCGCGCCGCGTACCAGAGCATCACATGCCGGTCGGACAGCCCCTTGGCGCGGGCCATGACGATATAGTCCTCACCGAGCAGATTGATCATGTTGTTGCGCATGGTCACGGTGAAGCCGCCGATCAAAACGGTGCAGAGTGTGACCATCGGTAGGATGCCGTGATAGGCGACGCTGCCGAGATATTGCAGGCTGAAAGCCGGATCGAGCGAGGGGTCGGCGGCATAGCCGTTCGGGAACCAGCCGAGCGTGAAGCCGAAGATGAAGAGCACGATCAGCGAGGTGACGACGGCCGGCACTGAGGTCGCGAAGATCGCGCCGACGGAAACGAAAACGTCGAACCTGCTGCCGCGGCGCCAGGCGGCGGCGATGCCGAGAAGGGTGCCAAGCCCAAAGCTGATGATCGTCGCAGTGCCCATCAGGCTGACCGTCCAGATAAGGGCATGGCCGAGCACCGAGGTGACCGGCAGCGGGAAATATTTGATCGAGCGGCCGAGATCGCCGGTGAAGATGCTGCCGAGATAGATGAGATATTGCTGCCAGAGCGGCCCATCGACGAAGCCGAAGGTGAGCTTCAGCGCCTGCAGGCTTTCCGGCGGCAATTCGGTGCCGGCGCTCGAAAACATGATCTGCACCGGATCGCCCGGCATCAGCCGCGGCAGGAAGAAATTGATCGTCGCTGCCGCGATGAAGGCTGCCATGTAGAAAACGAGGCGGCGAAGCAGGAAAGCCATGAGAACTCCGTCGTGACGGGAGCGGCGCTTCTGGATGAGCATGATGTCATCCGAAAACCGCTTACACTTTTCGGCATCATGCTCTGACGCCGCTCCCGGGAGGTGTCTTACTTGACCGGCTTGAGCGCGAGCAGGTTCAGGAGGCGTGCCGGATTGGTGCGCGAGATCGACGGATTGACGAAGGGATTTTCCTTGGTCGACCAGCCGGTGAAACGCTTGGTGTTGTACTGGTACCAGTTCGGATTGTTGAACACCGGAATCATCGGCATGTTTTCGGCGACGATGCGCTGCGCCTTGTTCATCGCGTCCTTCTGCTTGGCAAGGTCCGCGGTCTGGGTGAACTCGGTGACGAGCTTTTCGACATCGGGATTGAACCAGCGCTGCGCGGTGAAGCGGGTCTTGCCCTTGTCCGAAGCGCTGAAGGCGCGCTTGTAGGGATAATAGGGCGAGGCCGAGGCCGGCAGGCTGTTGATCGCCGCATCGAAGGTGCCGTTGATGAGGTTGCCGGTCCAGACGGCTTCTTCAGGCGTTTCGATCTTGGCGTCGATGCCGACCGCCTGCATGCCTTCGACGGCGAGATTGACGGTGTCGATCCAGTCGGTCCAGGCGCTCGGGACGATGATCGAGAAGGAGATCTTGCTGCCGTCGGGATTGTCGCGGAAACCGTCGCCGTCCTTGTCCTTGTAACCCGCCTCGTCGAGCAGGGCCTTGGCGGCGTCGGCGTCATAGGTCGCGAACTTGCCGAAGTCTGATTTGACGGAGGGGTCTGCCCAGCTCTTGTAAAGCTCGCCCATCAGGCCGGGGTCCTCGTTCAGCGTCGGATAGCCGTAGCCGGCGACGTCGATCATCGTCTTGCGGTCGAGCGCCATCGAGACTGCCTGGCGGAATTTCAGGTCGTTGAAGGCCTTCTTGTTGTTCTCGTTCGCCGTTTCCAGGTTGAACAGGAAGGCGACCATGCTGCTCGGCGAATACCAGTAGTGGAAATGCGCCGGATCCTTGGACACATAGACATTGTCGATATCGGGAATGAAGGAGACGCCCCAGTCGAGCGTGCCGTCGGCCGTTGCCGTCAGCATCTGGTTGTTGTCGGCAAGCTGCGGGAAACGCATGCAATCGACCTTCAGATGTGCGTTGTCCCAGTAGTTCGGGTTGCGGCACTGGTCGTAGGTCTGGCCGGTGAAGCGCGGAACCTCGGTCAGCGGGCCGCTGCCGACCGGGTTCTCGTTGGCGAAAGTGACCGGATCGGCGACGTCCTTCCAGACATGTTCCGGAACGATCGGCAGCTGCGAGATCTGCTCGGCAGCGAGCGAGCTCGGATTGGCGAGCGTGAAGCGCACCGTCTGGCCGTCGACGGCTTTGACATCGGTGATGAAGCTCCAGATGCTGACGAAGTCGAGCGCCGGGAATTTCTTCAGGTAGTCATAGGTGAACTTGACGTCGGCTGCGGTCAGCGGCTTACCATCAGACCATTTCAGGTTCGGGCGCAGCTTGAAATCGATGCTCTTCAGATCGTCGGAGAGTGTGAAGCTTTCGGCCAAACGATAGACCGGCTTGTTGCTGTCGAAGCGGTTGAAAATAACCAGCGGCTCGTAGATGAAATCGAGCGTCGACTGGCGCGACGAGGTCTGGTTGAACGGGTTGAAGTTGCGAACCCAGGTCGTCGCCGGTTCGATATTCGCCGTCAGGACCGTTTGCGCCATGGCGGAGCCCGAAAGCAGCGTCAGTGCTGTGGCGGCAAGAAGATGTTTTTTCATGTCTTATTCCCCTTTTTTATACGGTGAGAGATGGCGCGCCGTCAGGAGACCAACGCGCTTGCAAACATGTCTTCGACTTCAGCATGGGCGGCGCGGACGTCGATCTGGAGATTGCCGAGGCGGGCTTTGCCGGCGGCGATCCGCTTGAGAGCGGCGTCCGTCAGCGGCCGGGCGGCTTTGGCGGCTGCTTCGCTTTCCCTGATGTCGCCATGGCTGTGGAGGGCGATGTCGAAGCCGGCGTCGAGCACCTGTCGGACGCGTTCCGGCAGGGTGCCGGAGAGCGATTCCATGAAGATGCAGTCGGAAATCAGCACGCCGTCGTAACCCAAATCGTTGCGGATGACGTCGTGCATGACCGGCGAGATGGAAGCGGGCAGCTCCTTGTCGTAGGCCGAGTAGACGACGTGGGCGACCATGGCCCAGGGCGTATCCTTCAGCGCCACGAAGGGCTTGAAATCGGTGGCAGCGAGCGTCTCGCGGCTGGCGTCGACCACCGGGCGCTCCTTGTGGGAATCCAGCGTCGCGCGGCCGTGGCCGGGAATGTGCTTCATCACCGGCATGTTGCCGGTCTCGAGCAGGCCGTCGACCACCTCGCGGCCGAGGGCGGCGATGACATCAGGATCGGGGCCGAAAGAGCGGGCGCCGATGACCGCGCTCGTCGTCGCGAAGACGAGGTCGAGAACGGGCGAGCAGCCGCTGGAAAGGCTGAGTTCCGTCATCATCGCCCCCATGGCCTGGGAGGAAAGGCGCAATGCTCTTTTGCCGAGCGCGAAATCGCGGCGCGCCAGTTCGGCGAACTGGCCGAAGCTGCGGAAGAGCGGCCAGGGGCCGGCATCGAGATGCTGCACGCGGCCGCCTTCCTGGTCGGTGAAAACAAGCGCATCGTCGCGGCCGACGGCTTCGCGGAAGCGTTCGATCAGCCGCTTCGTCTGCTCCGGCTCGCGCTGATTGCGCCGGCCGACGAAGAGGCCGAGCGGATTGGTCTCGCGAAACAGGGCGAATTCTTCATCCGACAGGACCGGATTGGGAAGGCCGACGAAAAGGGCGAGCGGGGTCGAGGACAATTCTGTAACTCCGGGATCAGATGGTCAGGTCGGCCATGCGTCTCAGCATGCCTTCGTAGATGCCTTTGTCGGGGGCGGGGATGATGATGGCGCCTGCGGTCTTCGCGTAAAAATCGACCGGGCCGGCATCGCCGATGAAAGCATAGGCATGGCCAAGCGTCTTCATGGTCTGAAGGCAGGCGGAAAACAGGGCGAGGCCGATACCCTTGCCGCGGGCCTCTGGGTCGACGCCGGTCGGGCCGAAGAAGCCGCGCGCCGTCGTATCGTAACAGGCAAAGCCGAGCAGCTTACCGCCGTCGACGGCGATCAGGCAGGCGACAGGCTGGCGGGAGAAAGCGACGGAGACTTCGCTTGCCCAGTTCTCGCTGAAATGCTGGCGAACCCATTCGACGACGATATGCAGTTCCGGGGGGAGGGCCGGGCGGATGGCGGCACCGACATGATCGGCCTTCCGACTCAGATCGGCAAGCTTTGTGGAGTATAGACTCACAAGCAGGTCTGGCACCGGTCATTCCTCCTCATGTTCCGTTATTGCGGAATATATCCCCTTTTAATGTCATAGACTTGGCTATCTGGCTGAGCTTGTCAACTGCGTTTTTCAAATGGTGCGATGCTGCTCGCTACGATGCTCCCGCTCAAAAGCAAGCTGGCTGCCGAAAGTAAAAACGGCCCGGGGAGCCCGAGCCGTTTCGATTGAAGGGGTGCGTCGATGATGGATGCTTATTCCGTCACTTTCCAAAGCGCATGAAAGTGCTGCACCGGCCCGTGGCCGGAGCCGACCGTGAGGCTTCCGGCAGCGGCGACCGCGCCGGCGAGGTAATCCTTGGCGATGGCGACCGCCTCCGGCACCGAGGCGCCCTTGGCAAGCTCAGCCGCCAGCGCGCTCGACAGCGTGCAGCCGGTGCCGTGGGTGTTCTTGGTCGGCACCCGCCGGGCTTCGAACCAGTGCAGGCCATCGGCCGTGGCAAGCACGTCGGGGCTGTCGTCGCTGTCGAGATGGCCGCCCTTGACCAGCACCGCGGCCGGACCGAGCGCCCGCAGGCCTTCGGCCTGCGCCGCCATCTCAGCCCGGTTCGTTGCGACCGGCTGGTGCAGCAGGGCGGCGGCTTCAGGCAGGTTCGGGGTCAGCAGTGTCGCCAGCGGCAGCAACCGGCGGGTCAGCACGTCGACGGCTTCGGGCGCAAGCAGGGCGGCACCGCCCTTGGCGATCATCACGGGGTCGATGACGATGGGGATGCCGCGGCGGTCGGCCGGTGCTGCGGCCAGAGCTGCGTCGAGTGCGGCGGCGACGGCCTCGGCGATGCCGGCATTGGCGATCATGCCGATCTTGACGGCATCGACGCGCACATCAGCAAAGACGGCATTGATCTGATCGGCGACGAATGGAGGCGGCACCAGATGCACGCCGCTGACGCCTTGCGTGTTCTGCGCCGTCAGCGCCGTCAGCACCGCCATGCCGTAGACGCCGCGGGCGGAAAAGGCCTTGAGATCGGCTTGGATGCCGGCGCCGCCCGAGGGGTCGGAGCCGGCGATGGAGAGGACGTTGCGGATCATGCGCGGGCCTTTCGAATTTCTGCGGCGATGCGGCGCGTGGCGGCTTCCGGGTCCGGCATGCCGCAGATGGCGGAGACGACGGCAAGCCCGCGGGCGCCCGCGGCAAAGACTTCGGCCGCATGCTCCGCCTTGAGCCCGCCGATGGCGACCGACGGCACCGGCGAGGCCTTCACCAGCTTTGCCAGGCCGTCAAAACCGATCGGCTGCTTATGGTCGGCCTTGGTCGGGGTCGCAAACACCGGCCCGACGCCGGTATAATCGACGAGGCTGCGATCGACGCCAGAGGCAAGCGCCGCAGTCTCGACCGACAGACCGAGGATCATGTCGGAGCCGATCATCGCCCGCGCTGTCGCCGCATCCATATCCTCCTGGCCGATATGCAACCCGTCGGCTCCGATGGCGATCGCCGCCTCGACATCGTCGTTGACGATGAGGCGGGCGCCGGTGCCATCAAGCGCCTGTTTCAAGGCGCGACCGGTCTCGATCATCGCGGCCGTGCCGGCTTGTTTGTCGCGCAGCTGCACCATTGTCGCGCCGCCGGCAACGGCAAGCCGTGCCGTTTCGACCATGCCGATCCCGGCGCAGAGGCCAGGATCGAGGACGAGATAGAGCGAAAGGTCGAAGGTCTTCATGCCGCCGATATCCTTGCCCTGGCATCGAGCGTTTCGGCGTCGAGTGCGTGCAGCGCATCGAGAAAGCGCCAGGCGAAGGAACCGGGACCGGCCGCATCGAGTGCTGCCTCCTCGCCGGCGATGGCGAAGGTTGAAAGGGCTGCGACCGTCGCGCCGAACAGGTCCTCGGGCACCGTGGCGGCAAAGGCGCCGACCAGGCAGGTGAGCGAGCAGCCGAGTGCGGTGACCTGCGGCATCAACGCCGATCCGCCGGTGATGCGCACCGCTCGCTCGCCGTCGGTGACGAAATCGACAGCACCGGTAACGGCGACGATCGCCTGCTGCCGCTCAGCAAGCCATCGCGCCGACCCTTCGGCCTGCTCGACCGGATCGCGGCTGTCGACGCCCTGGCCGCGGCTCTCGCCGCCGGCAAGAGCGATGATCTCGGAAGCGTTGCCGCGGATGATCGTCGGCTTGAGCGCCAGCAGACCGGCGACCGCATCGCGCCGGAAGGCCGTGGCATAATGGGCGACCGGATCGAGCACCCAGGATTTGCCGGCCGCGGTTGCCGCTTTCGCCGCCGCCTGCATGCCGTCGATCCATTGCGTCGACAGCGTGCCGATATTGACCGTCAGCGCGCTGGCGATGCCGGCGAATTCGCCGGCTTCTTCAGCCGCATGCACCATGGCGGGCGAGGCGCCGGCGGCCAGGAGAACATTCGCGGCGATGTTCATCGCCACGTAATTGGTGATGCACTGAACGAGCGGCGGCTTCTCGCGCATCGCCGTCAGCATGGCTCCTGGTGTGGTCCTGGTCTGCATGTGGCCCCTTTCAGGCGGGGGCGGGCACGGGGTAAATCGTGCGGGCTAAGCCGCGACCCCGAGCGACTCCCTCCGCCGGCATTATCCGGTTCAGGTTCGAAGGGTGCTTCTCAGCCCGTCTGTCGACGGGCGCCCCTGTCTCTCATCGCGCCCTTTTTCGCAGAGAACGGGGCGGATGTCATCTCGAAAATGACAGTCCTGCGACGGCGCAGCGAGAGACGGGAGGTCGCCGCCGATTCGGGTCTTGATCGGGTTTTCGCGAATGCTGGGCCGCGAATTCCGTCCTGGACTGCGTCGGCCGTTGCGGTTTCGCCATGCGGTTGTCCCCTCATTCGCAGATAAACAACAGTAGCAACCCGGGGGTGTAAGGAATTCCCGAAATACATCTCTGTATTTGGGAGCGGCATCGGGAATGATGCAGGCGCCTCGGAGCGTCTTTTCTTCAAAATGAGTGCAGCTCATCTTCCGCAGGATTCTCCGGATGTCGGAGGGTGAGGAATTATTCATCCTATCCGTCTATGCGCCTGATTTTCAATGATAACTAGCAGGTGACCAGCTTCGCGTAAGTTGCGCATCGTCTCATGGGTCTCGCCAATCAGTTTCATTCGAATTTTGGAATCTGTTGGCGATTTCGTTGCGAGTGGGGTCTCGGGCAAACTGAACGTAATCTCCCAGAACGCGAAGTAAATACCTAACGCAAACTTTACCGTGCTGACACGTTAAGGTTGACCGAATTGCGGATTGTAGCGATATGACTTTCGACGAGAATAAAATCTTCCTGAAGTTGCATTTTAAATGAAGACATTTTTGAAAAGCAGCATGAAGCGGGGTCTCCGGACGAGTGCCCCCATTCTGATATCGATCGCCTATGCGACCCCATCCTTTTCGCAATCTCCCGGCACCCAAGAGCCGGAGCAGGTGCAAGCGCCGACCCAATCGGCGCCGGCGCTAAAATCTCAGAAATTCGACGACTGGTATTATCGCTGCACCGGTGCGGCAGGCGCTGAGGCTTGCGAAGTCGCACAGGTGGCAGAAGTCACCAAGGACGGTAAACCCGTCAATATCTTGACGCTGGCGATATCGGCGCCGCCTGCCGCGCCTTCCGACAAGGACAAGGGCAAGCCACGGCTGATGCTGACCGCCCTTCTGCCGCTCAACGTTTTCCTGCCCGCGGGCCTGTCGATCAAGGCCGACGGCAAGCCCGTCGCCAAGCTCGACTATCGCAACTGCAACCAGACCGGATGCTGGGCGCAGCTGGCGCTGGATACGAAAATGACCGCGGCTTTGAAGAAGGGCGCCGCCGCCGAAGGGCTGGTGCGGCTGATGAACGGCCAGGACGTCAATATCCGTTTCTCGCTGAAGGGGCTGAAGCCGGCCCTCGATGAACTTCAGTCCGTCGCCGCGAAGTAGCCGAATTTCACCCATGACCACAGAAATTCGATACTTTTTGGTTACTGGCGCTGCTCTCGCAGTGGCGATCGCCCCCGCTTATGCGCAAACGCCTGCCGATGATTTCAACCGCCGCCAGGAGGAGCAGTCGCAGACGCAGCGGCTGGATGCCCTGCGCCGCGCAACACCCGGCGGCGGCGCGGATGCGGAAAACGGCGCTTTGCCCGCCGGCCCCGGCAAGGGTGCCTGTTTCGACATCACGCGGGTCGTGATCGAGGGGGCGAACCTGCTGTCGACCCAGGAGATCGGCAGGGTGACGGCGCCTTACGGCAACCGCTGCGTCGGCCTTGCCGAGATCAATGCGGTGCTGAGGGATGTCACGCATCTCTATATCGATCATGGCTATGTAACCTCGCGGGCCTATGTGCCGCAGCAGGATATCCGCAAAACCAGGATTCTCCGTCTGCTGGTCGTCGAAGGCACGCTCTCCGACATCTATCTCAACGGCCGGAAAGTGGCCGGAAACGCTTCGCTGGCGACCGCCTTTCCCGGCCTGATCGGCCGTGTCGTCAATATCCGCGATATCGAGCAGGGGCTCGACCAGATGAACCGGCTGCAGGCCAACGATGCCAAATCGGCGATGCTGCCGGGCCCGAAGGACGGAACCTCGATCCTCAACATCGAAAACCGGGCGGGTCGGCCCTGGCATGTCTCCGTCGCTAACAACAATATGGGGCAGCAGAGCACCGGCTTTTCCCGCAGTTCGGCATCGCTCGGCTTCGACGATCTGCTTGGCATCAATGACCAGTGGAATTTCTCCTACGAGCATAGCGGCCCGAGCTATCCGTGGAGCGACGACGGAAGGGGATATGGCAACAGCTATTCCGGCAGCGTCAGCGTCCCCTACGGTTACTCCACCCTCTCGCTGAACGGCTCCTGGTACCAATATGAAAGTGCGGTCGAAGGAAACTTCAGCACGCTCGAAACCTCCGGCAATTCGGGGCAGGTGGGTCTCGGCATCGATCGCGTTATCTCCCGCGACAAGGATTCGATCACCACGGTCCGCAGCGGCCTGACCTACAAGCAGACCAACAACTTCCTGCTCGGCAATCTGATCGAGGTCGGCAGCCGCCGCTATACGGTCGGTGATATCGGTATTTCCCATTCCCGCCGCATGTTCGGCGGCATCTGGATGTTCGACGCCAGCTTTGACAAGGGGCTCGGTCTCTTCGATGCGGTTAACCCGGGGGATCCGGGTGCCGGCAATGCCGATCCGCGGTTTTCGAAATTCAACGCCACCATCAGCGTGACACAGCCATTCCAGACCGCCGGCAGGCAGTTCGAATTCACCTCGCTGCTCAGCGCTCAATATTCCCCCGACAATCTGCTCGGCGCCGAACAGATCTCGCTCGGCGGTTACAGCAACGTCCGCGGCATGCGCGAAAGCGTGCTCTTCGGCAATAATGGCATGTTCAGCCACAACGAGATCGTCTGGCGAACGCAATCCAACCAGGGCGGCGGCGCTGCTGCGAAGGCATTCGGGGAACTGCGTCCCTATCTCGGCTTCGATTACGGCCACGTCTACGCGCAAAAACGCTTCGACATATCAGGCGGCGACCTCGCCAGCTGGACGGCCGGCATCCGGGCCGTCGGCGGCAATATCAGTGCCGACCTCGGCTATTCCGACATTGTTGCAAGCAGCCTCGACGATGTCGACGGCGGGCTCTTTTATTTCAGCGCATCCGCTCATTGGTAACGAAAGCAGGACCATGACCACCCGCAATATTTCGACGAACAAGCACGCCAACACCCTTTCAAGATCGAAGGCGCTGATCCTTGCTCTTTCCATGTCGCTTGCCGGCTGTGCCGGGCGGGAGGCACGCCCGGTCGCTTCGACCAACCCGTCCGACAGCGCCTTCGATTGCGCCGGCATCGCGCGGGAGTTCGAGGCCAACGAGCGGCAGATCTCCTCGACGGTGAAGGAGCGCACCGATGCGCAGGGCAAGAATATCGTGCTCGGGGCGACCGGTGTGCTGCTGTTTCTGCCGGCGCTGTTTTTCATGGACCCGAAATCGCCTGAGAAGGTCGAGATCGACGCTTTGCGCAACAGGAACAATGTCCTGACCAGCATCGCCAAATCGAAGGGATGCCCGGCGCCCAAGTCCCAGCTGACCGAGCTCTACAAGCATCTCGACAGCAAGCCGAAGCCGGCATCGTCCTCGGACAATCGGAACTGAATTTGGCGGGCACGCAAATCTTATAAATGAAGTCCGGAGTTTCCTATGCGTTTCGTGCGTTTTCTAACCCTTCTCCTGCTGGCGGCGACGTTGGCATCCTGCGTCACCAGCGATCCCCGGCTGGTCTCGGCCCTCAAGAAAACTTCGGTCTCGCAGATCCGCGTCGAGACGGCGCCGGATATCACCATGGGCGGCTTTTTCGACCGCACAAAGCCGGACCCGCAGCTGCCCGCGGTGGTGCGCACACTGCAGAGCACCATGGCGCGCGAGTTGACCGGCCTGCCCGGCGGTCCGGTCAAGGGCCGTCTGGTCGTGACTCTGCATAGGGTCGATGTGTCGAGCAAGGCGGGACGGGTGATTGCCGGAAACGACAGCTACATCCAGGGAACGGTGCGGCTCGAGGATGCCAAGACCGGCCAGTTGATAGCCGAAGCCCAGAGCATTCGCGGTGAAGACAAGGGCGTGAGGGGAGATGGGGAAATCGGCATCGTCATTGCCATGGCCATTAATGCGGCCCAGTCCCAGGGCGAGGACGCGCTCGCCCAAAAGCTCTCCAATTCCTTCACCCGCAATGTGAAGACCTGGCTCACCCAGAAATAGGTTCTGCAATGCAGCAGTCATATTGTCGAAGGGATGGCGACAGGTCCTTGCCGGCGTTTGATCCCCTCCCTCAATCGAAACGGAGAAAATTCGTATGACCAAAAGAGCTTTTGCCGTTGCGGGATTGAGCATCATAGCCGTGCTGTTGGCATCGTGCGGGACAAAGGATCCCGCGATGGTCGCCAGCGAAAGAGTGGCAAAATCCACCGAGATTCTCAACGCAAGAAAACAAAAAGGCGCGTTGATACTGGCGCGCTTTGTCTATCCCGGCCTGTTCGGCCCTGTCCGGTGCCCAGGGGATATCCGGCTTCGCAAGCTTGTCAATGGCGCACCTGACGAATTGGCCGCCCCTGTTGGCTTTTGGACGGCTTACAGGTGGCTTCTGCCGGAGCAAAAAAAGCCTGCGGATCCGAAGGGCAATTTGCTGAACCCTATCGGAGATGCGAAAGACTACGAGCGCGCCTTTCAACCCATCGCGCCCGGTACCTATGTCGTTACCTACGCCTCCTGCGAGCTCTCTTCCCCGAACGGAACCTTGAAGCTTGAGGCAGGCGGCGACCATGATGGTCTGTTTAGCTATATCAGTGCACTGGAAGGTTCGAGCACGATTACGATTGGCGAGGGCCAGATCGTCGATGCCGGCTATTTCCGTGTCCAGGGGACGAAGACCCACCCGGTCGTGGTCGGGCAGGAAGCAAGCGCGGCCGAGCGCGAGGTCATGAGGGAGGTTCTTCCGGGAGCCTATTCCTCCATCACGTTCAAGAAATTCGGAGAATAGCAAACCGGACGCCTGCACGGACGCGCCAAATCGCGTCCATTTGATTCGGATTGCATTTACCTCAAGCGCAGGCGGAAGTTGACGGTGACCAACGGTTGTGGTCTCGGTCGTTCAAAAGATGCAACCACGGCGGGATTTATTCGTCACGTGGATTAAGGTCGCGGAAGACAGTGATGAGCAGAGAGCAGAGCAAGTCGACGACAGCAATAAGTGGCGTCGCCGGAGCAAATGAAAGACCTGGTCGCAGCCTAGCACGTCTTGCCCGGCAATCGCTCGCGCTGTTGCTGAGCAGCCTGTTGGTCTTTCAGCCGATGCTTGCCAATGCCCAGTCGGTCTCGGCGAGTACCACGGCGCCGGCCGCCAATCAGCCGGGCGTTGGTTCGGCACCCAACGGCGTGCCGCTCATCGACATCGTCACCCCGAACAGCCAGGGCCTGTCGCACAACAAATACGACAATTTCAACGTCAGCACGCCGGGTCTGATCCTCAACAACTTCAAGGGCGAGATCGGCAACTCCAATCTCGGCGGCGTCACGCCCGGAAACCCTAACCTCAACAGCTCAGGGCCGGCATCGGTCATCCTCAACGAAGTCACCAGCGGCAACCGCTCTGCGTTGAACGGCGCGATCGAAGTGTTCGGCGGGCGCGCCGATGTCGTCATCGCCAATCCGAACGGCATCACCTGCGACGGCTGCGGCTTCATCAACACGCCGCATGCGACGCTGACGACGGGGGCGCCGCAGATCGGCGCCGATGGCAAGCTCAACGGCTTTAGCGTCAACGGCGGCGATGTCACCATCGGGCCGAACGGCGGCAATTTTTCCGCCGGATCCGGCGCGGTCGACCTCTTCGACATCGTCTCGCGCAGCGTCCACGTCAACGGCCCGGTCTACGGCAAGTCGATGCGCGTGACGGCGGGTGCGTCCAATTTCGACTACGCGACGGGCGATGCTCAGGCGCTCGCGCCGATCTCCGGCACGCCGGAATATGCGATCGACGGCACCGCACTCGGCGCCATGCAGGCCGACCGCATCAAGATCGTCGTCACCGAGAATGGCGCCGGCGTGCGCATGAGCGGCGATCTCGCGGCCAACACCAACGAACTGTCTTTGTCGGCCGACGGCAAGATCTCGCTCGGCAATGTCTCCGGCGAGCAGGGCGTTTCGATCTCCTCGAAGTCGAAGGTGACGGCCTCCAAGTTCACGTCGAAAGCAAAGGCCACCATTGCGGCAGATCAGGGCATCACCCTCGATACCGTCGCCGCCGATGGCGATATCGCGCTTTCCAGCGGCAGCGGCCTGCTGAGTGTCGGCGGCGAGGTCAACAGCGCGGCCAACGTGCAGATGTCGTCATCGAACGGCATTTCGGCCGGCAGCGTCGTGGCCGGCAATGCGCTCACCCTGTCCAGTACGGCGGGCAACATCCAGGTTGCAGGTGCGGTCAAGAGCGCCGATGCGCTGACGATCACCGCGACATCAGGCGCGATCTCTGCCGCCTCGCTTGTCAGCGGGAGCAATCTCACCCTTTCCGCCGGCGCCGATATCGGCATATCGGGCGATGTGCTGGCGCAGGGCAACGT
Source organism: Rhizobium sp. BK619 (assembly GCF_014195245.1). Classification (NCBI taxonomy): domain Bacteria; kingdom Pseudomonadati; phylum Pseudomonadota; class Alphaproteobacteria; order Hyphomicrobiales; family Rhizobiaceae; genus Rhizobium; species Rhizobium sp. BK619. The sequence goes on along the minus strand of NZ_JACIBH010000001.1, from coordinate 399,137 downwards.
CACGGCTTCAGGCCGCTCGATTGCAGCCGCGACCGTTGCCTCCGGCGTCGATTTCGCCGCCACCGCTCAATCCGCCAATGGCACGCTGGCGCTGCAGCAGGCGGGCAGCATGAGTCTTGCCGCCACAATTGGTTCGATTACCGTCAGCAATGCGCTGCTCAGCAGCGGCAATCTTTCGGCCACGGCCAGCCAGAATATCGCCTACAACAAGCTCCAGAGCCTCAGCAATGCAGCATTGACGGCCACGGGCCAGATTAGCTACGGCAACCCCACCAGCGCCACCGGCAACCTGACGCTCACGACCACCAATATCGATCTCTCCAATGGCGCAGCCGGCAACATCACAGCCGGCGGCACGCTGACGCTCAATGCCGATAGCGCCAATCTCAGCAACAGCAGCCTCACGCTCGGCGGTCTCGCCCTCAATCTCTCCGGCACGGCCGATCTCAGCGGCGCCAAGATCAATGCCATCACCGATGCCGGCGGTTCCGGCGACATCGCCATCAATGCCGACGGCCTCTCCACCTCGGCCAGCACGGCGCTGCTCGCCGACGACGACCTGACGCTGACGCTGCAATCGCTGACCAATGCGGGGCAATTGGCGGCCAAAGATGATCTGACGCTCAACATTTCCGGCAATTTTGACAACAGCGCCACCGGCCTCGTCTATGCCCGCCACGACGCCGGCCTCTTCATCGGCGGAGTGCTCACCAACAATAAGGGCGCCATCCTTGCCGGCAACGACCTCAAGATTGCAGGCGTCACATCGGCGCAGAGAAGTACTGAGGTCACCAATATTTCCGGCCTCATCCAGGCCGGAAACGACATGTCCATCCTCACCAGCGAGCTGACCAACAAGCGGACCGCCACGCCGCAATTGACGACCGGGACGCTGGTTTCCTCCGGCGTTCTCACCGGCTTCACGCTCAATCCCGCCGCTGCCGGCCTGCCTTTCGGCTATCTCGAGACCGCAGATCAGAACATGTTCCAGCTCTATGCCGGCGTCGATCCGGGGTTGTGGCAGGATTATGAGCCGCTGCTCTGGTCGAAGGCGACGCTTGCCGACGGCACGACCTATCACGCATGGACCTGGATCTCGGCCGACGGCCCGGAGAAGGTCACGCCGATCATCGACTGGATCAGGGCAAGGGTGCCGCGGGATGCGAACGGCAACCCGGTTGCCGATCCCAACAATCCGTCGCGCTATTTCATCGTCGACGAGGTGAATTTCAGCGGCTCGGACGAAAGCACCACCTATTCATGGGACTGGTCGTCCCATCTCAGCCAGTCGGTTTACGAGGACCGCCTGACCGGCACGCTCAGCCCCGAAGCGACGATCCGGGCGAGCCGCAACCTCACCATCGACGCCACCAATCTCACCAATTCCTACAGCTCGATCGAGGCCGGCGGCGCCGCGACGCTGAAGGGTTCGACGCTGAAGAATGAGGGCGTCACCCTCTTCCGCACGACGACGACGACCTGCAGCGCCCAGGGCGCCTGCACCGCCTATGATGCCAACGGCCACGCCAATCCTTCGAAGAACATCGCCAACGGCACGACGATCGTCAGCTCCGTCCAGGCGATCGGCGGCGTCTCGGCCAATATCAAGGCTCACGGGGCGCTCTCCGTCGATTTCGGCAGCGTCAATAACACCTCGGCAGCCGGCTCGATGGCCGGCGGCGCCAGCGTGACCGCCGCAAGCAACCCCGGCGATCCGTTGTCGGCTCTCAGCGGCCTGACGGCGGGCGGCGCCCTCTTCAACGTCAATACGGGTCTTGGCACCACCCTTGTCGCCTCGACCAATCCGCGATCGGGCGGTTTCGGCGACCCGATCCCGGGACAGACCTTCCTGTTCGAAACCCGCGCCAAGTTCCTTGATGTCGGTACCTTCTACGGCTCCGCCTATTTCATGGGCAAGATCGGTTATCAGCCGGAGACGACGGTTCCGTTCCTGGGCGATGCCTATTTCGAGAACCAGCTGATCGACACGCAGCTGCGCCAACTCGTCGGCGAAGGCCTCGGCAGAAGCACCTTCATTGCCGGCAACAGCGCCATCGAGCAGATGAAGACGCTGCTGGACAACGGTGTTGCCTATGCAAAGAAGCACGGCCTGGCCGTCGGCCAAGGTCTCACACCGGAGCAGGCGGCCGCGCTCACGGAGTCGATCGTCCTCTACCAGATGCAGACCGTCAACGGCGTCCAGGTGCTCGCGCCTGTCGTCTACGTCGCGGCCGCCGACCGGCAGAAGCTCACCGGCGCCGGCGCCGTCATGGCGGGCGGCTCGGTCGACATGGATGTCGACGATCTCGACAATTCCGGCCTGATCGCGTCCAATGGCGGCCTTACCATCGCCGGCAAGACCATCCAGGGCAGCGGAACGTTCCTGTCGCGCGGCGACACGGTGCTCAACGCCACCAACGGTATCACGCTTGCCGCCCAGACGATGACGATCGGCGGCCAGAACATGGTCAATACCAATGCCGGTGTGACGGCATCGGGCAACCTGCAGCTTGCCGGCGGCAGCGGCGATCTCGCCCTCAACGGCGTCAAGGTGAACGCCGGCGGCTCCGCCCAGCTCTCAGGCTCCAATGTCACCCTCGCGGCGGCCAAGGTGGAGAACAACGGTCAGCAAAATGCCACCGGCACCCAGATCGCAAGCGGCGGGGCCCTGACGATCAAGGCAACCGACAACGTCAATGTCATCGGCAGTTCCGCCAAGGCTGGCACGACGCTTGATGTGACCGCCGACAACGGCTCTGTGGCCGTCGTCTCGACCGATGTCGCCCGCAACAACCAGTCCGGTTACACCAGGACGCTTTCCACCGACCAGCAGCAATCGCAGCTTTCCGCCGGCACGAATGCGACCATTAAGGCCGGCGACGACATCCTGCTTTCCGGCTCCTCTATCAAGGCCGGTGGCAATGTCGCGCTGAGCGCCGGCGACGATATCAATATTACCGCCGCGCAGGAGCAATCGGCATCCACCTTCGGCAAGAAATCCGCCTCGTCGATCACCCATGTCGGCTCGGAGATATCGGCTGGCGGCGATCTCTCGGTGAAAGCGGGCAACGGCGGCGGCGATCACGACCTCAACATTGTCGGCAGCAAGCTTGCCGCCGACGGCAAGGTCGCTCTCAAGGCCGACGGCGACGTGACGATCGCCGAAGCCACCGACACTGCCACCCTCGACACCAGGCTCAGCAGCAAGGGCGGTTTCCTCGGTACGAGCGAGAAGACGACCACGCATCTGGAAACGACGACGGCCGTCGGTTCCGCCATCACTGGCGGTGGCGGCGTCGATATCGAATCCGGCAAGGATACCGTCATCTCAGCCTCGAAGATCGAGGCCGGCAAGGAAGACGGCACCACTCCGGCCGACCTGAACATCACCGCGGGCGGTGACATAGTCATCGCCTCCGGCAAGGACACCACAGCCAAGGATGATAAGGGCTCGCGCAGCGGCTTCCTTTCCAAAGGCTCCTCCAGCCACAAGAGCTACGACGAAGCGACCGTCGCCTCCGAACTCGGCGCATCTGGCAATATCAATCTGAGCGCCGGCGGCGCGGCGGTGATTGCTGGCTCCAAGGCTGATGCCGGCGGCTCCATCAACATCTCCGGCGACAGTGTCTCCATCATCGGGGCGCAGGAAACGCACGAGCTCGAAGAGCAGCGCAAGAAGTCCGGCTTCGGCATCGGCGGTGGCGGCGGATTCATTTCGATTTATGGCAGCCAGCAGAACAAGGGCGCCCAGGCCTCGACCCTCAATGTCGGCTCAGCGCTTTCCGCTGGCGAGGACGTCAACCTGACGGCGAAGGCGACCGATCTCAATATTATGGGTTCCTCGGTCGATGCCGAACGCGACATCAACCTGTCGGCGGCCCGCGACGTCAACGTAACGCCCGGCGCGGAAAGCTTCTCCCAGTCCGAGCAGGAGAAGAAGTCCGGCTTCGGCCTGTCCTTCTCTGCCGGCAATGGCGGCATCTCCATAGGCATCGGCGCGCAAACGAGTAAGGACAGCTCCGCGCAGCAGTCCGACACCAATGCGGCGTCGACGCTGTCTGCCGGCCGCGACTTCAACATCTCCGCCGGCAACAATCTCAACCTGCAGGCAGCACAAGCTTCGGCCGAGCGCGACGTCAATCTGTTTGCGACCAACGACATCAATCTGCTGTCGGCCGCAGATAAGACCAACTACGAGGAGATGCATGAGAAGACCTTCGCCGGCGTGACGCTCAGCGTCTCCAGTCAGGTGAGCCAAGCCGCCAGTAGCATCATGAACTCGGCCGAGCGCCTTGCCGGCGATACCCGCGTCAACGCCGTCACCAACACCACCATTGCCGCTCTCGGTTTCTATCAGGGCTACAAGGGCCTGAAGGAAGCCTATAAGCAACTGACGGACACGTCGCCCACAGCGGAAGGCCTCAGCTTCTCAGTGTCGCTGTCGGCCGGCGTCAACCATCAGGAAAACAGTTCGTCCTCATTATCCTCGACGCCCGTCGTCACCGACATCCGCGCCGGCCGCTCGATCGCGCTGGAGGCTGAGAATGGCTCGATCACCAGCGAGGGCGCACAGATCGTAGCTCGCTACGACAAGTTCGGCCTGCCCACAATCTCCGACGATCCGCTTGCTGGTGACATCTTTCTGTCGGCGGAGAAGGGCAATATTACCCTCAATGCCGCGACCGGCACGTCGAATACATCCACCCAGAACTCGTCGTATAGTGTCGGCGTCGGCGTCGGCTGGAAGTGTGGCACAAAGGTTGGCTGCGGCACGCCCGGCGTCAACATCACAGGCTCCTACGGCAAGGGCAATGACGGCACGTCGGGGCTGACCAATTATAACAGCCATGTCAACGGCACCGGCGACGTCACCATTCTGACCAACGACCTCACTTTGAGGGGCGCTACCGTCACCGGAAACTCGGTGACCGCCGCCGTCCGCAACCTGACGGTCGAGAGCCTGGTGGACACGGCGACTGCCGAGGCCCGCCAGCTCAACCTCTCCGGCTCGATCGGCACGGACGGCTTCAGTGCCTCCGGCTCGACGCAGAAGGCGACGGGTGACGCCGCCATCGTCTCCGAGCAATCCGGCATCCATGCCGGCATTGGCGGTCTTGATTTGACCGTCGACAAGAAGACGGCGCTGGTGGGCGGCCTGCTTACCAGCCAGGCGCCGGCAGATCAGAACCATCTTGAAACCGGCACGCTTGAGGTCTCCGATGTCGACACCCATTCGCGCTGGAAGGCCGACACCTACGGCGCCTCGATCGGCTCCGGCGGCCTGAGTCTCGCAAAGGTCAAAGACGGGGAGAGCGAAACCGGCAAGGCTTATTCAGCCATCGGCGACAATATCGGCATCGCCATCACCGATCCTGAGCACCAGATGCAGGACATCGGCACGATCCGACGCGACACGGATGACACTAACACCTCGTTGCCCGGTCTGCCGGACCTGCAGAATATTCTGCGCGATCAGTATAAGACACAGGCCGATCTGCAGGAAGCGCAGAAAACTATGGCGGGGCTTGCCGGTGATATTGCCAGCGAACTCTACAAGCAAGCTGCTATGAACCAAGACCAGGCAGGGATGGACTACTGGAAGGAAGGCGGCGCAGGCCGTGCGCTGCTGCACGCCATCGGAGGCGGTATTCTCGGTGGCGTTAACGGTTGGGAGGGAGCGATCAAAGCTGCTCTGGGCGGTGCTGTCACGACCTTGATGGCGCCGGCTATCGCCGAACTCGTCAAGGGCATGCTTAAAGGCACAAAATACGAAGGAACGCCGGAAGGTGACGCGCTCGCCAAACTGATCGGCGCAACTCTTGCGGCTGGTGTAGGCGGAGCCGTCGGCGGCGCTGAAGGCGCTGGATACGGTGCTGCAAACTATCAGTATAATTATCTCAAGCACGCCGAAATCGAAATGGGAGATAAGCTGAGAGCGAAATGTGCTGCCGCGGATGCAGATGCTTGCCGCCAGCTGGATCGATTGCAGGAACTCGACGAATCACGCGATGCTCTTCTTGATGCTTGCGAAGGCAGTTCAACGGAAGCCTGCAAATACGCGCGTAGCGAAGTTCGACAAGCGGCTGCCGAAATGTTCGAAGGCATTGCTACGGCCGATGGTCCGATCAGCCTCATCGATCAATTTATGACAATGAGGACGCTGGCGCAGGCTGTTGCGTACTTTGATCCAAATGACCCAAATCAAGGTACAATAAGCGCCGAACAATGGACTATCCTTAAGTCGAAAGATGTCAGCGGTGTAGTCGGCGTATTACTTGCAGCTTTCAAGACGGGTGACATCCAGGCCATGAAGTTCGGCTACGCGGCTATGGCCGCGAGCAAAATGTCAAGTGCGTTTTTGATTGCGCTAGATGCCACGGGTGCTCTGAGTAACACTTCTCCGAAATCAGTTTTTTACGGTGAAACCACTGTATATAAAACGATCGTTACCTCCGATGGGACGACGGTTCTTGTGCCCGAGGGGTACAGCGCCTTTCGATCCAGCGTTGGTGCAGCATCGGCGGATGTTAGCGGCCTTCCAACGGGTTTTTCTCGTGTCCTTGATCCAGAAGGCAACGTTGTTTATGCGGCGCCAAACGGCGCAATCTACGATAACATGGCCGCGGCCCAAAGGGCTGCTATCGCTACAAACAACTCGAGCGGATCGTTTTGGTCTTCGACCGGCTCAAAGACCGCTGTAGAGAATGCATACGGCCATTGGGACAAGCATTTGTCCGAATTTCCCGAGTACCAGAATTCACTTCAGTACGTTCAAGGTGCCAGGGATTTTGTCGCAAATCCGCCGACGGAAACTCTTACTATAACACGCTCCAACGGCGATACGGTGTTGTATAACCCCACGACTAACACATTTGCCGTGAAGAGTTCGGACGGGACGCCGAGAACAATGTTTAGACCCGACCCTGCTGAGCACGGCTATCCGACCAACCTGGATTACTTCAATGCACAGAAAAAATAATTGCTGCCGGGTATGCGGCTACGAATTATCTGCCCCCCCATGGGGTGATGACGGCAATTCTCCTACGTGGGAAATATGCCCATGTTGCGGAACCGAATTCGGTTACGAGGACTGCACACCGGCAAGTGCACGCAATAAACGCCAGCAATGGATATCGGGTGGAATGAAATGGTTTAACCAAAAAGAAAAGCCTGAAAACTGGAGTTTTGAAGAGCAGGTCATGAATGTCTTGGATGAGTTTCTGTAGGTATTCTCACGGGATTATCTAGAAAAAATGTCAAGATATTTCACGGAGCGAAGGCATCTAGCTCCGCTGTCTCCATGTAAAGCGGGGCGATCGATCCATGGAGATATGCCCAATTTCAAATTGAGATATTAACAATGACGAAGGAAGGTTTCGATGTCGATTGGCTTGTCGATCACGGTTTCGCGGCCGATATTGTAAAAATGCTGATTGGCGAAAACGAATTCGCTGACTTAAATGCCTTTGAAGGCCTCGATAGGTATTCACATAGACTTCGGGGGATGGCGCTCCAACACCTTCAGTTCATTATAGATTATGGGAATCGAAAAGATCCGGTGGAAGTCGATGGGAAGATAATTTCTCCCTATCCAAAATATTTGTATGCGTGGAAACTGGCGGGGTGTCCCGGAATCTTTGCATCAACTTGAACGTCTAATTGCAATAAGACGCTCCTCATCTCCTTCTTAGATGCCTGTAGAAGCCGGAGCGCACCGCTCGTTTGGGACGGTGCGTTTTCTGTTTGCAGGAGGTGTCGCCCGTACACACCAAGATGCGGGCTTTCGCCCGCATCAGCGGCGAGCCTAGTATTCTTCGGCCAGCATGATTGTGAGAACCCGTTTGGTGACCTCAGGGTCGGTCGGATCTTCGGAGCCTTAACGATGCTTTCAAAAAGTAAGTTCTTCCGAACCTTTGTGCAAAAATTGGTATCGCTCGGTTACTTTACTAGTGATGATGTCGATTCACTTCTTGGTGAATTCGGCGGACTTCAGCGAGCAATTCGTCTCCGGCATTACATATCGGCAGGTGAGATTTTGGCATGGAGCATGGCCAAGAAGGATTCCGCACAAGAAATGTGCATATTTATCAAGGAAAACAACGAATTATTGGCTGAGCATGGAGATTTCATGTACTATTTCGTGCAAGGGATCGTCGACCAAATGATGGCGATGGGTAGTGATGTACGGCCGGTTATTGAGGCGTCGCCCGTACGACCAAGAGTTTCTAAAGAGAAGATTCTTGGGCCAGTGAACTTCTATAGATCGCGACGGGCAGCGCGGTGGGACGTGGTGCAAAGACGACCGCTAGCGGCCGCCCGGCATTTGACCGCATTCCCGAAGCCCCTTAACTCAAATCATGCAGATCCGTCGTAATCGCCGGCCCGATCGAAAACTCCGAAAACCGCACCACTAGACCACTGCGCTCCGGCGTGCAGGCCGTCGGCCCGACTTCGTATTGGTCGGCGATCGGGAAGGGCGCTAGCCGCAGCAGCGGCCAGCGGCTGCCGTCGCGGGAGGCCTGGATGCGCAGGGCGCCGTTTTTGACGGTGACGCGGATGTGGAAGTCCTCGAGTTGCTTGAAGGGCTGTGAGACCGACCAGTCGGATCGGCCGTCGGTGGCGACGGTGCTGAGGAAGGCTTCGCCGTCGGTGAATTCGACGCCGGTTTTGACCCAGCGGCTTTCGTCGAGGCGCACCATCAGGCCGGCCTGGTCGTAGAGGGTGCGGAATTCGCCCTGGATGCGGATCTGGGCGGTGAAACTCTCGGCCGTGGGAAAGGCGAGGAAGTGGCCGCTGTCGCGGATGAAGCCGTAATGGGTCTCGCGCCAGAAATCGGTTTTCTCGTCGGTCGTTATCGTGAGGCCGGTTGCGTCAGCTTGCCAGCTGGCTGGTTCGTTCAGCCATTTTCCGTCGTTGAAATCGATGTTCATTCCACCCTCCCTCTGCTGAAGCCCCGGCGCCGCTGATTCTCCACCCTGATATAATGCGCAACCCTGGGGCAGGCGGCCAGTGGGAGCGCGCTTCCCGACGTTCTGACCCTCGTCCCACGATATAATCCGCGGCTTCCGCTTGACACCATCGCTTCATCTCTTATTCTGTTACAAAAAGATGAATTACATAATTGTGGAACTAAACGGGAGCCTTCACATGAAAACACTTGTCGCATTCCTGCTCGGCACCGCGCTCGTCGCCCTGCCTTCGACCTTGCTCGCCCAGGAAAAGGGCGGCGTCATCAATGTCGCGACGATCGGCGAGGCGCCGACGCTTGATCCGATGTCGTCGACGGCCGATCTCGTCGGTATCGTCACGCAGCATATTTTCGAAACACTCTACACTTTCGACAAGAGCTGGAACGTCACGCCGCTTTTGGCTGAAAGCCTGCCGGAGATCAGCGCCGACGGCAAAACCTATACGATCAAGCTCAGGACCGGCATCAAGTTCCACGACAATAGCGACATGACTTCGGACGATGTCGTCGCCTCGCTCGGCCGCTGGATGAAGATCGCCTCGCGCGGCAAGCAGGTGGCAGGCTTCATCGACAAGATCACTGCCGCCGATCCTTCGACCGTGACCATCACGCTGAAGCAGCCCTATGCGCCGCTGACGTCGCTGCTTGCGTTCAACAATTCGGCGGCGATCATCATCCCTGCCGAAAAGCAGGATGAGCCGATGAAGGAGTTCATCGGCACCGGTCCCTATATGCTGAAGGAGCGCAAGGCCGACCAGTATATCCAGCTCGTCCGCTTCGACGGCTATAAGTCCCGCGAAGGCGACAGCAATGGGTATGGCGGCGCCCGCCATCAATATCTCGATGAAATCCGCTTCGTGCCGGTGCCGGACCCGAACACCCGCGTCGAGGCCGCCATCTCCGGCCAGTATGATTATATCGACTCGATCGCGGTCGAATCCTACGAGAAGCTGAAAGCCTCCACCGCCTCTCAGCCGGTCATGCTGAAGCCCTTCGGTTATCCGGTCTTCGTCTTCAATACCAAGGAAGGTGTTGCTGCGAATGTCGAGGTTCGCAAGGCGATCCGCCAGGCGCTCAGCATGGAAGACATGCTGGCCGCGGCTTTCGGCAGCAAGGATTTTTATACGCTCGACGGCGCCATCTATCCGAAGACCTTTTCCTGGTCGACGGATGCCGGCGTCGAGGGCGCCTATAACGTTGCCGATCCGGAAGGGGCTGCCGCTGCCGCCAAGAAGGCCGGCTACAACGGCGAGCCGATCCGCATCCTCACCAGCCGCCAGTACGAATTTCACTACAAGATGGCGCAGGTCGCCGCCGAATATCTGAAGCTTGCCGGCTTCACCGTCGATATGCAGGTGGTGGACTGGGCGACGCTGACGCAGCGCCGCACCGATCCGAAGCTCTGGGATATCTACATCACCCACAGCCCCTTCCTGCCGGAGCCGGCGCTGATCGGCTCGCTCTCGACCAGCTCGCCCGGCTGGTGGGATACGCCGGCCCGCAAGGCCGCCGTCGATGCCTTCACCTCCGAGGTCGACCCGACGAAACGCGTGGCACTCTGGGCCGATGTCCAGAAGGCTATCTATACAGACGCGCCCTTCATGAAGATCGGCGATTTCAACGCCGTCGCGGCAAAGTCGGTCAAGCTCGAAGGCGTCGATGCGGCCCCGTGGCCGTATTTCTGGAACGCTTCGATCAAGAAGTAAGCATCGCCGCCGGTGCCGGCCCTGCGGGGCTCGGCGCCGGTCTTTTCTGCTGCATCTGCAAGGGCTTGAAGGCCAGCATTCATGATCCGCTACATCCTCCAGCGCTTCTTTGGCATGATCGTCGTGATGTTTCTCGTCGTCACGATCGTCTTCGTCATCGTGCGCGTGACGCCGGGCGACCCGGCCGCCGTCATGCTCGGGCCGGATTCGACGCCGCAGGATGTTGCCGATCTCCGCGCCCGGCTCGGGCTCGATCAGTCACTCGGCCTGCAATATCTCTATTATATCGGCCAGCTGCTGAAGGGCGATCTCGGCCAGTCGATCTTCCTCAACATGCCGGTGACCTCGGCTCTGCTCGACCGCGCCGAGCCGACCTTCTTCCTGACGCTGTTTTCGCTGGCCATCGCCAGCATCATCGCCTTGCCGATCGGCATCTATGCCGCTTATCGGCGCGGCTCCTTCGTCGACCAGGCGGCAACGACGCTGGCGATGTTTGCCGCCAGCATCCCAAGCTTCTGGCTCGGCCTCATCCTGATGCAGTTCTTCGCCGTCCGGCTCAACCTCTTCCCGGTCTCGGGTTATGGCGGCCCCGGCTCGACCTTCGCGGACCGCATGTATCATCTGACGCTGCCGGCCTTTGCGCTCGGCATCGTCTCCTCGGCGCTGATCCTGCGCTTCACCCGCGCCTCAATGCTGGATGTGCTCGGCGACGATTATATCCGCACGGCGCGCGCCAAGGGGCTGGTCGAGCGCAAGGTCATCCTCAAGCACGCGCTGAAGAATGCGCTGATCCCGATCCTGACCGTGCTCGGCCTGACGGCGGCAGTGCTGATCTCAGGCGCCGTCGTCACCGAAACCGTCTTCGGCCTGCCGGGCGTCGGCAATCTCGTCGTCTCGGCGGTGCTGCGGCGCGATTATCCCGTCATCCAGGGGGCGCTGCTCGTCATCGCCGCCCTCTACGTGCTGATCAATTTTGCGATCGACATGCTCTATCTGCTGGTCGATCCGAGGGTGCGCTACTGATGGCCGATATCGCAATCAAATCAGCTGAGAGCGAAGGCAGCAAATTCGTCCGCCGCCTGCTGAGGCGCAAGACGGTGGCCTTCGGCCTGCTGATCCTGGCGGTCTTCGTGCTGCTGGCGGTCTTCGCGCCTGTCGTCGCGCCCTATTCGCCGTCCAAGCTTTCCATCGTCAACCGGCTGAAGCCGCCGAGCGGCACCTTCTTCTTCGGCACGGACGAGTTCGGCCGCGACGTCTTCTCGCGGACGATCTTTGCCGGCCGCCTGTCGCTGCTCGTTGGCGTTGCCGTCGTCAGCCTGTCGGCAGTGATCGGCGTGACGCTCGGCCTGCTTGCCGGCTTTTTCCAGAAGCTCGATACGCCGATTGCCCGGCTGATCGACGCAATGATGGCCTTCCCGGATATTCTGCTGGCGATCGCCCTCGTCGCCGCTCTCGGCCCGTCCTTGACCACTGTGATCATCGCGCTGTCGATCGTCTACGCGCCGCGCTTGGCGCGCATCGTGCGCGCCTCGACGCTGGTTATTCGCGAGTTGCCCTATGTCGAGGCGGCGAGGGCGCTCGGCATTTCCACCTTCCACATCATGACGCGGCATGTGTTGCGCAACCTGCTCTCGCCGATCCTGGTGCAGGCGACGTTCCTCTTTGCCAGCGCCATGCTTGCCGAAGCCGGCCTCTCTTTCCTCGGCCTCGGTGTCAGCCCGGAAATTCCGACCTGGGGAACGATGATTGCCGCCGGCCGCCAATATATCGGCCAGGCCGATTGGATGACGCTGTTTCCCGGTGTCGCCATCATCCTCTCGGTGCTGTCGCTGCAGATGGTCGGCGACGGCCTCAGGGACATGCTCGACCCAAGACTTCGCAAGGACCTTTAATCCGCCGACTTAAATCGGCCATTCCAAATCAAAATTCGCATGACAGGAGTTTGCGTGAATCAGTTTCCCAACGCCGCCGGCAAGGTCGAGAATTCGCCTTACCAACGGTTAGCCGCCCTCGGCATCAAGCTGCCCCCGCCGCCGCCGCCGATCGCCAATTTCGTGACGCATGTGGTGGAGGGCAATATGCTCTACCTCTCCGGCCAGGGGCCGCGCGAGGCCGACGGCTTCCTGCACGCCGGCAAGGTCGGCGCCAATGTCGGTGTCGAGGAGGCTTATCGGCATGCGCGGCTGACTGGCATCAATCTGCTCGCCGTCATGCATGATGCGCTCGGCGATCTCTCTCGCGTCAAGCGGGTGGTCAAGCTGCTTGGTATGGTCAATGCCGTGCCTGAGTTCGAGGATCATCCGAGTGTCATCAACGGCTGCTCGGATCTGCTGATCGCCGTCTTCGGCGCGGCCGGCGAACATGCCCGCTCGGCCGTCGGCTTCGGTTCGCTGCCTGGCAACATCACCGTCGAAATCGAGGCGATCGTCGCCTTGAATGGCTGACGAGAGCTTTCATATTTGGAGCAGCGCCCACCCATGGCCTGTTCCTCGACTGAGACTTCTGGAGACCTTCATGCCCAATGACATCAGACCTTCGCTCGGCCTTCGCCCCGTCATCAACGTATCCGGCACGATGACCAGCCTCGGCGCTTCGATCGTCGTGCCGGAGGCGATCGAGGCGATGGCGTCGATCCTGCCGCATTTCGTCGAGATCAACGACCTGCAGCGCAAGGCAAGCGCCGTCATCGCCCGGCTGACCGGCGGCGAGGCCGGCTTCGTCACCGCTTCCTGCTCGGCCGGCATTTCGCTGGCCGTCGCCGGCGCCATCACCGCCGACAATCTGCTGGCGATCGAGAAGCTGCCGGATGCCGTGTCCGAGAAGAACGAAGTGCTGGTGCAGATGGGCCATGTGGTGAGCTATGGCGCGCCCGTCGACCAGGCGATCCGGCTTGCTGGCGGCAAGGTCGTGCTTGTGGGACAGGCGACCTCGACGCATCGCTTTCACATGGAAAAGGCGATCACCGACAAGACCGCCGCGGCCGTCTATGTCGTCTCCCACCATGTCGTCGATTACGGCCTGCTGAACTTCAAGGAATTCGTCGAGATCGCCCATGCCAGGGGTGTGCCCGTCATCGTCGATGCGGCCTCGGAATACGACCTCAGGATTTTCCTGGAGCAGGGGGCCGATATCGCCCTTTACTCCGGCCACAAGTTCCTCGGCGGCCCGACCTCGGGCATCGTTGCCGGCCGGAAGGAGCTGGTGCGTCATGCCTTCCTGCAGAACATGGGCATCGGCCGCGGCATGAAGGTCGGCAAGGAGAGCATCTTCGGCGTCATGGCCGCACTCGAAGCCTGGGAAAAGCGCGATCATGCCGGCATCCGCGAACGCGAGACCGGCTCGCTCAACCTGTGGAAGCGCACACTCGACGGCCGTCCCGGCGTTACCGCGCTGATCGAGCCCGATCCGACCAACAATCCGCTCGACCGGCTGCGTCTTATCGTCGATGCCGAGCAGGCCCATATCACCGCCTGGGATCTGGCCGATGCGCTGGCGAGGGGCAACCCGCCAATCATCGTGCGCGACCACGAGGTGGAGCACCGCTATTTCTACCTCGACCCGTGCAACCTGCATCCGGGCCAGGACGTCATCGTCGCAAACCGCCTGGCCGAGGAACTCGACAAGGCGCGCGCCTCCAACGAGATCATCGCAACCCCGATCGAAAACCGCAGCCGGCACCGCTTCGACGGCGTGCTGCGCTGGCCGGATTAAGCCGCAAAGGAACCGACCGACATGGCCAGCGTCCAAGCACAATCGATCGCGACAGCCAGCACCGTTCTTTCCGTCGAGGGGCTGACGACGTCCTTTCTGGTCGACGGCGCCTGGAAACCGGTGGTGCGCGATGTCTCCTTCACCGTCGCACCTGGTGAAACCGTGGCGATCGTCGGTGAATCCGGCTCGGGCAAGAGCGTCACCTCGCTCTCGATCATGCGGCTGCTGCAGGCGGACATGAGCCGCATCGAAGGCCGCGTCATGCTCGGTGGGCGGGACCTCCTGGCCTTGCCGGAACCTGCGATGCGGCAGGTGCGCGGCAACGAGGTGGCGATGATCTTCCAGGAGCCGATGACCTCGCTCAATCCGCTCTTCACCATCGGCGATCAGATTTCCGAAGCGCTGCTCTGCCATTCCGCTATGAGCCGCGCCGACGCCCGGGCCGAGACGATCAGGCTGCTGGAAAAAGTCCGCATCCCCTCAGCCGCCTCGCGCTTCGACGAATATCCGCATCGTTTTTCCGGCGGCATGCGCCAGCGGGTGATGATCGCCATGGCGCTTGCCAGCCGGCCGAAGCTCCTGATCGCCGACGAGCCGACGACGGCGCTCGACGTGACGATCCAGGGCCAGATCCTCGATCTCATCAAGATGCTGCAGGAGGAGGAGGGGACTTCGGTTCTGTTCATCACCCATGACATGGGCGTCGTCGCCGAGATCGCCGATCGGACCGTGGTGATGTATCGCGGCGAACAGGTCGAAAGCGGCGCCACCGCCGATATTTTTCATCGTGGCAAGCATCCTTACACGAGGGCGCTGCTATCGGCCGTGCCGGTGCTCGGCTCGATGCAGGGCCGCCAGCGGCCGCTGCGCTTCCCGGTGGTCAACACGGCGACGGGGCAATCGGATAGTCCGGCCGAGGCCGCCGATACCGTTGCGCCCACGCCGGTCCTTGAGGTGAAGAACCTCACCAAGCGTTTCGACATCCACTCCGGCCTGTTCAATCGGTTGACCAGCCGGGTGCACGCGGTCGAAAACGTCTCCTTCGATCTTCATGCCGGCGAGACGCTGTCGCTGGTCGGCGAATCCGGCTGCGGCAAATCGACGACGGGCCGCGCCATCATGCGTCTCATCGAGCCGCAGGCCGGTTCCGTTCTCGTCGAGGGCAGGGAGGTGCTCGGCCTCGACAGGAAGGATCTGCGCGAGATGCGCAAATCCGTGCAGATGATCTTCCAGGATCCCTTCGCCAGCCTCAATCCGCGCATGACGGTGGGTGCGGCGATTGCCGAACCCTATCTCGAACACAGGATGGGCAGCGCGAGAGAGGCGAGGGAAGTCGTTGCCGATCTGCTGGTCAAGGTCGGTCTCTCCCCGGATATGGCGGCGCGTTATCCGCATGAATTTTCCGGCGGCCAGCGCCAGCGCATCTGCATCGCCCGGGCGCTGGCCCTGCAGCCGAAGGTCATCGTCGCCGATGAAAGCGTCTCGGCGCTCGACGTGTCGATCAAGGCGCAGGTTATCAACCTGATGCTCGACCTGCAGCAGAGCCTCAACCTCGCCTTCCTGTTCATCTCGCACGACATGGCGGTGGTCGAGCGCGTCAGCCACCGCGCGGCGGTGATGTATCTCGGCGAGATCGTCGAGATCGGCCCGCGCGCCGCCGTCTTCGAAAATCCGCAGCATGCCTATACCAAGAAGCTCATCGCCGCCGTGCCGGTGCCCGATCCCGACCGCCGTCATGAGAAGCGGATGGTGGCGAATGACGAGATCAAGAGCCCGATGCGATCAGTCGACTACCAGCCTCCGTCCACCCTCTATCGTGAAGTCGGGCCGGGCCATCTGGTGATGGCCGATCGGTAGGCTGGCTTCGCCCAATGGCAGTTGCCTAACGCGCCGACGGCGCATAAAGCAGATGTAGTGACACCTGCCTGGAAAGCCGCATCAATGGACAAGACAGAGTATTATTCGAAGCTTGGCGGCCTGCCGCCGCAGACCCAATTGCTTTCCGGCAAAGCCGTCTTCACCACGGCTTACGCGGTCATCCCCCGCGGCGTCATGAGCGATATCGTCACGAGCCTCCTTCCGCATTGGACGGGAACGCGGGCATGGGTTCTCTCCCGGCCGCTTTCGGGCTTCTCCGAAACCTTTTCGCAATATGTGATGGAGGTTCAGCCGGGCGGCGGAAGCGACCGGCCGGAGCCGGACAAGCGGGCCGAGGCGGTTCTGTTCGTCGTCGAAGGCGGCATGACGGTGGAACACGACGGCGTCAGCCACACGCTGCGCGCCGGCTCCTTCGCTTATCTTCCGGCGGGTTCGGTCTGGCGCCTGAAAAATGACGGTTCGGCCCCGGCGATATTCCACTGGATCCGCAAGGCGTTTCAGGAAGTCGAGGGGCTGGAGCCGCCGCCGGCGATCTTCACGCACGAGGATGAGCATCCCGCAGCAGCAATGCCCGACACGGACGGACGCTGGGGAACGACGCGGTTCATCGATCCTGCCGACGTCCGCTACGACATGCATGTCACTATTGTGACCTTGGAGCCGGGCGCCGTAATCCCCTTCATGGAAACCCATGTCATGGAGCATGGTCTCTATGTGCTTGAGGGAAAGGCGGTCTATCGCCTGAACGAGGATTGGGTCGAGGTCGAGGCCGGCGACTTCATGTGGCTGCGGGCCTTTTGCCCGCAGGCCTGTTATGCCGGCGGTCCCGGCCGCTTCCGCTACCTGCTCTACAAGGACGTCAACCGGCACATGAAGCTCTGGTAGGCAGCTTCGCATGCCGCGCCGCCCGGTTTCGGGCGTGCCTGTCCGGTTGCTTGACAGCTCTCTCGATTGCCCGCATCGTCCTTCGATGCGAGATATGGATTCATGGCTGTCGGAGAAGCAAGAGATACACCGGAGAAACGCTGCTGAAGCGGTCTTCGAAGATGTCCGCACGGCCATTGTCGATCGGAGGCTGGCTCTTGGCACCCGTCTTCCCTCGGAAGTGCAGCTCGCCGAACGGTATGGCATCAGCCGGGCGATCGTGCGCGAGGCACTTCGCTCGCTGCAGACGCTGGGGTTCACGCAAACGAGGACCGGCCGAGGCACCTTCGTCGTTTCGGAAAGCCCGGCGCGGCAGCTCGGCGGCGGCGCCTATTCCGCCCGCGATCTGATGGAGGCGCGCCCCTGTATCGAGATACCGGCTGCGGGTTGGGCGGCATTGCGGCGCTCGAACGAGCATCTGGCTTCGCTGGCATCCTTGTGCGACCGGATGGATGACGAGGAAGACGTCCAGACATGGGTGCGGATGGACGCGGAGTTTCATGGAGAAATCGCCGAAGCTTCGGGCAATGCGATCTTCAGGAAAGTCGTCGCCGACGTGCGCGGCGCCCTGTCGACGCAATCGGAACTGGTGGAACATGTTCGCGGACGGCGCAAAGCCTCCAACGCCGAGCACCGCCGGATTCTGGAAGCGGTCGCAGCAGGCAGCGAGGGGGATGCGCGCGCCGCCATGGCGGAGCACCTGCTGGAGGTTAAGCGGTCCATCATCGGCATTGCCGATGAAGAGAGAACGCGGCTGAAGGTATGATTTCACATTTGGCGCCCCGACATCCGGGTCGCTGCCGATTGAATGCAAAGCGATGAACGATCTAGAAAGCTGGCTTTCCGACTCCGCGATCCTCAGTCGAAAAAGCGCCTCAGAACTGGTGTTCGAGGAGTTGCGCAATCTCATTCTTTCCGGACGGTTTGCCACAGGTTCCAAGCTGCCGTCGGAAGCGAAGCTGGCGGCAAAATACGGCGTCAGCCGCCCGATCGTGCGGGAAGCGCTGCGCTCGCTGCAGATTTTGGGGCTGACGGAGACGCGGACCGGAAGCGGGACCTATGTGCTCACCGCCGCAAGCGACGGGAATATCCGTTACGGCGATTATTCGGCGCGTGATCTGATGGAGGCGCGGCCCTTCGTCGAGGTGTCCGCCGCCGGTTGGGCGGCGTTGCGCCGAAACGACGATGAACTGTCCCGGCTGCTTGGACTTTGCGACCGGATGGAGCAGGAGGGAGATACCGAGGCCTGGGTCCGGTTGGATTCGGATTTTCATGGGCTGATCGCTGAGGCATCGAAGAATACGGTCTTCCGCGACATCGTCGATGACGTTCGCGAGGCGATGGCGCAGCAATCCGGGCTGCTGACCGCGTTGGGACCGCGGCGTCAGGAATCGAACGAAGAGCATCGCGCGATCGTCGACGCCATCCGCCAGGGGTCGGAGGCCAAGGCCCAGGCGGCGATGGAGATTCATCTCAAGAAGGTCGAGGCGGCGGTCAGCCGCATCATCGGCGCCGAGCCGCGCTGAAGTCTGCCGCGCTTTCAAGCGAAAAGCGGAATCGACGTTATCCGGCCGCACTGTTTTCCACAGATCGTCGTTTATGCATCCGTGCACAGAAGAAGGAAAATCCTTGACTGGAGCGGAGTTTTCCTTTTTATCACTAAACCTGTCAGACCGCATAGCAGATTGACACCTTTATGCATCTGCGCGGAGGGGCGGCCGGAGGTTGCCGAACCCATCGATAGGGAGGAGAAATGACAGTCATGGAATCCAACAGGACCGAGGCCGAAGGCCAAGTCTTTGCCGAGGAGGATCTCGGCTACCACAAGGCGCTGAAGCCGCGGCAGATCCAGATGATCGCCATCGGCGGCGCCATCGGCACCGGGCTGTTTCTCGGCGCCGGCGGCCGGCTTGCCGTTGCCGGTCCGGCACTTGTGCTGGTCTATGCCTTGTGCGGCTTTTTCGCGTTCCTCGTTCTGAGGGCGCTCGGCGAATTGATCGTCCATCGTCCGACCTCGGGCTCGTTCGTCTCCTATGCCCGGGAATTTTATGGTGAAAAGCTCGCCTTCGCGGTCGGCTGGCTCTATTGGCTGACTTGGGCGATGACGGCGGTCGCCGACGTCACCGCGGTCGCCCTCTACATGAATTTTTTCAAGGCCTATGTCCCTTGGATCGCCATGATCGATCAATGGGTGTTTGCGCTGGCGGCGCTGGTCCTCGTCCTCTCGATGAACCTTCTGTCGGTGAAGGTCTTCGGTGAACTGGAATTCTGGTTCAGTCTGGTCAAGGTCCTCGCCCTCGTCGTCTTCCTGGTCGTCGGCGTCTACTTCGTGGTCACCGGCACGCCGATCGACGGCCATGTTCCCGGTCTCAACACGATTGCCGATTTCGGCGGCATGTTCCCGAACAGCGTCCTGCCGGCCCTGGTGGTGATACAGGGCGTGGTTTTCGCCTATGCTTCGATCGAGCTGATCGGCACCGCCGCCGGTGAAACCGAAAATGCGCGCAAGGTCATGCCGCGGGCGATCCGCACGGTCGTATTGCGTCTGGTGGTCTTCTACGTGGGCTCGGTCCTGCTGCTGTCGCTGCTGCTGCCCTATACCGCCTATAAGGGCGGCGAGAGCCCGTTCGTCACCTTCTTCGGCAAGATCGGCATTCAGGGCGCTGACGTCGTCATGAACCTCGTCGTGCTGACCGCCGTCCTGTCGTCGCTCAATGCCGGCCTCTATTCCACAGGCCGCATCCTGCATTCCATGGCGATTTCCGGCTCGGCGCCGGCTGCGCTGGCGAAGATGAACCGATCCGGCGTGCCCTATGGCGGCATTGCGGTGACGGCTGTCGTGACCGCCTTCGGCGTCGTGCTGAACGCCCTTGTCCCGGCAGAAGCCTTCGAGATCGGCCTGAACGTCGCTGCTCTTGGTATCATCGCGGCGTGGGGCGTGATCGTCCTGTGCCAGCTCAAGCTGTGGCAGCTGTCGCGGCAGGGCAAGATGGTGCGGCCGGAATTCCGCATGTTCGGCGCGCCCTATACCGGCTTGCTGACGCTGGGCTTCCTGGCGGTCGTCGTGATCCTGATGGCGCTCGACTATCCCGTCGGGACCTACACGGTCGCCTCTCTGGCTCTGATCATTCCGGCCCTGGTGGTTGGCTGGCTGCTGATGCGCGAGCGCATCTACACGATTGCAGCCGAACAGGGTGAGGATCGCGGCGGTTTCGATCTGGCCTGACATCGCTCGATAGCCGAGCTTGCTCCGGCGGCGCATGTCGCCGCCGGGGCGCGGCATGAATGGAGAGAGACATGACCCCGAGTGAGGATTTCGTCGTCACCGATCGTGGCGGCATCGTCGAGAACAGTCATCGCGTCCACGCGGCTGTCGTCGATGCAAAGGGCAGGCGGCTTTACGCACTGGGAAATCCCGAGCGTATGACGCTTGCCCGCTCCGCCGCCAAGCCGGCCCAGGCGCTTGCCATCCTGGAGACGGAGGGTTTCGCGGGTTACGGCTTCGACGATGCGGATATTGCGCTGATGTGCGCGTCCCACAGCAGCGAAGAGCGGCATATTGCGCGCACGCGAACCATGCTGTCGAAGATCAAGGCCGAGGAGGCCGACCTTCGCTGTGGCGGCCATCCTTCGCTGTCGGAAACGGTCAATCGCTCCTGGATCAAGCAGGACTTTGTCCCGACAGCCGTTTGCAGCAATTGTTCGGGAAAGCACGTCGGCATGCTTGCCGGCGCCCGGGCGATCGGGGCCGGCATGGAAGGTTACCACCTGCCGGATCATCCGATGCAGGGGAGGGTCAAGCGCACCGTCGCCGAACTGTGCGATCTGGACGTCCGGGAGGTCGAATGGGGGATCGACGGATGCAATCTGCCGACCCCGGCCTTTCCTCTGGACCGCCTGGCCCGCATCTTTGCCAAACTTGCGGCGGCAGCGGATGGCGACGGGGCGGGCGAGGGGCCGTCGACGCGCGGGGCGGCACTGGCCCGCATCTTCCATGCAATGGCACACCACCCTGACATGGTCGCGGGCGAGGGGCGCTACTGCACGGCGCTGATGCGCGCATTCAACGGCGCCGTTATCGGCAAGCTCGGGGCCGATGCCAGCTACGCGATCGGCGTGCGGGCCTCGGATGAAACCCGGCGATTGGGGACGGACGGTGCGCTCGGCATCTCGGTCAAGATCGAGGACGGCAATCTCGAAATTCTCTACGCCGTCGTGATGGAGATCCTCGAACGGCTCGGGATCGGTTCGCCTGAGATCCGCAGCCAGCTCGCGCCGTTCCACCATCCTCAGCGTGTCAATACGATGGGTGTTACGACGGGCGGCGTGTCTTTTCCATTCAAAATGCGCGGATCGAAGGCGGACGGGGACGATCCCCGCCTTGCCGCCCTTGCCCGATGACGTCTGCGGACGCGGCCATTCTGCCGCGTCACCAGCCATTCTCGTCTTCAGCCTGCCGCCGCAATGCGTGCCCGCAGCGCTCCACTCGAAAGCTCCTGCCATGACGAAATCCGAGATCACGACAATCCGCGTTGAGCACGACCTGATCGGCGATCGCGACGTGCCGGCCACGGCCTATTACGGCGTGCATACGCTGCGCGCGGTCGAGAATTTTCCGATTACCGGTCAGACGCTGAAGGAATCGGCGGATCTGATCGCGTCGCTCGCGGCGATCAAGCAGGCGGCGGCTCAGGCCAATGCGAGCCTCGGCCTTCTGGATCAGGAGCGCGCCGATGCGATCATTGCGGCCTGCGTCGAAATCCGCGACGGTGCACTGCACGACCACTTCGTCGTCGATCTGATCCAGGGCGGTGCGGGAACCTCGACCAACATGAACGCCAATGAGGTGATTGCCAACCGGGCGCTCGAAATCATGGGGTATGGTCGCGGCGAGTACCAGCACCTGCATCCGAACGAGCACGTCAATCTCTCGCAATCCACCAACGACGTCTATCCGACAGCGCTGAAGCTTGCCGCATGGATCGGCGTTCACCGCCTGGTTGACGCCATGGCGATCCTGCGCCGGGCGTTCGAGGCCAAGGCGGTCGAGTTCGCCGACGTCCTGAAGATGGGCCGCACCCAGTTGCAGGACGCCGTGCCGATGACGCTGGGGCAGGAATTCGGAACCTACGCGCTGATGCTGGCGGAGGACGAGGCGCGGCTCTCCGAAGCGGTCTCGCTGATCCGCGAGATCAATCTCGGCGCAACGGCGATCGGCACCGGCATCACCGCCCATCCCCGCTATGCCGCGCTGGTGCGCGAGCGCCTGTCCGAAATCGTCGGCGTCGATCTGGTGACGTCACCTGACCTGGTGGAGGCGACGCAGGATTGCGGATCCTTCGTCCAGCTTTCGGGTGTTCTCAAGCGCGTGGCGGTCAAGCTTTCCAAGACCTGCAACGACCTGCGGCTGCTGTCCTCGGGGCCGCGGGCCGGCTTCAACGAGATCAATCTGCCGGCACGCCAGGCCGGCTCCTCGATCATGCCCGGCAAGGTGAACCCTGTTATCCCGGAGGTCGTCAACCAGGTCGCTTTCGAAGTGATCGGCAACGACGTGACGATCACCATGGCCGCCGAGGCCGGCCAGCTGCAGTTGAACGCTTTCGAGCCGGTGATGTTCTACAGCCTCTACCGCAGCCTGAGCCACCTGACCAATGCCTGCCTGACGCTCGAGGCGAATTGCATTCAAGGCATCACCGCCAACCGCGACCGTCTGCGGCAGACGGTCGAGCAATCGATCGGCATCGTCACGGCGCTCAACCCCTATATCGGCTACCGCAACGCCACTGAGGTTGCGCTGGAAGCGCATCATTCGGGACGGGGGGTCTATGAAATCCTTCTCGAACGCGGCCTGATGCAGAAGGAGCATCTGGATGCGGTGCTGCGCCCGGAAACGCTGACCCGGCCGAGCGAGAAGCTTTCCTTCTCGTAAGGCGCGGACTTCTTGCGAAAGGCGGCCCCGGCCACTGCAGGGATGTCACCCAGCCCATAAAGCTCGGTCGCTTCATGGGCCGGGCGACATCCGCGCGTCCGTGATCACGCCGCCTTTGCCTGCGGCTTGGCAGTTTTGACGTGGGTTACGCTGCGGCGGCCGTCGATGCTGACGGGGACGTCGCCGTCAACGGTGGCGCGGCGGACAATCCGGTGCTGGTCGCCATAATCGTTGACGGCATAGTGCTGGGTGGCGCGGTTGTCCCAGATCGCCACATCTCCTGCTCTCCAGCGCCAGCGCACGGTATTTTCCGGGGCAGTGACGTAGGACTGGAACACCTCGTAGAGTTTTGCGGAGTCGCTCTTCGACAGGCCGACGAGGCGCTGAACGAAATTCCCGAGCAGCAGCGATCTCTCGCCGGTTTCCGGATGGACACGCACGACCGGATGCTCGGTCTCGTAGACGGTCGAGGTGAAAACCTCCTCGAAATGCTTCTTCTCTTCAGCGGTGGCGCGAGGGCGCACGGCGGCATAGTCATAGGCATTGCTGTGAATGGCCCACAGATTATCCGCCAGCAATTTCAGCGGCGCCGGCAGACTTTCGTATGCCGCATGAGTGTTGGACCAGATCGTGTCACCGCCGGCCGCCGGAATGACGACGCCGCGCAGGACGGAGAATTTGGGATAGGCGTCGACGAAAGTGACGTCGGTGTGCCACTGGTCCGCCCGGCCGCCGCCGCGGCTGGAATCGAGATTGAGGATGGAAGCCGTGCCGGCGACCGGTCCCTGGGTTGGATGCGGCACGAGGTCGCCGAGGCGGCGCGCGAAGGCTTCCTGTTCGGAATCCTCAAGATGTCCCTGATCGCGGAAGAAGATCACCTTGTGCTTCAGGAGAAGCTGGTTGATGGCTGCCACCGTTGCATCCGAAAGGTCTCCGCCAAGGCGGATACCCGTGATTTCGGCTCCGACACGGCCGGTCAGCGGGATGACATCGGACTCGGGAATGATCTGATTGACGAGAACTGGATTGCTCATGGAAATCTCCTGTTGATCTTGGAAGAAGTCGGCAGTTCACACGCACCCAAGGATGCATCCATTTGGGCGTTCGAAATCTCATCGCTGAAGTCGACAGGGCTATGAAATCTGATAATCTATAAAATCTGTAGACAATAATTTCTATTCTTGGCTGTTTTTCTGAAACAGCCGTCTTCGATTTCCTCGCCGGCGGGAAGTCTGGCGGCCGCTGTCATTTCTTCGTATCTTCCTTCGCTGCGCGGGATCGCCGCGCAAAAATCATGCTTGAGGCGCCCGGAAAGGAACTTTCGATGGCAACAGTCAAACTCCTGTCGGACCAAGAGGCCGCGGCCATTCCGGCCGTGCAAGCGGTGTTCGATGACATCAGGGCGACACGCAAGACCGATTTCATCAACAATTTCTGGCGTGCTCTCGCAAACGATCCGGCAAATCTCAAGCGCGTGTGGGAGACGCTGAAATCGGTCATGACGGTCGAAGGCGCACTCGATCCGGTGACGCGCGAGATGATCTACATCGCGGTGTCGACGGCCAATGCCTGCCAGTACTGCGTCCAATCGCATACCGCCGCCGCCCGCGCGCGCGGGATGACCGATGCCCAACATGGCGAACTCCTGACGATTATCGGGCTTGCCGCCCAGACAAATCATCTCGCTCTCGCCATGCAGGTTCCGCCCGATCCGGAATTCGAGGTGCGATAGGAGACGGGGGACTTGGCGAGCTCATCAAGGGTATTGCACAGCCGTCGCCATGCACACAAATCCGCCTGCAGTCTTCGCCTTGAGTGCAGGGCCTCAACGAGTTTAGAAAAGTAATCAACAACTTTAAGTTGTGCAATGTGGCGTAATCTATCTTATGGAACTTGTGACTGGTAGCCATTCCTAACGGCTGATCACGCCGCCGCCCCGTTGCGAGCCCTCTCAGCAAACTTTCGGAAGGCTGGTGCGTTAATCTCGCGCAGCGGCGACGCAGAGGAAAATGCTGATGAGTAAAGGCTTTCGATTTGAGGTGCTCGCCAAGGGCGGCTACACGGCGCGCGGTGTCGTTTTTCTGCTGATAGCGGGGCTCGCGCTCTTCTCCGGCGTCGCCGGCGGCCGGCCGGAAACGAAGTCGGCGCTCTCGACGCTGCTTTCGCAGCCGTTCGGCCGGATCTGGGTCGGAATGATCGGTCTTGGACTTCTCGGATTTGTCGCCTGGAGGCTGGCCCAGTCCTTGGCGGATAGCGACGGCCACGGCCGAAACGGAAAGGCTTTGGCGATCCGGGCGGCACTCCTCGGCAGCGCCGTCACCTATCTTGGGCTTGCCGGATATGCACTCAGTCGTGCCATCTTCCTCGGCGGCGGCAGCGAAGGCTCGGGTGAAAAGGGGCTGGCGTGATGGATCATGTCGCAGCCGTTCGGCTCCTACCTTGCGATAGCCGTTGGGGCCGGCTTTGTCATCGGCGGCATCGTGACGGTCGCAAAAGGCGTCACCCGAAAGTTCGAGCGCTACGTCAGGATACCGGACAGCAAAGGCATCGTGACCTTGATATGCGTTTATGGTCTCGTCGCCCGCGGCGTAGTGTTCGCGATCACCGGGATACTGTTCGCCTATGCGGGCTTCCGGGTGGATCCGCAACAGGCCGGCAGCATGGGCGATGCCCTGGAATGGGTCCGCCAGCTTCCGTTCGGATCCTTCCTCTACATCGCCGTTGCCGCCGGATTGGCAGCCTTCGGAATATACAACCTTGTCGAGGCTCGCTACCGCGTCATTTCCAAGCCGTCATTGGCAGGCTCCAAGCGTTCGATCCCGCTGGCAGGTTCTTAATACGCTTGTCAGAAGCGGGCTTTCTTCGGTTGAAGCCGCGCAACTGCGGTCGCAGCCCTCCATTCGCGCTTAGTCGGGCGATATTTTATTTTCGTCTTTTCGTTGTGGTTTTTGCCTGGATGACTGGTATTTTAACGAAGCCCGTATGATTTCGTTAGGTCCGCTTTGGCACCCTCCCCGCACCTTCGGGAGATGCCATGTTCACTGTGCTTTCATGTATCGCCGACCAGCATGACTGGACGCTGCTTTTCGTCGCCCTGTCCATCTGCTGCTTCGGCAGCCTGACGGCCGTCTTCATGCTGACACGTGCGCAGGAGTGCGTGCAGCAGCATCACCACTATTGGCTCATCGCCGCTGCCGTCGTTCTCGGCGCCAGCACCTGGGCAACCCATTTTATCGCGATGCTGGCCTATGCCGGTCCGGTGCCGATCGGCTACGACGGTCCTCTGATCATCCTGTCGATTATCACCGCCATCGTCCTGTTTACAGGAGCGGTTGAAATCGTTTTTATGAATGGCGGCCAGCTTGTCCAGGCGTCCGGCGGGGTCCTGTTCGGCGTTGCCATTGCGGCAATGCATTTCGTGGGGATGCTCGCCATCACGCCATTCAGCATGGTCTCGCTCGCTCTCGACAAATCGATCGTCGCCTGTGCGTTGGCAATCGGCTTCGGCATCGTTGCGGTTGCCGCCCTGCGGCATTGCGCCAGCAGGCGTTTTCATATTTTCGCCGGCGCGGCGTGCATCGTCCTGGCGATCTGCAGCCTCCACACGGTGTCGATGAGCGGCGTCCAGATCACCCCTTCCGCCGAGCCCGTGCATGCCGATCTCTCCTCCGTCGATCGGATCGCCATCGCCATCGCCGTCTCGATCATCTCCACCTTGATCCTGCTCGGCGCCGCCGCAGCGCTGTTCCTCGATCGTCATCTGACCGATCTGCGCGGGTTGGCGAATGCCTCGTTCGAGGGGCTCGTCATCGCCCAGGAGAATGTCGTCATCGATCTCAACGAGAGATTCGCTGCGATGGCCGGCAAAGCAGCCGCGCTTCTGAAGGGCCAACCGGTCGAGGCGGTGCTTGCGATCGAAAGACGCCTTGGCATCGACACCTGCCAGGGAGCGGTGTTGTGCGACGGCCAGGATAGGATTCCAGTCGAGATCCTTGCTCGGACGATCGAATATCGCGGGCGCGAGTGCCAGGTGATCGCCGTGCGCGATCTGACGGAGCGTCATGAGGCGAGCCGCAGGATCGAGCATATGGCACGCCACGACCCGCTGACCGGCCTCGCGAACCGCCGCGAGTTCGACCAGCGTTTCGAGATGGCGATGGCCCGCGCTGCCGAAACGCCAAGCGGCCTGGCGCTGCTTGCCCTCGATCTCGACCGGTTCAAACTCGTCAACGACACATTCGGCCACGCCGAGGGGGACGCGGTCCTGCAGCGTGTGGCCCAGGTCCTAATCCGCACCTTGCCGGCCGATGTTACGATCGCCCGCATGGGAGGCGACGAATTCTGCATCATCCTGGAAAACGCGTCCCGCCAACAGACGGAAGCGTTGGCGGCCGATCTGCAGAAGGCCTTCGCGCAGGAGTTCGCAGATCTCGCCACCTCTTCGGGATTCGGCGCCAGCATCGGCATCGCGTTGTATCCGGAGCACGGCGTTACCGATCGGCGCCTGCGAAACAACGCCGATATGGCTCTCTACCGGGCCAAGAGCGGCGGCCGCGGCAGAGCCTGCACATTCGAGGCGGCGATGGACATCGAACTGCATGCCAAGCGGCAGCTCGAGCACGATCTGCGGCACGCAGTCGCGAAAGGAGAGCTGTTCCTGGTCTATCAGAGGATCGTCGATACCTCCTCGCAAGAACCGTGCGGCTACGAGGCGCTGCTGCGCTGGCGCCATGCAAGCAGAGGCGTCCTCGCACCGGCGGACTTCATCGCTGCCGCCGAAGAAACCGGCTGCATCATTCCCATCGGCATCTGGGTCCTGGAAGAAGCCTGCAGCGAGGCAGCCTCGTGGAAGGCCCCGCTGACGATCGCGGTCAACATCTCGCCGGTTCAGTTCCTGATGCCGAACCTGGTGGAGCAGTTCTCGCACATTCTTGCGAGGACGGGGCTGCAGCCTGACCGTCTGGAGCTTGAGATCACCGAGACGGCGCTGTTTCACGATCGGGCTGCCGTCCTTTCCACGCTCGGTCAGCTGCGCGCAATGGGCATCCGGGTGGTCCTCGACGATTTCGGGACCGGTTATTCCTCGCTCGCCAACCTCCGGGATTTTCCGTTCGACAAGCTGAAGATCGATCGACGTTTCCTTGCCGGCATCGGCGCCGATCCAACCATCAGGGCGCTGTTTGAGAATGTCATCGAGATGGCGTCGACGCTCAACCTGCCGGTGATTGCCGAAGGAGTCGAGACGCAGGAGCAGCTTGCGATCCTTCATGCAAGCCATCCGGCCCAGATGCAGGGCTTCCTGTTCGGCAAGCCTGAGGCAGCGCCGAGCAGCCGGACTCCGTTGAAAGCCATTGCCTGACCCTTGCGGGCGGAATTGTCACCGTTCCAGCAGCGACTACTTTCCGTCGAGCCATTCCTGCAGCTCGGCCTCGGCCCGCTCCAGGGCGCTATAGTTCAGGAGCTTGCGCAGGAAAGCGACGGTGACGGCGCGGGCGCGGAGGTTGAAGCGGCCGTCCTCATGGTCGTCGCCGGCGCTCTGGTAGACGTCGAGCTTGTCGTAGAGCTGCTGCAGGCGGTTCTGCACGCTGCGCAGCGACAGGCCCCGGCGTTTGGCGATAGCCCTGTCCGTCAGACCGAGCGCGATATCGACAAGGATCTCGTATTCGGAATCGGTAAAGCCGTTGGTCTGGCCGAGGCTTTTCTGCTGCAGGCCGCGCACCTCGCGGTCGATGACGCACTGGCTCTCGATGAAGATCGAGCGCAGCGCAAGCTTCAGCCGCTCGTCGGAGGCGGATTTCAGCACATAGCCGTAGGCGGCGCCATCCGGCACGATGCGCGAGACGCCGCGCACATAGGCCTCGTCGGAATAATTCGACCAGAACAGGATGCGGGTCTCTGGCCGCTCCTTCCAGATGGTGCGTGCCGCCTCGATGCCGTTGCGGTTTGCCATCTGCAGGTCCATGACGATATGCGCCGACTTGTGGTCTCGGGCGAGCTTTTCGCCGACCGTTCCGTTTTCGGCCTCGATCACTGTGTCGCATTCCGGCAGGGCGGCGTTAACAGCCTCGTGCAGATAGGAGCGGTGCAGCGGGTCGTCCTCGACGATCAGAACCTTCATTGCGCGTTTCTCCTCAGTCCGGCCCGCTTGCCGGGTCGTGCGGGGTCAGCGGCAGCACGACGCGCACCACGGTCCCGCGATTGTTGTGGCCAGGCCCGGTGGTGAAGCGCGCCGAGATCAGCCGCGCCCGGGTCTTCATATTGTCGATGCCGCCGCCGATCCGTCCCCGCGCCTTGGCAAGCCCCGTCCCGTCGTCGGAAATTTCGATCGACAGCCGTTCCTCGTCGGCGTCGAGCCGCACCGTCACGGCGAGGGGCGCGGCATGGCGCACCGCATTGTTGATCGCCTCCTGCGCAATCCGGAACAGCGCGACGCTGACGGTCGGTTCCAGCCGCTCCAATGCGCCGTGCGTTTCGTCGACCAGACCCCATTCGATGGCCGATCCCGTGTCGCGGGTCGATCGGTCGAGATGATGCTCGATCGCCTGCGCGAGACCGAAGAGCTGGAGCACAGATGGTTTTGCCTGTTCGATGATCTGCCGCAGATCCTGCATGCAATGCTGCAGCGAACGCGAGACCGGCTCCAGCGCCTCCGGCGTCACCTCGCCATTGCGCGACAGCCGATCGATCCGCCGGGCGAGCCGTGTCAGGTCGGCGAGCGTCTGGTCGTGCAGGTCCATGCCGATCCGCTGGCGTTCCTGCTCCAGTGCCTCGGTCAGCTTCAGCGCGCCCTGCCGTAGCCCCTCTTCGCGGGCGCGGGCCTCGGCCTCGACGATCGCCGAGCGTTGCGCCTGTTCGGCAGCCTGCAGCGCGAAGAAATAGGGCGTCAGCAGGTCGGCGATGATGCGGGCGCGTTCGATATCCTCCATCGTATAGACGCCTGCCGTTCGCGATGAACAGGAGAGCGCCGCGATGATCGTGCCCTGCACCTTCATCGGCACATGCAGGCGGCTCCTCAGCGACTCCTCGACGATCGGCCGCTTGAACGCGCCCTCGAAATGGAAACGCGGGTCCGTCATGGCGTCTTCCGCCAGCAGAAACTCCACCTCGCCCCAGAGCAGCGAACGGATCGGGCTGTTGACCACCGGCGCGCCGGCCAGATCGCCCCAGGCGGTTTCGATGCCCGTCTCGTAGGCCGTGTGGTAGTTGCCGCCCTCCAGGAGCACGCAGACGTCGAGATGGTCGTGCGGGATGATATGGGCGACCTCGGCCGCAACCGAACGGATGGCCGAGCGGAAGTCGAGCTGGCCCGCGAGCAGCCGGGAAATACCGAGATAGTGGTCGAACATCGCTGCCGGTGTGAGTTGCAGCATTGTGGTTCCTCCCCGAGACGGCACAGGCTCCTCAACCCGCCGCGATCCCTTCCCAGTAAGCGCCCGCGGAAGCGCCGCCGTCTTGCGTAAACCCGCAGCTAATTGCGCAAAACCCGCAAACGACTTGCTGCCTTGCCCCTGTACAGGCCGGTCGATCTCCCGCATCCTGCCCTTACTGAGAGGAGGAAGCTCAGTGCAAGAACAATTTTCACTCGGCCCCGATTGGGTCGGCAGGAGTGAAGCGATCCGCCGACCAGCGCGATCATCAGGGAGGAAGACATGACAATCCGCAAGATGCTTCTGGCATCGGCCGCTATTGCTTGCGCCGCGATGCCCGTTTCCGCCTTTGCCGACACGTCGGCCAAGAAAATCGCCCTTTCCAACAACTATGCCGGCAACTCATGGCGCCAGGCCATGCTGACGAGCTGGGCAAAGGTTACAGGTGAAGCCGTGAAGGCTGGCGTCGTTGCCGCAGCCGATCCTTTCACCACCGCCGAGAACCAGGCGACGGAGCAGGCCGCGCAGATCCAGAACATGATCCTGCAGGGTTATGACGCGATCGTGCTGGACGCTGCCTCGCCGACAGCGCTGAACGGTGCGGTCAAGGAAGCCTGCGATGCCGGCATCACCGTGGTGTCCTTCGATGGCATCGTCACCGAACCCTGCGCCTGGCGAATCGCCGTCAACTTCAAGGAAATGGGCCGCAGCGAGGTCGAATACCTGTCGAAGAAGCTCCCTGAGGGCGGCAACCTGCTCGAAATCCGCGGCCTTGCCGGTGTCTTCGTCGATGACGAAATCTCGGCAGGCATCCACGACGGCGTCAAGCAGTACCCGCAGTTCAAGGTCGTCGGCTCCGTTCACGGCGACTGGGCGCAGGACGTGGCGCAAAAGGCGGTTGCCGGCATCCTGCCGAGCCTGCCCGATATCGTCGGCGTGGTGACGCAGGGCGGTGACGGTTATGGCGCCGCACAGGCGATTGCCGCGACCGACCGGAAGATGCCGGTTATCGTCATGGGCAACCGCGAAGATGAACTGAAATGGTGGAAGGAACAGAAGGACGCCAAGGGATACGAGACCATGTCGGTCTCCATCGCCCCTGGCGTTTCGACGCTCGCCTTCTGGGTCGCTCAGCAGATCCTCGACGGCAAAGAGGTCAAGAAGGACCTCGTCGTGCCCTTCCTGCGCATCGACCAGGACAATCTTGAAACGAACCTCGCCAATACCCAGGCCGGCGGCGTCGCCAACGTGGAATACACGCAGGCAGACGCCATCAAGGTCATCGAGTCGGCAAAGTAAGTCTCCTGGCGACTGCCGCGCGGCCACCCATGGCCGCGCGGCATTCTTTGTGAAGCGGATCTGGCGGGCAGGATGGATGAGGTTTTGAAGGCGGTGATCGCCGTCGATGGCGCCAAGGTGAGCTTCGGCGCCGTCAGGGCGCTCGACGGCGTCACGCTCCGCGTCATGCCGGGCGAATGCGTCGGGCTCGTCGGCCACAATGGCGCCGGGAAATCGACGATTGTCAGTGTGATCAATGGCGGCCTCACCCCGCACGAAGGAAGTGTGGCAAGCGACGGCGAGCGGCTGGAGCGTTATGGCATCAACGCCGCGCGGGCCCGCGGCGTGCGCTGCGTCTTCCAGGAGCTGTCGCTCTGCCCCAACCTGTCCATCGTCGAGAACACCCGCATCATGCATCGTCATCTCGGCGGCTTCGGCTGGCGCAGGCGTGCGGCCGGGGTCATCGAGAAGAGCCTCGATGCCGTCTTTCCCGGCCACGGCATCGACAGCGGCCGGGCTGTGGGCGATCTCTCGATCGCCGAGCGGCAGATGGTCGAGATTTCAATGGCCTTTTCCGACGCCGGCGTTGCGCCGCGCCTGGTGATCCTCGACGAGCCGACCTCGTCGCTCGATGCAAGCCTTGCCCGGCAGATGCTCGATCATGTCCGCCGCTTCGTCGCCGCCGGCGGCTCGGTCATCTTCATCTCGCATATCCTGCACGAGATCCTCGAAACCTCCGACCGCATCGTCGTCATGAAGGACGGCCGCGTCGTTGCCGAGCGTCCGGCTGATGGATTCGACCATCACGGTCTCGTCAAAGCGATGGGCACCGTTGCGAAGGAGGAGACGGCGCAGCGCTCGACGCGCGAACAATCCGCCGCTCCGCTCATTCTGTCCCATCAGACGAGAGGCCTTCCCTTCAGCGCCCGCAAGGGCGAGATCATCGCGCTGGCGGGACTGGCCGGCCACGGGCAGACCGAATTGCTGCTCGCCCTGCATGCCGCCCAGTCCGGCAACTGGCTGCCCGAGCGGGACCCCCTCGTTACCTTCGTCGCCGGCGACCGCCGCCTTAACGGCGTCTTCGAACTCTGGAGCGTCCTGCGCAACTTCTCGATCGCTTCGCTCGGTGATCTTACCCGGCGCGGCCTGATCCTCGCCGGCGAAGAGGAGACGAAGGGCGCCGACTGGAAGCGGCGGATCGAAATCCGCACGCCGGATATGGCCAATCGCATCCTGTCGCTTTCCGGCGGCAACCAGCAGAAGGTGCTCTTTGCCCGCGCGCTTTCAACGCGCGCGCCGATCGTTCTGATGGACGATCCGATGCGCGGCGTCGACGTCGGGACCAAGCAGGAGGTCTACGCTATTATCCGCGAGGAAGCGGCGCGCGGCCGCACCTTCATCTGGTATTCCACCGAAATGGACGAAGTCCGCCTCTGCGACCGCGTCTACGTCTTTCGCGAAGGCCGCATCACCGCCGAACTCGCCGGCGACGCCGTCAACGAGACGAATATCATCGCTGCCTCCTTCGAAGGGGTCGTCGCATGACGTTCCGACTGTCGTCCGATGCCTTGCGTCTTGCTATCCCCGCTCTGTCGTTGACGCTGCTGCTTGCCGCCGTCTTCTGGCTGCAGCCGCGCGCCATGAGCTATGTCGGGCTCAACCTGCTGTTCAACCTGGCTGTTCCCATCGCGCTTGCGACGATCGCCCAGATGCTGGTGATGGCGGTCAACGATCTCGATCTGTCGATGGGCACCTTCGTCAGCTTCGTCGCCTGCGTCACCGCAACCTTTCTGCGGGATACTCCCCTGATCGGCATCCTTATCCTTGCCGGCGCAATCGCCATCTATGCGGGCCTTGGCGTCGTCATCCATCTGCGCAACCTGCCCTCCATCGTCGTCACCCTCGGCATGAGCTTCGTCTGGGGCGGCCTTGCCGTGCTGCTGCTGCCGGCACCGGGCGGCCAGGCGCCGGATTGGGTGCGCTGGCTGATGACCGTCAAGCCGCCGCTGGCGCCGATGGCGATCGTCGCCAGCATCGCCATCGCCGCCGTCGCCCATCTCCTCGTCATGCGCTCTTCGCTCGGCGTGCTGATCCGCGGCATCGGCGGCAACCAGCGCTCGGTCGAGCGCGCCGGCTGGTCGATTGTCGCGGCGCGCGCCAGCGCCTACGGCCTGGCCGGCTTGTTTGCGGTGCTTGCCGGCATCGCCCTCGTCGGCCTGACGACCTCGGCCGATGCTAATATTGCGCTACGCTACACACTGCTGTCGATCGCCGGCGTCATCCTCGGCGGCGGCGAGTTCATCGGCGGCCGCGTCTCCCCTGTCGGCGCCGTCATCGGCGCGCTGACACTGACGCTTGCCGGCTCATTCCTGTCCTTCCTGCGCATCTCGCCCGATTGGCAGATCGGCGCGCAAGGCGCGATCCTGATCATCGTGCTTGCGCTTCGCCTGATGTTGAATCGCTTGGAGAAGCGGGAGAAACGCCGATGACCCCACTCCTCAGCCTCTTCGGCAAACCCTGGATCTGGTCGTGGCTCGCCGCCTTCATCGTCTGGTTCCTGACGATCATGGTGACGCTCGGCGCCAGCACGCTCGGCCTGTCGCAGGCAGCTCTCACCTTCGCTGCCTTCTCGGTCATCGTCGGTATCGGCCAGATGTTCGTCATCACGCTCGGTCCCGGCAACATCGATCTCTCGGTTCCCGCCACCATGACGCTTGCCGGCACGGTGGCGCTGAAGCTGATGAATGTCGAAAACGGCCTGATCCTGCCAGGTCTTCTCATTGCCGTCGTCATCGGCCTTGTCGTCGGCCTCGGCAATTATGCGCTGATCAAGGCGCTGCGTATTCCGCCGATCATCGCGACGCTGTCGATGAGCTTCATCGTCCAGTCCGCCGCGATCTGGACGAACCGGGGATTACGTATCAAGCCTCCGAGCATGCTTGCGGAGTTCACCACCTCGAACACGCTCGGCGTGCCGAATGTGGCGATCGTCGCGCTCTTCATCTCGCTGCTTGCCTGGTTCCTGCTCGACAAGACGATCTACGGGCGCTGGATCTCGGCGATCGGCCAGAGCATGCCGGCGGCGCGCATGGCGGGCATACCGGTCGACGGCACGCGTTTCGTCACTTACCTGTTCTGCGCCGTGCTCGCCTCGCTCGCAGGCTATCTGCTCGCCTGTTTCTCCGGTGGCGCGGCGCTCAACATGGGCTCGGAATATCTCTTGATGTCGATCGCCGTCGTCGTGATCGGCGGCACGGCGGTCGCCGGTGGCGATTCCAACGTGCCGGGCATCTGGGGCGCATCGCTCTTCATGTTCCTGGTCGTCTCGATGCTCAACACTTACGGGGTCGGCGCGGGCATCCGCCTCATCATGACTGGCCTCATCATCATCAGCGTCATCATGCTCGCCGGCGGTCGCCGGGCCGGCATGCGATAATTGGGAAGACCGCCATGGCCGAGGCCAGCATTTACGAAATCCACGACCCGCGCTTCCGGCAGTTGATCGTAACTAGTGCCGGCCTCGATGAACTCTATTCCGGCTGCCGCTGGGCGGAGGGTCCCGTCTGGTTCAACGATGCGAACCAGCTGCTCTGGAGCGACATTCCCAATCAGCGCATGCTGCGATGGACGCCGGAGAGCGGCGTCTCCGTCTATCGGCAACCCTCGAACTTCGCCAATGGCCACACGCGCGACCGGCAGGGACGGCTGATCTCCTGCGAACACGGGATGCGCCGCGTCACACGCACCGAGATCGACGGCTCGATCACTGTGCTCGCCGATCGTTTCGAAGGCGTCAGGCTCAATTCGCCGAACGACGTGGTGGTGAAATCCGACGGCACGATCTGGTTCACCGATCCCACCTACGGCATCATGTCGGATTATGAAGGCTATCGCGCCGTGCCGGAGCAGCCGACCCGCAACGTCTACCGGCTCGATCCGGCGACCGGGGGGCTTGCGGCTGTCGTCACCGATTTCATCCAGCCGAATGGCTTGGCCTTCTCCCCCGACGAGAGCATTCTTTACGTGGCGGATTCGGCGGCAAGCCATGATGAAAGCCTGCCGCGCCATATAAGAGCTTTCGACGTGGTCGACGGCCTCAGGCTTGAAAACGGCCGCGTCTTCTGCGTGATCGACAGCGGCATTCCGGACGGCATCCGCACCGACGTGAACGGAAACCTCTGGTCGAGCGCTGGTGATGGCGTGCATTGCTTCGATCCGGCCGGCAAACTGATCGGCAAGATCCGCGTGCCGCAAACCGTCGCCAACCTCACCTTCGGCGGTCCCAAGCGCAACCGGCTATTCATTGCGGCGACGTGTTCGATCTATTCAGTCTATCTCGCCGTCAGCGGGGCTCAGATGCCGTGAGAGCGTGATTCTGCTCGGCGTCTCGCTCCGTCGCATCTCCTCAGAAAAATGTTTTGATCTCCGGCCCTGTGGGTTAGACATCACAAATCCAAAAGCGCGCGTTCGGCTTCGAGCGTCAATTCCCGGAGTTGCATCATGAAAATCGCGCCGCAGCAGCGGATCTATGTCTGCTTCTTTCTCTTCGCCGTGTCGCTGGGGGCGCTGTTGTCGAGGATGCCGGATTTGCAGGTTGCGCTTGGCGTCGACAAGTCGGAGCTTGGGTTGACGTTGATCGGGGCTGCGATCGGCGCCTTGATTTCGTTGACTTTGTCTTCGCCCGTGATCGCCCGCCTTGGCGCGCGGACAACGGCATTCATTACTGTTCTCGGCACGTCTGCGCTGCTGTCGCTGGTGCCGTGGATTGGTGCGGCGCCGGTCGTGTTCTGTGTGCTTTTCGTCGAGGGGATGCTCGCGGGGGCGCTGGAGATCAATCTCAATGTCGAGATTGATCGCATCGAAGCACAGTTAGGACGCGGCGTGATGAACAGGGCGCATGGTTTCTGGAGCCTCGGCTTCTTCGTCACGGCGCTTGTCTCCTCAGTCGTCCGCCAAGCCGGTATTTCGATGCAACTCCATCTTGCCGTGACCTTTGCCGTGGTGCTTGTGCTCGGCGTCTGGGCAATTTCAGGCATGCGCAATGCGCCCGCGCGGACCCCGTTGAATGAAGGCAAGGCGCCACTGGTGGCGCTTCCCACCCGGAGCCTCATGCCGCTCTGTGTGATCGGCATCGCGGCCTTTCTCGTCGAAGGTGCCGGGATCGACTGGTCGGCGATCTATATGCGCGACGTGTTTTCAGTCGAGCCCTTTATTGGCGGACTAGGATTGACGCTCTTTACTTTCTGCATGGCACTGGCGCGCCTGTTCGTCGACCCGCTGGTCGATCGGTTTGGCCCGCGGGCCGTCGCCACGATGCTGCTTGTCCTTTCGGCGATCGGCATTTGCGCCGTCTGGGGCGCTCCGCATGCCTATGTGGCACTGGCGGGCTTTGCCTTGATGGGCGCCGGCTGCAGCGCGGTCTATCCTCTCGCCGTCTCGGCGGCGGCCCAGCGCACAGATCGCGCGGCGCATCTCAACGTCGCCGCCCTTGGCCAGATGACCTTCGTCGTCTTCTTCCTGGCGCCGCCGCTGCTCGGTTTCATTGCCGAACATGCGGGGATCAGGACATCCTATCTCGTCTGCCTTCCGTTGATCATCTACGCGCTCTTTTCGGTCAAGGTGCTTGCTCAGCGCCGGGCGGCCTGCGACGGCAGCGTTGCGAGCGTTCGGAGCGTCAACGGGTGATCGATCAAGCTGGCTGTTTCGGCGGCTCGATCGGTTCGGCGAAAAGCATAGCCGAGCACGCCGTAGCGCGTGCTCGCCGCTCCTTAACTTGTATAGGTTTTAGGCAGCCGGCGTCGCAGATCCGACAGTCCGCCGGCTGCCCATGCTAGATGATCATCGCGTAGAGCGGGGGCGCGAACGGTTGCCAACAGAGGTCGATCATCATGACTAGCGTGCGTATCCAGGATAACGTCCTCATAGCCGTCATGATCGCCTGCGTCGGCACGTGTTACGGATTCGGCCTCAGCCTTTTTCCTCAGATCATCCCCGACATGCGGAAAGATCTTGCCTTCGACTATGCCTTCGTCGGCACGGTCACCGGCCTGGTGCAGTTTTCCACAGTGGCATTCGCCGTGCTCGGTACCTGGCTCGTCCATCGCATCGGCGCCGCACGGACGGTGGTGGCGTCCGTGTCGCTCTGCGGGCTCTGTCTGTCGAGCATCCCCATCAGCGACAATCTCTATGTGGTTGCCGGCTTGCTGATGGTCGCCGGCGCGACTGGCGCATCGACTTTCGTGCCGATGATTAATCTTGCCTCGCGGGTGGTAAGAGCAGAACAGCGCGGCTTTGCCATGAGCCTGATCTCCAGCGCCCCGGCCTTTGGCGTCCTCATCAACAGCGCACTCGTGGCGGCATACGCCGGAAGCGGTCACTGGCAGATGGTCTGGTTTCTCACAGGCGCGGCCACGATCGCACTGGCCGTTGTCACCCACATTCTCTTCGGGCGGGCCGGCCTCTTCGACAGCGGGACAAGCCACGAAACGCTGGCGCCAACTGCCGGCGGTTCAGCAAGCCTGCGCTCCATCATGCCATGGGTGACGCTGATCTTCGCGCTCGGCTTCATCAACGGCCTGATGCCCTATCCCTATCTCACCTATCTCTCGCCGTTCCTGCGCGAGGAACTCGGCTACTCCGTCGGCTTTGCCTCATGGCTCTGGGCAACGATCGGGGCGGTGGGGATCGGCGCAGGCTTCGCCATTGGCACAATATCGTCGCGTCTCGGATCGCGCTATGCCATGCTTACCTGCTACTCAAGCTTCCTCGCCGCCGGCGCCCTCGTCGTCCTCGAACCCTCGATGGAACTCTCGATCCTGTCCGGCGTCTTCTTTTCGCTGGGCTTTTATCCGATCTATGGCTTGCTGCCGGCCTACGTCTCACATCGCGCCACGCCCCGCATCGCGGTGACTGTCTTAGGCATCTGCACCGTGTTCCAAGGCATCGGCGGCACGACAGGGAACTTCTTTGGCGGCGTGATCAAGATATCGACTGAAAGTTTCAGCGGCATCTATCTCGCCGTTGCAGTTACGGCCGCCGTCGCCGCGGCGATGACGATTTCGCTGCCGAAGGACCAGCGTGTGCAGGCCGCGTAGCGTCTGCGGCGCCGGGCTGCGGTTCTTGCCGAAATACTCGCCGGACCTAAATCCGATTGAGCAGAGTGGGAAAGGCGACATCGTGTTTGGAGAAGAGCCTGAAAACCAGTCCGGGAAGGACAGACAACGATCATGACGCGCTCGCGCCGCCCCTCATTGCCATTCCTCAACGAGTCCAATGCAACGCTGCAGTCTCGTCCGATCCGCAAGCGCGATCCCGACCAGCCAAGCCTTCCGTTCGATCCAATGCCGGCTAGGGTCGAGCCGTGCCTCGCACTGCTGAAGCCCAAGGTGCCGATAGGGCCGGATTGGCTCTACGAGGCGAAGTGGGATGGCTACCGGCTTGCGATCCACATCGAGCCGAAGGGCGTTCGTGTCATCACCCGCGGCGGCCATGACTGGACGCATCGTTTTCCCACCATCGCCGCGGCCGCCAAAGAACTTGGCGTGACTACCGGCATACTGGATGGAGAAGCGGTGGTTTTGGACGACCACGGCCGGTCGAATTTCGGCGCGTTGCAACGTTCGCTCGGCGGTCGCGGCGGCAAGCGGGCCTCGAGCGAGTCCATTCTCTACGCCTTCGACCTTTTGTATCTTGACGGGCATGACCTCACCGGCACCGAACTTGCCGTACGCCGGCACCTTCTTGAAGACCTGATACCGGAAGGCAATCGAACGATCCGCTTTTCCGAAGAAATAGACCTGCCGGCCGAGGATCTCCTCGAGCACGCCTGCCACCATCATATGGAAGGCATCATCGCCAAACATCGCGACCGGCCCTATGGCAGTGGCCGCACGGGCGACTGGCTGAAAATCAAGTGCGTTGAGAGCGAGAGCTTCATGATCGTCGGTTACGAACAATCGGCAGCCGCCCGCGGCGGCATCGGCAGTCTGCTGCTCGCCGGCAGGAAGGGTTTCGACTGGATTTCCGTGGGCTCGGTCGGAACTGGTTTCAGCGCCAGCGAAGCCGAGCACCTGAAAAAGACGCTCGACCGGTTGAAGACCACCCGGCCGGTCGTTCCCCTGAGAGGCAAGCGCTACGTCTTCGTGCAGCCGACCCTCATCGCCGAGATCGAGTTTCGCGGCTGGACCGATGACGGCAGTCTGCGCCACGCCTCGTACAAAGGGCTGCGCGAGGTCCAGGACAACGCTGCCGTGTTCGATATGACCGGCTTCGACCGTTGAGGATTGGAGGCAATCGCCAATGGCCTCAAACTTTGCGGGCGTCTGGCAAGGGAAAATGCCGGCCGAAACGAACAGGCTAACGCAGCATAATTCAGTAGAATTGAATGCTCGAAATATTGAAATCGTTGGAATTACTTGCCTAATTTCCGCGTCGAGCATCT
This sequence comes from Rhizobium sp. BK619, assembly GCF_014195245.1. NCBI lineage: Bacteria > Pseudomonadati > Pseudomonadota > Alphaproteobacteria > Hyphomicrobiales > Rhizobiaceae > Rhizobium > Rhizobium sp. BK619. The sequence goes on along the minus strand of NZ_JACIBH010000001.1, from coordinate 358,936 downwards.
TTAAACCTGTAGGCGTAATCCCTACGTCCTCCATCGTCATGTCTATCAAGGCGACACCGATGTGAGATCACTCACGACCACGCCGCCCCTCATCGGGGACTCGGGACGCGCGGTCGTTTTTCCCAGACAATGAGCAGCCCAGGCGTTCGATACACATTTAGTGCGTCGAACGAACAGGCGCGCCATCTCCCCGTCTTATCAACCAACACCAACCGGCGGCCATCGGGTGGAACGAACCCGTGCGCCCATGCGAGAGAAAAGATGGAAACCCTGCAATATCTGAGCCCGATGGGATGGAAGGCGATCGAAATCGCCGTCACGCTCATCGTGCTGGCAATCCTGTTCCGGTGGAGCGGCGTGATCCGCTATATCCCCAACGACAGGCTCGGCATTCTCGAAAAGCTCTGGAGCTTTCGCGGCTCCGTGGACAATGGCTTCATTGCGCTCTACGGCGAGGCCGGCTTCCAGCCGGAAGTCGTGCGTGGCGGCCTGCATTTCTTCATGCCGTTCCAGTATGCAATGCATCGCGCCAATCTCGTGACCATTCCACAGGGCCAGATCGGTTATGTCTTCGCCCGTGACGGCGAGCCGCTGCCGCCGACCCAGACGCTTGCCTCGAATGTCGACGCCGATGATTTTCAGGATGTGCGCGGCTTTCTGACAAAGGGCGGCCAGACGGGGCCGCAGCGCAAGATCCTGCGCGAAGGCACCTATGCCATCAATCTGGCGCAGTTCATCGTGCTGACCGCACAATCCACCTATGCCGTCAACCTGAATGCGTCGGAACAAGGACTGTTTGCCGACATGTCGACGCTGATCAGCGAGCGGAGCGGCTTCGAGCCGGTCGTCATTCATGACGCGGAGGACCTGATCGGCGTCGTCACCATCCATGACGGTCCGGCGCTGCCGGATGGCGAGATCATCGCGCCGACCGTTGCCAACAACCCCAAAGACCCGAACTTCCACAATAATTTCCAGGATCCGGAGAAATTTCTCAACGCAGGCGGTTATCGCGGCCGGCAATTGCAGGTGCTTGCCGACGGCAGTTATTTCCTCAACCGTATCTTCGCGACCGTCGAACTCGTGGAGAAGACGATCATCGAGGTCGGCACGGTGGGTGTCGTCGTTTCCTATACCGGCCGGCGAAGCGCTGATATCTCAGGCCAGTCCTATCGCCATGGCGAACTGGTCGAGACCGGCGCACGCGGTGTCTGGTCGACGCCGCTTCTGCCGGGCAAATATGCGTTCAACACCTATGCCGGCAACATCATCATCGTGCCGACCACCAACTTCGTGCTCAAATGGACGAAGGAACAGTTCGGCGAGCACAGGCTAGACGAGAATCTGTCTGAAGTGTCGCTGATCACCAAGGATGCGTTCGAACCGGTGCTGCCGCTCTCGGTCGTCGTGCATATCGACTATATGAAGGCTCCCCTCGTCGTGCAGCGTTTCGGCGATATCAAACGGCTGGTCGAACAGACGCTCGATCCGATGGTCTCGGCCTATTTCAAGAATATCGCCCAGACCAAGACCCTGATCGAACTGCTGCAGGAACGCAGCGAAATCCAGCGCAAATCCGGCGACGAAATGCGCGAGAAGTTCAACTCCTACAGCCTCGAATTGCAGGAAGTGCTGATCGGTACACCGCGCGCCAACAATGGCCAGAACAGCATCGAGCAGATCCTGATCCAGCTGCGCGAGCGTCAGATCGCCGTTGAAAAGGTCGAGACCTATAAATTGCAGGAGGCCGCGGCGGTCCAGGAGCGCACATTGCGCGAGAAGCAAGCACTGGCCGAACAGCAGGCCAAGATCACCACATCGGCACTCACCATCGAGATCAGCGAGAACGAAGGAAAAGCGCAGCTCGCTCGCACCCGCCAGCAGGCAGAAACCATTCAGGTCACCGCCAAGGCAGAGGCCGAGAAGGTGCGTCTCGCCGGCCTCGGTGAGGCCGACCGGATCAAGGCCGTCGCGCTTGCGGATGCCGAACGCATCAAGGCGACCGGTCTTGCGGATGCCCAGAAGGTGCGCGCCATCGGTTTGGCAGAAGCCGAGGCGACCGAGAAGAAGGTCGCGGCCTTCGGTGGACCGGACTATCAGCTCCACTCGCAGGTGCTCATGCGCTTCGCCGAGGCGATCGAAAATGGCAGGCTGCCGCTCGTGCCGCAGATCCAGGTCGGCGGCGCCGGCGGCGAAAAGGGCGCCGCCAATGGCCTCGTGGAAATGATGCTGTCGATGCTGGTCGCTGATCGGCTTGGACGGCCGGTGTCGCCGGCTGCGGTGCCGGCGCCGATCGAGCAGCAGTGATGACGGACGGGCCGGCTTTGCCGGCCCGATTTGCGCTCTGCGTTAATGCTTCATTCTGCCTGGTTTTACCCTACTGGAGAATTGGTGGACGAGCATGATACCCTGCTCGAGGAGCAGCTCGGCTGCTCGCAGATCGCGCGGTGCAAGCTCCCCGGATAGTCCTCGGATCGTATTGGCGATACAGATGGAATTGGCGACGAAGCGGGCGTCGCCCTCCCCTTCGGCCTCCTCGGCGGTTGCCTCCAGGGCGTCGGCGACGGTGTCGAGCAGGCTCGACCGCTCGACCAGCGTCATGTCGTTCAGGGTTTTCGATATGCCGTTCATGATTGTCTCCTCGCGCGTGCCCAAGACGGGTCGCAGCGCCGGTTGTCTCGATTGAGTGAGGCGGCTGTGACTGTCAAATGGAGATGGAAGTCTGCAGAAGCAACGCATGGCTGCCGCGCGCTTCACGCATGCGTGCAGCGAAACGGGCGGCTCAAGCAATCATTTCGCGCCGATCATTCCTGACGCTTCAGGAGGTCGGCAAGCATCGGTCGCTGCCCTTTCAACAGCTTCGTTCCCGCCTCGGCCAGGGAAAACCATCCCGCGCGGTCAACCTCCGGAAAGCTCTTCATCTGGCCTGATCTCGGCGGCCATTCCATTTGAAATTCAGAGCTTCGTATTGCGTTCACGTCCAATGCCGGATCGGCTTCGATCGACCACGCGACGACGATCTTGCCGCCAGGCTGCCGATATTCGCCGAGCGGCGTCACTCTGCCGTCGATGGCGACTCCAAGCTCTTCGGCTGTCTCCCTCATCGCCGCTGCGAGTTCATCCTCATCAGGCTCGACCAATCCCTTCGGGATCGACCAGGCAGCCTCGTCTTTCCCAGCCCAGAAGGGGCCGCCCGGATGAACGAGAAGGACTTCGAGGTCGTTGGACACGCGCCGATAGATGAGAAGTCCGGCGCTCCGGAGTGCCATCGCGCTACGCCCTTGCTGCGTTCATCATGAGGCCAGACATTCCTCGCAGATGCCGCAGCCGTCATCGTCCATCCATCGACACCGGCGTTTGCAGCAAAGGCAGACACGGCCATCGGGCTGGTCTTCTCTGTCTTCCGGAGGAATGATCTCGATCGTCGTATCGAAGAGAGTGTCAACCACAAGTTCCACCATCTCGTCGCTCCATCAAGTCTGTTCGACATGAGATAGGGGCGGCTAGCGATGTCGGCAAGTTCTTGACAAGACCGGCGGCGCAAGTTGCGTGTTTTCACCTTGAGGGCGTTTCCCGTGCCGCCGGGTGTGGCGCTTCATGTGCTTGCCGGAATGCGGGCGATAACCTTTATCTCGAAGTCGAAGCCGGCGAGCCAGTTGACGCCGAGTGCAGTCCAATTCGGGTAAGGTGGCTTGCTGAAAATCTGCTGCTTGACGGCCATGATGGTTGCGAATTGATTTTCAGGGTCGGTGTGAAAGGTCGTGACATCGACGATGTCATCGATCGTGCAGCCCGCAGCGCTGAGCGTCGCCTGCAGGTTTTCGAAGGCCAGCCGGACCTGGCGTTCGAAATCGGGCTCGGCTGTTCCATCCGGACGGCTCCCGACCTGTCCGGACACAAACAGCAGATCCCCGGAGCGGATCGCGGCGGAATAGCCGTGCTCCTCGTAAAGAGCGTGCCTGTCGGCAGGAAAGATTGCTTCGCGTTCAGTCATCCTCATCTCTCTTTATCGTTGGCAACGACCGATCAGCGCGAGGTGGCGCTTCACAGGCGTATGCAATATTTGATATACGGTACGTATGTGTAATATCCTGCGTGCGTGGCGTATGTCAATCTAATATACGTGGCGTATGTGAGTTTAGGAGGGGCGGATGGCGAGAACACGCAGCGAAACGATGCAGGAAAACCGTGGCAAGTTGATCGCGGCTGCACGAAAGGCTTTCGCGGAAAAGGGGTACACCGCAGCATCGATGGACGAGCTGACGGCGGACGCCGGTCTGACGCGGGGCGCGCTTTACCACAATTTCGGCGACAAGCGCGGGCTGCTGGCAGCGGTTGTCGATCAGATCGACATGGAAATGGCGGCTCGCGCCAAAGATATCGGGGCTCGGGCGGGTAACGATTGGCACGGCCTGCTCGCCGAGGGTGCGGCCTATATCGAGATGGCGCTCAATCCTGAAGTCCAACGCATCGTTCTGCTCGACGGGCCTGCGGTTCTTGGCGATCCCTCGCAATGGCCGAGCCAGAACACCTGTCTGCAGGTGACCAAGAGCACCGTCGAGCGCCTGATCGCACAAGGCATCCTGAAGCCGCTTGACGCGGAGGCGACGGCCCGATTGCTGAGCGGCGCGGCGCTCAATGCGGCTCTCTGGATCGCCGCCAGCGAAAATCCGCAGGGCGTGCTGCCGAAAGCGGTCGAGGCCTTTCATGCCTTGGCGGCAGGTCTGCTTTTGCAGCCTCCGTGATCAGCCGGCTGCGCTGGCGACAGGGTTTGCTGCAGGTCAGCGTCCAAGGCTGCCGGCGGCGGCGATGATCTCCGCCGTGGTGGGGAAGATGGAGAGGCTGTTCGGTCCGTCGAGCGCCTCGATCCGTGCCCAGCCGATCGTGCCGTTCGCCTTCACCAGGTAGTGCCCGACGAGCTGGGTCGCATGGTTCTCGAAGATCGTATGATCGGCTTCGACAAGCTCGAAGCCGTCCTTGGCATTGAGTATCGTGTTGGCTTCCATCGGGTGCATCGGTTCCGGCAGTTCGCCGGTGGGGTTGATGCGTGCCGTCTGGAACTGCGCCATCGTTGTCCTATAGGGCCATTCGGGCTGCTCGCGGCTCCCATCGGGCAGGAACTCGGCATGTGGCACACCGTAGGCTCGGTGCGTGCGGCAATCCGGGTCACATAGAAGCGTTATCGGCGTCGGCCGGTGGCGGAAATAAAGACGGGCGCGTTCCGCCGGCGTGTTGATAACGGCGACGGTCTCCAGCCCGGCGGCGTAGAGGGTCGGCTGTACCGCGGCAAGCTGTTCCAGCTGGCGCCGGCAGAATGGGCAGTGCAGCCCGCGAAAGAAGCCGATCAGGAACGGGCGACCGCTCAAGTCGGCGAAAGAGACCATTCCGTCGAAGTTGGCCGCGGCCAGTGCGAATCCTGGCGCGGCTTCTCCAGGTTGCAGCGGGTGTTTCTGGTCTCCCATGGAATAGTTCCTTTGTCGTATCGTCCGGAGGACGACCGAAATTTAACTATACCACGTGTCGCAAGAAGGCCCAGTGCTCGACGTCGGGACGCTGAACGCGGTTCGGCATGCCGTTTGCGGCTGTCACTCCTTCACCGCCCCGGTCATCGAAGACACGTAGTAATCCACGAAGAACGAGTAGAGGATGACCACCGGCAGCGAGCCGAACAGGGCGCCGGCCATCAGTGCCCCCCATTCGAAAACATCGCCGCGCACCAGTTCGGTCAGCACGCCGACGGGAATGGTTTTATTCTCCGATGACTGAATGAAAGTAAGGGCATAGATGAATTCGTTCCAGGACAGCGTGAAGGCGAAGATCCCGGCCGAAATCAGCCCCGGCACGGCGAGCGGCAGGATGATCTTGGTGAGAATCTGCCACCTGTTGGCGCCATCCACCAGCGCGCTTTCCTCCAGCTCGAACGGGATCGAGCGGAAATAACCCATCAGCAGCCAGGTGCAGAAAGGAATGAGGAAGGTCGGGTAGGTGAAGATCAGCGCCAGCCGGGAGTCGTAGATCCCCAGCTTGAAGACGATGAAGGCAAGCGGGATGAAGAGGATCGACGGCGGCACGAGATAGGCAAGGAAGATTACCAGGCCGACCGAACGCGAGCCGGTGAAGCGGACGCGCTCGATGGCATAGGCGCCCAGCACCGAAGCCACCAGTGAGAGGAAGGTGGAGCAGACCGCCACCAGCATCGTATTCCACAGCCAGCCCGGATAGGATGTCTCGAGGAACAGGTATTTGATATGCGCCAGCGTCGGCCCGACCACCCAGAACGGGCTGTAATTGCTATAGTCGGTCAGCTGCTCGTTGGGTTTCACCGCGGTGATCGCCATCCAGTAGAACGGGAAGAGCAGAACGAAGACGAAGACGGCCATCGGCAAATAGAGCATCACGATCCGCCGCGGCAGGCGGTTCAGATAGCTCATGCCTTCGGCATTGTCGGTCACGACCTGATTGGCGGTGTTGGCCCGATCGGCTGTGTTTGCCCGATCGACTGTGTTTGAACGTGTCGACATCGTCATTCTCCTAATCCTGGCCGCCCTGCTGCCATTTGCGCCGCTGCAGGCCGAAGAAGCTGAACATGATCGCACCGAGCAGGAAGGGCACCATGGCGACCGCGATGGCCGCACCCTCGCCAAGCTGGCCGCCGGGAATGCCGCGCTGGAACGACAGCGTCGCCATCAGATGCGTCGCGTTGACGGGGCCACCCTTGGTCAGCACGTAGATGAGCTGGAAATCGGTAAAGGTGAAAAGCACCGAGAAGGTCATCACAACGGCGATGATCGGCGTCAGCATTGGCAGCGTTACATAGCGGAAACGCTGCCAGCTCGTGGCGCCGTCGAGCGAGGCTGCCTCCTGCAGCGACGCCGGGATCGTCTGCAGCCCCGCAAGCAGCGAGATCGCCACGAAGGGAATGCCGCGCCAGACATTGGCGACGATGACGGATATGCGCGCATTGATCGGATCGCCGAGGAAATTGATCGGCCCGCTGATCAGCCCCAGCTTCATCAGCGACCAGGAGATGATCGAGAACTGGGAATCGTAGATCCACCAGAAGGCCAGCGCCGAAAGCACCGTCGGCACCACCCAGGGCAGCAGAACGATGGCCCGGAAGAAGGATTTGTAGGGCAGATGCTGGTTGAGCAGCATTGCCAGCCAGAGGCCCAGCGCGAATTTCAGCAGCGAGGCGACGGAGGTATAGAGAATGGTGTTGAAGACCGACAGCCAGAAGACGGAATCGTCCATCAGGAACTGGTAGTTCTCCAGTCCGATGAAGATGCCGTCACGGCCGATCCGGCTATCGGTGAAGCCGAGCCAGACGCCGAGTCCCAGCGGATAGGTGAGAAAGCAGACAAGGAACACCGCCGCCGGCAGCATGAACAGGAAGCCGAGCACATTGTTGTTCTGCAGGAGCGAAGAGACCGGCCCACGCCTATCCCCCGAATTTGCCATCGACATTGCTTATCTCCAGATCGCGTTTTGGATCTCCCGGAGGAGCTTGCGGCATGCCGAAAGGCCGGCATGCCGCGCACTTTTTTGTTTCCATGCATGTCGTTGTCCTGGAACCGCTACCCACTTCCGGGCGACATGCATTAAGCGGGGCTCAGACGCGATAGTAGCGGTTGGCCCGGCGTTCGGCTTCCTTCATCGCATCCTCCGGCGACATCTGGCCGGTAACGGCGGCGGCATACATGTCGACGAGAACATAGTCGGCCATGGTCGCTGCCGAGGCGTAGCCGAGCGGGCCGGCATAACCGTTCGGGCGCAGTTTTTCAGAAGCGCGCGCATAAGGCGCGTGGACCGGATCGGCCGTCCAGATCGGGTTCTTGGCGAAGGCCTTCAGCGGCTGGCAGCAATAGGCGCTGGAGCCCTGGATCCAGGCGTTCATCTGGTCGGCCTCCATCATGAACTTGATGTAGGCCTTTGCGGCTTCCGGATATTTTGTGTGCTTGAAGAGAAGCAGCGAACTCGTCTGGCAAAGCTCGACGCTCTTACCGACAGGGCCGATCGGGAAGTTCGTCGTGCGGATGTCTTTGGCGATCTCGGCGAGCTTCGGATCGTTCTTGGCCGTGTAATAGACCGAGACGCCGTTGGCGATCAGCGAGACCTGGCCGGCCAGGAAGGCGCGGTTGTTGTTGACGTCCTGCCAGCTCTCCGTGCCCGCAATGAAGGTCGCGTAGAGCTCCTTGGCATAGTTGATCGAAGCCAGCGTCTCAGGGCTGTTGATCGTCACCTTGCCGCTTTCGTCGACCATCATGCCGTTATGGCTCCAGAGCAGCCAGTGGGCGTAGTTGTTGCCGTCGCCAACCGCCTTGCCGTGCGGGAAGCCGGCGGGCGTGCCCTTTGCCTTCATCGCCTTGCAAAGCTCGAGGAAGCCTGCCGTATCGTTCGGGAATTCGTTGAAACCGGCGGCCTTTACGTGGCTGTCGCGGTAGACGACGGCATTGCCGATCGCCGTCAGCGGCATGGCGATGAAGGTGTCGCCGCGGGTGGCATAACCCTTCACGCCGTCGTACCAGCCCTCATACTTGTTGCCGAGATAATTGCCGAGTTCGGTGAGATCGACCAGCTTGTCCGGATACTGGTGGGCGTCGTCGAACCAGCACATGATGAGATCAGGGCCGGAGCCGACATTGGCAGCCACCGCAGCCTTCGGGCGGATGTCTTCCCAGCTTTCCTTGTCGATGCGCACCTCGACGCCGGTTGCTTCGGTGAATTTCTTGGTGTTGGCAAGCCAGGCCTCCTCGTCGCCCTTGACGAAGGGCGTCCAGCGCAGCAGGCGAAGGCTGGCGCCGCTTTCCGGCGTGTAGGTCGGCTCGGCCTGGGCCAGGGATGGCCGGATGCCCAGGCCGGCGGCGCCGGCGACGGCAGCCGAGGCGGCAAGAAAGTCACGTCTTCTGATCCTCATGAGATTCCTCCTCATCAAAAAGCGGGTGCGATTTCCCCGGCGTTCACCTCCCGCTTGGCGAACGACGATCCTTGCATCCCTGAGAGGGAATGCGGCTGGCCGGCAGGCGACGAGAGGGCTCCTCCACCCTCGACCCGCCCGCCGGACGGCGTCAGTCGGTCAATCTCCGGCCGCTCTCGGCATCGAAGAGATGAACATGCGCGGCGTCGATGCCGACGCGCAGGATTTCGCCCGGCCGCGCATTGACGCGTTCGCGGAACACGCAGCTGACATCGCTGCCCCCGAGCTTGAGGGTGAGATGCGTCTCGTAGCCGGTCGGCTCGATCACCACGATTTCGCCGGGCAGGCCGTTGGCGTCGAGCAGGATGTATTCGGGGCGAAGCCCGTAAACGAGGTCGCGGCCGATGGCTTCGGCCGGCGGCTTGGCGACCGGCAGCGCCGTGCCGTCGTAGGCCCTGAACTGCGTCGGCTTTTCCGGATCGAGCCTGCCCTTGATCATATTCATCGCCGGCGAACCGATGAAGCCGCCGACGAAGAGATTGGCGGGCTTGTCGTAAAGTTCGAGCGGCGAACCGATCTGCTCGACGATGCCGTCATGCATTACCACGATCTTGTCGGCCATGGTCATGGCCTCGATCTGGTCGTGGGTGACGTAAACCGTGGTGGTCTTCAGCCGCTGGTGCAGTTCCTTGATCTCGGCGCGCATGGCGACGCGCAGCTTCGCATCGAGGTTGGACAGCGGCTCGTCGAACAGGAAGACCTCCGGATCGCGCACGATCGCCCGGCCCATGGCGACACGCTGGCGCTGGCCGCCGGAAAGCTGGCGCGGATAACGGTCGAGCAATTTGTCGAGGCCGAGGATGCCGGCGGCATATTTCACCCGCTTTTCGGCCTCCGCCTTCGGCGCCTTGTTCAGCATCAGCGAGAAGCCCATGTTCTGCTCCACCGTCATATGCGGATAGAGCGCATAGTTCTGAAACACCATGGCGATGTCCCGGTCCTTCGGCGGCAGCGTGTTGACGACGCGCCCACCGATCTTGATCTCGCCGCCGGAAATGTTTTCGAGCCCTGCCAGCATCCGCAGAAGGGTCGACTTGCCGCAGCCCGAGGGGCCGACCAGGATGACGAATTCCCCATCGGCAATGTCGATATCCACCCCCCTGATGACAGGATGCACACCGAACGATTTCCGCACATCCGCGAATTGAACGCCTGCCATACTCACTCCTCCCAGAAATCGAGCGCTACATGCCTATGTATTCGTATCTCACTCTGTCTTCGGCGGCTGTCATCTCTCCCAAGTCCTTCAGCCACCGCAATCCCGCATCTGTGGGGGTGCCCGGGCGGGACCTCCCGCCGCCCTCTCCTCAATCTCCTCGCGGCGCACCCGGAGCGTCTTCGGCGAGGTAGACCTCGATCAGCTCGTCGACGCTGGTTTCGGCGGTGAAACCCAGTTGCGTCGCGCGGTCAGGCGCAAAGGATTTCGGCCATCCGGCGACGATCCCTTCGATGACCTCGTCGCGGCGGCGGTCTATCAACTCGACCGCCTCGGGGCCGGCCGCCCGGCGCAAGGCGGCGATCTGATCGGCAACGGTCGCGGCAACGCCGGGCATGGTGAGAGTGCGCCGCGCACCCAGCGACGATGTGTCGAGCGTTGCGGCGTGGATCAGAAATTTGACGGCGGAACGCGGGCTTGCCAGCCAGTGTTTGACCGTTTCCTCCACCGGAAGAACCGCCCGCTGGCCCGCCAGCGGTTCCCGCAGAATGCCGGAAAAGAAGCCGGATGCGGCGGCGTTCGGCGCACCCGGCCGGATCACGATGGTCGGCAATCGAATTCCCACGCCCTCGATGAAGCCGCGGCGCGAATAGTCGGCGAGCAGAAGCTCGGATATCGCCTTCTGCACGCCGTAGCTGGTGAGCGGCGCCTGGACGTAATCGTCGGGGATCGGATCGGGAAACGGCGCGCCGTAGACCGCAATCGACGAGGAGAAGACGAAGCGGGGAACATAGGCTTCCCCGCTTCCCTCATGACGGATTGCCTCCAGCAACGCACGCGTGCCGTCAAGATTGACCCGGTAGCCGAGTTCGAAATTGCGCTCGGCCTCGCCTGAAACGATCGCGGCAAGATGGAAGATCACGTCGGCCCGGCGGGCCGCCAGCGCTTGCGCCGCATCGCCTTCGGAAATATCGGCAGCCAGGGCTTCGACCGAGGCAACGACGCCTGATGGCACCGGCGGCGGGGCGATATCCACAAGCGTCATGCGGGCGATCGTTTCAGCGCCGAGCGAACCGCTGCGCGCCAAGCTGGCGGCGAGCTTGCGGCCGATCATTCCTCCCGCCCCGATAATGAGAATATTCATCCTATTCCCCCTGTCTTCGATGTCTCGTCTCTGCCGCTCTTTGCCTGTGAACTACGCGAGGAGCAGCTTGGTTGTCGTATAAATGCGGGTCTCATGGATCGCGAAAGCCGCGCATGCGGCGTCCGGATCTCGCGTCTCCAGACCGGCGAGGATCAACCGGTGATCGGCGATGCTGGTGGCGATCGTCCCGGGCTGCGATACGACGCGCCTGCGGTGGCTGAGAAGATAGGAATAGAGGTCGGCGGCCATGTCGGCGAGCACCGCATTGCCGCTGGAACGGTAGATGGCGGTGTGAAACTCCCGGTCGCAGATCAAGAAACGGACGGGATCGTCACAGGCGGCTTCCTGTGCCGCGATCGACTTGCGGAGATAATCAAGCGTCGCCTCTTTCATCTTGACCGCGGCAGCCCTGACCACCTGTGCTTCGATCAGCAGCCGCGCCTCATGAACATTGTCGAGACTGTAGGCCGCAATGTCGCGATAGCGCGCCGCCTGGACAGCCAATTCGCCAACATCCTCAGATGCCACCACCGTGCGTGTTCCCTGCGTAACCGAGAGAATTCCATGCGTGGAGAGGATGAGGATCGCGCCGCGGACCGTCTCGCGGCTGACCGAGAGCGCGCTAGCCAGTTCACGTTCGCCAGGCAGCGTGTCGCCGGTTTTGAGGATGCCGGTGGCGATGAAGGTCACAATCTTCTGGACGACGAAGTCTTTGATCGACTTCTTCGGCGCTCCCCCAAACGTAGCAACCTCTTCAAGCATGGCTCGTACATCCATCGCCATGCCCTCCCTGAGGTCTGCTGGTCCGGTAAGTGGGCCAGTAGACCTCAGGCGCGAGGGATTGTCAAACGCTTGAGGTAAACAATCCACCCCGCTAATTTGGAGCAGTTTTATGAAGGGCAAGATCGGCACGCGGAGAAAGTTCATCCCGGCTAAAACCAGTTCGCCACGGACAAGCGCCGTTCGCGATGCTCAAGCCGCGCTTAAGACTTTGCCCAGCCGTTTGATCGCCTGTTCCAGCGGCCGCTGGCCGTCGCAATAATCCTCCCAGGCTGACGATTTCGACAGCAGTGCCGGCACAGTGCGGATGGTGAAGCGTTTCGGGTCGAGATCGGATTTGACCTGGGTCCAGGTCAGCGGCATCGAGACGGTGGCGCCCGGCCGAGCCCGGGGCGACAATGGTGCCACAGCCGTCGCCATCCGATCGTTGCGGAGATAGTCGAGGAAGATGCGGCCGTTCCGCAGGCTCTTGGTCATCTTGATCAGATAGAGATCGGGATTGTCGCGCGCCATCTGCTGGCAAACGTCGTGCGCGAAGCCCTTCGCTTCTGCCCAGGAAAGCGGCTTGCGCTTATTGATCGCAAGCGGCGTGACGACGTGCACACCCTTGCCGCCTGTGGTCTTGCAGAAACTGACGAGACCCAGCGCGTCGAGACGGTCGCGCATTTCTCGGGCGGCGGAAACGACCGTCGAGAACGGCACGTCGGGTCCGGGGTCGAGGTCGAACACCAGCCGGCCCGGTACCTCCGGCTTATGCGGTTCGCAATTCCAGGGGTGCAGCTCGACGGCGCCGATCTGCGCGACAGCCGCCAGGCCCTCGACCCGGTCGATCTGCAGATAGGGCTTTTTGTCGCCGAAGACCTTGACCAGTTCGAGAAGGTTGGAGGTGCCGGGCATTGCATGGCGCTGGAAGAATTGCTCGCCTCCAAGCCCATCGGGCGTACGGATTATCGAACAGGGGCGCCCCTCGATATGCGCGATCATCCAGCTGCCGACGGCTTCATAATAGCGGGCCAGTTCTTCCTTGGTAACCGGCCTGCCGTCATTGGCATCCGGCCATAGCGGTTTGTCCGGATTGGAGATCATCACGCCCATCACCTCGGCTTTGGCGCCTTTGCGGCGGATTGGCTTCGCCATCACCTCGGCCAACGGCTCCGGCACGTCGGTCTCTGCTGGTTTGGCCGGCCGTTCGGCCTTGACCTCCCTGGCCGGTTTGTCCTCGCGCAGGCCCTTGAAGGCCGCCTGGCGGACGATACCGTCGGCGGTCCAGCCGGCGAACTCGATTTCCGCCACGAGCTTGGGCTTCACCCAGGTGACCTCGGCCTCCTTCTTCGGCGCGCCGATGCCGGTGAAGGGCGATTTCGCCGCTTCGAGCGCCTGTAGCTTCGGAAGCAGCGTTTCCACTTTCTTCGCGCCATATCCCGTGCCGACGCGGCCGACATAGACGAAGTGGTCGCCGCGGTAGACGCCGACCAGCAGCGACCGGAATCTGCCGTTGGTCTTGGCATAGGCGCCGATCACCACTTCGTGGCCGGCGCGGCATTTCGACTTCGCCCAGCTTTCGGTGCGGCCGGATTGATAGGGTGCATCGCTTCGTTTGGATACGATGCCTTCCAGAGAGAGCTTGCAGGCGGAGCGGAGGACCGCATCGCCGCCGGTCTCGAAATGCTCGACGAAACGGAGCCGAGGGTCATCGGCGGCATCCGACAGCAGGCTTTGAAGCCGCCCCTTGCGCTCGACGACAGGCAGGGATCGTAGGTCCTCGCCACCCTCGTAAAGAAGGTCGAAGGCGAAATAGACGAGATCGCCGGTCTTGCCTTCCGAAATGGCCGCCTGCAGGGCTGCGAAATCCGGCGCACCATGGTCGTCGAGAGCGCAGATTTCGCCGTCGATGATGGCGTCGGGCAGCGCGGATGCCGCCTCGGCGATCTCCGGATATTTGCCGGTCCAGTCAAGCCCTTTGCGGGTCTTCAGCGTCACCTCGCCGTCGAGTATGCGCATCTGGATACGGTAGCCGTCGAACTTGATCTCGTGAATCCAGCCCTCGCCGGCCGGCGGCCGCTCCAGGGTCTGGCAAAGCTGCGGTGCGATGAAATCCGGGAGGTCGACACTTCCAGCCGTTTTCGGCGTCCTGTCGGCTCGCGCCTCCACCTTCCTCTCTTCTGCGGCCAGCCCGTGATTGCTGTCCCAGACGGCATCCGACTTGATATCGCCGCCCTTGATCATGAACGGCTTCGGCTTGCGGCCCTTGCCGGCGGCAATCGCATCCATCGTCCGGCCGGAGGCGACGGAGGTGTCGTTCTCTTCCAGGACGGCTGCGCCATCCGCCTCGACCGAGAACGGGTCGTGGTGCTTGATCAGCAGCCAGTTGGTTCGCTTGCCGCCATCGCGATCATTGCGCATGCGCACCAGAACGAAGCTGCCGTGCAGCCTTTCACCTTCCAGCGTGAACTTGAAATCGCCCATGGCAAGCGCCTGCTCCGGGCTCTTCTTTCCCTCGGGCTCCCAATAGCCGCGGTCCCACAACATCACCGTGCCGCCGCCATATTGTCCTTTCGGGATCGTGCCTTCAAAGTCGCCATAATCGAGCGGGTGATCTTCGACCTCGACGGCCAGCCGCTTGTCGTGGGGATCGAGCGATGGGCCTTTGGTGACAGCCCAGGATTTGAACACGCCGTCGAGCTCGAGCCGCAGGTCGTAATGCAGCCGCGTGGCGTCATGTTTCTGGATGACGAAGCGACGGCGGTTGCTGCGTGCGATCTGCTTCTCGCCGCTCGGCTCCGCCGTTTTTTGAAAGTCGCGCTTCGATCGATAGGTCGATAGGTTGTCATTGGCCATGGTCGTTTCCGAATCAGCATCCCCAAAGCACGAAATGCCGCCTGGCGGCTGGAAGTTCCATGAGGGCAGCATCGCAGCGGACGGCTGTTCAGCTCATCCGATTTGCCGGCGACCGGAGGCGATGAAAAAATTTCGCCGTCGCGTCGTATCGATCTCCTGCTTCAAACGTTAATTTCTACCACCGGGATGCAAACATGCGCATTGACCAATGGCTCTCTCTTCTCATCATCGCGCTCATGATGGGCGCCTTCGTCTGGGGTCGTTATCGATACGACCTCGTCGCCGTGAGTTCCCTTCTGGTCGCCGTCACTGCCGGCATCGTGCCTGCCAAAATCGCTTTTTCCGGTTTTTCAGATGACATTGTCATCATCGTCGGCAGTGCGCTGATCGTCAGTGCGGCGATATCGAGATCGGGGATCATGGATCTGGCGCTGCGCCGATTTTCTCCCGAAAGACGCGGGCCGCGGATGCAGCTGATCATCCTGGTTGCCATCGTCGCGGCGCTCTCGGCTTTCGTCAAAAATATCGGTGCGCTGGCGATCATGATCCCGGTTGCCGTGCAGATGGCCCGGAAATCACGCGTATCACCGTCGATGTTCCTGATGCCGATGTCTTTCGCCTCGCTGCTCGGAGGGCTTATGACGCAGATCGGCACATCGCCGAATATCATCGTTTCCCGGGTGCGCGAGGAGATTACCGGGCAGCCGTTCACGATGTTCGATTATACGCCCGTCGGCCTGGCGCTCTCGGTCGCCGGCGTTGTCTTTCTGGGGCTGTTCTACAAGCTGCTTCCTGAAAGATCGCGGGTGGAAACCTCGATGGACGAGGCGGTAGCGATCAAGAACTATACGACCGAGGCCAAGGTCATCATGCCCTCGGGGGCGATTGGCCGGTCCGTCAGCTGGCTGCAGAAGCCGGCCGGCGGCGATGCGATGGTGACCGCGATTATCGGCGGCGGCGGCCAAAGACGAACGCCCCTTCCCGACACTGTGCTCAAGGATGGCGACCTTCTTATTATCGAGGGCGAGCAAAGCGCCCTCGATAAGATCGTCAGTGAAGCCAAGCTTCAACTGTCCGATCGTAAACACGAGGCCGAGACGCGCCAGGACATCAGTTCCGTCGAAGCCATCGTCGGCGAACATTCCCGCCTGATTGGCGTCAGCGCAAAAGACGTCGCTCTCTTCCACAATACCGGCCTCAATCTTCTTGCCGTCAGCCGCCGGGACAGGCGCTTCACCGAGCGTCTGGGCGAGATCAAGATCCGCAACGGCGACGTCGTGGTCTTGCAGGGCGACTTGCAGAAGCTGCCGGATCTTTTACGCGAATGGGGATGTTTGCCGCTGGTCGCACGCGATCTGAAGCTCGGCAATGCCCGCAACGGCATGATCCCCGTCATGATCCTGCTGGCGACGATGGGGGCGACGGCCTTCGGCGGCATTCCCGTGGCGACGGCATTTTTTGCCGCCGCCTTTCTGATGGTGGTGACCGGATCCGTTCCCCTGCGCGAAGTCTATCATCATCTCGATGCGCCCATTCTGATCATGCTGGCCGCTCTCATTCCGATCAGCGATTCGCTCAGAACCACCGGAACCACCGAAATCATCGCCGATCTGCTGTCGCGGACCGCCGAAATGCTGCCGCCATTCGGCGCCCTGACGCTCATCCTGGTTGCGGCCATGGCGGTGACGCCGTTCTTGAACAACGCCGCGACCGTTCTGGTCATGGCGCCGATCGCCGCGACCTTTGCCGCCAAGCTGGGCTTTCGGCCCGATGCGTTTCTGATGGCGGTGGCCATCGGCGCCGGTTGTGATTTCCTGACGCCGATCGGCCACCAGTGCAACACGCTGGTCATGGGGCCGGGCGGATATCGATTTGGCGATTATGCCCGATTGGGCCTGCCACTCTCGCTCATTGTCGTGCTCGTCAGTGTGCCTGCCCTGCTGGCAGTCTGGCCGATCTGACACGGCATTCAGCCCATACCGCAAGGCAATTCAGGCTGCGCCGGCGGCGCAGCCTTGCAGCGTTTTACTTCCACTGCGTCGCGTCGGCGGCAGCGCAGCCCAA
This sequence comes from Rhizobium sp. BK619, assembly GCF_014195245.1. Taxonomy (NCBI): domain Bacteria; kingdom Pseudomonadati; phylum Pseudomonadota; class Alphaproteobacteria; order Hyphomicrobiales; family Rhizobiaceae; genus Rhizobium; species Rhizobium sp. BK619. The sequence continues at coordinate 341,980 of NZ_JACIBH010000001.1, read as the reverse complement.
AGGCGGCAGGGAACCGGCAAAGGTGGTTTTCAGCTTGGCGCAGCCCCAGCTGTTGATCGGGCCGGGCATGGCATTGTTGAGGGTGATGCCGATCTCATCATAGGGGCTGTCAGTGTTGCTGACATAGCGATACCAGCGGAAACCGGTAAAGACGACGACGGCCAGAGCGACCACCAGCAGCAGGCGAAACAATTTTCTCATTATATTTCCTTTAAATGCAGACGCCGCCGTTTAGCACTCCGATGCCGAAGCGAAAAGCTCCGGCCGGATGCAAGAGGCGACAGTTCTGCCGCGTCTTTTGCGCCTCCTGAAAAGCTGCGCGCTGTGGTAGCAATCTGAAAATACCGGGCGCAATCGATTCTTTGACGGGATCTGCAATGACCATCGAAACGGCACGCAATCCGCATCCCATCTATTTCATCGGCGCTTTTGCGACCGGTGGGCTCCTGACCTTCATGGTGCATCTGAATGGGGAACTGGCACGATACGCCAATCCGCTGTTCTCATCCTGGACCGCGCACGGCGCAGGCATGGTCGCCGCCGTCATCCTTCTTTTGGCGCTTTACCGCCGGCGCACTCCAACGGCGGGCAAAACCGCCAGGGCGCCCTTGTGGGCCTATCTCGGGGGTGTATCCGGCGCCGCAACGGTCATTTTGACCTCGACTGCGGTCAACTCGCCGCTCGGGCTCTCCGGTACCTTGGCTTTGGGTTTGGCAGGCCAGGTCGCTTTCAGCCTGGCGGCCGACAATTGGGGACTGTTCGGTCTGCCGAAGCGGCGCCCGGATATGCGGGACATCGCCGCGCTCGGCCTGGTCGTCACCGGCGGCGCACTCATCATCCTGTTTGGGCGAGGTGGGGCGTGACGGTGTTCATTCTCATTGCCTGCCTCGGCGGCGTGCTCGTCGGCCTCAGCCGTCAGCTCAATGGGCGGTTGAGCATCTCGACCACGCCGCTCATCGCATCCTTCTGGAACCATGCCGTAGGCTTTATTGTGCTGACCTGTCTTGGTCTCGCTGTCGGAGGCCTGCTTCCGGCCGGCGCTGCGGAGGCCCCTTGGTATATCTATCTCGGTGGTCCGATCGGCGTCGTTTTCGTGGCGGCCGGCAGTTGGGCGATTGCGCGCATCGGCGCGGTCAATACGGCTCTGCTGATCATTGGCGGCCAGATGGTCACCAGCGTGGCGCTGGAATATGCGCGCGCCGCTCCGACCTCGTTCTGGGCGAACGCGACCGGAATTGTTCTGATCGTCGGCGGAATGATGGTCAGCCGGAGGCGACGCAAAAGCGGCGGCTCGCAATAGCCGCCGGCATTCTGCCGAAGCTGTCAGCGACGGAATATCGGCTAATTCGTGCGTCCAAGGGTGAAAAGGGCGTCCTGCAGTCTGAGTGCCGCAAGCGCCTCCGTCGCCTCATCCGGAGACCATCCCGCCTCCAGCGCCGCAGCCAGCACCAGCGATTCCGTTTGAAGCTCGAGCTTCTCGTAAAGCGGCTCAAGGGCTTCGCGCGCTGTGACAAGATGCTGGTCCGGGGGAGTGATGGATGTCGCGGCAACCGTAGGCATGAAATGCTCCTCCTATTGAACGCTAAGGTTCGAAACCCGTTAGGGGCATTCTTGTTCCGTGCAGATCACATTTTGGCCTAATCATTCATGACAGAACGTATTCTGAAATCCCGACGTCGGTACTTCGCCGTTTGAGGCCTTCTTTAGCGCCGAGCGAAAACCTTTTAAGGCCATCAGGTAAGCTACCGCATAAATGCGTAAATCGGAAGCGACTTGAGGATTGTGCCGCGATTCGGGACATTACAGCGTTGTTGGGGCGTCGTGAAAGAAGCGCCGAAGCGCCCATGTCCCACACCATCAATACTCGTTTGCCCTTGAGCAGCATGGCATCCTCGATGTTTGCAAGGCAATGACGACACCGGGCATCCCGGAAAGACAAGCAAGATACCCTGCCTTTACAAATCGATCACGATGTCGCCCTGAGGCTTTGAGCAGCAGATCAGCACGTTGCCATCCGCCGGCGCATCGACCGGGTCCGGCCGGTAGCCGACGCTCCCTGCGACAAGCCCCGTCTCGCATGTGTGACAGACGCCGGTTCGGCACGACCATCGCACCGGCACATCACAGGCCTCCGCCAGTTCGAGCAGGTTCTGGAATGTCGACTCCCAGTGCACCTCGAGACCGGTGCGCGCAAATGACACCATCGGCCCGGAGCCTGGAGACCCTGCCGGTAAGTGTGGCGGACGAGGCGGCGATGCAGACATTCCTGGGGTTATCGACGGACCGGCGCCGAACATCTCGCTGTGGATGCGATCCGGGGCGATGCCCAGGGCAGTCAGCCCGTCGGTCAAATCGCTCATGAACGTCGAGGGGCCGCAGATATAGACATCACAATAGTGTGGTAGCTTGAGCGCTCTTAGCGCCGGCACATCCAGACGGCCGGAAGCGTTGAAATCCAGCTCAGGACGATCCGCGGGATCGGGCGAACTGTAGCAAATGTGGCTGCGATGGTGGGCAAGCCTCCCAAGCAGCCCGCGCGCCTCTTCGGCAAACGGATGTTCGCGGCCGTTGCGGGTCGCGTACAGCCACCAGACTTGCCGCGTCGATGCTTCGGCCGCCAGAACGTGAAGCATCGCCAGCACCGGCGTTACGCCGATACCCGCACTCAAGAGAACAACCGGCGAGGCGCCCGGCCGCAACGTGAAACCGCCGCGTGCGGCACTTGCCTGCACGATGTCTCCAACCTGCAGTTCATCGTCGATGTAAGCGCCGGCAAGGCCGTGGGCCTCCCGTTTGACGCTGACGCGATAATGACTGGCGCTGGGTTCGCCTGACAGCGAATAGCTACGCATCATCGCCGGTGGAGAAGCTGGTTCGAGCCGCAACACCACGAACTGCCCGGGCAATGCCGCGGCAACGGGTTGGCCATCCGTCGGTTCGAGCAAGAGCGAGGTCACATTGCCGCTTTCCCGCACCTTGCGCGACACACGCATAGGGCGGAAACCGCGCCATGCGGGCGGCGGACCGGACGCGGCGGCAAGCCCGGCATTTCCTGTCGCCTCTCCCTCCTCCCGTTTCTGCTTGAGCAGCGCCTCGAATGAACCACGCCAGCCGCTGCTCAGAGCCGGGATGCGCAGCGCGCGCTCCAACTGGTCACGAGGGTGGCCGGGCATATAAAGCAGCGCGTTGATCGTAAAGATATTCATGCCCTCGGGGCCGGACGCAACCTTTGTGATCTCGTTGCCTGCCTGCACCTCCCCTTCTTCGAGCACACGCAAGTAGAAACCGGGACGGCCATGTTTGACCAGCAGTGCGGCCATCTCAGGCTCGTCCATGCGTATGCCAAGCCGGTAGCAGGTGACGCGCGGCTGCGTCACCTCGAACAACGCGGCGCCGATCCGATAACGGTCTCCAACGCAGACTTCTGTGTCCGGCAAACCATCGATGGTAAAATTCTCTCCAAACTGCCCGTGGACAAAGTCGGCTCGGCGCAACTGCTCCTGCCAGTACCGGTAGGAATCGATCTGATAGACAAAGACCGCGCGGCCTTCACCGCCATGGCCGGCGAGGTCCGCTTGTCCATCGCCATCCACGTTCAGTCGCCGCACCATGCGCGGGCCGTCGACCGGCGTTTTCCAAATGGCGGTGTTGACGATCTTGCCTTGCCAAGTGATGTCGCGCGGCAGGCCCACATTGACCGAAAGCAAGCGTATCATGACATATTTCCCGAATGATGATCACCGTAATTTCGAGATGGATAGAGGATGGCTGCATGATGAGCCCGTCTCTTCGCGAGGGTGCTCCAGTAACATCCTCCGGTGGCTCTCGCGATCATAGGCTTGCCTATAGAACCACAGAAGGGCCTTTCGATCGATCATACCATGGTGTCGCCGCCGGGGTCCCTTCCAGTCCTCGGCCGGCGAGCAAAGCCACCGTTTCGCTGTTGATCCCGATTGGGGCGTGCGCTAGGCCTTTTGAATGACAACGAAGCCGAAGCCCCTGCCCGTCAGGAAACGGACGTCCATCGGATCTCGCCGCAACCCGGAAGCCGAGGCCGCCGTTCTTGCCGCGGCCAGAGAATTGATCAAAGAAAAGGGCTATGCCGGCTTTTCGGTCGATGAGGTCGCGCGCCGGGCCGGCGCGGGAAAGACGACAATCTATCGCTGGTACCCTGCGAAAGCGGACTTGTTCATCGCGATTTACACCGTCGAAAGAACAACCTTCGTGGCGGTTCCCGACACAGGATCCCTGCTCCAGGATCTTGTCTTGTATACCACGAGCGTGTGGCGGTTCTGGCGGTCGAATTCTGCCGGGGCCGCATTACGAGGCCTCATCGCCGAGGCGCAAGGCACGAAAGAAGCGCTGGCAGCATTGCGCGAGAGATTTCTTCCGGAACGCACCGCCGACGTCAGGCATATCCTCTCGGCGGCTGCAAGCCGCGGCGAGATCGACGCTGCGGAAATCGACGACAAGCTTTCGCTCTGGGTCGGTTACAGTTGGTTTCGTCTTCTGACGGATGAGCTTCATGAAGAAGATCCGCTGGCGTCAGTCATGGCTCAGATCACCGGCGCAAGAAGCAATCGCCAATCCTGATCCGACAGACCGATGACGATGCCGTCGCATTCGAATTGACGAAACGATACGGATCGTTTATATGGCGACCGTTCTCCTGCCACGTCAATTTGAGGAAGCCTGATGATAAACTTTCGTCCTTCGCCACTTTTATCCACGGCTCGATTTTTGGGCGCGGCGATCATCGGAGCGTACATCGTGCTGAACGCCCTCAACATACTTCTGTTTCGCCTGACGGAAGGCTTGGGACAGGCAGGTGCAAGCGCCATTACGGTTCCGCCGATGGTGGTAGCAATGCTCTACGTGGTCGTGCCGCTCGCGAGAAAACTCTCTTAGGGGATCGGGAAGGCGCTAGGCGAAGCCGGCTGGAATTGACCGCCTGGCCATATTCATAAGCATTCTGTCGGCGCTTCGTGCGCCGAGTAAGGAGAGCGAAACATTCTTCACGCGACTGGCAATTGGAAAAGCCAGTTGCGGGCACCCGCTCAGACCTGAGAGACACAGAAGCTTGACGCAGGCCGAACGAAATGCGGCGAAGCTTTCCGGCCCGGCATCGCGCGTTGGCGGGCTCATGGCCAAGGTCGGAAGAGCGACAACCACATTTTCGCGGAGTAAACGGTCGACCTTCGCGGAAAAGAGCTTTCGGATCCTGTAGGCAGTGCGCACCTCCTCGTTGTCCAGGCGAGACGCTGATCGAAGACGCGCGGCAATATCGGGTGCGATGGCCTCAGGGCCCCGCTCGAAGAGCGTTTGGTTGCTTTCCCAGGCTTCCTTTTGGAGGATGGTGGTGAATGCCAAAGCAAGATCCGTGAGGCTGAACGAGCAGATCGCAGCTGTCCTGCGGATAGGCATGGCCGACGATCGAAGGCTGGCGATCATCTCGTCGGCGATCGCGCCGTCGATGGTTTCGAAGATATCCTCGGCAATGAGAATGGATAATGGTCGGTCATTTGCCGCGGGCATGCCGACGGCGCTCATCACCGCGGCCATCGGGTCGAGGCTTCTCGTCATGAAACCCGGCACATCGAAGCTTGGCGCCAGCGGACGCAGTGCCCTGTTGTCGAGGCTTCCATGTGTCGGCCGCCAGCCGACGAGGCCGTTGATGGCGGCGGGCAGCCGGATGGAGCCGGACGTGTCTGTTCCAAGCCCGAGATCCGCGAGGCCAGCGGCAACCGCGACGGCTGAGCCGGAGGACGATCCGCCGGGGATGAGGGTGGGGTCGCGTGGATTGATAGGCATGCCGAAATGGATATTGCCGCCAATCAGCGAATAGGCGAGCTCATCCGTATTGGTTTTGCCGACAAAACAGGCGCCGGCCTCCAGCAGCGTCTGGACCAAAGGCGCCGTCGCTGTCTTGATGCCCGAGGCGGCGAGCACCGCGGCATTGCCGGCCGAGGTTGGATAGCCGGCAACGTCGAAAAGGTCCTTTACCGCCAGGCGAAGTCCGGAAAGTGGTCCGGTGGACGCATGGCCGACATCGACGTCGGGATAGGGCATGAATGCATTCCACCGGTCCTGCACTTCACCGCTCCCTAGATCTTCAGATGTTGCAGGACACGGCTGCGGCTGTCCGGACCGTTGGCGCTTTCGTCTTCGATCGCTCCAAGTTTGAGAATGGCCCAGCGATCCGCCACCGAAAGGGCGAAATCCAGGTTCTGTTCGACCAGCAGGATGGTCGTGCCGCGTTTCTCGCGGTCGTCCCTCAACGCCTTGGCGATGTTCTGGACGACGGAGGGCTGCAGGCCTTCGGAGATCTCGTCGATCAGCAGCAGCTTTGGCCGCAGCATCAGCGCCCGGGCCAGGGTCAGCATTTTCTGCTCACCGCCTGAAAGCGTGCCGGCCTTTTGGGTCAACCGGTCCTTCAGGAACGGGAAATAGAAGTAGACCCTCTCCAGGGCGGATGCCAGGTCCCGGTCGCTTTTCAGCGCCAGGCGCAGATTGTCACGGATGGAAAGATCCTGAAACAACGGCAATTCCTGGGGCGCATAGCCGATTCCGGAAGCGATCAGCTCCGCCGGCTTCCTGTCGGTGATACGGGCGCCGTCGACCTCGATCTTGCCTTTGCCGACACGCAGGAAGCCGAGGATGGTCTTCAGCAGCGTCGTTTTGCCCATGCCGTTTTTGCCCATGAGCGTGAAGATCTCGCCGGGCCGGATGGCGAGCGACACGCCATTGACGACATCGACCGCGCCATATCCGCTCGACACAGTGCTGAGCTCGAGTTTGAACGCGTCAGCCATGAGCGCCTCCTGCGTAGATGGTGCGAACCGTTTCGGAATTGACCACGTCATTCACCGTGCCGTCGAGAACCAGCTTACCCTGGTGGAGAACCACGATGCGGCTCGATATCTCACGCACGAAATCCAGATCGTGTTCGACCAGGATGGCGGCAAAACCCATCTCGTCCGTCAGTTTCTTGAGGATAGTGCCGATGGTCATGCGCTCGGTCTTGGTAAGACCCGCCGTCGGTTCGTCGAGCAGGATGATGCGTGGTTCCAGAGCGACGACCATTGCCAGTTCGAGAGCCTGCCTTTGACCGTGCGACAGCAGCACGACCGGTTTGTCCAGCATCTCAGCCATGCCTGTGAGCGTCAGGATCTCGGCTGCAGCTGGCGGCAGTATGATCTCGGCGGATGATTGGATTGGGTTGGGTGTTCCGCGGCTGAGCCGTGCCATCTTCAGGCATTCGCCGATCGTCATGCTGTCGAAGATGCTGGCGACCTGGAATTTCCGGCCGACGCCGAGGGCGACGATCCGTTCCGGTGCACGACCGGCGATATTGGTGCCGATGACATCTACTTGACCTTCGACCTTCTCGGTGCCATCCGACAGACAACGCATCAGCGTGGTCTTGCCGGCGCCGTTCGGGCCGACCAGGCTGACGAGTTCTCCGGCGCCGATTTCCAGGTCGATGCCCTTGAGGACGGAGAGGCTGCCATAGGACTTGCCGAGACCGCGGATCGACAGAAGGCTTTTGCCTGCCGCCGGACCATTCCTGGCGACGATGCGCGTCGGCAAGGACTTGAGAGTGCTGTTGGAGTTTGCGGTCTTGAGGAAACGCGTCACCAGGGAGGCGAGGCCGCCCGGCAAAAGGATGATCATGACGACGAAGAGCGCACCGACGATCAGTTGCCAGAGGAAGGGCAGATCGCCCGACAGGCTGGCACTCAGATAATCGATGCCGATTGCGCCGAACATAGGCCCGATGATCGTTCCCCGGCCACCAAGCGCCGTCCAGACCACGAGTTCGGTTCCGAAGACGAAGCCGGTATTCTCTGGGGCGACGACACCGGATGCATTGGCATAGAGGAAGCCCGCAAGGCCGCACACGCCGGCAAGAACGCCCGTCAGGACGATCTTCAACCGGGCCGGATCCATGCCCAGATAGGCGACGCGGGCTTCATTGTCGCGGATTGCCACAAGCAGACGGCCGGCGTCCGACCGGACAAAGACGATCGCAACAATGGCCAATGCCAGCAGACAGGCGCCCGACAGGCGGAAGTAGCCGGGAAGCCCGAGCGGCAGAGTGTCGTAACCGACAAGGCCGCTCGAGGAACCGGTCCAGGTGCCGCCCGAAAAGACGAGCTGTGTGACGACGATCGGCACAACAAGCGAGATCACGGTGGCATAGAGCGGTGTCGATCCGTGATAGAACGACAGCCAACCGACGGCGAGGCCAAGCACGAGCGGGACGAGCACGGCGGCGACAAGGGCGACGACCAAAAGCGCCGGGCTTGCGCCGATATGGGTGAGAACCATGGCGGTGGCATAGGCGCCGACGCCAAAGAATGCCGCCTGCCCGAAGGTGAGAACGCCCGTATAACCCCAGAGCAGGTCGACGGTGATCGCCAGCATGGCGTAGATCATCGAGCGCGTCAGGACGTTGAGGCTGAAACGGCCGAGAAACATCGGTCCGAAGACGATCAGCAGGAGGGCTGCCAGCGCCAGCGCCAGAAGAAGGACAAGCCGGAGTTTTTGTCTGTCACGCACGGGCAAATCCTTTCGGACGTATGCGCAGTGTGATTGCGCAGATGACGGCCACGGTGATGCCGCCGAGGATTGGGCTGAAATAGGTGCTGACGAGCACCTGCGCGGCCCCGAAGATCAGGCAGGCGCCGGCAAGTGCGGCAAACGAAGAGCCCGCGACCATCACCAGCATGAAGGCGCCGGTCAGCCAGGCGACGCCCATATTGGGATCGACGCTGGTCAGCGGCGCCAGCAGCACGCCTGCCAGGGCGGCAAGGCCGGTGCCGATCATGAAGGTGGCGAGCCGCACCTTTTCAGTGTCGATGCCGAGCCCGCGCGCCAGTGTTTCATTCATGATGACTGCCCGGGCGGAAAGGCCAAGCCTTGTCCCATCGAGCAGCAAGGTGAAGCCGAGACCCAGACCGATAGCCGCGGCAATGGCGAAAAGGCGGTAGGCCGAGTAGCCGGTGCCAAAGAGGTCGAAGGTGCCGGGCAGCAGGGCCGGCGTGAACTGCACGTCGCGGCCGAACCAGAGCGTGATCAGCTGGCCGATGACGATGCCAAGGCCCCAGGTTGCAAGAATGGCGTCGAGGGGTCGGCGATAGAGAGGCCGCACGATAAACCGTTCGGCGATACCGCCGAGGATCGCTCCGACCAGAAACGCAAAGGGGATGGCAAGCCATGGATTGAGGCCGAACCCGCTGACGACGACAGCGCAGTAAGATCCAATGGTAAGCCAAGCGCCGTGCGCGAAATTGATGATCTTCAGCACGCCGAAGATCGCAAGCAGCCCGGCGGCAACGATGAAGAGAATGGCCGCGGTGCTGACGATATCGAGAAAGAGGGTCATTTCTAGAACTCCGATGCTGGAGGCGGGGCACCCTGCCCCGCCCCGCTGGTTTCAGAGATTCGGGCACTGATCGCCAGGATCGACATCTTTGAAGCTATCGACGACTGCAACGCTGCCGTCGTCCTTTACCTGGCCAAGATACATCGTCAGCGGCGCATGGTGCTGCTTGTTCATCGAGATCTTGCCGCGCGGACCGGTGAAGGAGACATCGGGAAGGGCTTTGAGCACATCAGCCGTATCGGTGCTGCCGGCCTTCTCGACGGCTGCTTTATACAGGTAGATCGCCTCATATTGCGGCACCGAAAGATCGTTCGGCGTGCGCAGTTCCTTGCCGAACTTCTTTTCCATGGCCGAGAGAAAAGCCTTGTTCTCGGGGCTGTCGATGCCGGTGACGTAGGAAGCGGAGAGGAAGATGTCCTTGGCATCGGTGCCCATGCTCTTGGCGGTGCCTTCGTCGACCGCCAGATTGCCGTAAGGCAGGCTGACGCCGGACGAGCGCAACTGCTTGGTCAAGGTCACGTTCGGTGCGCCGCCGGCCGTCGAGGTGATGATGGCGTCGGCGCCGGAGGAGCGGACCTTGGAGATGATGGCCGTCCAGTCGCTGCCGTCCATCGGCAGATATTCCTCGCCAACGACCTGCGCGTCGGCTTTTTCGATATAGGCTTTGGCGAAGGTCAGCATGCCGCGCCCGAAAGAATAGTCCGAACCGATCAGGAAGAACTTCTTGGCGCCCTGTTTGCTGATGAAATTGTCGACGACAGGCGGCACCTGCTGTTCAGGCACCCAGGCATTGACGAAAAGCTTGGCGTTGCAGGATTTGCCTTCGTAGAAAGACGTGTAGATATACGGCACGTCACCCTTGGAAATGATCGGCAGTCCTGCATTGCGCGCAGCACTCGTTTCCATGGAGATGACGACATTCACCTCCTTCTGGAAAACCAGGGAATCGAAGGCCTTTTGCGCGCCGGCCGCCCCGGATGCATCGTCGGCGATCTCAAGCGCCAATGGCCGCCCGAGCACGCCGCCTTTGGCATTGATTTCTTCCACGGCGAGTTCGGCAGCCTGGACGACCGACGGGGCGACCACGCTGTTTGCGCCTGACAGCCCCACCGGCACGCCGATCTTGATCGGATCCTCGGCAAAAGCTGCGGTGGCGAACGCCGCAGATGCCAGTGTCAGGATGATGGTTTTCATTTGCATTTTGTTCCCCTTTCTTGAGTTGGGTCGAGATTACCCGTAGACATCGGCTCGGCGGTCGCCGAGCAGATGATTGAAGCTGTTGAGCGTGCGGGTCTCCGTGACGCTCGACAGATCGATTTGTGCAAGCAGGATTTCCTCGCGATCGGCACTGGCCGGACCGGAGACGGGCCAGCCTTGCGGGCCGACGATAAGGCTGCGGCCGATGAAGGACTGGCCGCGCTCGACGCCGATCCGGTCGGCGCAGGCGATGTAAAGGCCATTGGTGTGGGCGGCTGCCTTGTGCAGAATGTTGGCCATCGGCTCCGCAATGCTTTCCGCACCAGCCATCGGTACCCAGTTGGTGGGCACGCAGACCAGTTCGGCGCCGGCCAGCGCCAATTCGCGGAATGTTTCGGGAAACCATCCGTCGTAGCAGATGGCGATGCCGATACGGCCGAAGGGCAGGTCAAATACCGGCAGCCCCATATCACCTTTTCGGAAAAGACGGTTTTCGTTGTTCCACAGATGGAGCTTGCGGTATTTGCCAATATATCCGTCGGGACCGCAAAGAAGCGCGCTGTTATAAAACCGGTCGCCTTCCTGCTCGGCAACGCCGCTGACGATGTAAAGGCCAAGCTCCCCGGCAAGGCGGCAGAGCGTCTCAGCACTCAGGCCGCCGGGTACCGGACCGGCCAATGCGGCAACTTCGTCGCCGTCACGGAAGCTGTAGCCGCTGTCGGCCAGTTCCGGCAGAACGACGATCTCTGCGCCCTTGGCCTTCGCTGCCCTCGCCAGCCGCTCGATGGCGGCGAGGTTATGGGCGCGATCGCCGACGATCGGTTCGAACTGGACGGTTGCGACGGTTACTGTCCGTGCGGTTGAGGTCTTGATGCTCAATCTCGTCTCCAAACGCAAAAAACCTCTGGCACGGAATTCAATCCGTGAACCAGAGGCTACATAGCCATGATGTGAATGCGGCAGCCCTGCCGCTGAGCAAACCTGCTCGTTATCTTTAGGCTGGCACGAAAGAATGCGACCGTCAAGCCGCTCTATTGGATATTTTCAAGAGTTGCACGACCACAACTCAGGGCTTAAAATTAAGCTTTTGCGCCGATCGACAGCCCAAGGCTTTTCATCGTGTCTTGCGCAGCAATGATCGATTCGGCAATCGTCGCCATCGGAACGCGCTTCGACGTCGCCTGATCGCGCAAGAGCTTATAAGCCGCCTCTTCATCGAGGCCATTCATGACCCGCAGCGCCGAAACGGCTTTTTCCACCAGCCGGCGGCTTTTCAACGTTTCCTCGAGTTTTTGCACTTTGCCGGCGAGCCGTTTTTCGTAGCTTTGCCGATAGCGTGCAAGCGCAAATTGCGTCAGGATGCCGAGCGGCCGCAGCGGTTTGCTGATAACGCCGTGGGCGTTGAGATCGATAATCGCCTGAAGGGCCGTCGGGCTCTCATATGTCAGGATGGCGATGACCGCCGTTTGCTGGAGATCGATGATCTCGAGCGCATGCTCGAGCTGGACATCCTCGACGTGCAGGAAGACGGTGTCGATGTCGGGCGGCAAGGCAGGCGGGAGCGGCCAGGTCGCGCGAACCTCGCAGCCAAGGCGCTTGAGGTGGGCGATCAGCAAGTTGCCGTCCTCGTCGCGCGGATGGACAACCAGAACGCGTGCGCGCCGCAGATCCTGAACGATCCGGCTTGGTCCCGCCATGTCAGGCCTCCAACCAAACGTCTTCGAACCGCGAAGCGGTCAGGTACGGGTCCGGTCGGATCGGGCCAGGCGCCTGCCAGGCAATGTCGAAAAGCCCGTCCGCCCGCGCCACGCCGATGCGGGGATGTAGCCAGAGATGCCGGGTATCGGCGTCGAAATTGATCCGCCCTTCCGGAGCAGAAAAATCCTCCAGGAGAATTTCCTCGGAAATGCGATGGGTCTCGAGCGAGCCGGCCCGGGCAAGTGCGCGGGCGAAAAGGTGAACCTGCGCATAGGCTGGCTGCGACCAGACGCTCGTGGTGAAGTCCTGGCCGAAGCGGGCCTTAAATGCCGCGACGAAGCGCGCGTTCGCCTCGTTTTCGACCGTCTGGAAATAGGTCGCCGAAAGAATATGGCCAGTGCAAGCGTCAGCACCGATCTCGCGGATCTCGCTCTCGGCCATGGTCAGGCTGGCAATCGGAACCCGCTTGCGATCGATTCCCGCCTCGGCATACATGCGATAAAACCGCTGCGCCGGCCGCCCGACAATCGTCGAGAAGATGGCGTCGGGCTCGAGACGGACGATATCGGAAATAACCGAACGCAGCGTTTGCTCGTCGGCATGAAGAGGCAGATATCGTTCGCTGACGACTTCACCGCCCTTTGCCTCCAGCACATCCCGCATCACCCGATTGGATTCGCGCGGATAAATATAATCGGCGCCGACGAAGAGGATCCGGCGTCCATGGTTGCGGAGCAGGTATTCTGCGAGTGCGAACGTATTCTGATTAAGGGTGGCGCCGGTGTAGACGACATTCTCCGAATATTCGAAACCTTCATACATCGACGGATAAAACAGCAGTCCGTTGTGCCGTTCGACAATCGGCAGCACGGCCTTTCGGCTGGCCGACATCGACGTGCCGAAGATGATGTTGACGTCGTCGTCTGCCAGCAGCCGCCGCGCCAGATTGCGATAGGCGGTCTGGTCCCCGCCCGGATCATAGGCGATCGGTACGATGGGCTTGCCGAGCACGCCGCCCGCCGCATTGACTTCCTCGATCGCAAGCGCGGTGCCAAGAAAGTGCTCGGTTTCCGTAATTTCGCTAATTCCGCTTCTGGAAAACAGCACTCCCACCCGCCATTCGGAGCTTGTCATCTTTGCCTTTTCCGAAACGTTGGAGGTTCGAAAGCGGTGAATGCCTCAGTTCCGCACTTTCGACTTCCATATCCTTAGTGCTTTTTCATGGGGTGCTGCAAGCGGGATGCAGGTCGCTGTCACAGGAGACGAAAACGCGAACTACCGGCTGCGCACTGTTGCGGGCATCACATTCTCGGGTATCGGGCACACATAGGCTTTGCCGCTGGTTTTTTCCCGCCACTCGGCCTTCGCGGCCGTAAGGAGGTCGGATGACGACATCAAGGCGAGCCCCGTCGTCGCAAGCGTCTTGGCCGCATGCGCCATGGCTTTGTGCGCGGCCGGGCTTTTTCCTTGCGCGACGACCTGCCAGGTATGGGGATTGGTGCCGATCGCCCAGGCTGGCGCCCAGCATTGCGCGGTCGGCGTCACCCAGCTGACATCGCCGACATCGGTCGATCCGGCCCGGAAATGCGATTGCCCTTCGAAATCGCGCAGACCGGTGTGCAAGGGCGTCGAGCCATCGATCTTGGCATTGGAAAACACATCGCCCTTGATCTGATAGAGGCGGATACTGCTCCTGATCGCCTCCTGGGTGAAGGTATCCTGGATTTTCCTGGCGAAGGCGATGTCTGCCTCGTCGAAGGCGATCGGCCCGAGCGCGACCATGTTCTCGTGCATTGCCGTTTCAAGCGTGATGTTGGGAAGAAGGTTCGTCGAGGCGGTGTCGAACACGATCTCGACCTCGGTTTCGGTCATCATGGCGGCACCGCGCGCAACTTTCTCGACGCGCCCGGCAAGCTCGAGCGCCTGCGGCATGTCGGGCGCCCTGATCAGATAGAGAACCTCGGCGCTGGCCTGCACGACATTGGCAGCCCTACCGCCGGTGTCGGTGATCGCGTAGTGCACGCGACAATCCTGCGGCATGTGTTCACGCAGGAAATTGACGCCGACATTCATCAGTTCGACCGCATCGAGCGCCGAACGGCCGAGATGGGCGCTGTTGGCAGCATGTGCCGCGACACCCCTGAAGCGATAGTAATATTCGAGAACGGCCAGATTGTTCGTCGAACGAACACCGTTGAACGGAGCCGGGTGCCAGGTCAGGGCGGCATCGACGTCATCGAATGCGCCGGCCCGAACCAAGAAGGTCTTGCCGGAACCGCCCTCCTCTCCCGGGCAGCCGTAATAGCGCACCGTTCCGGGCAGGTTGTTCTCCTTGAGGTGGCGGGCAAGCGCAACCGCCGCCATCAGCGACCCAACGCCAAGCAGATTGTGCCCACAGCCGTGACCGGTCGCTCCCGCTGCTTCGGGATGAGGCTCGGCCAGGTCGGCGGTCTGGCTCATTCCGGCCAGGGCATCGAATTCGCCGAGGAAAGCAATCACCGGCGTGCCGCTGCCAGATTCGCCGATGAAGGCCGTTTCCATGTCTGCGACACCACGGCGGACGACAAAGCCGCTTTCGTCGAGTGTCCTTGCCAGCAATTGCGACGAGCGCCGCTCCTCGAACTTCAACTCCGCGAAATCCCAGATACTGTCGCTGAGAGCGATATAGTCCGGCTTCATCTTTTCGATCGTCGCGGAAATGGAGCTGATCGCTTCAAGATTCATGGTATTTCCTCGCTACTGTCCGGCCGCCACAAGAATGTGTTGCGCCGGACCCGGCAGGTCTGTCTGCCGGATCTCTTGTCGACTGCCGAAGTGGGATCACCGCACCCGACCCGCCCGGGCGCGGAACTGAGGTTCAATTGTCGAGTGAAACTTCCCAAAGACGGGCATTCGATTGCCAGACGGGTTGGCCCTTCAGCTTCTTGGTCGCGCCCCAGAGATCGACCATGTCATAGAGGAAGATGCCAGGCATTTCCTTGAGCATCAGCGTGTGGAACTCGTCGAAGATCGCCTGACGCTTCGTCTGGTCGGGTTCTGCATAGGCGGCCTTCATCAACTCGACGGCCTTCGGATCATCCCACATCAAGGACGCGTTCTTGTCCTTGTTGCCGACATAGAAGCCGTACATCAGCGCCGGATCGAGCCGCGGTGCGACCGATTGCGAGATGATCTGGTAGTTGCCGGAGCGGCGGCGATCGACCTGCGTTGCATAGTCGAGCACCTCGATCTGCACATTGAGACCTGCCTGCTGCATCATGGCCTGCGCCATCACCGCGGCGGGGAAGCTTGGCACGTTGCTGCGCTTGTTGGCGATGATGGTAATCGGCTCGCCCTTATAGCCGGCCGTCGCAAGCTCTTTCTTCGCGGCCTCGATGTCGTAGGGCAGACGCTCCTTCTGGACGTCGTCGAAATAGAGCGAGTCTTGCGAAACCATCGAGCCGTTGGCTGCACCCGTGCCATTGGAGGCTGCCTCGACGAGCTGGTCGAGATCGAGTGCCATTGCCATGGCGCGGCGCACGCCGGGATTACCCAGAACCTTGTCGCGCGTCTGGATGTAGAAGAGGTTTTTGCCGTTGTTGCGAGCCACGATCAGCTGCATCGTGTCGCTCGTCTTGAATTCGGGAATGAGATCCGGCGAAATCTCCGCCGTATCGAGCACGCCGGACTCAAGGCCGGCCTTGACGGTCGAAGCATCGGGAATGACCATGAACTTGATGCCGTCGACGAGAGGGCGCTTGGAGCCGACCATGCCGTCGGGCTTGCCGTCGTTCTGAGGCGAGACATAATCGGCGAACTTGGCGAGATGGATATACTCGCCCTTCTTCCATTCATCCCATTTGAAGGGACCAGTGCCGATCGGCTTTTCGAAGCTTCCGTCCGCGCCGACCGATTCTGGGGAGATCATCCCGGTGTAGCCGCATTCGGGGCGCGACATCAGGCCAAGGAAAACCGCGGATGGCTTTTCCAGTGTGATGGTGACAGTGGAAGCATCGACTGCCTTGACGCCGGTAACATGCACATTGCCGCTGCCGTCGAAGTCAGGAAGGCACGTCCATTTCGTTTCAGGCTTGAGATAGCGGTTCCAGTTCCACACGACGTCATCGGCGGTCAATGTCTTGCCGTTGTGGAATTTGACGCCGTCACGCAGTTTGAAGCTGTAGGTCAGCCCATCCGCCGAGACGTCGAAGCTCTTTGCCAACAGCGGCTTGACCTCGCCATTATTGGCATAGCCGACGAGCCCTTCGACGATATGCAGGATGACGCCATCGGTATTGCCGTCGCGATTGACGCCTGGATTGCTGCTGCGCAGATCGGAACTTTGAGCCACGACGATGTCGCGGGCGTCGACCAGGCCGGTCATCGCCATCAAAATGGTCCCGGCAAGAAGAAGTTTATGCATTGTTCTACCCTCTTTTATGGATCGTCAGGATTGCAATTCATCCCAGCAGGCGCGCGAAAGCCTGCCGATGGTTTCAAGCGCGACCGTATAGCCCGGAGTGCCGTCCGGCATTTCCTGCGGCACGTCGTCGGTATAGGCGGCGATGATGTAGAAGGGGGAACCGTCGCGATAGACGATACCGGCATTCATCCGGCCACGCTTTCCCGTGCCACCCTTATGGGCGACGAGCACACCGAATGGCAGCCGGGAAGGAATGGCATAGCGCAGGATTTGGTTCTTCAGGGTTTGGAGCGCGTAGGCGCACAGCGCCTGCGAGCAACCGAGCCGGTCGGCTGCTTCCGGCGAATTCTGCGCATCCAGGATGGTCTGCAGCAGATAGACCTGATCCTGCGCTGTCGTCGTGGTGACGGCTTTCAATGAATGATCGGGTGACAGCGCCAAGGGAGGGATGAGGAAGCGATGGTTGGTGCCGGACATGCCGATCGATTTGCAATAATCGTCGACCTCTTCGAGCGTCAGCCTTTCGAAGACCATCTTGGTGCAGACATTGTCGCTCAGCACCATCATGCCGGTGATGGCATCGCGCAGCGATATGACGATACCGGGGCTGAGATAGCGGAACATCCCGCTCGCCACTTCCTCGGCGAAACGCTTTTCGTAGGTGATCCGTTCGTCCAGATCCAGGCGGCCTTCATGCGCGGCCTTCAAGGCTGCCATCATGATCGAGGTTTTTCGGGTGCTGGCGGAGGGCGTTTCCTCATCCGCGCCTCTGCCGATCGTTTCGCCGCTGGCAAACGCACGCACCATGAAGCGCGTCACGAACGGCTGGGCATCGCAGATCGCGTTCAATCGCTCCGCAAGCTTTGCGGATTCACTCATCATCGTCATATCAGGTCTCCAGGCGCCATTTGAGGGTCACGCCGCCCTGAGCATTGTGGTCCAGAGAGGGGATGGCCGAGAGAAGCCTTTGCGTATAGGCCTCCTTCGGGCTGTCGAAAATCGTATCGCGGTCGCCCTCCTCGATGATCCGGCCGTCCTGCATGACGACGACGCGATCGGCCACCTGCTCGACCACGCCGAGATCATGGCTGATGAACAAGCAGGAAAAGCCGTAGCGTTTTTGCAGATCGGACAGGAGTTCGAGCACCTGCGCCCTGACCGTCACGTCGAGGGCCGATACCGGTTCGTCGGCGATCAGGAATTTCGGCCGGCGCGCAATGGCCCGGGCAATCGCCACGCGCTGACGCTGGCCGCCGGAAAGCTCATGTGGATAGCGCCAGGCGTAGTCGGCCCCAAGCCCGACTTCTTCAAGCGTCTCCAGGGCGCGCTGGCGCTTTGCCGCAGCGTTGAGATCGGGAACGAGCCGCAGCGCTTCTTCGACAAGCGCTGCGATGGTCATGCGCGGATCGAGCGAGGAATACGGATCCTGAAAAACCATCTGGCAATTCAGCCGATAGTCCATCCAATCGTCGTCGCGGCTGCGTCCCTTGAAACGGATATCGCCTTTGCTCTCCCGGACCAGCCCGGCAATGGTGCGGCCGAGCGTGGTTTTGCCGGAACCCGAACCACCCACAAGTGCAACGACTTCGCCCTCGTGGATATCGATGCTGACGCCATGCAGCGCCCGCTTTGGCGTTGCCTTCTTCATCAGCGACCGCCGGCCCGCATAATCGACGACGATATCACGCGCCGAGACCATCGGCGCCTTGGTCTTGTCGATCGTTCGCGTCTGCCCACGGAACGGCAGGGAGGAAAGCAGTTTCTTCGTATAGGCACGCTGCGGTGCGTCGAGCAGATCGGCGGTGCGTCCTTCTTCGACGATCATGCCCTTTTCCATGACGACGATGCGGTTCGTGTAGCGGGCAACCATCGGAAGGTCATGACTGATCAGCAGCACGGCGGTGCCTTCCGCCTGCGTCAGTTCCACCATCAATTCCATGACATCGCGCTGGATCACGGCATCGAGCGCAGTCGTAGGCTCGTCGGCGATCAACAGCGCCGGTTTCAGTAGCATGACCGATGCCAGCATGATGCGCTGGCGCATACCGCCCGAGAATTCATGCGGGTAGGACGTGAGCGCCCCGGCGGGATCGCGGATCCCGACCCGGCTCAGCATGTCGAGGATCCGGCTGCGCCGCTCTTCCCGAGAAAATCTCGTATGCAGCTGCAACCCTTCTTCGAGTTGGCGGCCGACGGACATCGAGGGATTGAGCGAGGTCATCGGTTCCTGAAAGACGACACCGATTTCCGCGCCTCGTAGCTGGCGCAATTGCGCGCCGTTCATGGAAGGCACGTCGCGTCCCTTGTAGGCGATGGAGCCGCCGATCACCTTGATGGGTGCCGGCAGCAGTGAGATCAGGGCGCGTGTTGCCAGCGTCTTGCCCGATCCGCTTTCTCCGACGATGCCGAAGATTTCGCCCGGCGCGATATCGAAGCTGACGTCCTTGACGACCTGCACACCGGTCCCGGCGACCTGAAGCGACAGGTTGCGGACATTCAAAAGCGTTTCATTTATCATCTCAGTCCCCTCATCCGCGGATCAAGCTTGTCCCGAAGAGCGTCGCCCAGAAGATTGATGCCGAGGAGCGTCAGGGCGATCGCCAGGCCCGGGAACAGACCCAGCCAAACAGCCTGCTCGATGAAGGGTCGCCCGGCAGCCAGCATGTTGCCCCAGGTCGGTGCCGGTGGCGGAACGCCGAGACCGAGAAAGCTGAGCGCACTTTCCGAAAGGATCGCCCAGCCGAACATCGAGGTTGCAAGCACGGTGATCGGGGCGATGCAATTGGGGAGGATATGGCGGAACATGGTGTAGAGCGTGCCATTGCCCATCACCTTTGAAGCCTCGATGAACTCCCGCTCGCGCAGCGACAGGACGGCACCCCGGACAACGCGGGCCATCGAGGGGGAATAGGCAATGCCCAGCGCGAAGATGATGCCATATTGGTTGGCGCCGAAGACGGCGAGCAATCCCAGCGCCAGCAGGATGCCCGGAAAGGCGAGAAGCGCATTGTTGATGGCCATGACGACGGCATCGATCCAACCGCGGGCGTAGCCGCTGACGAGACCGATCAGCGTGCCGCAGACCGTCGCGAATGTGACCGTCAAGGTGCCGATCCAGACGCTCGCCCGGGCGCCGACGATCAGCCGGCTGAGCACGTCACGGCCGAATTCGTCGGTTCCGAGCCAGTGGCCGCTGCTTGGTGCCGCCAGCCGTGCCGTGAAGCCGAGCTTCATCGGATCATAGGGGGTCCAGAATAGCCCGATCGCAGCTGATATGAGCAAGGCGGCAATCAGAATGCTGCCGATGAAGCCGTTGAACGTGACGTTTTTCATTCGGCGACCACCCGGGGATCGAACAAGGGATAGAGCAGGTCGACGACCAAATTGACCAGCACATAGGAAAGCGAGACGAACAGCAGGCAACCCTGGATAACCGGGTAATCGCGCGCAAAAATGCTGTCGACCATCAGGCGCCCGAGCCCCGGAATGGTGAAGACCGTCTCGATGACGGCAATGCCGCCAAGCAGATTGCCGAGGATCAGGCCGATGACCGTCCAGGTTGGGCCGAAGGCATTCTTGAAGGCGTGCCGCCAGAGGACGGCGCTTTCGGAAAGGCCCTTGGCCCGCGCGTGGGTAATATAGTCGAGACGCAGCACTTCCAGCGTCGAGGCGCGTGCCATGCGGATCAACACACCCATTTCATGAATAACCAGGGTCACGATCGGCAGCACGAGGTAGAGCAGGCCGCCGGTCATGTTGCTGCCGATCGAGACGTAGCCAAGGACCGGTAGCCAGCCGAGTTTCAAGCCGAAGAAAAGCAGCAGCAGCAGTCCGAGCCAGAATGTCGGGATCGACAGCAGGATCGTCGCCGTGCCGACCAGCGCCAGGTCCGTCAAACTGTTTTGCCGCCAGGCGGCGATGACGCCGGCCGGCACGGCGATGAGGCTCGCCAGAAGGACGGCGATGACGACGATTTCGGCGCTGACCAGAAAACGTGATGCGACGAGCGGCAGAACCGCCTCGCCGTTGACGATCGAGCGGCCGAAGTCACCCTGGACGACATTGGCGGTCCAGATCAGGAACTGTTCCGGCAGCGATTTGTCGAGGCCGAGTTCCGAGCGCATCGCCGCGATCTGATCTGGCTCTGCCATATCACCCAGCATCAGTGCCGCCGGATCGCCGGGTATGAAGCGGATCAGGGTGAAGACAGTCACCGAAACGAGGATGATCGTCGGCAATGCCATCAGCAGGCGGTTCAGAACGAATTTCAGCATTTTTGTTCCCCGCGATGGGCGACGGTGAGTGTCCGGCGCCATCGGTTTCGTTGCTGCCGACTATGATCGAATGGAGAAATATCCGCAATATTATGCGATTTCGTCATAAGTCTATGCGGAATGTGACCGCAACCAAAGCGACTGCATTGGCGCAAAGGTTCAAGCTAAAAAACTGATTTCAAATGTCTTTTTGCGAAAGCTGGATCTGTCGCTTCAAGGCATCGCTGAGAGCATGGGCGGCAATCGAGAGTGGCGTGCCGACTGCCCTTGCCAATCCGAATTCCTGGGTCGCGCGTGGCACGAAAGGACGGTGAACGACCGGCAGGTGGCGATAGAGATTCGCATAAAAGCTGCTGATGATCGTTACCCCGAGGCCATGCGCGACGTAGGAACAGGCGGAACTGTTGGTATGCGTCTCGATCTTGACGATCTGCTTGATGCCAGCCCGCCGAAAGGTTTGGTCGAGCGCCATGCGGTTCGGCCGTTGGCGGCCAATCAGAATGAGAGGAACGTCGCGCAAATTCTTGACGGTGATTTCCTCCAGTTTCGAAAGAGGATGATCCTTTGGAACGACGCAGACGCTTTCGCCGGTGGCGACGCGCTCGACCTCGATGCCCGGTCCGCTCTCGCCCTCCATGCGTAGAAAGCCGAAATCGATCACCCTCTGCTCGACGAGCTTGTTGATCGCCGTCGTCGTCTCGAAGAAGGTTTCGATCCGTACACCGGGGAAATCGCGGATGTAATCGACCAGCATTGCCGGCGCGAAATGCTCCCACATGCTGCTCGGCAGGCCGATGCGGACGATCTCCGGGCCGGCGGCGCCGCTTCGCAAGTCCTCCGCGTGACCTGACATCCGATCGACCGCCAGCAGGATGTTCTCGGCATCGCGGGCAAGAAGCAGGGCCTCGGGGGTGGAGATGAGACGGCCTTTGTCGCGCACGAAAAGCGACATCGAAAGATCCGCCTCGAGTTGCTGGAGTAGACGACTGACGCCGGACTGGCTGAGACCCATCGTCTTTGCCGTGGCAATCGTCGACCCTGTCGCAAGAAGTGTGCGCAGGACTTCCAGTTGCTTGATATTCATGCTTTTGCGATCCCCCGGGACGGTATAAGCACCGTCATCATGCCCAGTCCGAAATGCTTTGAAGGAAGAGGCTGGCGGCCTTGGGCATCGGAAATTTCTCTCCGCTGATCAGCGCGTAGGCAACGGGCAGTTCCGGTTCGAGCGGAATGAACTGCAGCGGCAGCGTCGCATATTCGCGAGCGATGATTTCCCCGACCAGCGCAATGCCGAGCCCCTGTGCGGCCAGCGCGCAGGCACTCGCCACCGAATGGGCCTCAAGCAGGGGGCGTTGACGGATGCCGGCCTTGTGGAACAACGCCTCCAGCTCGTGGCGAACCGGTCGCTCCCTGTTCAGCATGATCAGATCCTGCCCCTTCAGGTCGCCGACCGACAATAGCCGGCTACCGGCCTTGGAATGATCGGTGTGCACGGCGCAAATGATCCGCGACGACAGGATCTTCTCCTGTTTCAATCCCGGGCTCATCAGCGGCAGACGCGCGAAGCCGAGATCGGCCTCGCCGTCGGCCACCATCCGTTCTAATGCGAGATAGCTGCCGGACGCGACTTCGACGCGCATCGGGCCATTGGCGGCAAGAAAGTTCTTCACTAACTTCGGAATGCGCGTTGAGGAAAGGCTGGCGGGAAAGGCGAGCCGCAGCATGATCTCGCGCGATCGACCGCTCTCAAGCTCCATCGCCGCGGTTTTCAAGGCGCGGAGCCGGTCGGAAATGGCGCGGATTTCCGGGCCGAGCTGAAGCCCCTCGCGGGTCGGTTGAAGCCGGTTCTTTTCCCGCTCGAAAAGCCGGACGCCGAGATAGTCTTCCAGTTGCTGCAACAAACGGCTGGCATTCGATTGCGAGATCCCAAGCTCGACGGAGGCAGCGATCGTCGAGCCGGTCGCGGCGATGGCGTCATAGGCCTCGATATGCTTCAGGCTGATCGCCGCACTCGTGTCTCGCGCCATTCTATCTCCCATGAGGATAGCCCTACCCGCAAACCGCATAAGATTGCGGAGCTGCGGAAAGTTGAACATTTTCCGCTGAGAAACCAAACCCACGGAAAGACTTTCGTCAATGGCCACCATTCTCCGGACGATCGCGGAACAGGCCCTGTCGCGCACGACGTTCTCAAGCCTCGCCATGGATCGGGCAAGAGATGCGGCGGTGGATACTATCGGCTGCATGATTGCAGGCAGCAGCGATGAAAGCGTCGCCGCGCTTACCCGCGCTTTCGACGGGGAAATCGCCGGCGGCGGCCAAGCGCGGCTCATCACTGGCGGCTCCGCCTCGCCCTCGCTCGCCGCCCTCGTCAACGCAACGGCGGCTCATGCGCTCGATTTCGATGACAATTTCCATCCGGCGAGGGCGCATGCTTCCGCGGTACTGGTGCCGGCGCTGCTGGCGGTTCTGACGCGCGGAAATGCCGTGAGCGGAAAACGGTTTCTCGAGGCCTACCTGACCGGGCTGGAAGCGCAGGCGACGGTCGGCTTCGGCGTCAATCCCTCTCACTATAACAGGGGCTGGCACGCGACTTCGACGGTCGGCAGCATCGGGGCTGCTGCAGGCGTGGCACGGCTTCTCGGTGGCGACGAAGAGAGCCTCGCTGCGGCGATGAGCCTCGCGACCAGCTTTGCCTGCGGGCCGAAAGGGCAATTCGGCACGAGCGCCAAACCGCTTCATGCGGGCATTGCAGCGCGCAATGCGGTGGATGCGGCGCGCATGGCGCTTGCGGGTCTGAGCGGCCGGCCGGATATTCTAGAACGGCCGCAGGGCTTCCGCGATTTGTTCGGCGGCGATGATGCCAAGGGGTGGGAGGGCCTGGCATTGACGGAAGAACACATCATCGAAAGCCGGGGCGTAGTGACCAAGCGTCATCCCTGCTGCGCCTCGACCCATCGCGCCATCGACGCGCTTCTGGACCTAAAGCAGGAGCACGGGCTTTTGGCGGCCGACATTGCCAGGATCGAGACGAAAGTCGGCATATCCGCTGCCCGTAATCTCGCTTATCCCGAGCCCACCAACGAGATGCAGGCCCGCTTCTCGATGCCATATTGCCTGGCGACGGCTTTCCTCAAGGGAGCTCTCAGCCTTTCGGACTTTACGCGGCAGCAGATCGAACGGCTGGAAATCCGGCAATTCATGCCGTGCATCGAAATGCAGTCCTATTCGGCCGAAGAAGAAAGAGGCGTCGAGCGCCTCCCGCACGTCGTCACGGTCACCACTCGCGACGGCCGCATTCTGAGCAAGTCCCGGCTGCATGCGAAGGGATCGCTCGAAGCGCCGATGAGTGTGCATGAACGTGAAGTCAAGTTCATGGACTGCTTGCGCTGGGGAAATCGGAATGCGTCCGGCGCTGCTTTCCTGCAACTTCGCACGCTTGCCGATTCTGAAAACATGTCCGGCGACGATTTCTTCTGGGGCCTGATTGCAGACCGTCAGTCGCCTTGACAAGCCACGGGGACGGATAGGCGGCGGGGAACGGCTCCCCGCCCCAGCATCGTTCAGGCCATGGCCTTCTCAGGCGAGGTATTTCGTGAACCAGTCGACCGTGCGCTGCCAGGCGAGCTTGGCGGCGGCTTCGTCGTAGCGCGGCGTGGAATCATTGTGGAAGCCGTGATTGACGTCGGGATAGACATAGGCCTCGTAGGTTTTTTGCGACAATTTCAGCGCGGCTTCATAGGCCGGCCAGCCTTCATTGATGCCCTTGTCCAGCCCGGCGTAATGGAGAAGCAGGGGCGCCTTGATCTTCGGCACGTCCTCGGCGCGCGGCTGCCTGCCGTAGAACGGCACGGCGGCGGCAAGTTCTGGATAGGCGACCGCCGCAGCATTGGCGACGCCGCCGCCGTAGCAAAAGCCGGTGATGCCGACCTTGCCGGTGGTGAGGTCGCTCTTCATCAGAAACTCCACCGCCGCGAAGAAGTCGTTCATCAGCTTTTCCGGGTCGACCTTCTGCTGCAGGTCCCGCCCCTTTTCGTCGTTGCCGGGATAACCGCCGACCGAGGAGAGTCCATCCGGTGCCAGCGCGATGAAACCGGCCTTCGCCACGCGCCGCGCCACATCCTCGATATAGGGGTTCAGGCCTCTGTTCTCGTGCACGACCACCACGGCCGCGACTTTGCCGGCGGCTTTTGCGGGGCGGACGAGATAGGCGCGGACATCTCCATTTCCTTTCGGCGAGGAATAGGTGATATATTCGGCTGATATGTCGGGATCGGTGAACTCCACCTGGGTCGCCAGCGCATAGTCCGGGCTCAGCGACGAAAGAATGGCGGCTGCCGTCAGCCCGCCGACGGCGAATTTGCCGGCCCGGTCGAGAAACTCGCGCTTGGTAATCCTCCCGTGCGCGTAATAATCATAGAGTTCGAGAAGTTCCTGAGGGAAATCCTTGGCTGTCATGCGGGTCATGATGGCTCCTCCTTGCCTTCGGGTCTCGCGCCATCCTACACACGTAAACTCATGTGTCTTTTCAACATTTCGCGAGTCCCGCGTGTGGCTGTCGGGACGATCGCCGGCTGCTGCAAAGGACGCTGAATTCGCCGCCGCTGCTTCAAGCGGTGCGGGCTATTTCCTTCGGCAACCGCATCCGGCGGGTCGCAGCCAACAATCGGCGCCATCCGCCGGTCTATGAAAATTAATTTCATGCTCGCGCTTTGAGGCCCGTTTTCTATTGACGCCTCTCGATTTTTGTCCCAACTTAAAGAAAATAAATTACTTAATTGGGAACTTGATCGGCATGAAAGTGGGAATCATCGGGCTGGGATTCCGGCTCGGCTATCTCGGATATGTGTTCAAAGCGATCGATAGCAGCTTCGACATTGTCGGCTATGTCGATCCAGAACCTGCCGGACTTCCCGGATTGACGGAAAAGGGAGTCTCGGTCGGCAAGGCCTATGCTTCGCCAGAGGAGTTGCTGGCGTCCGAAAAGCTCGATCTGCTGATGATCGGCTCTCCCAATCACCTGCATCTCGATCATATCAGGCTCGGGTTGCAAGCCGGTCTCAAGGTCTTCTGCGAAAAGCCGATCGTGACCACAATCGCCGAAAGCATCGAGCTTGCCCATCTGATGGCGAAGTTCGGTCACGAGCGGCTGATGGTCGGTCTGGTGCTGCGGTATTCTCCCCTCTACAAGGATCTGCGCGCCATCCAGGCCGAGGGCAAACTCGGCCAGATCGTCTCGATCGAGGCTTCCGAGCACATCGAGCCTTATCACGGCGCCTTCTTCATGCGCGACTGGCGCCGTTATGAGCGCTATTCCGGCAGCTTCATGCTGGAGAAATGCTGCCACGACCTCGACCTTTATAATGGTGTCGTCGGCGCGCGGCCGGAACGGGTGGCAAGCTTCGGTGGCCGCAAGAGCTTCATTCCGGCCAACGACCCGGCCCGCGAAGGGATCAACGATCTCGAGCTTTTCCACCGCAAGCCGAGCGGCTGGATGGGATCGGACAAGGTCTTCGACAGCGATGCCGACATCATCGATTATCAGGTGGCGATCGTTGAATATGAAAATGGCGTCGGCATGAACTTCCACACCAATCTGAACGTGCCCGATCAGTTCCGCCGTTTCGCCATCATGGGTTCGCGCGGCATGGCCGAAGGCGATTTCGTGCGCGGCTATCTCGATGTGCATGAGCAGCTGACCGGCAAGAAGGTCGTGGAAAATAAATATGCCGCCACCGAACTTTCTCAGCATTACGGCGCCGACGAACAGATGGCGAGCGATCTGCTGGAAAGCGTGCGCACCGGGCTTGAACTTCCGGTTTCCACGCTGAACGCGCTCGAAGCTGGCATCCTCGCCTTGGCGATGGATGAGGCGAGGATGAAGAAAACCGTCGTCGACCTGCGTCCCATCTGGGACCGCTTCGACGAGGCGCTCCACGCAAGAGCGGCTTGAGGAAGGCGGCAAGATGAGTGTACAAAGAAGCGCCTTCATCTTCGCCTGGATCCTTCTTCTTCCGGCCGTCCTCTATGTTCTCGCCATCGTCGCCTATCCCCTTGTCGATACCTTCATTCTCTCCTTCACCGATGCGTCGCTGAAGAAGACCACCAACTGGGTCGGCTGGATCAATTACCAGAAGATCTTCAACGCCACCTTTGCGGAGGTCATCTTCCGCACCTTCGTCTGGACCTTCTTCTCGGTCGCGCTGAAAATGGTGATCGGCACATTCGGTGCGACGATGCTGAATGCCGCCGTGCCGGGCCGCTCGCTGTTCCGGCTCTTGACCATGCCGCCATGGATCGTGCCGATGGCCATCGGCATTTTCATGTGGGGCTGGATGTATAATGGCCAGTTCGGGATGATATCGGGCGTTTTGCAGCGCCTCGGTCTGGTCGACGGTCCGGTCGCCTTCCTCGCCTATGGCAGCACCGCCTTCTGGGCAACGATCGTCACCGATGTGTGGATCGGCGTGCCGCTGGTGACGATCTACTTCCTGGCGGCGATCCAATCGATTCCGAAGGATCTCTATGAGGCCGCCTGGACCGACGGCGCCGGCCGCTGGTACCGCTTCCGCCGTATCACCCTGCCGCTGATGGTGCCCGCCATCATTACCATGTCGATGCTGTCGCTGATCGCCACCTTCAACTCGTTCGACATCATTTGGATTCTGACGCAGGGTGGACCGAGCGGCGAGACGACGACGATGATCATCGATACCTATCAGACCGCCATCGGCTCGAAGAAATATGGTGAAGGGGCGGCGCGCGCCGTACTGATCTGCATCTTCCTGTCGCTCTTCTGCTTCGCCTATTTCCGCGTCACCCGCCGCCTTAACCCGGAGAAGCGCGCATGAGCAGTGCTGCCATGATCGACCGTTACCGCTGGTGGGAAATCATCCTGATCTATTGCGGCATCGCGCTGTTTCTGTTCTTCGTGCTGGCGCCTTTCTTCGAAGGCTTCATGGTGTCGCTGAAACCCCTCAGCCAACTCTTCTCCTCGCCCTACCGCTTCTGGCCGGAGAACGGCTCCTTCGAGGCTTACCGGACGATGTGGGTCAGCGTTCCGGGCTTCGGGCGCTATATCTTCAACTCCTTCTTCATCTCGATCATCGTCACGCTGATCGTGCTCTGCCTCGTCATTCCGGCGGCTTATGCCTTCGCGAAGTTCGAATTCAAGGGCATGGGCATCCTGCTCGGCGCCTTCCTGACGGTGAACATGTTCTCCGGCGCCGTGCTTCTGATCCCGCTCTTCCGGCTGATGCGCAGCATGGGTGTGCTCAACACCTATCTCGCGATGATCGTGCCTGGTGTCGCCTTCCTGATCCCCTCGGCGATCTGGCTGCTGCGCACCTACATGATCCGCATTCCGCAGGAGCTCAACGAAGCCGCCTATATGGATGGCGCCAGCCATTTCTACACGCTTCGCCGCGTCATCCTGCCGATTGCGATGCCGGGGATCATCGTCGTCGCCATCACCACCTTCATCGGCGCTTACGCCCAGCAATTCATCTTCGCGCTGACCTTCAACTCGAAGACCGAATACATGCCCCTGCCGGTGGGCCTCTTTGCTTATTTCGGCAAGCAGGAGGTCATCTGGAACGAACTGATGGCGGCATCCTTCGTCGGCATCGCGCCGGCGATGGTCGTCATCTTCTTCCTTCAGCGCTACCTTGTCGGCGGGCTGACCGCCGGTGCGGTGAAACAATAAGACCAAAAAACGAGTGAACAGCTAACCAAGAACGGGAGTCACGACGTGAATATTACAATCAAGACAGGCCTAATGGCGCTCGCCTTGCTCGGTTCGACGGCACTGACCACGGTCACTGCCCATGCAGCCGACAAGGAAATCAGCTGGATCTATTGCGGCGACACGATCGACCC
Organism: Rhizobium sp. BK619; assembly: GCF_014195245.1. NCBI lineage: Bacteria > Pseudomonadati > Pseudomonadota > Alphaproteobacteria > Hyphomicrobiales > Rhizobiaceae > Rhizobium > Rhizobium sp. BK619. The sequence continues at coordinate 313,143 of NZ_JACIBH010000001.1, read as the reverse complement.
GGTCCACACCAAATACATCAAGCAGTGGGAAGAAAAGAACGCAGGCTGGAAGATCACCCCCGAGGTCGTCGGCTGGGCGCAGTGCCAGGACAAGGCAACGACGCTTGCCGCCGCCGGCACGCCGGTTGCCATGGCCTATGTCGGCTCGCGCACGCTGAAGGAGTTCGCGCAGAACGATCTCATCGTTCCGGTGCCGATGACCGATGACGAGAAGAAGACCTATTACCCCCACATCGTCGACACGGTGACCTTCGAGGGCAACCAGTGGGGCGTTCCGATCGCCTTCTCCACCAAGGCGCTTTACTGGAACAAGGATCTCTTCAAGCAGGCGGGCCTCGATCCCGAGAAGCCGCCGAAGACCTGGGCCGAAGAAATCGAGATGGCAAAGACCATCAAGGAAAAGACCGGCATTCCGGGCTTCGGTCTCTCCGCCAAGACCTTCGACAACACCATGCACCAGTTCATGCATTGGGTTTACACCAACAACGGCAGTGTAATTGGTGCAGACGGCAAGGTCACGCTCGACAGCCCCGAAATCCTCGCCGCGCTGAAAGCCTATAAGGACATCGTCCCCTACTCCGAAGAAGGCCCGACGGCCTATGAGCAGAACGAAGTACGCGCCATCTTTCTCGACGGCAAGGTGGCGATGATCCAGGCAGGTTCGGGTGCCGCCGACCGTCTGAAGAAGACGCAGATCAGCTGGGGCATCACGACGCTGCCGCTCGGTCCGAACGCCAAGGGCCCGGGCACGCTGCTGATCACCGACAGCCTGGCGATCTTCAAGGGCTCCGGCGTCGAGGACAAGGCGACGGAGTTTGCCAAGTTCATCACCTCGCCGGATGTCCAGTCGGAATACGAGCTGCAGGGCGGCGCCGGCCTCACGCCGCTGCGCCCCTCTGCAAAGGTCGACGAATTCGTCGCCAAGGACCCCTACTGGAAGCCGCTCATCGACGGCATCAGCTATGGTGGTCCCGAGCCGCTCTTCACCGACTATAAGGGCTTCCAGAACTCGATGATCGAAATGATCCAATCGGTGGTGACTGGAAAGGCCGAGCCGGAAGCCGCACTGAAGAAGGCTGCCGGCGAAATCGAAGCCTTCAAGTAATCCCTCCTAAGGCTCCCTCGGGTCGCGGCAAAAGCCGCGGCCCCTCCCCTATATCTAATGTGCGACGAAGACCGCCGGCGGAGACAGATTTTTGGGACAGCTCGTTCTTAACAAAGTTCAGAAATTCTATGGCGACTACGAAGTTCTGAAGGGCGTGCAGCTCGACGTGAAGAACGGCGAGTTCGTCGTCTTCGTCGGGCCGTCTGGCTGCGGCAAATCCACCCTGCTGCGGATGATCGCCGGTCTCGACGCGACGACGGCTGGCGATATCGTCATCGACGGGACCAGGGTCAACGACCTGCCGCCCGTCAAGCGCGGCATCGCCATGGTGTTCCAGTCCTACGCGCTCTATCCGCACATGACCGTTTTCGAAAACATCGCCTTCCCGCTGCGCGTCGAGAAGATGGAGGAGGCAAGGCTCAAGGCCCGGGTGGAAAATGCGGCGCGCATCCTGCATCTCGAACAGCGGCTGCAGCAGAAACCCGGCATGCTATCCGGCGGCCAGCGCCAGCGCGTCGCGATCGGCCGCGCCATCGTGCGCGAACCGAAAATCTTCCTGTTCGACGAGCCGCTGTCCAACCTCGACGCGGCGCTGCGCGCTGATATGCGCATCGAACTTGCCAAGCTGCACAGACAGTTGAAGGCGACGATGATCTATGTGACACACGACCAGGTCGAGGCGATGACGATGGCCGACCGTATCGTCGTGCTCGACGCCGGAGATATCTCCCAGACCGGCGCGCCGCTGGAACTCTATCACAAGCCCGCCAACCAGTTCGTCGCTGGCTTCATCGGCAATCCGAAAATGAATTTTCTCCCCGTGACCTGCAAGGGCGTCAGCGCTGGCGGCGTCGAGGTGGACTATCTCGGCCAGACCGCGGTTCTGCCGGTGACGCCGCGTGACGGCATGGCTGGCAAGACACTGACCCTCGGCATCCGCCCGGAGCATATTCAGCTCAACGGCGGCGACATCGTCTTTACCGTAACGCCGACCGTCATTGAACGCCTCGGCGCCAATACCGTCGCCTACGCCTCGCTCAACGGCGAGGGCGAGAATTTCTGTGCCATGCTGCCCGGCAGCGTCGGCATCCGCGCCGATGCGCCCGTATCAACCGGCATCAATGCCGCCGACTGCCATCTCTTCGACGAAGCGGGCATCGCGTTTGAGCGGCGGGTGGAGCTCACCGAAATCGATATGAATGTGATCAACCCGACGGCGGCTTGAAGCGACTGGCTCCGTGTCGGCGGCACGTCCGACTGCATTCTTGCTGATATCGAGATCGCGGACGATGTCGCTTCGCCCATCAGAACCATTTCACTCTCGACCGATCCCGACCCCTACCAGACGAGACCGCGGGCCGCGACATCTTCGACGCGTGTCACCACGCCTCCCAGATGAAAGACCATCGTATCGAACAGGTTGGAAACCACGCAGGTGTGGTTCGGGATGATGAAAAGCTTTTCGCCGATCTGCGGCCGGGGGCCGGTGCAGCCTGAGAGATCGATCACGCCGTGTTCTTCCGAGAGGCTGGTGATCCGGGCCTGGGGATAACCGACGATCAGGCCGTAATCGCTGAAGCCCTGCAGGTCCGAGGTCAGCGCTTTCGAGCCGGCGTCGATGACGGCGCGGTCGGCGGTCGGGCGGGAGACGACGGTGGCGAGCACGTGCATGGCGCAGTCGTCCTCGCTGCAATGGCCCATGCGCACCATCTGGCGGTCGTTGTAGATATAGGTGCCGGCGCGGTGCTCGGTGGCGGACGGGACGAGATGCGCCTCGAACAGGCTCGGCGTTCCGCCGTTGCTGACGATCGGGCAGGCGATGCCGTCGGATTTCAGGCGGTCCAGCGTCTCGGTGATGAAGGCTTCGACGGCGGCCGCCGATTGGGGCTTCGGATAGGTGACGATGCCACCGAAGGTGAGGCCGTCGGCGGCGGCAACGCGCCTGGCGAGCGAGGCGGCTTCTTCAGGCGTCTGCACGCCGCAGCGGCCGCCGCCGGTGTCGCATTCCACAAGCACGGTTAGCGGCTTGTGGCCGGAGAAATGGGCGGCCAGCCCATCAATCGTCGTTTCGCTATCGGCGACGACCTTGAGCGCCGGGATTTTCTCGTTCAGTTTTGCCAGGCGCTCGAGTTTCTGCTGTCCGATTATGTTGAAGGTGATCAGGATGTCGCCGAAGCCGGCTGCGGCAAAGACCTCGGCCTCCGTCACCTTCTGGCAGTTGATGCCCTTGGCGCCGGCGGCAATCTGCGCCACGGCGAGAGCCGGGATCTTGTGCGTCTTGATATGCGGGCGGAAGTTCAGGCCGTGCTCGTCCATATAGGATTGAACGCGGGCGATATTGGCGGCCAGCCGGTCTTCGTCGATCACGGGGCGCGGCGTCGAGAGATCGGCGATCCGGTCTCCCGCCCTGGCGACGACGGCAAAGCTGGCATCATGCATCTAGGCGGCTCCGCGTTCTCTTCCATGGGGATCGGCCACGATCGGCCAGATTGTCTTCGGCGCCCGCCGGTACGGCGTCGTCGCCGGATTATTGGGATAGGGCGTTCCGGCGGAGCAGTAAAGGATCTCGGCGGCAATCCGGGAGAAGGAGGCAAAGAAGTGATTGGTGGATTTGATCACCAGGATCTTCTGCTTCTCGGGATCGATGCCCATCACCGAAAACAGGCTGGGATCGAAGCTCTGGGCGCGCGTCGAATTGAGGATAATGTCGATACCATCGAGGACGATATGGGCGGCATCGCCGAACGGCGCCAGGCTCTCTCCGAACTGCATCTCGGCATTCCTGACGAGCTTGACGACCTTAACGGTGCCGTCGATCGGATTGCCGGTGCCGGGCGCCGATTTGGCACCGAAGCGCAGCGGGATTTCCGCCCCCTCGCCTGCGGCAAAACAAATCTGCACGGCCACCGGATCCCAGATGGTGCCGATGACAGCACTTCTGACGCCGCGGGCCAGGAGCTCGGCGAGAATGACCGTCGCATCCCCTGCCGTGCCGCCGCCCGGATTGTCCCAGACATCGGCGATTACGACGGGCCATGCAGTTGCAGCAATCGCGCGCGCGACGGCTTGCCTCTCGTCGATCTGCGGGACCATGAAGGTGCCGCGCTTGGAAAACAATTCGAGGCCGAGTTCGCGCGCCAAAGCCGCGCCCTTCTCTGGCTTGTTATCGGTGATGACCAGCAGCTTCGTTCCCATTTCGGGAACGTCCCCGACCATGAAGCCATGGATTACCGAGATCGACAGGATATCGGGATCATCCTTCTCGATCCGCATGATCTTGTCGACGAAGGAGCGCATCGGCTCGCGCGATGTTGGGAAGACGTCGATCATCCGGCAGTCGAACACTGACATGACAGGCTTGACCCGGCCTTCGAGCGCGTCGACGGCGATGCGCCAGAGATCCTCGGCGCGGTCGACGAAATCGGTATGTGGAAATTCCTTGAAGTAGACGGCGAAATTAAGCGCCGCGACACGTTTGGCCGTCAGATGGCTGTGCGGGTCGAGTTCGGCGCAGATGAGCACGTCGGGGCCGACGATCTCGCGCATGCGGGAGAGAAGATCGCCTTCGGTATCCTCGTATCCGGCGGCTACCATGGCGCCATGCAGGCCCATGACGACGGCATCGACCGGCATGGCCGCGCGGAGCTGGCCGAGGATTTCGTCGCGCAATTCTTCGTAGGTCGCCCGGTTGACGAGGCCCGCGGGGTCGGCCCAGGTCGCCGTTCCCTCGATCAGCTGCCAACCTTTCTCCTTGGTGACGCGCCGTCCGACGGTGATCGGCGCGGTGCAGAGGGTCGGCGTTTCCGGATGCTGGCCGGGGGGCGCATAAAGAGAGGCTTCGAATGCGCGGCGATCCACGCAGATCGGGGAAAAAGTATTGGTCTCGGTCGCCAATGCTGCCGTGAAAATGCGCAAAAAAGTGGCCTTCGTGTTGTCGGCTCCGCTTTACCCCATCGGGTTCGGCAGGTAGCCGGTGAAACCTGAGATCTTCCAGCGTCCTTGGTGAAGCCTGCAATAATAGAGCGTCTGCCATTGCAGGATGTCGCGGGTGCCGTCCGCCTTGGTAATGCCGCCGTCGAACTTCTTGCGGACGAGCGCCATCTCGCCTTCGATTTCGATATCTTCGAGCGTCGTCGTGGTGAAAATCGCCGTGCGCGCATCTTCCGCAAAGCTCTGCTCGGCGAAATCCTTCGCCTGTTTCAGCCATTCCTGGCGATAGGCCGACAGCGTCGGAAAGGCCAGGCGCCACCTGTCGGGGCTCACCTGCTTCTGCGCATCGATGCCGATGAAGCCCTCTTCGACAAAATCATGCTCCACCTTCGACCAGTCGGCGGCGAGAAAAGCATCGATATCGCGCAGAACGAGCATTTCCCAGATCGCCTGCCGGGCGCTGTCGGAGGGGAAAGGATTCTGGAAAGGATCGCGCATATCAGCCCCGGATTGAAATTCTTTTCATAAATGGTGTTTTTCACTGGTCAAATTCTGCTTTCTATGGTCACTTGTCAACTTACCAAGAAAATAATTTGCAAGGACATCAGCATGCCCATCAAGCGCTATGGCACTGTTCAAACGGGGGCCGGCGGCAAGGCGCTGCCTTTCGCGCGTGCGGTCGAGGCCGACGGATGGCTCTATGTTTCCGGACAGGTTGCAATGGAAGATGGCGAGATCATCGACGGCAACATTATCGCCCAGACCCACAAGACGATCGCCAATGTCCTGGCAATTCTCGATGAGGCCGGATACGGCGTCGAGGATGTCGTGCGCGTCGGCGTCTGGCTCGACGATCCGCGCGACTTCTGGACCTTCAATAAGATCTATCAGGAGTATTTCGGCGAGCATCCACCGGCGCGCGCCTGTGTGCAATCGTCGATGATGGTCGATTGCAAGGTTGAGATCGACTGCGTGGCCTATAAGAAGAAGGATGGGTGAGGAATAAGGGCGGGAGCGGCTTTGGATATCTTTTCGACATTGCAGGAAGACAAGGGCCGGCTCTCTCCCTCCGAAAGCCGCATCGCGGAGATCATCGTCAACGACTTCGAGTTCGCCGTGAATGCTTCGATCATCGAACTTGCCGAACGGGCCGAGGTATCGCCGCCGACCGTCACCCGCTTTTGCCGGCGGCTCGGCTGCGAGAGCTTTTCCGACTTCAAGGTGCAGCTCGCCCGGACCGCCCATATCGGCGTGCGTTATCTGAAACCGGAATCGAAAAGCACCGACCCGGCCGATGTCGCCCAGGATATCATCACCAAGGCGCAGAACGCGCTCTTTCTCCTGCACCGGTCGCTTGATCTTGCCGCGATCGAAACCGCCGTTTCGTTTATCGCCAAGGCCGATATGATCTACGCCTTCGGCTCGGGCGGCAATTCGTCGATGATTGCCGACGAGCTGCAGAACCGCCTGTTCCGTCTCGGGCTCCGCATCACGGCAAGCTCCGATCACAGCATGCAGCTGATGATGGCGGCCGCGGCGAAGCCGGGCGACGTGCTGATTGGCTCGTCCTTCTCCGGGCGCAATATGGAGCTGGTGCGGGCCTTCGAGCTTGCCCGCGGCGCCAAGGTGAAGACGATCGCGCTCACCCAGACGGAAAGCCCCGTTGCCAAAGCCGCTGAAATCGTCGTGCCGATCGACCTTCCCGAAGGCAACAACATCTATCGCCCGACCTCGACGCGCATCGCCTACATCGCGACGGTCGATATTCTGTCGAGCCTGGTCGCCTACGCCGTGCAGCCAAAGGCGACGACAACGCTGCGGCGCATCAAGCAGCAGCTCGTCATCCACCGCGACGGCGACGACCGGCAATTGCTTGGAGATTGAGCCTCATGAACGGGAGCGACAGAAAATGACGAAGTCGATAGCGATCGTCACCGGCGCTGCGGGCGATATCGGTGCGGCGATCGCCGCACGGCTCGCCGATGACCATGACGTCGTGTTTCTCGCCGACATCGATGCCGCCGCTGCTTCTGCCGTCGCCGCAAAACTCGGGCCGGACGATCGCTTCGTGGCCGCCGGATGTGACGTAACCAGCGAGGCGAGCATTGCCGAACTGGTCAGACGCGTCGCGGGCGCCGGCGTGGTGCGAACGCTGGTCAACAATGCCGGTGCGGCGCGCGCCACCAGCCTGCACGAGACGACGCCCGAGATCTGGCGGGCGGATAATGCGCTCAATCTCGAAGCGGCATTCCTGTGTTTCCGTGCGTTCGAGCCGATGCTCAAGGCTTCGAAGGGCTCCGTCGTCAATATCGCCTCGGTCAATGGCATGAATGTCTTCGGGCACCCGGCCTATAGCGCCGCCAAGGCCGGCCTGCTGCATTTCACCCGGCTGGTCGCCGTCGAATACGGCAAGTTCGGCATCCGCTCCAACGCGGTTGCACCCGGCACGGTGAAGACGCAGGCCTGGGAGAAACGCGCCGCCGCCAATCCGAATGTTTTCGAGGAAGCGCGCCGCTGGTATCCGCTGCAGCGGGTCGTCGATCCCCAGGATGTCGCCAATGCGGTCGCCTTCCTTGCCGGTCCGCTCGCCGCCGCCATCTCAGGCGTCTGCCTGCCGGTCGATTGCGGCCTGACGGCCGGCCAGGCCGAACTGGCGAGAACCTTCTCGCAATCGGAGCATTACTGATATTCAGGGCTCCAATCTCCGAGCCGAAACATGACATGAATTTCGAGACTGCCGCCGCGGCCGCGCCTGCCGATTTTCCTGACGATTGATGACCCTATGAGCCGCCTCTTCCCCGACGTCTTTCGCAATCCGGCGATCCGCGCCAGTATGATCGCCATTTTCACTTTCGGCATGGCAGGGGCGATGACCGCCCCCTATCGTTCCATCGTCGGCATCCGCGAATTGGGTTTGAGCGACGGCCTCTATTCCTTTTTGGCCTTCGCCTCGGCGGCGGTAAACGTCGTCATCAGCGTTCTGCTCGGCAACCTCGCCGATCGGCTCGGCGAGTATCGTTCGGCGATGATCGGCGCCTGCATCTTCGGCATCGTCGGCTACGGTATGGTCTATGCCTTTCCGAGCGCGACGGTTTTCATTATCAGCGGGCTGCTGCCGCTACCCATCTACGGGGCTTTGAATTCGCTGCTGTTTGCCAATGCGCGCGCGGCGATGCACGGCATGAACCGCAATGATATGGTGACGGCCAATTCAGGCGTGCGCGCGATGATCTCGCTCTCCTGGGTGCTGATCCCGGGCATCACGGGCCTCGTGCTTTCGGGCGCATCGAGCATGTTGCCGGCCTATCTCTTTGCGGCCATCTCCTGCCTGTTCTGTCAGGGCATCATCGTCTTTTTCCTGCCGAAGCGGGCGGGAAGGGAGATTGCCGCGGTTCATCATCTCTCCTATCTCGGAGCGCTCAGGCAGGTCGTGTCGCCGCGGATTTCGGCGCATATCGCCGGCGTCGCGCTGATCACCAGCACGCTGCATCTGAACGATGCCCTTCTGCCGTTGATCGCCACCGGTGCTGCCCATGGCGCGCTCAGCGATGTCGGCATTCTTGTCGGCATCGTCGCCCTGCTGGAGATCGTCTTCATCATCGTCTGGTCGCGGATTGCGCGGAAGACCGGGCAGATGACGGCGCTTGCCGCCGGCACGATCATCTATGCCTTATTCCTCAGCCTTCTCGGCTTTGCCTCCGAGCCATGGCACCTCTATGCACTGACCTTGCTCGCCGGCATAGGTGCTGCGGCAATCATCAGCTTTCCGATCACCTATCTGCAGGATCTCATCGCCGACCGGCCGGGGCTCGGCAGTGCGCTGATCTCCGTCAATATCTTTGCGAGTGCGGGCATCGGGGCACTGGTTTTTGCCGCCGGCACCTGGGCGACAGGTTATTCCGGAACCGCCATGCTGGGCGCCGTCACCGGATTGTCGGGCATCACAATCCTCGGCCTGCTACAGAGGCGCAATGCCGTTGCGCCTGGTGATGTCGAGGTTCAGTAAAATCCGCCGAAAAATGTGGCTTTCATCCCTATCCGTCTTATGACAAGGGTGGTGCACCATTTCCTTTGAAGGCGACATGAAGGCAATCTCCGGTACGAATCTCGAGCAGGCCAAGTCTCACAACCGGCGTGTGGTGATCGAGGCCGTGCGGACCAACGGTCCCTTGTCGCGCGCGGCGATCGCCCGGATGACGGCGCTGACCGCCCAGACCGTGTCGAATATCGTCGAGGAACTGGAGCGGTCGCATCTGCTCGTTCCGGCCGAGGCGCAGAAGCTGGCGCGGGGACAGCCGATCATCCCCTATTCGATCAATCCCGCCGGCGCCTATTCGATCGGTCTGGAACTCGGCCGCCAGCGTGCCAGCGGGGTCCTGACGGATCTTTCCGGCGCCGTCTGCGCGCGCATCGAGCGCCACGTCAAACATCCCGATCCGCAACGGGCGATGCCGGTTCTGCAATCGATTGTCGAGGACATTCAGCAGGCCTTCGTCTTCGACCGAAACCGGCTGCTCGGCGTCGGCATGGCCCTGCCCGGCCGCTATGCCGATGGCGGCATCACCTCTCTCAGCCCGCAAAACCTGCCCGGCTGGCAGGATTTTCCCGTCGGGCATGAGCTGGAGCAGCGGGTCAAGGTGCCGGTGCTCGTCGAAAACGACGCGACCGCAGCCGCGATCGGCGAGCGGCTCCACGGCGTCGCCCGCGGTTTGAGCAGCTTCGTCTATCTGTTTCTGGCCGGCGGCGGCGGCATCGGCGCCGGCATGTTCCTCGACGGTCACCTCTACAAGGGCAGCCGCAACAATGCCGGCGAGATCGGCCATATCATCGTCGAGCCGCACGGCAAGCTCTGCAGCTGCGGCAAGCGCGGCTGCCTGGACCGTTACATCTCGCCGACCGTCGCTTACGAATTCATGGGCATAACCAATGCCGAGGAACTGTCTTCAGACGATCTCGACGCGCGGATCGCTGGGGGTGGCGAAGGCCTGGACGCCTGGCTCGACCAGGCCGTCCAGCCGCTGCGGCAGACGCTCGATTTCCTCGAACTTGCCTTCGATCCGCAGACCATCGTGTTCGGCGGCAGCATATCGACATCGCTGATGCGCCGGCTTGCAGAACGGCTGGAGCCGCTGCACGTCCCGATTGATCCCAACCGCACGCGGAGCGTGCCCCGGGTGATGATCGGCATGACCGGCAAGGATACGGCGATCCTCGGCGCCGCGGCGCTACCGATCTTTTCCGAAACCAATCCGCGCTTCGACGTTCTGCAAAAGCCGGTCGGCTAAGCGACGATTGCAGCCTATTCAAACAGAATGAGGCTTGCCGGCGTTGGCGGCATCGGTTTGACTGTGACGCCGGCAAGGCCGGCCAGTCTTGCCATCTCGGTCAGCTCATTTTGCGTATAGGCCTGGCCCGCCGGCGTGCCGGCGAGCATCTCCCAGGAGAAGGCCGCCGGAAAAGGCGGCGACACGCGATCTTCGTTCGGCACGAAATCTACCGCGACGATCCGGCCACCCTCTGCAAGGCTCGCGATGATCTTTCGCAGCAGCCCTGCGCATGTCGGCAGATCGAAATGGTGCAGGAAATTCGGTAGCAGGACGAGATCGTAATCCGTGCCCCAGTCGACATCGAAGGCACTGCCGGCGATCGTCCGATACCGGTCAGCGACGCCCGCTCTTTCCGCATTCTGCCGCGACAGCTCCAAGACCGCGGCCCAATCGACGGCGACGATCTCTGCCGATGGAAGGGCTTTTGCAATTTCGATCCCGAACAGGCCGGGACCTGCGGCAATGTCCAAAACCTTTTTGAAGGGCTTTCCCAAGCCGGAGATTTCGCCAGCCAGTAGTTTGGCGCTGAGGCCGGTAAAGGAGCCCATGCCGCGCGCAAATTTCAACCAGACGGGATTGTCCGGCGACATGTTCGCGAGCCCGGGCGAACCGCCGTTTCGCACGACGGCGGCCGGATCGCGCAGGAAATTATCCAGTATTTCGGGTGCAGCGACGAACTCGACAGCAGAGCCCATGTAGGCCGGCGAATTGCGATCGAGGAACATCCGGGTCGACGGCGTCATCCGGTACTCTCCGCTCTCCTTTGTCAGGAAACCATGGACCACCAGGTAGTCGCAGAGGATGCGCACCCCACGCTCCGAGGCGCTGGTTGCCGATGCCAGCAAGGCTGCCGTTTTGCCCTCGCCGATATGGGTAAAGAGATCGAGCTCGATAGCGGCCTTGATCGCTGCCGTCTTGCGGCAGGCAAACAGCGCATCGACCACGAGTTCGGGTGACACGACGCCAGCGTCGGCGTCCTCGGCGATCGTTTCCATGGTATCCCCCAACAACCCTCGATCGGTCTTGCCTGGCAGCGCCAGCCGCGGGAATTATGCGTGCATTCGCATATTCTACAATACTTACCGCGCTAACCCGATCGGGTGCCCCAACGGCCGACGGTCACCGACAGCCAAGGCCGGAGATTCACTGTCCATCGCAATCAAAACGACGTTCGGACCTGCAAATTCAGAATTTCCTGCTCAAGACGTCGGGGAATTCAGCCTTCTCAGCGACTGACGCTGACCTATGCTTTCTCTCGAAGCAGACGGCTTTCCCGAAGCCAAATCAAGGACGAAGCGCATGGCTATTTTCCGCCCGAAATACATCACGTTCGACTGCCACGGCACGCTGATCAACTTTCAGATGGCGGAGGCCGCGCGCGACCTTTATGGCGACCGCATGAACGAGCAGAAGATGCTCGAGTTCATCAAGGACTTCTCCGCATACCGTCTGGATGAAGTCATCGGGGATTGGAAGCCTTATGCCGACGTGGTCCATAACGCGCTCTCAAGAACCTGCAAACGCAACGGCATCGACTTCAGGGACGAAGACGCAAGGCTCGTATACGAACGCGTACCGACCTGGGGACCGCATGCGGACGTTCCGGCTGGCCTTGCCAAAGTCGCCAAGGAAATTCCGCTTGTCATCCTTTCGAACGCCATGAACGCGCAGATCATGTCGAATGTCGGAAAGCTCGGCGCCCCCTTCCACGCAGTTTATACCGCCGAAGAGGCTGGCGCCTACAAGCCGCATTTCCGCGCCTTCGAATATATGCTGGACATGCTCGGCTGCGGCCCGGAAGACATCCTCCATTGCTCCTCCTCGTTCCGCTACGATCTGATGAGCGCCCACGACCTCGGGATCAAGAACAAGGTTTGGGTCAATCGCGGTCATGAGCCGGCCAATCCCTATTACGGCTATACCGAGATCGCCGATATCTCGGAATTGCCCGGTGTCGTCGGGCTCTAGGAAAGACCGAATCTATCCCGTCTTGCAGCTCAAGAAAGCAACCGCCGTGCGCGCACCTTTCTCAACGCGCGCACGACGATCTTGGGCGATCCTCAAAGCGGATGACGGTGCCTAGCCCGGCTTTACGACTCCTGTAGCCCATAGAGCAGCGGCATCAGCCCGGCCAGCGCCTTGAAGCGTTCCCATGACTTCGACGACGGTTTCGTCCAGCCGGTTTCGGCAAGTCCGGAAAGACGGGGAAAAACGAGGCGGTCGAAAACGGCGCGATCGGTCATCGGTTCGGACCAGATGCAGGCCTGGATGCCGAGGAGCTTGCCTTTCTGCGCCGCTGTCCAGCCACTGAGCGGATCGAAATTATAGAGTTTTTCCGCATCCGACGTTCCCGCCCAGCTGGCGCCGGGCTCGTCCCAGTCCGGCCGCAGCGCCATGTCGAGGTAATAGACCTGGCCGGGGCAGACGACCATCTCGTAGCCGCGTCCGGCAAGTTCGGCCGAGACCTCGACATTGCGCCAGCTGCAGAGATAGCTCTTCGCCTTGTCGATGACATCGCCGTGGGCCGCTTCTTCCCAGCCGCCGGTGATGCAGCCCTTGCTCGCCAGGAAGCGCTGGACCCGCTCCAGGAATTCGGCCTGCAGGACGGCGGCACCCGAGCCGTGGATATCGTCGGCGCCATGGGTATTGGTCACAACGTTCAGCCGCTTGGCATGGGCATCGGCAATGGCATCGCCGGCGACGGTACGCAGCCGGTCGAGCGCTGCCGGCGAGCCGGACCACGCCCCGAGCGGCACTTCGTCGGCGCCGAGATGGATTGTCTTGAACGGGAAGAGCTCGATGAGTTCGGTCAGGATAGTCTCGACGATCTCGTAGGTCTTCTCAAGCGCCGGATTGATGCAGTTGTCGGGAAAGCCCTGAACCGAATAATAGCTGCCGACCTCGGCCGGATCGCGCAGTTCGGGTATTGCCTGCTGCATGGCGTAGCAATGGCCGGGCATGTCGATCTCCGGCACGATCTCGACGCCGAAGCTCTTTGCCTCAGCGACGATCTCGCGGATGACCGCCTTGGGATAGTAACCGCCCGTGCGGGCCGGGCTGGACCCAAGGAGCGGCGGAACGGCAAGGCCGTGGCCGCGCCAGGCGCCGACCTCGGTCAGCGCCGGATAGGCGTCGATCTCGACGCGCCAGGCCTCGTCGTCGGAAAGGTGCCAGTGGAAGCGGTTGAGCTTGTTCCAGGCAAGCACTGCGATCAGTTTCTTGACCTCGGCTGCACCGTAGAACTGGCGGGCGACATCGAGATGCAGTCCGCGCCAGCCCATCGCCGGCTCATCGACGATCTCGCCGGATGCCGGAAACTGGAAGACACCGGGATGCAGCCTTGCGCCGCGCCAGATCTGGCCGAGGGTGACGAGGCCGTAGAGAAAGCCGGTCCGGCTGCTCGCCTCCACCGTCAGCCTCTCCTCGTCAAAGCTCAGCCGATAGGCTTCGGGGCCGAAGCCGGCGGCATCCTTCAGGGTGACGGGCACCGCCCCTTCCGCCTCGGTGCGCACGATGCCTTCGACGGCGAAGAGATGGTCGACCAGCGCCGCGAAGCTCTGCGCCGCCGCCTCCCCTTCGCCGCTCTGCGCCAGCGGCGCAAAACCGGCCGGCAATGGACGGCGCGCGGCGATCGCCACATGGTTCGGCCAGGGAATGATCGACACCTGAACGGGCGCATTGGCGGGAACCGGATAGATCTCGGCGCCCCGCTTCAGGGCCGCATTGCTGACCGAAGAGCGCGTCGGCTCGATGCCGAGCACGATGGTGCCGCCATCGGAAAGCGCGAGATAGGCGCTCGTCGCACCATCCGTCCAATGGCGGAACTGCCAGCTCAGCGCGTAGACCGAGATCGTCCAGGTCTCGCCGGCTGCGAGAACGAAATCGGCCGGCGGCTGGAATTCGGTGAAATTGGAGAGCCGCTTTGAGACCGTGGCGCCTTCGACCCGTCCGGCCGGATCGACCCGGCCCGGACCGCTGATGCAAAGCGAGAAGCCGGAAATCGGCTCGCTGCCGAGGTTCTTAAGGCGCAGAACATAGGAGAACTCCTTTCCGTCGGCCGGCGGGTTCCAAAGGGTTTCAAGCCGCAGGGTTTTCGGTCGCGGTGTGGACATCGTCACTCTTTCCTTTTGAACATTGGCCTCTTGAGAAGCGGGCTTTTGAAAATCAGCTCTTGGGCATTCCGGCGTTGGAAACGCCGAGCGCGCGGATGAAATGGTTGGGGCCGACCTGCTCGATCACAGCCGATTCAGGGCGGCTCAGCGAACGCACCTTTTCCGCCTGTTCGAGGAAACGCGCGCTGCCGCCGGTCACGAACGGCCTGCTGCCGTCCGGAACGGCGGACAGCAGCAGCCTGGTATAGGGATGGCGCGGGTCGGAAAGAACCCTTTCGGTGTCGCCCCATTCGACCATCTGGCCGGCAAACATCACGACGATCTCCTCGGCCACATGCGCCGCCGTTGCGATATCGTGGGTGATATAGAGCATGGCGAGGTGGTTTTCCCGTTTCACCCTGGCGAGTAGATCGAGAATATCCTTGCGGATGGAAACATCGAGCATCGAGGTCGGCTCGTCGGCGACCAGCACGCTCGGCGCGACGGCAAGCGCCCGGGCGATGTTGACGCGCTGCCGCTGCCCGCCCGAAAGTTCATGCGGGAATTTCTGCCGGGTCACATCGGGTTCCAGCCCGACGCTGGCGAGCAGCCGGGTAATCGCCTCGGCGAGATCGGCCTTTGCGCCGCTCTGCCGATGCAACTGCAGCGGCCGCGCCAGATGATGGCCGACGGTGAAGGCCGGGTTGAGCGACGAGAACGGATCCTGGAAGACCATCTGCACTTCCCGGCGATAGCGATGCTCAGCCCCAGCGTCGCCGCGGGCAGTCAGCTCCTGCCCGCGGAAAAACAGTCTGCCGCCGGTCGGCCTGTCCAGGCGCGCGATGATGCGGGCGCAGGTCGTCTTGCCGCAGCCGGATTCGCCGACGAGCGCCAAGGCCCGGCCGGGAAACAGCGAGAAGGACACGCCTTTCAGCGCACGGACCGCGCCGAAATTGCGCTCTATCCCCTCGAGCCGGATCACCGCTTCAGCGACAACGGGATTTGTCTCCGCTTTCATGCCACGACTCCCGATAGATGCCGATTGTCGGGAAGCTGCGGAATGGCATTCCAGAGCTTCCGCGTATATTCGTGTTTCGGCGCATGGGCGACCTGGCTGACGTCGCCCACTTCTACGAGTTCGCCCTTCAGCATGACACCGATGCGCCGGCAGAGCTGCGCCATCAGGTGCAGATCATGGGTGATGAACAGCACGGAGAAGCCGTAGCTCCGCTGCAGGTCGACGACCTGTTCGAGGATCTCCCGCTGCACGACGACATCGAGCGCCGTTGTCGGCTCGTCCATGATGATCAGTTCCGGCCTCAGCGCCAGGCAGATCGCGATGACGATGCGCTGGCGCATGCCGCCGGAGAACTGGTGCGGGTAATCGCCGATGCGATGCGTGGGAATGCCGACGAGGCGGAACATCTCCTCGGCCCGCGCCCGGGACTCCGCATGCGAGCAGCCGGTGTGCCGGCGCAGAACGTCGTGGAACTGCGCCTCGACCCGCATCAGTGGATTGAGCGAATTCATCGCGCTCTGGAAGACCATGCCGATGCGCTTCCAGCGGATTGCCTGCAGCTCACGTTCCGGCAGCCTGAGCAGATCCTGCCCGGTGAGGCGGATGCTGCCGCCGCTGATCCAGGCCGGCGCCTTGGAAAGACGGGTGATCGCATAGGCGATCGTGCTCTTGCCGCAGCCGGATTCACCGGCGAGCCCGAAGATCTCGCCGCGGCCGATCGTGAAGGAAACGTCCTTCACGGCGCGGAATTCTCCCTTGTCGACGAGGTAGTCGACATTGAGCTTTTCGATTTCCAGAAGATTGTCGCTCATCGACCAAGCTCCAGTTGCCTGTTGCGGGCGCGGTTGAGGCGGAACCAGCGCGTCAGCGCCGGGCCGGAGCGGAGCTGCGGGTTGGCGATCTCGTCGAAGGTGAAATTCAAAAGCGCAAGGCCGAGACCGGTCAGGGCGATGCCGAGTGCCGGCACCCCGATGTCCCACCATGCGCCGACCATGATCGCCGAGGAATTCTGGGCGTTATAGAGCATCGTGCCCCAGGAGACTTTCAACGGATCGCCGAAGCCGAGATATTCGAGCGTCGTCTGGGCGACGATGGCGTAGATGATGCTGCCGACGAGGTTGATGCCGATCAGCGTCGTCAGGTTCGGCAGGATCTCGACGAAGATGATGCGCCAGGCCGGCTCGCCGATCATCTTCGACGCCGTGACGAAATCGCGATTGCGCAGCGCCATCGTCTGCGACCGGGTCATGCGGGCGCCCCACGGCCAGGAGGTCAGCGCGATGATCGTCATGATCGTCATCGGCCCCACCGTGCCGGCGAACGAGGCGAGCAGGATCAAGAGCGGCATGTTCGGGATGACGAGCACGGCATTCGTCGCCAGGTCGAGCCACGCATCCGTCCTGCCGCCGACATAACCGGCGATCAGCCCGATGGCGGTGCCGAGAACGGTGATGGCAATTCCCGTGGCAAAGCCGACCGAGAGAGAGCTGCGGGCGCCCCAGACGAACTGGCGATAGACGTCCCGTCCCATCTTCGTGGTGCCGAGAACATGTTCGATCGACGGCGGCTGATGCGAGCGTCCGACACGCGCTCCGGGCTCTCCGGGGGCGACGAGCGGCGCAAACAGCGCCATCAGCCACAGGACGGCAATGATGATCAAGCCGGCGAGCGCTTTCTTCTGCTTGAAGATGGGCCACAGCGTAAAGCTCATCACGCGGCCTCCCGCAATCTCGGATCGACAAAGCCGTAGATGATGTCGACGAGGAAGTTGGCGCCAAGGGTGGCGAGCGTCATCAAGAGCAGCTGCCCCTGGATGACGGGGTAATCGCGGGCGATGCTCGCGGTATAGAGCGTCAGCCCCAGGCCGGGATAGTTGAAGACGATTTCGGTGACGATCGAGCCGCCGAAGACGGCGCCGAGCATCAGCGCCAGATTGGTCAGCACCGGAAGCATGGCATTGCGGGCGCCGTAGCCGAACATCACGGTGAGGTGGCTGAGCCCCTTGGCGCGCCCCATGGTCACATAGTCCTCGCCGAGCACCGAGATCATCGACGAGCGCATCGTCGTCTGGAATTCGCCGATCAGAAACGGCGAAAGCGTCAGCACCGGCAGGATCGCATGGGCGAAGACGCTGCCGATAAAGGTGAAATTGAAGGCGGGATCAAGATTGGGATCATAGGCATAACCCACCGGAAACCAGCGCAGCGAGACCGCGAAGACGAAAAGCGTCGTCAGCGCCACGATGACGGGCGGCACCGAAATCATGATCACCGACAGCGGCGAGACGATCGTGTCGAAACGCCCGCCGCGGCGCCAGGCCGAGACCGCACCCAGCACGACGCCGACACAGAGGGAAAAGATAATCGCGGTGGTGACAAGGAAGATGGTCCAGAGCGTCGAGCGGCCGAGCACCTGGACGACGGTCTGGGGGTAATATTTGACCGAGACGCCGAGATCGAGGGTCACGAGCCCCTTTAGATAATCGGCGAACTGCCAAAGCATCGGCTGGTCGACCGCGCCGAAGCGCGCCTTGATCGCTTCGACGGCGGCCGGCGTTGCCCGCGGACCGAGTTGGGCAACCATGGCATCGACCGGGCTCCCCGGCATTAGCCGGGGAAGGATGAAGTTCACCACGATGGCAAAGGCCAGCGCGACCGCATAGACGCCGAGGCGCCGGCTCGAAATGCGCATTTTGCTCCCCCGCTGGGTTTAGCTGACCGGCTTGAGACGTAAGAGATGCATCAGGCGCATGCGGTTGTTGTCGTGATCCTCGGGGTTCATCACCGGATCCTTGTCGGTGACCCAGCCGGTGAAGCGCTTGCTGGAGAACTGATACCAGGTCGGCCCGTTGAAGACGGGAACGACGGGGAAGTCGTCGGCGATCAGTAGCTGAATGTCGTTGAAGATCTTCTTGTGATCCTCGTCCGACGTCGCCTGCAGATATTGATCGAAAAGCGCGTCCAGTTTCGGGTTCGAATAACGCGAGGGCGCGCCGGTGATGCGCCCGCCATAGGCTGTGGAAAGGCTCTGGTAATAGCCGCGGAACGGCGTTGCGCCATCGGCGCGGGAGTTCATGACGACCTCGAAGCTGCCGTCGATGAGCTCTTTGCGCCATTGTTCATATTCGGGCGTGGCGACCGACGCATTGATGCCGGCGGCGCGCAGGCCTTCGACCGCGATCTGGACCGCATCGATCCAGTCCGTCCAGCCGTTCGGAACGATGATCGGGAGGGCGATCGGCTTGCCGCTCGGCGTGGTGCGGAAGCCGTCGGCGCCCTTCTTGTAGCCGGCATCGTCGAGAATCTTGCTGGCCTTCTCGGTGTCGAAGCCCATGAAAGCGTCCTTGCCGCCCTCGGCATCCTTGTTGCGCCAGCTTTCGAAGCGCGGCGGCAGGCCGGTCGCATGCTCGTTGACGACGGGATAGCCGAAGCCGGCAATATCGACCATGGACTTGCGATCCATGGCGAGGCTGAAGGCATGGCGGAAGTTCAGGTCCTTATAGGCCTCGAGGTTGCCTTCATTGCCGCTCTTGAAGTTCATCTGGAAGGCGACGGTTTCGGCCGGCGGCTGCCAATAGCCATTATGGTCGGCATCGAGCCCGACGAAGGTCTTGTCGATCTGGGGAATGAAGGACCCGATCCAGTCCATATTGCCCTCAGGCAGGATGGCGAGCATCTGGTCGTTGCCGGAGATCTGCGGCAGTCTCAGGCAATCGACATGCAGCGAGGTGGCATCCCAGTAGTTCGGGTTGCGGCACTGCTCGTAGACCTGCGGCGTGAAGCGGCGCAGCTCGGTCATCGGGCCGGAACCGACCGGCTTCTCGTTCTTGAAGGCGACCGGATCGGAAACGTCCTTCCAGATATGCTCGGGAACGACGGCGAGGTCCGCCAGCGTTTCCGGGAAATCGGAGTTGACGGCCTTGAGATCGATCTTCACCTCGGTCGCTGACGGCGTCTCGACGGAGGCAACCGTTTGACCGACGCCGACGGTGTCGAGGGCTGCATTCTTCAGCATGAGGTCGATCGTATATTTCACGTCGGCCGAGGTCAGCGGCTGGCCGTCGGACCATTTCACTCCGGGTCGCAGCGTGTAGGTGACCGATTTCATATCCTCGGAGAATTTGTAAGCCGTCGCCAGGCGGAAGACCGGCTTGCCGCCATCCTCGGCATTGAAGATGACCAGCGGCTCGTAGATGAAATCCATTGTGCTCTGCCGGCGGCCGGCGAGATCGAACGGATTGAAGTTCTGAACCCAGCTGGTCTGCTCCTCGATGTGCATCGTCAGCACCGATTCAGCAGCCGCACTGCCCGCCCCGAAAGCGACGAGCGCCGTCAGCGCCGTTGCCGCTGCTAAGCCGGCGTACACGGAAATGTTGTGAAACATGCGTTTGGTCGATCTCATTCCAACGTTCCCTCGTTGTTTATTTTTGAAGTCAATCAAATTGATTTAATATTGATAGTCAGTTTCCCGCCGATGCGTCAATTGCCAATCCAAATTTTTCCGGGCGGCATCTGCAGCCGTTTTCGGCAGCCGTCGGCAGGTGCGATTTCATGGTGAACAAAAAAATAAGGGCGGGGCTCGCCGCGTTAACCATTAAGGTACTTTTAAGTACGATAATTAATCCAACGATGGCGAATTGATCGGAACCTCCAGGTCGATAAGCATGAGGCTGCTCGCCACGGCCGGGATGTTTCCCCGGGTTTCAACATATTCAACCTCCGAAACAGGCGAACTTCGATGACGAGCATCAATACCAACAATTCCGCGATGTCTGCCCTTCAGACGCTGCGCAGCATCAATTCCAATCTCGAAACGACACAGAACAGCGTCTCCACCGGCTACCGTGTCGATACTGCATCCGACAATGCCGCCTACTGGTCGATCGCGACCACGATGCGCTCCGACAACAAGGCGCTCTCGGCAGTCTCCGACGCGCTCGGCCTCGGCGCGGCGAAGGTCGATACCGCCTACACGGCAATGGACAGCGCGATCGACGTCGTCGACGAGATCAAAGCCAAGCTGGTGGCGGCGACCGAAGACGGTGTCGACAAATCAAAGGTCCAGGAAGAAATCGGCCAGCTGCAGGAGCAGCTGATGAGCATTGCCCAGTCGGCGTCGTTCTCGGGCGAGAACTGGGTCGCCGGCGCCGACGGCACGAAGAACGTCGTATCGTCCTTCGTTCGCGACGGTTCCGGCGCCGTTTCCGTCAAGATGACGGACTACGTTCTGGATACCAGCTCCGCCGGCAACGTGCTGTTCGGCATGAACGGCGGCTCGATCGAAACCTCGACGGGTATCCTTGGAACGGCGGATGCAAACGGCGATTCCGTCTACTCGCTCGACATTACCAACTTTACCACCGGTCAGATCCAGTCGGCGCTGTCGACCGTCGAATCCGCGCTTTCGGCAATGACCTCGGCCGGTGCGCAACTGGGTTCGATCTCGACGCGCATCGATCTGCAGGAAGATTTTGTCGGTGCGCTGTCGGATTCGATCGACTCAGGTGTCGGCCGGCTGGTCGATGCCGACATGGAGGAGGAATCGAGCAAACTGTCCGCCTTGCAGACACAACAGCAGCTGGCGATCCAGTCGCTGTCGATCGCCAATTCCTCGTCCCAGAACATCCTGTCGCTCTTCCGCGGCTAATCGCAATCGCCGACGCAAAGGGAGCCGGGCTAATAAAACGCCCGGTTCACATCCGCCGATCAATCGATCGAGCCTGGCCTTCCCGGTCGGGCTCGATCGCATTTGGGACCCCTCTTGCCTTGACATGTCGATCGTCTCCACAGCAAACATGGTCGATCTTCTCAACCGGGGCAGAAATGCCGCGCGCGCGGGACCATCGTATGGAACGAGTTGAGCCTGCCCACCCCGATGCAAGGCCCGCCATCGTCTGGCTCGGCTTCCTCGCCATGTGCATCGGCATGTTCATGGCGATCCTCGACGTTCAGGTGGTGGCGACGTCGCTGCCGACCATCCAGTCGGCGCTTGGCATCGATCCCGATCAAATGAGCTGGATACAGACGGCCTATCTGATCGCCGAGGTGGTCGCGATCCCGCTCACCGGCCTGCTGACGCGGCTTCTGACCATGCGGTGGCTGTTCGTTGTCGCCATCGGCCTGTTCGTGACGGCTTCCGCCGGTTGCGCGGCCAGCAGCAGCTTCGGCGAGCTGGTCGCCTGGCGGGTGCTGCAGGGTTTTTCCGGCGGAACCCTGATCCCCTCGGTGTTTTCGGCTGTCTTCATCCTGTTCCCGAACGAGCGGCAGGCGCTGGCGACGACGATTGCCGGCGTGCTGGCGGTGCTGGCGCCGACGGTCGGGCCGATCGTCGGCGGGTGGCTGACCGAGACCTATTCCTGGCATTGGCTGTTCCTGATCAACATCGTTCCGGGGATAGCCTCGGCAATCCTGGCGGCATTCTTCCTGCCGCGGCAGCCGGCCGACCCGTCCGAACTCAGGCATCTCGACGGCCTGTCGCTTCTTCTAATGGCAACTGCGCTGACGACGCTGGAACTCAGCCTGAAGGAGGCGCCGACCAGCGGCTGGACCTCGACCTATGTGCTGAGCCTGCTGGCGATCTGTCTTGTCTCGGGCGGTGTATTCATCGCTCGCACGCTGCGTCGGGACCGGCCGATTGTCGATCTCGGCAATTTCGCCGATCGCAATTTTCTCGTCGGCTCGACCTTAAGCTTCGTGCTCGGCATCGGCCTGTTCGGCTCGGTCTATCTGATGCCGGTGTTTCTCGCTTTCGTCAGAGGCCACGACGCGCTTGAGATCGGCACAACGATGCTGGTGACCGGCATCGCCCAGCTGGTGACGGCGCCGATCGCGGTCGCGCTGGAGAAGCGCATGGATGCGCGGCTGCTGTCGGCCGCCGGTTTCGCGCTGTTTGCGATCGGCGTTGGCATGAGCGCGTTTCAGGATCCGCGTTCGGATTACGATGCGATGTTCTGGCCGCAGATCGTGCGCGGCGTCGCCATCATGTTCTGCCTGCTGCCGCCGACGCGGCTGGCGCTTGGCACGCTTCCGGCCGATCGCATTCCCGATGCGAGCGGGCTTTTCAACCTGATGCGCAATCTCGGCGGCGCCATCGGCATCGCGCTGATCGACACCATCATCTACACGCGCTCCGAGCCGCTGGGCCAAGGCCTCTGGGCGCGTCTGCAGGCCGGCGACATCGATGCCGCCACGTTCGTCGGCGCACCTCTTCAGGCCATATCGGGCCACAATGGGGAATTCGATGCGGATACGACGGCGCTGCTCGATCCGCTGGTCCAGACCGCGGCCAGCGTCCAGGCGATCAACGAAGCCTGGATGGTCGTCGCCATCCTCACCGGCTGCGCCCTGCTCTGCGTGCCCTCCGCCAGGCGGCCGGCGTCAACGTGACACATGGCGATATGTTGCCGATCGGTCGGCCGCCGGTAAGATTTCTCTCAATCTTTTTGCGTCATGCTTCGATTCCCCTCTGATCAATCGACGAGATCTCAATGGCCCCGAACCTTGACCGCAGCTTTCAAATGCCCCGACGCGACGATCTCGGCCTCTTCACGATCAGCAACGGCTCCGGCCTGACGATATCGACGCTGCCGAACGGCACGCTGTTTGCCATCGAATATGCCGACGACAAGGGGTCGGTGCAGATCAATCAGATCCAAGGTTCGCCGCTCATCGGCGGCATCGGCCGCCTTTATCTGCGCATCGGCGGCGCTCGGCCTGATGTCGTCGAGATTGTCGGGCCGCGTGCCAATGGCAGCTTCGGATACGATGCGACGAGCTTCTCTTGGAACGGCAAGGCAGGCGATATCGCCTATGACGTCCGGCTCGAACTCCATCCCTCCGAAACGACATGGTTCTGGCGCGCCTCGCTCAGGCATCTGAAGGAGAAAACCCTGCCGGCGGATCTGGTGCTGATCCAGGATGTCGGCCTCGGCGATCGCGGCTTCCTGATGAACAGCGAAGCCTATGCCTCGCAATATGTCGATCACCATATCGCCGATCATCCGGCATTCGGACCCGTGGTGATGAACCGGCAAAATCTCAAACAGGGCGGCGCCCGCAGTCCCTGGCTCGCTCAGGGCTGCCTCGACGGGACTGCCGCCTATGCCACGGATGCGATCCAGCTGGTGCAGGCAAAAGACCGCCTCGGCGATCGGCTGGTCGGCCCGTTCGGCGCCAGCCTGCCGAGCGAACGGCGGCAGCAGGAAACGGCCTGCCCGGCCATTCAATCGAAACCGCTCGCCATTTCCGCAAGCGGTGCTGGTGCGACTTTCTTTGCGGTGTTTGCCGCCGATCATCCCGAGGCGTCGAGTGACGCCGATCTTGCGCGGCTCGACGGGCTTGCAGCTGCGGAAAGCGTTGCCACTCGCCTCGAAACGGTGACGCCGGTTCGCAGCCTGTTGCAGGATGCGTCGCTGTTGGAGGTCGAATCGCTCGACAAAAAAGCGATCGGCCGGCTTTATCCCGAGCGGAGCCTGGAAGAGCGCGCCGGCGGGAAGCTGCTGTCGTTCTTCACGCCGGACGGCGTCCTGAACCGCCATGTCGTCCTGCGCGAGAAGGAGCTTTTGGTGGCGCGCCGTCACGGCGCGATTGTCCGAAGCGGCAATAATATGCTGCTCGATGATTCCACTCTTGCCGCCACCTGCTGGATGCAGGGCATTTTCGCCGCGCAGCTGACGATCGGCAATACCTCGTTCCACAAGCTCTTTTCCGTTTCCCGCGACCCCTACAACCTGACGCGCGCCAGCGGGCTGCGCATCCTGGCGTATCTTGGTGCCGGCTGGCAGCTGCTGGCGGTGCCGTCGGCGTTCGAAATGGGGCTCAACGACTGCCGCTGGATCTACCAATGTTCGGAACGCACGATCACCGTTGCGGCGGTCGCCTCCGGCGAGGATGCGGCCATGCAATGGACCGTCTCCGTTGAGGGCAAGCCGTGCCGCTTCCTGGTGTTCGGGCATGTCGTTCTCGGTGAGCGTGAATATGACGCGGGCGGGCAGATCGCAATCGATGCCGCACGCAAACGCATCGCCTTCCGGCCCGATCCGGCCTGGCTCTGGGGCGAGCGTTATCCCGGTGCCGGCTATTGGCTGGTGAGTTCGACGCCCGATGCCATCGAGGAGATCGGCGGCGACGAACTGCTCTATGCCGATGGCATTGCACGCAACGGCGCCTTCGTCGGTCTGCGCTCCCGGCCGACGCAGGCCCTCTCATTCGCCGTAGTCGGCTCGATGACGAATGCTGAAGAAGCCGAGCGGCTGGCGCAACGCTACGAGGCTGGTGTCACCGATGCAGCCATGCTGGCGCCGGCCTCGAAATTCTGGCGGAACGCCGTTCGTGGTTTGACGATCGGTAGCCCTTCGCCGGATCTTGCCGCGCAGACGACGCTGCTGCCCTGGCTCGCGCATGACGCCATCGTGCATTTGAGCGTGCCGCACGGCCTCGAGCAATATACCGGTGCCGCCTGGGGCACACGCGACGCCTGCCAGGGGCCGATCGAATTCCTGCTCGCCTATGAGCATGACCGCGAAGCCAAAGAGGTGGTGAAAACGGTCTTTAGCGAGCAGTACCTTGAGAAAGGCGACTGGCCGCAATGGTTCATGCTGGAGCCCTATGCCAACATAAGAGCGGGCGACAGCCATGGCGACGTTATCGTCTGGCCGCTGAAGGCGCTCTGCGACTATATCGAAGCGACCGGCGATCTCGCCATTTTCGACGAGAAGGTCTCCTGGCGCGATGAAAAGACCATGCAGAAGGCGCCGAAGGTCGACAGCATCGCGGTCCATGTCGACAAGCTGCTCGATACCGTCCGCGGCCAGTTCATCCCGGGAACGCATCTGATCCGTTATGGCGAGGGGGACTGGAACGATTCCCTGCAACCGGCCGATCCGCATCTGCGCGACTGGATGGTCAGCAGCTGGACCGTCGCCCTGCTTTACGAGCAGATCGTCCGCTATTCCGCGATCCTGCGCCGTCTCGGCCACGGGAAAAAGGCCAGAAATAACAAGGCAAAATCGCTGAGGAAAATCGCAACGGCGATGCGGCGGGATTTCAACCGCCATCTCGTGCGGGACGGCATCGTGGCCGGCTACGGTATCTTCGATCCCGCCCATGACGGCGTCGAATTGCTGCTGCACCCGAGCGACAGTCGCACCGGCCTCTCCTACTCGCTGATCGCGATGACGCAGGCGATGCTCGGCGGGCTGTTTTCGCCGGATCAGCGACGCGCTCATATGAAGCTGATCGAAGAGCATCTGCTCTTCCCAGACGGCGTGCGGCTGATGGAGAAGCCGGCGACCTATGCCGGAGGACCCGAGACGCTGTTTCGCCGGGCCGAATCCTCCTCCTTCGTCGGCCGCGAGATCGGGCTGATGTATGTGCATGCGCATCTTCGCTATTGCGAGACGCTCGCTTTGGACGCCGAGGTGGACGAACTCTGGAAGGCGATTTCGCTCGTCAATCCCATCGCCGTCACCACGGCCCTGCCGCAGGCGTCGTTGCGCCAGCGCAATACCTATTTCAGCAGCAGCGACGCGGCCTTCCATGATCGCTATCAGGCGGCGGCGCAATGGGCGCGCGTCAAGGCCGGAAAGGTCGCGGTCGACGGCGGCTGGCGCATCTATTCGAGCGGGCCCGGGCTCTATGCCAGGAGCTTCGTCGAAAATATCCTCGGCTTCAAACGACGCTTCGGCCGGCGCAGACGCAAGCCGCTTCTTCCCGCGGTTCACGCTTCCGTCGAGCTGCAGACGGATCACGCCGCCTGGCGGCGGCTGATGAAACCGAAGCCCGACGCGTAATATTCACGACGAGGCGTTGGCGTCGCGCAGTTCTTCGAAGCGGGCGGCACTCTTCGACAGGTGAGTTCGAATGGCGCGGCGGGCAGCGGCCTCTTCGCCGTCGCGGATCGCCGCGAATATGGCATGGTGTTCCCGGCGCATGCGCGCCGCATGGCGCTTACGCTCGGCCGCCGTCATTTTGTCCAGGCGGGCCCATTGCCGCGGCACCATGAGGTCGCCGAACGTATCGAAGAGGCGGCCGTAATAGGAATTCTGCGTCGCGACCAGGATAGACCTGTGGAAGGCGTAGTCCTCCTGCGCGCCGTATCCGCCCTCCTCCAGCGCCTTGTCGAGCGCATCGAGCCGATCCTGCATGCGGTCGAGATCCTCAGGTGTGCGCCGCAGCGCAGCAAGTCCGGCGGCTTCGTATTCGACCCCCATGCGCAGTTCCAGCACGCGCAGGATCTCGTCGATCGACTGCAGGTCGTTGGGAATGATCGAGAAGGATCGCGGGTTGGGATCGTTCGAAACAAAAGCTCCAAGCCCCTGCCGCGTGGTGATCAGGCCCTTGGCGCGCAGCGTGGCGAGCGCCTCGCGGACGATTGTCCGGCTGACGCCGGTCGTCCTCATGATCGCTTGTTCGGTCGGCAGGCGCTGGCCAGGCTTCAGGTCGCCGGATTCGATCTGCGCCATCAGCGTATCGGCAAGGCCGCTGCGCAGGTTCGGCGGCTGGCGAATGGTGTTGAAGACCGCGTTGTCTCTGTCCGTCATCCTGTGTCGATCCTGCCCCCGATGCGGCTCTGCCGGCCTCATGTCCTTTTGCTAACGCATGCCGGCAGGAAAGGCAAAAAGACCTCGATTACGGCAGCTCTATGCGACAGCACCGCGCGTCTCTTCAGACGCGCGGCCCTTAGTACTTTGAATTATGCAGTCATCGTTCGGGGGCGGATCATCGCGCCAGCCAGCCGCCATCGACGGGCAGAACCGTTCCATGCACATAATCGGAGGCCGGCGATGCCAGGAACACGGCAGCCCCTCCAAGTTCGGCTGGCGTTCCCCAGCGCCCGGCCGGAATGCGGGCAAGGATGGCGGCGTTGCGGTCGGCATCTTCGCGCAGCGCCGTGGTATTGTTGGTGACGAAGTAACCGGGCGCGATGGCGTTGACGTTGACGCCCTTGCCGGCCCATTCGCAGGCAAGCAGCTTGGTCAGACCGGCAAGCCCGCTTTTCGAGGCGGTATAGGACGGGATGCGGATACCGCCCTGGAAGGAGAGCAGCGAGGCGATGTTGATGATCTTGCCCCTGCCCTTGTCGACCATGTGGCGGCCGGCCGCCTGCGACAGGAAAAAGGCCGTCTTCAGGTTGACGTCGATCACCGCGTCCCAGTCTTCTTCGGTGAAGTCGAGCGCATCGGCCCGGCGGATGATGCCGGCATTGTTGACGAGGATGTCGAGGCCGCCGAAGGTCTGGATGGCTTCAGCGACGATGCCCTTGACCGGCTCGATGGTGCCGAGGTCGGCCTTGACGACATGAAAGCGGCTTCCCGCCTGCTTCACCAGCGCTTCGGTTTCCTCCATCGAGGAGCGCCCGACGGCGACGATCGAGGCGCCGGCCTCGGCCAGCGCCGCCGCGATGGCCTGGCCGATGCCGGTATTGGCGCCGGTGACGACGGCGGTCCTGCCTGTGAGGTTGAAGGGGTTTGCCACCACGCTCACCTCAGATCCGCAATGGCGATGTGATCCATGTCGGTGAAGCTCTTATTGTCGCCGGCCATCGCCCAGATGAAGCTGTAGTTCTTGGTGCCGGCACCGGAATGGATCGACCAGGGCGGCGAGATGACCGCTTGTTCGTTGGCGACAAGCATATGCCGGGTCTGCTGCGGCTCGCCCATGAAGTGGAAGACACGCTGCTCGGCTTCGAGATCGAAATAAAGATAGGCTTCCATGCGGCGATCATGCGTATGGGCCGGCATGGTGTTCCAGACGCTGCCCGGCTCGATCATGGTGAAGCCGAGGGTGAGCTGGCAGGACTGGCAGACCTCAGGGTGGATGAACTGGTAGATCGATCGCTTGTTGGCCGTTGCCGCGTCGCCGGGCGTCAGGTGGCGGGCCTTTTCGCGGGTGAGCAGCACGGTCGGATGTGCTTGATGCGCCGGCGTCGAGACCAGATAGAACTTTGCTGGATTGGCGGCATCCACGCTTTCGAACCGCACGTCCTTGGCGCCCTTGCCGGCATAGAGGCAATCATACTTGGCAAGATCATAGCTGGTGCCGTCGACGACGATGCGGCCGGCGCCACCGACGTTGAGCGCGCCGAGCTCACGCTCGGCAAGGAAGGTTTCCTGGCCGACCGCCGTCGGCGCCGTCAGCGCCAGCCCGTCGGCCAGCGGCGTCGCGCCGCCGATGACCATGCGGTCGTAATGGGAATAAGTCAGCCGGATCTCGCCGCCCGCAAAAACGGTTTCCACCAGAAAGTGACGCCGCAGCGTCTCCGTGTCGTATTCGCGCACGGCCTCGGGATGGGAGGCGTGCCTCACGTCGATCTGCATGTCAAATTCCTTCAGTTTCGTTGTCGTCAAGCGTCGTTGCTCCAGCGAGGCCGGATCCGTTTGTCGATCCGTTTCGCTCGGCAATGAACCGAATGGTTACATAGTTGTACGACAAATTCGAAGTCAATATGTTTCTGCAGCACTGGCCCGCAGCGGGCGGCCATCGCCGGAATCGGGAGCAAAATCAGCGGTAAGCGGGAAAAGTCTTCAGCGCCGGGCGACGGGTCGCTCGCTGCGGTTTTCGGCACGATCGGTCAAAAACGAAAAAGCCTGCCGCGGGAGGAGGTGCGGCAGGCTTTCTAAAAAACCGAACGACAGCTGGGAGGAGGAGTGCTGCCGTTCCCGCAGACGACCCTGGGAGGAGGATGGGGCGCCTGCTCGAAGGGATGCGGTGCATCGCTTCGATAGAAATAATCATACTTATTTCTTGCTCAGTTGGTAGGCATTTCTTTGCAGGGCAGCTATGCGCTATGCGAAAAGCAGGTGGCTCAAATCACCATGATCCCGTCACGCCGGAAGCACAAAAGCAAAGCGCCCGCTTCGGAGAAAGCAGGCGCTGGCCAAGTCTTTAAAAGTGCTTGTTGTGCAGGCCGTTAGCGGGCGATGGCAGCGCGAGCGACGTTACGGATATCGCCGCGGCCGATGCCGAGGTCGTCCAGTTCGCGCGCAGACATACGGCCCAGTTCAGCGACCGTCTGACGGTACTTGCGCCAGTTATTGAAAGAGCGTGCTACGTTCATGATGATCCCCTTTCCGTGGGCTTTCGAAGCCTAGCTGCCAGTCCTTGGCGCTTCGTTCGCTTCGATGAGTGGTATATAGTATGAGCCGATCGATTGTTGCAGCGCCAATGCATCACTGCACCTATGCGGCGTTTGCATGGGTCGTCGGATTGAGGGTGTTCCGGTAGGATACGAACCGCTTCGCGGTCAGAGTTTGAAGCGATCGAAGGCCGTCAGCCGCACGGTCGGCGGATCCGCGTCTCGCCACCGGTAGATGTCCGAGCGCAGATAGGAAAGCTCGTCACCGAGATCGTCTTCTCCGACTTCGATCCACCAGGACTTCAGGCGTCCGTCGCTGCCATCCGACCAGCGATAACCCCTCGCCTTCAGATGGTCCTTCATCTCGAAGGGGCTGTGTTCGGCAAAGATGCGGATGCGCGAGCGCTGGCTGGCGCGGTAAAGCTCGGCGAACGGGCTTTCACCGTCGCCCTGCTCCCGATCGAGGATTTCCAGCAGGGCGTGGCAGTCGTCCACCGCGCGATGACCGTCATGGAAATAACCGGCCTGGCCGACGAGATAGCCGAGCTTGGTGCCCTCAAAGCCGCGGGCGCTCCAGTCGATCTCCGACACCGAACAGGCCCAGGCCTTGCAGGCGAAGATCGCCGAGAAGGCTTCGCAGAACGGCCGGTCGAAACCGGCATTGTGGGCGATGATCAGATCCGCCGGTTCGATCAGGGCGCTCAGCGACCTCATATCGATGACCTGGCCTTCGACCATCGCATCGGTAATCCCCGTCAGCCGGGTAATTTCGGGCGGAATGGGCCGCGACGGCTGCTGCAGGCCGCCATAGATGCCGACGATATCGCCGATCCCGCCGTCATCGTCGAATGTGAAGGCGACGGCGCCGATTTCGATGATCTCATCGCTGCGGTGGTTGAGACCGGTCGTTTCCGTATCGAGAATGACGCCAAGCCGCGAAAACTCCGGCCGTCTGGCCGTTGCAATCGGCCGGGCGGTCAGTTTCCGGAGGATGCGGTAGTTGCCGCTCTCTTCAAGCGTGCGCGCCATGTCTTCATCGGAATGGCCGGCCGGCTGCGATGGCGGCCGGCGTGATGGAGCGCGCGCCCTGGCCGTCGCCGTTGACGGCTTGGCAAACATATCGAGTTGCGAATCTCTCTGCACGCTCATCGACCCTGTATGTCACGCAAACGCGGTTTAATCCATCGCGCGCGGCGCTATCCCCAGCCCTTGCCTTTCGTGGACATGCAAGCTTAGCTGAGCGCGAGCAGCGAAAGGAAAAGCCATGCCCGGTGACAACGGCACGAGTGTCGAACAGGACGTCGTCATCATCGGCGCCGGGGCCGCCGGCATTGCCGCTGCCCGTCGCCTGCAGGCAATTCGTCCCGATATTTCGATCCTGCTGCTGGAAGCCGGCGACCGTCTCGGCGGCAGAGCCTGGACGGTCGGGCTGCCGGGAGCCGCCGACATCGCGCTCGACCTCGGCTGCGGCTGGCTGCATGGGGCGCGGACCAATGCCTGGACCGGCATTGCCGACGAGGTCGGATTGACGGTCGACCGCACGCCGGCGCCCTGGAACGGCGGGCGGCGGCTGCAGCGCGACGATGCGGAGATCCATGCCGCACAGGAAGCAATCGGCGCCTATTTCGAACGCCTGGAGAGCCATGAAGGCGATGACACCGATCTGGCCGAAATGCTCGAACCCGGCAATGCCTGGAATGGCCAGATCCGGGCGATCGGCACCTATATCACCGGTGCCGAACTGGAGTGCTCGTCGGTCGTCGACTACACCAGATATGATCCCGGCCCCGGCCCGGACTGGCGGGTGCGTGAGGGCTATGGAACCTTGATCTCGCGTTACGGCAAGCCGGTCCCGGCAAAGCTTGGCGTCGAGGTCACGCGCATCGACTACCGCCCTGCCGGCCGTATCGATATTGAGACGAACCAGGGTGGGCTCAGGGCTCGTGCGGTGCTGGTGACCGTTTCGACGAATGTGCTTGCCGCCGAAACGATCGCCTTCGACCCGCCATTGCCCGAGAAGATCGAGGCAGCGTCCCGTTTGCCGCTCGGGCTCGCCGACAAGCTCTTCCTCAGGCTGGCAAATCGGGAGGCGCTGCCGGCCGATACCCATATGCTCGGTTCCACCAGTCGCGGCGCGACCGGCACCTATCAGCTCCGGCCACTCGGCGCTGCCGTCGTCGAAGCCTATTTTGCCGGCAACCTCGCCCATGATCTGGAGCGGGAGGGCAGAGACGCCGCCTTCGCCTTCGCCGCCGATGAACTGGCGGCGGAATTCGGCGCCGATATCCGCAAGGAATTGTCGGTTGCGGCGATCTCGGCCTGGGCCGCTGCACCCCATATCGGCGGCTCCTATTCTTATGCCGAGCCTGGCGCCTCGGATCTCCGCGCGGTCCTCGCCGCACCGCATGACCAGCGGATCTTCTTTGCCGGCGAAGCCTGTTCGCGCGCGCGCTATTCGACGGCGCATGGCGCCTACGAGACCGGTGTCGCTGCCGCCGATCTGATCGCCGGCTCGTTTTCGAAAGAAGCGTAAGTCGCCGGCCGCATGGGCGGCGGGAATATTTTTTCCCACTTGTGACACCGGCGGGATTGGTTATGCTGCTTCAGCCCCTGCGCCGGATTGAGCCCAGGGCGCCAGACGTCATCCGGCGGCAAGCGGCCGCCTCAAGCTCGATATTGTCATTGATTGCGGAAGCCCCGGCTTCTACCCCGGCGATTTTGTGCGTCGGCTGCGGGCGTCCGCATGAGGAGGAAGATATGGATTATCGCAAGCTCGGTCCCAGCGGGACCGTCGTCACCGCCTATTGCCTGGGCACCATGACCTTCGGCGCGGAGGCCGACGAAGCGGCCTCGCACAAGCTGCTCGACGATTATTTCGCCTGGGGCGGCAATTTCATCGATACCGCCGATGTCTACAGCGCCGGCAAGTCGGAAGAGATTATTGGTCGCTGGCTGAAGGCGCGCCCGACCGAAGCCCGCCAGGCGATCGTCGCCACCAAGGGCCGTTTTCCGATGGGCAACGGTCCCAACGACATCGGCCTGTCGCGCCGCCATCTCGGCCAGGCGCTTGACGATTCTCTGCGCCGCCTCGGCCTCGAGCAGATCGATCTCTACCAGATGCATGCCTGGGACGCGCTGACGCCGATCGAGGAAACGCTGCGCTTCCTCGATGATGCGGTTTCATCAGGCAAGATCGGTTATTACGGCTTCTCCAACTATGTCGGCTGGCATATCGCCAAGGCCTCCGAGATCGCCAAGGCGCGGGGTTATACCCGCCCGGTGACGCTGCAGCCGCAATATAACCTGTTGGTGCGCGACATCGAGCTCGAAATCGTCGCGGCCTGCCAGGATGCCGGCATGGGCCTGTTACCCTGGTCGCCGCTTGGCGGCGGCTGGCTGACCGGCAAATACAAGCGCGACGAGATGCCGACCGGCGCCACCCGCCTTGGTGAAAACCCCAACCGCGGCGGCGAATCCTATGCGCCGCGCAATGCGATGGAACGAACCTGGGCGATCATCGCCGTTGTCGAGGAAATCGCCAAGGCGCACGGCGTCAGCATGGCGCAGGTGGCGCTCGCCTGGACGGCGGCGCAGCCGGCAATCACCTCGGTCATCCTCGGCGCCCGCACGCCGGAGCAACTGGCCGACAATCTCGGCGCCATGAAGCTGAAGCTCTCCGACGAAGACATGGCGAAGCTCAACGAGGTTAGCGCCCCTCAGCCCTTCGACTACCCCTACGGCAAGGGCGGCATCAACCAGCGCCACCGCAAGATCGAAGGCGGCCGCTGAGTTTCGGTCCATAAACAACGGGCTGTCTCGGATCTGCAGCCACCAATGCAAAAAGCCGCCATGTTTTTTCATGGCGGCTTTTCTGCTTGGGAGGCGATTTTAAGCCGGAAGCTGGAAGATCACATTGGCGATCAGGACGATTGCCAGGCCGCCGGCGAGTGCCAGATAGGGCAGCATGCCGGCTTTCTTGACGCCGAGATCCTGGCCGATGAGGCCGAGATCCTCCATTGCGCCGGCCGGGAATTTGCCGCCGTCGCGCACATAGTGGCGATAGGCGAAGACCGGCAGGATCAGGGCGGCGAAGATGAAGCCGACCCAGAGCGCATTGGAATAACCCCAGACCTTGGCCCCTGCCCCGAGAAACAGCGCGTTGACGAAGGCAAGCACGGTGTTGAGGCCGATCAGCCAGGTCGGCGCCTTCCAGGGACGTTCGATATGGCCGGAATCGATCCGGTGGATCCAGCCGGAATTGAGGTTCAGGAAGTTGAAGATGATGTAGCCGACATTCGAGACGGCGAGCACGAAGAAGTAACCGCCGGTATCCGAGGCGATGGCCAGAAGGAAGAGGTTGAAGGCGAAATCGGTCCACATCGCCCGCGTCGGGGCGCCGTTTTCGTTGACGTGGTCCAGATATTTCGGCAGCCAGCCGTCCTTCGAGCCCTGATAGAGTGTGCGCGAGGAACCGGCCATCGCCGTCATGATGGCGAGGAAAAGCGCCATGATCATCAGCACGACGAGCAGCTGGGTGACGACGCGGCCGGCGCCGATCAGGCCGCCGAGCGCTTCGGCAACGCCGGTGCCGTCGACGATGCCGGGGGCGAGCATGCCCGCATGGCCAAGAACGCCCTGGAAGGCGAAGGGCACGAGGAAGAAGAACAGGCAGCAGGCAAGGCCGGAATAGAAAATCGCCTTGAAGGTGTCGGTCTTCGGGTTCTTGAGTTCGCGGGTGTAGCAGACGGCGGTCTCGAAGCCGTAGGTCGACCAGGCGGCGATATAGAGACCGCCGAGGAAGAGCGTCCAGCCGCCATTGCTCCAGCTGCCGTCGGCGCCGGAATAAGCGGCCGTCGGCGGCACGAGGCCGGTAACGTTGGCGGCAACAATATGGCCGCTGACGATCGGGTAGAGACCGATGATCAGCAGCGGCACCAGCACGATGATCGCCAGCCACTTCTGCACGCTTGCCGTCTCGGAGATGCCGCGATGCTGGATCGCGAAGATGATCAGCATCAGGATGCCGCCGATGAAGAAGGTGGCGTTGACATTGGCGGTGGCAAGAAAAGGAATGCTGAAGCTGACCAGCGACCAGCTGCGGATCCACGGCGTCAGCGCAGCGACGCCGTCGGTGCTGAGCAACGCCTTGACGGCGTCATCTGGCGTTGTGCCGGCATGGGCCGCAATATATTCGGCGACGCGGGGGCTATCGGCCGTGATGGAAGCGGCATGCGCGGAGATCCAGTCGAGGACCATCTGCGAATCCGCCGCCGGGATCGGGAAGAACGAATTGAGGATATAACCGGCGGCGATGGCGCAGCCGAGCGACAGCACGGGCGACCAGGCAAACCAGTTGCACCAGACCGACAGCGGCGCGATGAATTTCGAATAACGCAGCCATGCGGTGGCGCCATAGACCGAGGCGCCGCCGGATTTGTTGGCGAACATGCCGGCGATTTCGGCATAGGTGAAGGATTGCAGGAAACCCATCACCATCGAAATGATCCAGACGAGGAAGGCGAGCTTGCCCGTCGTGCCCGCAATGCCGCCGATGGAGAAAAGAACGAGCGGCGGCACGCCCGCAGCCACCCAGAATGCGCCCTTCCAGTCGAGCGCGCGTACAAGCTTACCTTCGGTGCCGGATGCAATTCCGGCCTCCACAACGTCTGTCATCGGTAAAATTCCCCATTCGATTTGTTCCCGGACGTATCTTTGTACGTCTCCCTGAACGTGTCTCCCTGACAGTCTCAAGCCCGCCCGGATGATTTTGGCGATCCGTGTTTCCGACGGATTCCCGAGTCTCGACCCTTTATGCATAGTGAAGATATTTTCTTTTTAGTCAACTCGACTTTACTTTCCCCAGCCGTTTTGTAACCTGTATGGGTGGGTGCCCGAGGGCATGCCGATCCTCCCAATGAGGGCAGAATGCGAGAACTTCATCCTGCTATGACAGGCCTGCGGCCCGCGGTTCCGAGCCTGGTGCGTTATCCCGGCCTCCCTGCCCTGCCGGAGGGGACGGCGCGCTACAGGGCAAAGGGCGGCGGATCGGTCGTCGTGCGTGTCGAGCCCGGCGACCACGTCAGCGTCATCGACAGCGAGGGCGGACAGGTTTGCGAGATCTCTTTCCTCGACGAAAAGGGTCGCTTCCTGGCGGCGGGCCTTGGAACGGCCTTCAGCAATTCAGCCGAGGGTTTGAAGGCCATTCTTCAAGGTGAGGATGAGAGTGCTGCCCGCACGCGTGCAGCGCTTGAGCGGCGCGGCGCCGATCTTTCGGCGGCCGGAGCGCTCAGCATCTTCGGGGCGGGATCGAGCCCGGGCAGCCGGGCGGAATTCACGATTTCCATAAAGGGACTGCTGATCGTCGCGGCACCCGCTGGCGCCATGTCGCCGCAGGCGCAGGATACTGCGACGCCGATCGAGGTCAGGATCAAGCGCAGCCTGCTGATCCGCGATTACGCCTCCGCCCTGCCGGAACCGGCCGCCGACCCCATCGAGGATATCCGCATCCGGGCGGCAACCGCCGCAGCCTATTTCGTGCGCGCCGGCGAATTCATCCAGATCATCGATGTCTATGGACGCCAATGCACCGATTTCCAGGCTTTCGCCGCCCGCAAGGTCGACAAAGGCCTCGATCTCGCGCTGGATTCCACGGTGACCCGCACGCTGCTCAGCCGCAGCTATCCGATGCCGGGTCTGCCCTCCAAGGCCTTCGACCGCGACTTTGAGCCACTGGTCGAGATCGTCCAGGATACGGTAGGGCGCCACGATGCCTTCGCCACCGCCTGCAATTCGCGCTATTACGATGACATGGGGTATCCCGGCCACGTCAACTGCACGGACAATTTCAACGCGGCGCTGGCGCCTTACGGCATTGCCGGCCGCAAGGGCTGGGAAGCGCTGAATTATTTCTACAATACCAACATCGACCACAACAACCAGCTCTATCTCGACGAGCCCTGGTCGCGCCCCGGCGACTACGTGCTGATGCGGGCGCTGACCGATCTCGTCTGCGTCTCTTCGTCCTGCCCCGACGATATCGACGCGGCGAACGGCTGGGATCCGACGGATATTCACGTCCGCACCTTTTCCGGAAAAGAAAAATTCTCACGAGCGGTGGCCTATCGCATGACCCCAGACGCCGACGCCGAACTGACGCGCGAAACTGCCTTCCATCCCCGTCTTTCCGCCTTGACGCGGGACTATGCCGAATATCGCGGCTACTGGCTGCCGAACCGCTTTTCCGCCGAAGGACTGGTCGAGGAATACTGGGCCTGCCGCGAGCGCGCCGCTGTCATCGATCTCTCGCCCTTGCGGAAGTTCGAGGTGACGGGGCCGGATGCCGAGGAGCTCCTGCAATATTGCCTGACGCGCGACGTGCGCAAACTGTCGACCGGCCAGGTCGTCTATTCCGCCATGTGCTACGAAAACGGCGGCATGATCGATGACGGCACGCTTTTCCGGCTCGGCGACAAGAACTTCCGCTGGATCGGCGGCGATGATTTCAGCGGCATATGGCTGCGTCAGCAGGCCGAGAAGAAGGGCTTCAAGGCCTGGGTCCGCTCGTCCACAGATCAGATGCACAATATCGCCCTGCAGGGCCCGAAGAGCCGCGATATCCTGAAGGACATCATCTGGACGGCGCCGCGCCAGCCGACGATCGGCGAACTCGAATGGTTCCGCTTCACTGTCGGCCGCATCGGCGGTTTCGAGGGCGCCCCGGTCGTCGTCTCGCGCACGGGTTATACCGGCGAGCTCGGCTACGAAATCTTCTGCCATCCGAAGGGTGCGCTGACGGTGTTCGACGCCGTCTGGGAGGCAGGGCAGCCGCATGGCCTGAAGCCGATGGGGCTGGAGGCGCTCGACATGGTCCGCATCGAGGCAGGCCTGATCTTTGCCCATCACGAATTCACCGACCAGACGGATCCGTTCGAGGCCGGCATCGGCTTCACGGTACCGCTGAAATCCAAGCAGGACGATTTCATCGGCCGCGAGGCGCTGATCCGGCGCAAGGAACACCCGCGCCATCTGCTCGTCGGCCTCGACGTCAAGGCCAATGAGGCGGTCGGCCACGGCGATTGCGTCCATATCGGCCGCGCCCAGGTCGGCGTCGTCACCAGTGCCACCCGCTCGCCGATCCTCGGCAAGACGATCGCGCTCGCCCGCATCGACGTCATGCATGCAAGTCCCGGCACCGAGGTCGAAATCGGCAAGCTCGACGGCCACCAGAAGCGCCTGCCGGCGACGATCGTGCCGCTTTCGCATTACGACCCGCAGAAGACGCGGCCGCGCTCTTAACGCAGGCATTGGAGACCTGGCCGATCCGTTCCTGGCCTCGCCGATGACGCATCACGCACCGGCGACAATGTGTAAAGGCACTGAGATGCAACCATCTAGAGAATGCGGAGTTTCGAAAAACTAAAAGTTGACAAATTCGGGTTGAGTGATTATATCGGCATTGTCGATATTGCTTGTTTGACTTTTGTTATCGCACGCCGACAACGTGCCCTGGACGAACTTCCCTCTTCAAAATCGAGATTATCATCCGTCGTGCATCTCGCACGTGCGGCCTGTCAATTGCTATGAAAGGGTTTGTTATGACCACTGGCACAGTTAAATGGTTCAATTCCACCAAGGGCTTCGGCTTCATTCAGCCTGATGACGGCGGCGCTGACGCCTTCGTTCACATCTCGGCCGTCGAGCGCGCTGGCATGCGCGAAATCGTCGAAGGCCAGAAGATCGGCTACGAGCTTGAGCGCGATAACAAGTCGGGCAAAATGTCCGCTTGCAATCTTCAAGCTGCTTAAATTGATATCTGCTTTCCTTTGACCACGGATGTACTGGCACTGTCGAAAGCGTGATACCAGCGAGGTCAGGCAAATTGCCTGGCCTTTTTTCTGCGCTGCGGGCCACTGCACCATTCCTTAAATCGGAATCGATCTAAGGAATTATGCAGCAAGCCAACGTGTTCCAGCGTCCTTTGCCCGTCTTGAGACGCGCGGCGCGGTTACGAAAATCCAGGACTGATATGACAGACACACACAGCAAATCGCGCCAACGGGCGGAGATCGCCTTCGGAAACGTACAGTCGCAATTCCTGGCGCGCAGCCGCGCGGTCGAAGAAATCGATCAGACAGTGCGCGCCCGCGAGGAAAAGACCTTGAGATTGCGCGAAGCCCGTGAGGCCAAGGAATTGCAGGATCGCTTGATGGCGGCCGCCGGCCCAGCCGTGAAGCAAAAAAAGAAAAAGTGATTCAACATCTAGATGATTTCAAACCGGATTGGCATAATAGCATCCGGATCCCAATCGAATACATAGAGCATAGGGTCATGCGAAAGCCGCACAGTTTTCGGCAATCATGCTCTAACGTCGCAGCCAAACAGTCAGGTAACAGAATTGAAAAACGCCAGAAACAATGAGCTTTCCGATCGTCGCAGCGCCGCTGCCGAAGCAAAGGCCGCTCTCCTCAATGCGTATCGTGACGCCAAGGATAAGGCTGAACCGACCAGGCAGGCAAAGCAGGCCGAGCGTCAGGCCGTCGCTGCCGCCAGGGAAGAACGCCGCGCCGAGCGCGAACGGGTAAAGCGTGAGGAACTGGAGCAGGCGAAAGCCGCGGAAGCAGAACGCCAGGCCGCCGCCGAGGCTGCAGCACGCGCCGACGCCGACGCGCGCGAAGCGGCTGACAAGGACCGGATCGCTCGCGTCATTGCCGACGAAGCCGCCCGGAAGGCCGCACGCGACCTGCGTTACGCCAACCGAAAAGCCAGAAAGTCGTGACTGTCAGCGCTGCCTGTCGTCACAACAGGCAGCGCCCTCTTTCAAGCGGCCTGCACGGCTGCGTTCAGCGGGATTTCGACATCGATCTCGAGCGTCGAGACGAATTCGTTGCGATCGATCGTCACCTGCACCTTGTCATGGTCGAGTTCGACATGCTTGGCGATCACCGCAAGGATTTCTTCGCGCAGCAACGTGACTAGGTCCGACCCGGCCGAGGAACGTTCGTGGGCAAGAAGCACCTGCAGGCGTTCGCGAGCGGCCGGTGCGGTTCTCTGCTTGTTGAAAAGACGGAAAATATTCATGCCGCCCTCCGTCCGAAGATTTTGCCGAAAATGTTGCGCTTTTCCTCAGGGATCGCCATCGGCACCAATTCGCCGGCGAGCCGGCGGGCGGCATCGAAATAGGCCATCGCAGCCGGGCTGCGGCTTTCTGCCAGCGTGACCGGCGCACCGATATTGGAGGCGCGCAGGACGTCCATGCTTTCGGGCACGATGCCGAGCAGCGGGATGGACAGGATTTCCAGCACGTCATCGACCTTGAGCATGTCGCCGCGCTCGGCGCGGTTGGCGTCGTAGCGGGTCAGCAGCAGGTGCTTTTCCATCCGTTCGCCGCGTTCGGCCTTGGCTGTCTTGGCATCGAGCAGGCCGATGATGCGATCGGAATCGCGCACCGACGAGACTTCGGGGTTGGTGACGACAACGGCAACATCGGCATGGCGCATGGCAAGCGTTGCGCCGCGCTCGATCCCGGCGGGGCTGTCGCAGATGATCCAGTCGAAATACCGCTTCAGGTCGTTGATGACCCGTTCCACGCCCTCGGCCGTCAGATTGTCCTTGTCGCGCGTCTGCGAGGCCGGCAGCAGGAACAGCGTCTCCAGCCGCTTGTCGCGGATCAGCGCCTGGGTGAGCTTTGCATCGCCTTGGATGACGTTGATCAGGTCGTAGACGACCCGGCGTTCGGCGCCCATGACCAGGTCGAGATTGCGCAAGCCGACGTCGAAATCGACGACGACGACTTTTTCATTGCGTTGCGCCAGCGCCGCTCCCAATGCGGCGGTCGAGGTCGTCTTTCCGACCCCGCCCTTGCCTGACGTGACGACGATCACTTTCCCCATGTCTCTCTCCTTTGCCGCAGTAATTCGAAGTGTCTCAGCGTCCTTCGCGCGTTTCTCAAAGCCGCGCGGCGCTGTCGTCAGGTCATTTTTTCCGCCATGATCGCATCGTCTTCGAGCCAGAGCTGAACAGCCTGTCCGCGAAGATTGGCGGCCATGTCTTCCGCCATTTTGTAAACGCCGTCGATTGCCACCAGCTCGGCTTCCAGCTTGCGGCAAAAGATCCGCGCCGATGCGTTGCCGATGGACCCCGCCATGGCGCGGCCACGCAGCGCCCCATAGATATGGACCGACCCACCGGCGATGACCTCGGCGCCCGAGGCGACAGACCCCACGATAGTGACGTCGCCTTCCGGGAAGATCACCGATTGCCCGGAGCGCACCGGCTCCCTGATGACGATCGATTGCGTCGTTGCCGGACGGATCGCGGCGACTTCAGGTTTCACCGGCGAACCGGCAGGCTCATTGGCCTGAACCTCGATGTCGGAAGCGGAGCGGCCGCCTTTGAGCGCCGGCGGCATGCCCACGCCGAGAATGGAAGGCCGTGCGCCCTCGATGCCCATGATGCTGACATTGCGCTTGGCCAGTTCGGCAATCAGCTCTTTCAACTGCGGCCGGTCGATTTGCAGGTCCGTCAGATCGAGCACGACAGGCCGTCCGAGGAAGAAGCCGGCCGAACGCGCTGCCAGATCGTCGAGCCGAGCCAACCAATCATCGAAAGGAAGGTCCGGAGACAACATGACGGCCAGAAAGGAGCGGCCCTTGATGCGGATAGAGCGAGCGTCTGTTAGCACTTTGGTCATCTATGTGAAGAAATCGTTGACCATATCTACCGCTGCTATGGTTAACAAAAAGTTAACGCGGCCTTAATATTAGCGGCAATGACAAGCGTTTTTTCAACCGCGACATTGAATTAACTTATTGAAAACGCACTATAATATTTGATACGGCCGCACGGTTAACAACCGCGTTTTTGACCTGAGCCGCAAATATTTCGTCGCCCGGGAAAACGCTCAGCCTTCCGCCTTGCGTTGCGCCTCGGAAATGGCGCGGGCGGCCTCTTCGGAGGAGTTGGCGAGCGTGCGCATCTCGGCGGCAAGCACGGCAAAGCCCGATCCGGCGGTGCCGGCGCGGGCGGCTTCAATGCCGGCATTGACGGCGAGCAGCTTCAGGTAGCGCAGCGATTGCAGGATCTCGTTGGTCTTCGAAGCGGTGACGCGCATGTCGGCGGTCCGCTCGTCGATTCGCTGATAGAGCGATTCGATGTTGATGATGCTGCCTTCGAGGTAGAGAAGCTCGCCCTTCTGGTCCCATATGCCGCCGCCGGTCTCCGTCACCCAGATCAGATGGCCCATCGCATGGCGGATGCGGTATTCCATCGTCCAGTCCGCGCGCTTCTCCAGCGCCCGGCCGACGATTTCGTCCATCAGGGGCACGTCTTCCTCGTACATGATCGAGGTGAAGGTCCGCGTACGGTTGCCGATGATTTCGTCGGCGGGATAACCGAAAATGCGCTCGATGCCGTTGGTCATCTCAAGCATCGTGTAGTTTTCATCGGCACGGCAGCGATAGAGAAAACCGCTCATGCGTCCGAGAATGCTCGTTTGAAAATCCATGAAGGCCACGTTCGAAGAGAAGAGTTGCGGATGGATTTATATCGGCTCGTTTGAAAAGGCGCCGGTCACTATGCCGGACGAAGATGTACGAATAGCTTCGTCCGGCAGAACACTCGGGTCCGGTCAGTTGCGCAGATATTCCTCCTTGGAATCGTCGAGCGCCTCGACCCAGGGCGTGTGGTGCTTCGGCGACATGTTGCCGGTCATCAGCGATCGATAGGCGTGGTCGCGGAAGCCCATAATATTGTGGGCCTTGTGATGTTCCCACTCCATGAAAGTCCGGTTGGTGCCTTCGATGTCGAAGGAGGGATAATCGGTCTCGGCAA
This sequence comes from Rhizobium sp. BK619, assembly GCF_014195245.1. NCBI lineage: Bacteria > Pseudomonadati > Pseudomonadota > Alphaproteobacteria > Hyphomicrobiales > Rhizobiaceae > Rhizobium > Rhizobium sp. BK619. The sequence continues at coordinate 270,771 of NZ_JACIBH010000001.1, read as the reverse complement.
GCAGTTCCTTCACATAATCGCCCTGATACCAGATCATCTGTTCGGCATCCTCGAGCGTCTCCTCGCGGGCCCGCCACATATCGAAATTGGCTTGCAGCTCTTCTTCCGGCGGCAGTGCGATGCGGCCCATCATCACGTCACGGGCCCACCAGGCCTGCACGTCGAACATGTTGAACGTATAGAACTGGTCCTGCATGCCGATATAGAAAAGCTGCGGATTCTTATCGAAGATCACCCCCTTGTAGAGGCTGTCGGCCCAGAGGCGGTTTGCGGTCTTCAGCCGGAGATCATCCGGAAGGAAGGGGAAATGGTGCTGGTAGCCGGTGCAGAGGATGACCGCATCGACGTCCTTGGTCGAGCCGTCGAGGAAATGCGCCGTGCGGTTTTCGAGCTTCGTCAGCAGCGGCCGTTCTTCGAAATTCTCCGGCCATTTGAAGCCCATCGGCTTCGAGCGGTAGCTCGTCGTCACCGATTTCGCGCCGTATTTCCAGCATTGCGAGCCGATGTCTTCGGCCGAATAGCTGCGGCCGACGAGCAGAATATCCTTGCCCTTGAACTCCAGCGCGTCGCGGAAATCGTGAGCATGCAGGACGCGGCCGTTGAAGGTCTTCACACCCTCGAAATAGGGCACGTTCGGTGTCGAGAAGTGCCCTGATGCGACGACGACATAGTCGAATTCCTCGTCATACATCCGGTCCTCGACGCGGTTATGCGCCGTCACCGTGAATTTCTTCGTCGCTTCGTCGAAGCGGACCATACGCACCGGCGTGCTGAAGCGCACCCAATGGCGGACATTCGCCTTCTCGACGCGGCCCTTGATATAGTCCCAGAGCACGGCGCGCGGCGGATAGGAGGCGATCGGCTTGCCGAAATGCTCCTCGAAGGAATAGTCGGCGAATTCCAGGCATTCCTTCGGCCCGTTCGACCAGAGGTAACGATACATGCTGCCATGGACCGGCTCGCCATATTCGTCGAGGCCGGTGCGCCAGGTATAGTTCCAGAGCCCGCCCCAGTCCGACTGCTTTTCGAAGCAGACGATCTCCGGGATCTCGGCGCCCTTCTGGGCAGCCGATTGAAAGGCGCGCAGCTGCGCCAGACCGGAAGGACCGGCACCGATGACGGCTACTCTTGTCATGAAGCATTCCCCTCTTGATTATGCGGTATCGATTTACGGACTAAATTTCAAAGTGTTACGGTGTTTTTCGCGTCTGAAAGGTGTGCATCGCGGCGCGTCAGTCGGGAAAAATGCCGGGGCTGGTCGGTGCTCCGTCGTCATATTTGGAAAGCCAGTCGATCGTCGTCTCGCGGAAACGGGTGAGGCCCTTGTAGTCGATCAGCTCGGGCGGCAGCGTCTTCAGCACGCGCGGGAAACGGCGCGCCCATTTCGGCACGGTGACGAGCTCTTCCATGTTCATCAGGTAGCAGCGGATGACGAAAAGGATGGCGTTGGAGCGCGGCAGTCGCCAGAGGCTCTGCAGCTCGACGCGCAGATGCACCTTCTCGCCGACATTGTCCGATGTCACTGTGGTGCGATCAGGACCCCATTTGTGATAATTCTCGGGACTGGTGTCGAGGCGCGGATTGATCGTCATCGTCCAGTTGAAGCGTCGTGTCGGCTTGCCCTGCTGCAGGTTCAGCAGGAATTTCAGCGCTCTGTCGAAGACGCCGATCTGATGGGCTAGCGGCACCGGCCCGTGCCATTCCATGAAGTTCATGCCGATATCGAAATCGAGCGACCAGTCGGCCTGCGTCGTCACCATGCCGGCATCCATCCAGAGATTGCCGTCGCGTTGATCGACGATGCAGAAGTCGCCCTGGGCCTGGCGGGTGATGTATTCGAAGGGCTCATAGGGCAGCGTCGAGGCATCGCCGAAGGTGAAGCTGTCGTCGATGCCGAGCGGGCGGTTGATCCAGCGCCACTGGTCGCCGTTGCGGATCAGCGTGAAATGGTCTGGGTTACCCGCCGCCTGCTCTTCCATCAGCAGTTCGAGCGTATCCCATTGCGCACTCATCATGTGCGGCAGGGCCTGATAGCGGAGCGGATCCTCCTTCAAGACAAGCGCCCGGTCATGCATCTCGGCAACATAATGCTCGTCGACGTCGATCAGGTTTTCGAAAACGGTCCCCGTCCGTCCGCGCACATGCGGCTCCATGTTGACGGAATACATGTATTCGTCGCGGTCGAAGGGAAAGGGGAAGCGGCGGATGTTCTCGGGGCTGTTCCGGTAGCTGAAATCGTCCCGGAATGTTTCCTGCTTGAAAGCGATTGCCATGCCCGGTCTCCTGTTTGTGCTTTTTCCTGTGGCGTCAAAGATCGAGATGCAGGATGTTTCCCTCGAAGCGGGAAACGCAGATCATCACCTTGCGTCCGGATGCTTTTTCTTCGCCTGTGAGGTAAACGTCATTGTGCAGCAGCTTGCCCTCGCAGACGGCGACCGCAGTTTCGCATTGACCGCAGGCGCCGCCGCGACAGAGGAAGGGCGCGTCGACGCCCGCCGCTTCGATCGCCTCCAGCATGCTTTCGTGATGACCGACTTTCACCGTCTTGCCCGAGCGCAGAAGTTCGATCGTGAAGGGCTTGCCGGGCAGCGAGGAGAGGAACCGTTCGGAATGCAGGCTCTGTTCCGGCCAGCCGGCGCTGATGCCGGCTTTCAGCACGCCGTCGATCATCCCGGAGGGGCCGCAGACATAAAGATGCGTGCCGAGCGGCTGGCTGTCGAGCAGGCGCGTCAGGGGGATGGCGGCGCCTTCTGCGTCGCAATGGATCTTGATGCGATGGGGGCCGTAGCGCTCCAGCAGTTCCCGCCAGTAGGCGCCGCGATCACGCGTGCGGATGGCATAATGCAGCTCGAAATTGGCGCCCTCGCGGGAAAATTGCTCCATCATCGCGATGAAGGGGGTAATGCCGATGCCGCCGGCGATCAGCAGATGTTTGCGCCCGCGCCAGTCCGGCTGGAAGAGGTTGACGGGGTAGCTGACCTTCAACTCGTCGCCTTCGCTCACCTTCTCATGCATGAAGGTGGAGCCGCCGCGTGAATCCTCGACATGCAGCACGCTGATCTCATAGGCTGCGCAATCATGCGGCGGCGACATCAGTGAATAGGCGTTGCGGCGCATATGACCGCCATCGTTCATCGAGACGATGATATGCGCGCCGCCGGAAAAATAAGGCATCGGCTTGCCGTCGAGGCGCTCGAAGCGGAAACGTTTGACGCGTTCGGCGATCGGGGTGATCCGCGCCACGCGGACGGGAATTTCTGTGCCGCCGCTCAAAGAAACAACTCCTCGGGGTCGGGCGCGCTGCCCGGTTCTTCTGCATCGATATTGACGCCCTGGAAGGCGGCGAGCCGGCGCGAATAATGATCGCGCACCAGAAGCGTCAATCCGCAATGGCTGCAGGTAAAGGGACTGGCGGTGACGTCGTCGGTCGTGCCCTTGCAGTGGACGCATTGCACGCGCCTAGCAAGCGACCCGCGGTGTTCGGTGATGACGGAGGCGTGGTCCATGCCGTAATCGAGCGCCATCAGCATTGCCTGGCCGATGAAGCCTTCCGTGCCCGCTATATAAAGCCGGGTGCCCATATGGGCTGTGGCAAGCGAGCCCTTCAATCGGAAGAGCAGTGTTGCGATCGTCGGGGCCGTGAAGAACATGTCGGCGCCGAGGTGGCGCAGTGCCTCGTCCAGGCCGGAGCCTTGCGAGCCGCGGGCGACATAGAGGATTTCGCTGCGGGAGAGGGCGGTTTCGTCAAGTGCTGCCCGCTGGTCGAGGAGAGCCTTGGCACCCTCCCCTTCGAGCGCGAAAATGTGCCGCCGGGCGTTCGGCTGGATGATCAGGCCCGTATAGACTGGTCGGCTCTTGATGCCTGCAACGAGCATTCGCGTGCTCCTTAACCTACGGCAGTCCTCTTCTTCTTCTCCGGGTCGTCGAAGGGGAGCGTGTGGGCAGTGGCGCTTGCCTTCACGGTCTTGCCGCGGACTTCGAGTTTCGTCCCATGCACCGCCTTGTCAACGTCGAGACGGGCAATCGCCATGGATTTCTTCGTCAGCGACGAATAGCTCGGGCAGGTAATGACGCCAACCTTTTTGCCGTCGGCAAAAACCTCGTCGCCGAGATCGGCGGGTCCATCGGCATCGATCAGCATGCCGAAGATCTTGAAGCGTTCCTTGCCCTTGAGGCGGGCATGTTCCTCCGCACCGCGGAAGCCCGTCTTGCCGGGGCTGACGGTGAAGTCGAGGCCGAGTTCCCAGAGGCTGTCGCCGGGCGGCTGATCGGCGAAGGGATACATCTGCGAATTGTCGTAGGGATAGAACAGCAGGTAGCTTTCGACGCGCAGCATGTCGAGTACGGAGAAGCAGCAAGGGATGATGCCCATTTCCTTGCCTTCCTCGACGATCCGGTCCCAGACCATGACGGCGTCCTGGCCGCGCACGAAGATCTCGTAGCCGCGTTCGCCGGTATAGCCGGTGCGCGAGATCATCACAGGCGCGCCGAACAGTGTCGTCTGCATGTGGTGGAAATATTTGAGATCGCGGATGCCCGGCACGTATTTGGCGAGATAGTCGACCGCCAGGGGACCCTGCAGCGACAGGTCATGCAGGTCGTCGTCGAAGAGCACGGCGCAATTTCGGCCTGCCGCCTGCCTGACGATCTCCTCGTGGCCGGAACCGGAGCCGTGTACCAGCATCCAGGCGTTCGGGCCGGTGCGATAGACGATGCAATCGTCGGTGAAATGGCCGCGCTCGTTCAGCATGGTCGCATAGACCGAGCGGCCGGGGTAGATCTTGGTCAGGTCGCGGGTGGTCATGGCGTCGAGAACGGCGATGGCGTGCGGGCCGACCAGATGCACCTTCTTCAGGCCCGATACATCCATGATGCCGGCCTTGGTGCGGACCGCGACATGCTCTTCCGACATGTCCTTGTCGTAGGTCCAGGCGGTCCCCATGCCGCTCCAGTCCTCAAGCTTCGATCCCAGAGCGCGATGCCGATCCGCTAACACGGAGAAACGCCATGATAGAGCCATTTCCGTTCCCTCTTATTTCTTCTACGGAATATTTATTTCCTGAGTATATAAGCCTTTCGCGCCATGGCAAGCCCGCCCGGCGGCATTCCAATCAAAACTTCGGCGGCGTCTGCCCGGCAGTGCGATGGGCGGCGATGACGGTATTGGCCATCAGCATGGCGATGGTCATCGGCCCGACGCCGCCGGGAACGGGAGTGATGGTGCTGGCGACTTCGGAGACCTCAGCGAAGGCGACGTCGCCGACCAGCCGGGTCTTGCCCTCGCCTCTTTCGGGGGCTGCCACGCGGTTGATGCCGACGTCGATGACCGTCGCACCCGGCTTGACCCAATCGGCCCTGACCATCTCCGGCCGGCCGACGGCGGCGACCAGGATATCGGCGTTGCGGCAGACCTCGGCGAGGTTCTTGGTTCTCGAATGGGCGATCGTCACCGTCGCATTGGCGTTGAGCAGCAATTGCGCCATCGGCTTTCCGAACAGGTTGGAGCGGCCGATAACGACGGCGTTGAGGCCGGAGAGGTCCTCGCCATGGGTGCGGCGGACGAAGACCATGGCGCCGGCCGGCGTGCAGGAAACCAGTCCGGTCTTCAGGTCGCCGATGGCAAGCTTGCCGGCATTGGCGATGCTGAGGCCATCGACATCCTTTTCCGGCAGGATCGACTGGATGATCGGCTCGCTGTCGAGCGGCTTCGGCAGGGGCAATTGCACCAGGATGCCGTGGATCGACGGATCGGCGTTGAGGGTGGCGACGAGGGCTGCCAGCTCCTCTTGGCTGGTCTCGGCCGGCAGCGTGTGCTGGACGGATTTGAAGCCGCATTCCTTGGCCATGCGGCCCTTCGAGCCGACATAGGCGTGGCTTGCCGGATCGTCGCCGACGATGACGACCGCAAGACCGGTGGTGACGCCGCTGCTCTTTTCCAGCGCTGCCGTCGCACTCTTGACCGTCTGAATGACCGATGCAGCTACGTTCTTGCCGTCGATGACCTCAACCATCTCTCAGCCCATGCGTTCGGAGGCGTAGCTGCCGGGGCTTGCCGGGAAGACCACGGTGCGGTTGCCGTTGATGAAGGTGCGATGGTGAATATGGGCGTGGATGGCCCGGGCCAGCACCTGGCTTTCGACATCGCGGCCGATCGAGACATAGTCGTCGGGCGACTGCGCATGGGTGATGCGCGCCGTGTCCTGCTCGATGATCGGGCCTTCGTCGAGATCGGCGGTGACGTAATGGGCGGTTGCCCCGATCAGCTTGACGCCGCGGCCATAGGCCTGCTTGTAGGGGTTGGCGCCCTTGAAGCTCGGCAGGAAGGAATGGTGGATGTTGATGATCTTGCCCGACATCTTCTGGCACATCTCGTCCGAGAGGATCTGCATGTAGCGGGCGAGCACGATCAGCTCGGTGCCGGTCTGCTCGGCCACCTCCATGATACGGGCTTCGGCCTGAACCTTGTTAGCCTTGGTGACCGGAATATGGTGGAAGGGAATGTCGTGGTTGACCACGACCTTCTGGTAGTCGAAATGGTTGGAGACGACGCCGACGATATCGATCGGCAGGGCGCCGATCTTCCAGCGATAGAGCAGGTCGTTGAGACAATGGCCGAAGCGCGACACCATCAGCAGCACCTTCATGCGCTTCTCGCTGTCGTGGAATTCGTAATCCATCGAAAAGGGGGCGGCGACCGGTGAAAAATCGGCGCCGATCTCGGTGCCGGACAGACCCTCCTCCGAGATGAAGGAGACGCGCATGAAGAATTTTCCGGTATCGAGATCGTCGAACTGCGAGCTATCGATGATGTTGCAGCCCTTCTCCGCCAGATAACTCGAAATCGCCGCCACGATGCCGCGCGTCGACTTGCAGGATACGGTGAGTACGACGTTCTTCATGCTGTCTTTTCCTTCACGAGATCAAGTGCCGAGGATGCGATCACGCCGAGCTTGTCAGCCCGGCGTGTCGGCGGTCTCGAAGACATCCGTCGGCCGCTCAGATGTCGAGCGTGCTGTCGCGTTCCCACTGGGTGAAATGCGAGCAGTAGGCATTCCATTCCCGATGCTTGAGCTTTAGATAGGCGGCGGAAAATTCCGCCCCCATCGCCTGCTTCAGGCCCTCGTCGGCATCATAGGCACGCAGCGCATCTAGGAGGTTGAGCGGCAGGCGCGGCGCGTCCTTCACCAGATGCCCCTCGGCATACATGTCGATATCATAGTGCCGGCCGGGGTCTGCCTGGCTGCGGATGCCGTTAAGGCCGGCGGCAATGATGATCGCCTGCAGCAGATAGGGATTGACCGCTCCATCAGGCAGGCGCAGTTCGAAACGTCCCGGTCCCGGCACGCGCACCATGTGGGTGCGGTTATTGCCCGTCCAGGTCACGGTGTTCGGCGACCAGGTGGCGCCTGAGGTGGTGCGCGGCGCGTTGATGCGCTTGTAGGAATTGACCGTCGGATTGGTGACCGCGGCAAGCGCCGAGGCATGTTTCATAATGCCGCCGAGGAAGGTCTTGCCCTGAGCCGAGAGCCCAAAGGCCATTTCCTTGTCGGCGAAGGCGTTGACCTTGCCATCGATGTCCCAAACCGAGATGTGGGCGTGGCAGCCGTTTCCGGTCAGGCCCATGAAGGGCTTCGGCATGAAGGTGGCGCGAAGGCCATGCTTTTCGGCGACCGACTTGACCATGAACTTGAAGAAGGAGTGTTTGTCTGCGGTCTGAAGCACGTCGTCATATTCCCAGTTCATCTCGAACTGGCCGTTCGCATCCTCGTGGTCGTTCTGATAGGGCTTCCAGCCGAGCTCGAGCATGTAGTCGCAGATCTCGGCGATGACATCATAGCGACGCATCACGGCCTGCTGATCGTAGCACGGTTTTTCGGCGGTATCGAACTGGTCCGAAATCACCGAACCATCCGCAGAGATCAGAAAGAACTCGGGTTCCACGCCGGTTTTTACCCGCAGCCCTTCTTTCGCAGCCTCAGCAACCAGCTTTTTCAGCAGCACACGTGGCGCCTGTTCGACGGGCTGATCGTCCATGACGCAGTCGGCTGCGACCCATGCGACGTCTTTCTTCCATGGGAGTTGGATGACCGAGGACGCATCGGGAACCGCGAACAGGTCGGGATGGGCCGGCGTCAGATCGAGCCAGGTTGCAAAACCCGCAAAGCCCGCGCCGTCTTTCTGCATATCGGCAATGGCTTGCGCCGGGACCAGCTTGGCGCGTTGGGCGCCGAACAGGTCCGTGTAGCTGATCATGAAATATTTGATGCCTTTTTCGGAGGCGTATTGCGAGAGATCCAGTGTCACGTTTGTCCCCTTGTATTGATCTCAGACACTTGATGATGAAGCCGGCCGCATCCTCCCAAACGCGCCCGGCTGATGTTTTTTTAAAAACCGGTCTTGCCGGGGATCCAGTTGGTGCCGGCGAGCGGCACTTGCGCCATGGCCGATGCCTCGATCGTCAATGCAACGAGGTCTTCCGGCTCGAGGTTATGGAGGTGGTTCTTGCCGCAGGCACGCGCGATCGTCTGCGCCTCGAGCGTCATCACCTTGAGGTAGTTGGCAAGGCGGCGGCCGGCCGCAACCGGATCAAGGCGCTTTGCGAGCTCCGGATCCTGGGTGGTGATGCCGGCCGGATCCTTGCCTTCATGCCAGTCGTCATAGGCGCCGGCCGTCGTGCCGAGCTTTTGATATTCTTCTTCCCAGTGCGGATCGTTATCGCCGATGGCAACAAGTGCCGCCGTGCCGATCGCGACCGCGTCGGCGCCGAGCGCCAGCGCCTTGGCGACGTCGGCGCCCGAGCGGATGCCGCCCGAAACGATCAGCTGCACCTTGCGATGCATGCCGAGATCCTGCAACGCCTGGACCGCCGGACGAATGCAGGCGAGTGTCGGCATGCCGACATTCTCGATGAAGACGTCCTGCGTGGCCGCCGTGCCGCCCTGCATGCCGTCGAGCACGACGACGTCGGCGCCGGCCTTCACGGCAAGAGCGGTGTCGTAATAGGGACGCGCGCCACCGACCTTGACGTAGATCGGCTTTTCCCAATCGGTGATTTCGCGCAGCTCCATGATCTTGATTTCCAGATCATCGGGGCCGGTCCAGTCCGGATGGCGGCAGGCCGAGCGCTGGTCGATGCCCTTTGGCAGGTTGCGCATATTGGCAACGCGGTCGGAGATCTTCTGGCCGAGCAGCATGCCGCCGCCGCCGGGCTTGGCGCCCTGGCCGACCACGACTTCGATGGCATCGGCGCGGCGCAAATCCTTCGGATTCATGCCGTAGCGGGAGGGCAGATATTGGTAGACCAGCGTTTGCGAATGGCCGCGTTCCTCATCGGTCATGCCGCCGTCGCCTGTCGTGGTCGAGGTGCCGGCGATGGTCGCACCGCGGCCGAGCGCTTCCTTGGCGTTGCCGGATAGCGCGCCGAAGCTCATGCCGGCAATGGTGATCGGCGTCTTGAGCGTGATCGGCTTCTTGGCGAAACGTGAGCCGAGCACGACTGTCGTGTCGCACTTCTCGCGATAACCTTCGAGCGGGTAGCGCGAGATCGAGGCGCCGAGAAACAGCAGATCGTCGAAATGCGGAACCTTGCGCTTGGTGCCGGCGCCGCGGATGTCATAGATCCCGGTCGCGGCCGCCCGGCGGATTTCGGCAAGCGTATAGTCATCGAAGGTCGCGGACTTGCGTGGCGGGGTATAAGGATTGTGATAGCTCATGGGGGTCCCTCGCCTCAGTACGCGTCGGCGTTGTCGATGTTGAAATTGTAGAGCTTGCGAGCCGAGCCGTAGCGCTTGAACTCTTCGGGCCTGACGTCCGTCACGCCTGCTTTATCGAGCAGCTCGGCAAGCTTTTCCAGATGCTCCGGCCGCATCTCTTTCTCGATGCAGTCGGATCCCAGGCTCTTGACTTCGCCGCGGACAAAAAGCTTGGCTTCGTAGAGCGAATCCCCCAGCGCTTCGCCGGCGTCGCCGAGTACGACGAGATGGCCGGACTGGCCCATGAAGGCCGACATGTGGCCGATGCTGCCATGAACGACGATGTCGATGCCCTTCATCGAAATGCCGCAGCGCGACGCCGCATTGCCCTTGATGACGAGCAGGCCGCCGCGGCCGGTGGCGCCGGCATACTGGCTGGCGTCGCCCTCGATGACGACAGTGCCCGACATCATGTTTTCGGCAACGCCCGGACCGGCCGAACCGTGGACCGTGACCCTGCCGCCGTCATTCATGCCGGCGCAGTAATAACCGACCGATCCTTTGACGGCGACCGTGACGGGGCTGTCGATACCGACGGCAACGGAATGACTGCCGCGCGGGTTGATGACCTCGAATTCAGTGTCGTTGGCACCTTTGGAAAGGGCGTGCAGCGCGCTGTTCAGTTCGCGAAGAGGGGTGTTGGAAAGATCGAATGTCGGCATTGCATCCTCGTTGGTCCGGGAGACGGTCTGACCCGCTCCTGCATTCAGGCGCCCCTCAGGCAGCCTTGTCGTGATCCCAGAAGTAAACGGTGGCCGGCTCCGGCTCCCAGACACGGGCGTTCTCGATGCCTGGAAGATTGACCAGCGCGCGGTATTCCGAGCCGAAGGCGACATATTGGTCGGTCTCGGCCATTACGGCGGGCTTGCAGGCGATCGGGTCGCGCACCACCCCGAAGCCGGACTTGGTGCCGACGACGAAGGTGAAGAAACCGTCGAGATCGTCGAGCGCGCCGGTCAGGGCCTCACCGAGATCCTTGCCCTTGGCCATTTCGGCCGTCAGATAGGCGGCGGCGACTTCGGAATCGTTCTGCGTCTCGAAGGTCATGCCTTCGCGAACCAGTTCGCGGCGCAGGTTGTTGTGGTTGGACAGCGAGCCGTTGTGCACCAAGCACTGGTCGGCGCCGGTCGAGAACGGATGGGCGCCGAGTGTGGTGACCGCGGATTCCGTCGCCATGCGGGTATGGCCGATGCCGTGGGTGCCGCCCATGGCGCGGACATCGAACCGCTTCACGACGTCTTTCGGAAGACCGATTTCCTTGTAGATTTCGACGCTTTCGCCCGATCCCATCAGGCGGACCGTCGGGCGGATCTCTTCGAGCGCCTTGCGCACGGTTCCAAGCTTGGAGGCATCCAGCTCGATGACCGCATGCGTGCTCTTGATCGACACCTCGGCTCTGATGCCAGCCTTCGCAAGGTCAGCGGCGAGGCCTTCGAAGTCCACGCCGGGGTTGGCGGACTGGATGGTAATCTTCGCTTTTCCCTCGGTGGAGCCGCCATAGATTGCGATTCCGGCTGAGTCCGGTCCGCGATCCGTCATGGTGATCAGCATATCCGAGAGCAGATTTCCCAGCTGAGGTTCAAGGCTCTTGTCCTTGAGGAACAATCCAACAATGCCGCACATAGCGTGTGCCTCCGTTCATGGTGAGAAAGGACTAGCAGGACTATTTCAGGACTTCAACTAGGAAGAATAAATTTTTCTTTTAAGGCAAGTCAGCTTCTGGAATTCTGCTGGGGATAGCTGATGATCGAGAGGTATTTGCTCGGCAGTTCCACCAGTTGTTCCGGGCCATGCGGCGCATCGGCATCGAAGAACAGGCTGTCGCCCGGCTGCATCTGGAAAAGCTGATCGCCATGGCGGTAGATGACCTCGCCTTCGAGCATGTAGAGAAATTCCATGCCCTCGTGCTGGAAGGTCGGGAAGGTGTCGGAATCGGCCGTCAGCGTGATGAGATAGGGTTCGACGATGACGCCGCTGGTATTGTTGTCGATGTGGCCGAGCAGATTATATTGATGGCCGGCGCGCGTGCCGCGCCGTTCGAGCTCGATGCCCTGCCCCGCCTTGACGAAGACGGCATTGCGCGGTTCCTCAAAGCGGCGGAAAAAGGCGGTCATCGGCACGCCGAGCGCCCGCGACAGCGATTGCAGCGTCGTCAGCGACGGCGAGATGTTGCCGTTCTCGATCTTCGACAGCATGCCGAGCGAAATGCCGGTCGCGGCCGCCAGATCGGTCACCGTGATGCCGAGTTTCTTGCGGTAGGCGCGCACCTCATGGCCGATCGCCATTTCGAGGTTGTTTTCCTTCGGCTCGCGAACAGCGTGCGGATCCTGGGAAAAGGGAGCGCGTTCGCTATGCGCCTGTTCCGGTTGCTTCGCCGCTTCAAGCTTGGATTTCATGCTGCCGCCTTCGCGTTGTTCAGAGGCAACCCTATCGCCCTAGTGAAATTTTCTCAACCGTGAAGAAAACCTATTCCCGCCGCGCCTCACGCGGAGCGATGCCGTAGACGGCGCGGAACATCCGGGAAAAGTGGCTAAGACTGGAAAAGCCGGTGGCAACGGCGATCTCTGAGACGGAAAGCGGGCTCTGCTTCAGCAGGCGTTGGGCGTGCTGCAGCCTGATCCTGTGGTACTGATCGAGGAAGCTGGTTTTAAGATGGGCGGAAAAGAGCCGGTCGAGATGGCGGACGGTGACGCCGGCGATGCGCGCCATGGCGGCGCGGTCGAGCGGCATTTCGATCGTCTCCTCCATCCGTTCGAGAACGCTGAGCAGCCCGGGATGGTGGACGCCGTAGCGCTCGGCGAGCGAGGCGCGCTGGGGGGCGGCGGGCTCGTTGACCTCGGTGTGAAGATACCAGTCGCTGACGCGGCGGGCAAAATCAGGTCCCATGCGCTCGGCGATCAGCACATGCATCATATCGAGCGGTGCGATGCCGCCGCCGCAGGTGATGCGGTTGCCGTCGATCATGAAGCGCGCTTGGCGTGGCGTAAGCTCCGGAAAGGTCTCGAGCAGGGCGGCCGCATGTTCCCAGTGGATGGTAAAATCGCGGCCGACCAGCAGTCCGGCGGCAGCCATCAGATAGGGACCGCCCGAAATGCCGCCGATCCTCACACCCTCGCGCGACAACTGCCTGAGGCAGGCAAGCACGCCGGGATAACGCCAGTCGCGCGGCAAGCCGCCGGCGCAGACGAAGGCCATGCCGAGGCCGGAACCTCTGGCCGGAAGGGGTTCGGCGGGCACGCTGACGCCTGAAGAGGAGAGCGCCGGCCCTCCGTCCGGCGAAAAGATCGACAGCCGATAGATTTCTCGTCCGGCCAGAAGGTTTGCCGCCCTGAGCGGCTCGGTCGCCGAGGCATAGGACATCAGCGCGAATCCCGGTATCAGGATGAAGCCGATTTCCTGGACATTTTTACTATCGGGCGAGGACATGTCTCTTTTCTAACCATTCATGTCCTTATAGCGCAAGTCGAACGTCTCCTTTCTGGCATCATGCGGTCGTTCCATTCGGATTGACCCATGCGCTATTCCGCTCTTTCGATTTTTCTCAACGGCCTTCGCGGCAACAAAGGCTGGGCGCCCGCCTGGCGCGACCCGGCGCCGAAGCCGCATTACGACGTCATCATCGTCGGCGGCGGCGGTCACGGCCTTGCCACCGCCTATTATCTCGCCAAGGAATTCGGCATCACCAATGTCGCTGTCCTTGAAAAGGGTTATCTCGGCTCCGGCAACATCGGCAGGAACACGACGATCATTCGCTCGAACTACCTGCTGCCCGGCAACAATCCTTTCTACGAACTGTCGATGAAGCTTTGGGAAGGCTTGGAGCAGGACTTCAACTTCAATGCCATGGTCTCGCAGCGCGGCGTTCTCAATCTCTTCCATTCCGATGCGCAGCGCGACGCCTATACGCGCCGCGGCAACGCCATGCGGCTGCACGGCGTCGACGCCGAGCTTCTCGACCGGCAGGCGGTGCGCAAAAAACTGCCCTTCCTCGATTTCGACAATGCCCGTTTCCCGGTGATGGGTGCTTTGTACCAACCGCGCGGCGGCACGGTGCGCCACGATGCGGTCGCCTGGGGTTATGCGCGCGGCGCCGACAGCCGCGGCGTCGACATCATCACCCAGTGCGAAGTGACCGGCATCCGCAGCGAAAACGGTCAGGTCACCGGCGTCGAGACCAGCCGGGGTTTCATCGGATGCGGCAAGCTGGCGCTGGCAGCGGCCGGCAATTCTACCGTCGTTGCCGACATGGCCGGCCTTCGCCTGCCGATCGAAAGCCATGTGCTGCAGGCCTTCGTCTCCGAAGGACTGAAACCCTTCATCGACAATGTCGTCACCTTCGGCGCCGGCCATTTTTACGTCTCGCAGTCGGACAAGGGCGGGCTCGTCTTCGGTGGCGATATCGACGGTTATAATTCCTATGCCCAGCGCGGCAATCTGGCCTCGGTCGAGCATGTCGCCGAAGCCGGGCTGGCGATGATCCCATCCCTGTCGCGGGTGCGTTACCTGCGCTCCTGGGGCGGGGTGATGGACATGAGCATGGACGGCTCGCCGATCATCGACCGCACCCATATAGACAATCTCTATCTCAATGCCGGCTGGTGTTACGGCGGCTTCAAGGCGACGCCGGCCTCCGGCTTCTGCTACGCCCATCTGATCACCCGCAACACGCCGCATCAAACCGCCCGCGCCTTCCGGCTCGACCGGTTCGCCCGCGGCTATCCGATCGACGAAAAGGGCGTCGGCGCCCAGCCCAATCTGCACTGAGGACATCTAACGATGGCAAGCCTGATTTCATGTCCCCATTGCGGCGCCCGGCCCAAGGAGGAATTTTCGATCCGCGGCGATGCGGGCCTGGCTCGACCGGCGCCGGATGCCGGTGCGGAGGCCTGGTTCGACTATGTCTATCTGCGCGACAATCCGCGCGGCAGCCACAGCGAATACTGGCATCATTCCTCCGGCTGCCGCCGTTGGCTGATCGTCGAACGTGATACCGTCACCCATGTGGTTCATGGCGTCAGGGATGCCGCGCTTTCGAAGCTTGGCGGGGATCTGGCATGACGAGCTTCCGTCTTGCCTCCGGCGGCCGCATCGACCGCGCCACGACACTCGGCTTCACTTTTGACGGCAAGGTTCTCGCAGGCCATCCGGGTGATACGCTCGCCTCGGCGCTGCTTGCCAACGGCATCCAGCTCGTCGGCCGCAGTTTTAAATATCATCGCCCGCGCGGCATTCTGACGGCCGGGGCTGCCGAACCGAACGCGCTGGTGACGACAGGCAGCGGCGGGCGCACCGAACCGAATACGCGCGCGACGATGATCGAGCTTTATGAGGGGCTGGCGGCCAAGAGCCAGAACCGCTGGCCCTCGCTCGGTTTCGATGTCGGCGCCGTCAACGGCCTGCTCTCGCCTTTCCTCAGCGCCGGCTTCTACTACAAGACCTTCATGTGGCCGGCAGCGCTGTGGGAAAAGCTCTACGAGCCGGTGATCCGCAAGGCGGCGGGCCTCGGCAGAGCTTCCTATGAGGCTGACCCCGATGCCTACGAGAAATGCTGGGCGCATTGCGATCTGCTGGTGATCGGCGCCGGTCCCGCCGGTCTTGCCGCAGCACTAACCGCCGGCCGCGCCGGCGCCCGCGTCATCCTCGCCGACGAAGGCCCCGAACTCGGCGGCAGCCTGCTTTCCCGCGGCACTGTCGAGGACAAGCCGGCGGACGCGCTTCTCAACGAGCTGCTGGCCGAACTCGAAGGGCTGGAAAATGTGCGCCGCCTGCCGCGCATGACCGTCTTCGGCTGGTACGACGACAATGTCTTCGGCGCCGTCGAACGCGTGCAGAAGCATGTGGCGCTGCCCGATCCGGAACGCCCGGTCGAACGCTTGTGGCGCATCGTCGCCCGCCAGGCGATCCTGGCGACAGGCGCCGAGGAACGGCCGCTGGTCTTCGGCGGCAACGATATACCAGGCGTGATGATGGCTGGCGCCATGCGCAGCTATCTCAATCGGCAGGCCGTGGCGCCAGGCAAAAGCACGGTAATATTCACCACCAACGATTCTGGTTACCGCACCGCCGCCGACCTTGAAGCCGCCGGCCTTCAGGTCGCGGCGATCGTCGACAGCCGCGCCGATGCGGGCAAGGGCTGGCAGGGCCGCGCCGAGGTGCTCAAGGGCGCCCGGGTGATCGACGCTTTTGGTGGCCAGCGCCTCAACGGCGTCAGCGTCGAAACCGCAAACGGCACCCGCCGCATCGACGCCGATGCGCTTGCCATGTCGGGCGGCTGGAGCCCGATCATCCACCTTGCCTGCCATCGCGGCGGCAAGCCGCAATGGTCGGACGAAGCTTCGGCATTTCTGGCACCGGTCGCGCAGGACGGTCTTGCCGTTGCCGGTTCGGCTGCAGGCCTCCCTGAAACCGCGGCCTGCCTCGGCGATGGCGCCGCAAAGGCGACGGCCGCCCTGAAGGCGATCGGCTTTGCAGCGGCGGAACCGGCCTTTACCGCGCCCTCGGAGACCGCGGCACTCACAAAGCCGCTCTGGTCGGTCAAGGGCTCGAAGGGCAAGGCTTTCGTCGACTATCAGAACGACGTGCATCTCAAGGACCTCGGGCTTGCCGTGCGCGAAGGCTACGGCCATGTCGAGCTTGCCAAGCGGTATACGACATCAGGCATGGCGACCGACCAGGGCAAGCTGTCCAACATCAACGCCATCGGCATTCTGGCCGAGGCGCGCGGCGTGTCGCCGGCCGAGGTGGGAACGACGACCTTCCGGCCCTTCTATACGCCGGTTTCCTTCGGCGCTCTGACCGGAACATCGCGCGGCAAACATTTCCAGCCGGGGCGCAAATCGCCGCTGCATGGCTGGGCCGAGAAGAACGGCGCGGTCTTCGTCGAAACCGGCCTCTGGTACCGGTCTTCCTGGTTCCCGCGCGCAGGTGAGGCGACATGGCGCGACAGCGTCGACCGCGAAGTGCTGAACATCCGCAAAAATGCGGGCCTCTGCGACGTCTCGACCCTTGGCAAGATCGAAATTTTCGGCCGCGACGCTGCGACCTTCCTCGACCGGGTCTATTGCAACGGCTTCGCCAAGCTTGCTCTGGGCAAGGCGCGTTACGGCATCATGCTGCGCGAGGACGGCTTCATCTATGACGACGGCACCACCAGCCGCTTCAGCGACGAGCATTTCTTCATGACGACGACGACGGCGCTTGCCGCCGGCGTGCTCACCCATCTCGAATTCTGCGCCCAGACGCTCTGGCCGGAACTCGACGTCTGCTTCGCCTCTTCCACAGATCAATGGGCGCAGATGGCCGTTGCCGGGCCGAAGTCCCGCGCCATCCTCGCCGAGATCGTCGACGAGGACATCTCCGATGCGGCCTTCCCCTTCATGAGCGCCCGCAAGGTGTCGCTATTCGCAGGCCGCCTCGAAGGCCGGCTGTTCCGGATCTCCTTCTCCGGCGAACTCGCCTACGAGCTGGCCGTGCCGGCTGGCTACGGTGAGAGCGTTGCCGACGCCGTCATGGCATCAGGCGAAAAACACGGTATCTGCGCCTATGGCGCCGAAGCGCTCGGCGTCCTGCGCATCGAAAAGGGCCACGTCACCCATGCCGAGATCAACGGCACGGTCACCCCGGGCGATCTGGGTTTCGGCCGCATGGTTTCATCGACCAAGCCGGATTTCATCGGCAAGGCGATGCTCGCCCGCGAAGGCCTGCAGGATCCCGAGCGGCCGCGCCTCGTCGGCGTCAAGCCGTTGAACCCGGCAAGCGGCTTCCGCACCGGCTCGCATATCCTTGCCGAAGGCGCTGCTGCGACGCTCGAAAACGACCAGGGCTATGTCTCCTCAAGCGCCTTTTCGCCGACGCTCGGCCATACCATCGGCCTGGCGCTGGTCACGCGCGGGCCGGAACGCATCGGTGAGAAGGTGACGGTCTGGAACGGCCTGCGCAATGAATTCACCGATGCGGTGCTCTGCCATCCCGTCTTTGTCGATCCTGAAAACGAGAAGCTCCATGCCTGATCTTCCCCAGCACAGACCGGTTCTCGCCGGCGCTCGATATAACGGCATGGCAGGATCCGGCCTCCGGCTGGAAGCCTTGCCGGAAGGCCATCTGCTGCACGTGCTCGGCGCGATCCAGCCGGCGGCGCTGGCCGCCGAACTGGTCAAAGCGGGCCTTGCAAACAGTTCGATCCGCACGGCCGGCTTCCGCCAATGGTTCGTCGCCGGCGACGCGCCGCTTCCGCCCGCCGGTCTCGATGTGCTGACGACGGCACTTGCCGGAAAAGCCTTCGTCATGGACCAGAGCCACGGGCGCGTCCGCATCGGCGTGTCCGGTCGGTCTTCGCGCCTGCTTCTTTCAAAGGGCACCGCCGTCGATCTCGACCCTTCCGTCTTCCCGGAAGGTAGCTCGGCAATGACGATGGTCGGCCAAATCTCCGTGCAGATCGTCCGCACCGGCAATGACAGCTTCGAGCTGACGGTGCCGCGCAGCTTCGCCGAAAGCCTCTGGGACGAGCTTTGCGATATGGCGGCGAGCGCCGAGAAGGACGGCGGCGTATAGGCCTGCCGTTCGTCCAGCCAACACCAGGCCAATTGCATCTCTATCCATATGCCCGCGCAGCCCAGCCGCCGGACATTGACACGGCAATACCAGGCTCCTATGTTACATGTAACGCCCTGCAGCGCGTCGCGATCTATCAGATTCGACGTTGCGCTTTAGGTTTTTATTTTTACGCATGTCGTTGCCGCAAAACCGCTGCACACTTTTGCGCGACATGCTTTAATGGAGCCAATCATGGCAACGCCGGTCAACGAAAGAGTTCAAAAGCGCCGCGAGGCCTTGCGGGCTGCTGGGCTGCGTCCCGTGCAAATATGGGTGCCCGATACCCGTCGCCCCGGTTTTGCCGAGGAATGCCATCGTCAGTCCGTTCAGGCAGCCCTTGCCGACGCCGGAGATCGCGATTTGCAGGATTTCCTCGATGCCGCACTCGCCGATCTGGACCCCGAAGGTGAGGCGTGAGGCGCGGTGACATCGTAACCGTCGCCATCACCGGCGATTTCGGCAAGCCTCGTCCGGCGCTTATCATCCAAGCAGATCAATTCGACGCAACGGGCACGGTCACCGTGCTGCTGATATCAGGCACGCTCATCGATGCGCCGATTATTCGGCCAACCATCGAGCCGACAGCACTCAGCGGTTTGCGCAAAGTCTCGCAAGTGATGGTGGATAAAATCATGTCCGTGAAACGGGATCGAATAGGCCCGATAATCGGCCGCCTGGAAGACGATGCTCTCTTGGCGGTCACAAGATCGCTCGCCGTTTTTCTGGGTATCGCCTGACGGCAAATCCTGACCCGCTTTCCACCAACTGGTGCCCGGCGATGGGCTTCAAGCCGTTTCCCGCGCGGCGGGCGTCATCCATTCGGCGCGCTCTGCACCTTGCAGCTCTTCCATCGCATCGGCAGCAAAGCTCGGCACCACGCCGGTCCACAGCAGTGCGCCGTCGGGATTGGAGTGGCCGTCACCTTCGAGCTTATAGATGCTCTCAACGATATACTGGCCGTCATTGTTCAGGCCCTTGATCTCGGAAATCTCGATCACCCGGCGTCGTCCGGTGCGCTTGAAGCGGGCGATCTGGACGACGACGTCGACCGCCGAGGCGATCTGGGCGCGCAGCGGCCGGAGCGGCATGTCGATATCCGACATCAGCGCCAGCGTTTCCAGCCGGTGCAGGGCGTCATAGGGCGTGTTGGCATGCACCGTCGACAGGCTGCCGCTATGGCCCGAGGTCATCGCCTGGATCATATCGAGTGCTTCGCCGCCGCGGCACTCGCCGACGATGATGCGATCGGGCCGCATGCGCAGCGACGAGCGGAAGAGGTCGCGGATGCTGGCGCCGCCGCGGCCGAAACGGTCGGGCTTCGTCACTTCGAGATAGACGACATGCTCCTTGCGGATCTGCAGTTCCGAGGTGTCCTCGATGACGATGATGCGCTCGTGGTCGGCAAAGGCTTCCGACAGCGCGTTCAGCATCGTCGTCTTGCCGGTGCCGGTGCCGCCTGAAATGATGACGTTCTTCTGCAGCCCGACGGCTGCCTGCAGCAGCGACAGCGACGCCTCGGTCAGGCTGCCCTGGGTGACGAGATCGCGGATGCTGCGATGTTCTTTCAAGAAACGGCGGATGGAGATGCAGAGCCCGGTGCGGGCGGCCGGCGGCTGGATCATCTGCACGCGCGAACCGTCCGGCAGGCGGGCCTCGACGCTCGGCTCCTCCGGCGTCAGCCGTTTGCCGGAGAATTGCGCGATGCTGCGCGCGGCCGATTCCAGATCCTCGCGGCTGGCAAAACGCGTATCGGCGCGTTCGAGCTTGCCGCGCCTTTCGACGAAGATGTCGGATGTCCCGTTGATCAAGATTTCCGACACGCTCGGATCCTCGAGCAGGAAGCGGATCGGGCCCAAGAGCTTGTCCAGCGCCCGGGTCAGGACCTGGAAGGTCGCCTGTTCGGCGGCGTCGTCGGATACGGCCTTCATCAGAGCGGCATCCCCACCAGAACCGTGCTCATGCCGAACAGTGTCGCCATCATTTGAACTGCGGTTGGAAAGAACATCATCAATGGAATGAGGACCAATGCAAGTATCAGGATGCTGCTCATCGTTTCCATGGTTCGTTTCTCCGGAACGACTGAAGGGCGAGGCCCATAATGTCGGAGAAGCTTAATCCAGATCGCCAAGCAACGCCATGGCCGCGTCCCGCGCGAGCGGCCGATAGCGCGCGCGTCATGCCGTCTATTCTATCGCCTTGAAAGAATTGACCAATTATGGGGCAGTCGGCGACAGTTGGCAAAGCCGTCGCAAAGTTGCTTCTTCGGGGTAAAACTATAGCGTCTTCAGGCGGTTAGTTGAAAATTACCGCCGTCAACTCCGTTTCATCAAGAGACGCCTCCAAGACAATTGGAACCCTTCGTTCCGTTTGCTTGACGGAGGGCTGGCCTTGGGCGCACTCTTGGGTCTTAATGGTGTTGCTCAACAAGCGTTGGCCGCCGGGGAAGAAAAGCTGAAGCAGAACATATCATTGGAACGAGCAACGTGCTGGTTCGGATCGATACCGTATGCTTGGTAATCTTCTCTCAGGTCTTCGATCCGAAACAAACCTAGGAACGAGGAATACGCAGATGTTTGGAAAACTCAAGACTCTCGCAATTGCACTTCACCAGGACGAACGTGGCGACATGGCCCAGATCGTCCTCGCCGTCGCCCTGATCGTCATTCCGCTGATGCTGCTCCTGCTCGCATTCGGCAAACAGATCGGCGAATGGTTCAACGAAAAGAACACGGCTCTCTCCGACGCTGAGAGAATTCCCGAGCCGGGTCAATAAGCGGATCCCGTGTCATGGATATGACCTACGATCTGACCCTCATGCCTGCGGCGGCGGCTCTTGCCGTCGCCTGCGCCACGACCGCGGCGGTGCTCGATCACCGCCAGGGTCACATCCCGAACGCCGTGACCTATCCCTGCCTGCTTGCCGGCTTCATGCTGGCGGCAGTCAGCGGCGGTCTGGCAGGGATCGGCCTTGCCTTTGCCGGCCTCATTGCGGCCGGCATGATCTTCATCATCGCCTTCGCAGCCGGAAGCTGCGGCGGCGGCGATGTCAAGCTGATGGCGGCGCTCGGCGCCATTCTCGGCCTCTGGCCCGCCATCGACGTGACGCTCGCATCGCTGATGGTCGGCGGCGTGATCGCCCTGTTCTCGATGGCGCGGCGTGTTCAGTGGAGCGTGCTGGCCAGGAACGTCGGACTGTTCGCCCTGCTGCTGCCTGCCGGTTTCCGCGACGCCGCTTCGGTGTTGAAGCCGCGCGAGACACATCATACCGTCCGCTTCGGCGTTGCCGCGGCTCTCGGGCTTTTCTGGTGCCTATTCATGCCTGATTTCACCCCTCTTTCACTCGTGAGGTAACGGCAATGCGCGCTGAACTCGAACGCCCCCTCTTCGACGGTGCCTTCTGGAGTTCGATCCTGCACTCACGGACCTTCTGGATCCCTGAGGATCACGGCGCGCTCTTCGGCACCTTTGCGATCGCGATGATCCTGCTTGCCTCGATGCTGCTGCTGCCGCGGCTTTCCGCCCGCCGGCGCCGGATATCGGAGCTGCACGGCGATAGCTCCGGCAGCACCACAATGATGGATTTCGTGCTCGTCACGCCGGTCTTCGTCTTCTTCATGTTCGTGGTGTTCCAGTTCGCGATCCTGGCGAAAAACCACCTCTTCACCCATTATGCCGCCTATGCGGCGGCCCGCAGTGCCCGCGTCTATTTCTGCCCGGCCCTGCCGATCACTATCCGGAGCTTCATCGACGTCAAGACCTGCGATGACGATGCCGCTCCTGGGAAAGCCGATCTTGCCGCCCGCCTGGCGCTGATTCCGGCCGCTCCCTACGACCAGCTGAAATGTGTCGGCGCCTGCCAGCCGCCGGAAGAAGCGCTGAAAAGCCTTGCCGATGCCTCCGGCCTTTCGAAGAACTGGCGGGCGATGCGCAACCAGGCCCGCTACATGTTCGACCCGCAGAACGTCACCGTGACCGTCGACCGCGCGCCGATGGCGCTCTATGCCGCCATCAACCGCTCGCCGCAGGTGCCGGTGACCGCCAAGGTCGAAGCGCGCTTCCTGCTGCTCGAATATGCCGGCTGGGTCTTTGCCCGCGGCCAGAGGAAAGACGGCCGCTATTACACGATCTCGAAGGCGGAGGTGAACCTGCTATGACACCGACCCTCATCCAGCGCCTGCACCGCGACGAACGCGGCTTCCTGTCGCCGATCATTCTCTACATGACCATCGCGCTTGCCCTGATGATCGTCTGGATCCTGAACACGGGACAGATGATCTACGACAAGCAGCGCACGCAGGACACGGCCGACGCCGCCGCGCTCGTCCATGCCGACTGGGAAGCGCGTTATCTCAACATCATGGCGATGAACAACGTCGCCTCCTCGCAGGCAACCGTCGTCATGGCGACCTCGGTCGCCTTCCAGCTGACCACGGCGGAATTGGCCCTGCGCTCGACCGCCATTCTGGCGAAACTTGCCGAATATTCCTTCACCGAGGGCTTCGGCCCGGCGTCCCTCTTGCCGCCGATGCCGCCGATGCCCTATTGCCCGGGCTGGCAGAAAGTCCCGATCGTCGGCGGCATCATTTACGGCGCTTGCCTGGCGTTTCAGGGGTTCCGGGCGACCGAAGCCACCATTGCCATCGCATACACGGTAAAAGCACAGATCGATTATGATCCCTGGGGCCTGATCAACAAGTCCAGCGACATCATCGACGGCATGAACGATCTCAACGACTACCTCGTCGAGAGCTTTCCGCAGCGCGTCGGCAACGAAGCCTTGCATCTGGTGCGCCTGAACAAGGCGGATCATGTCGTCTTCCATCCGCCGTGCGAATCCTGCAACGACGCCGGAGAAGGTGCCGGCGGCAACCTGCCGGTCGATCGCGACGGCGTCAATCCCGCTGCGGCCTATGCTGAAATGTGCCTTGCGATGAGCAGGGGCACCGAGGGACAGGATCCATTCCTGATGCGCGGCGAATTCGCCAATCGCGGCTTCCCCAACGGCAAGGGTCCGCTGACCGCAGGCGGCGTCGACGGCAGCCATATCCGCGACTTCGTCAACCACAAGAGCGGCATCGACAATACGCTGGTGAACTTCTACATCTTTTACGAAGCCTTCGGCCCAGCTTACCTGAGCAAGGTGCCTTTCAAGGCGATCGTCGAACAATATGCCGGCGATCTCAGCTGGCTGGAAGAAGCAGCGCTCGATGTCAGCTTTTGGCTGGCGGACAAGGTCTTCGGTGTCGGCTTCGGCGTCACCAACCCCTTCCAGCTGCCGATCGACGTGCCGCCGCGTTATTCCGACTCACAGACAAAGGACGAGAACGATTTCACCCGCAAGTTCGACATGATCTGGAACCAGGTCTGCGGGCCGGCCGGTGGGGCGATCTCGGTGGCGGGTGCCGCCCTGCCGGTCATCTCCTTCCCCAAGCCTTACTGGCTGAAGGGCCGCATCCCCTTCAACTTCACGCCCTTCGGCGGCGAGCAGCTCGACGACTATCAGACGCTGGCGATCGTTTCGCGTGCGCCGCGGGCCCGGCTGCAGATCCGCATCTTCAAGGACAAGACGCCATCCGCCTATGCGCTCGCGCAGAGCTGGGTCCACAATTATACGGCCTTCGATCTCTATACGCAGGACTGGCTCGCATCGCTTGCGCCGGCCACGCTCGCCGACGATACCGGCGAGGTTTCGAACACCATCAAGCAGAGCCCGGCCGCCGATAGTTTCACCGGCCTGACCCGCGTCTTCGACAAGGGAGGAGCCAATGCCTGGGCTGCCGTCAACACACACTGAAGATGCCCGCGGCGCCCCAGCCGGCGGCCTGATGATGCGGCTGCACCGCGACAGGCGGGGTCTCGCCTCGATCGAATTCGTGCTCGCCGCACCCGTCATCCTGCTGATCGTGATCTTCATGATCCATGCCAACAGGATCTCCACCAAGAAGGTGGGCACCATGCTGGCGATGCGCAACGCCGCCTTCGCCGAGGCGAATGGACTGGACTGCACCTCGGATTTCTCGAACGTCTTTCCACTCCCCTCTCTGCCGGCGCTGCCCGGACGCGATGCCATGAGCTGCTCGCGCACGCCCTCGCATGAGGGCGACGGCGACCCGCAGCGCACCTTCGTCTGGGACGACGTGCAGAACACCCTGAAAAGCGATGGCCGCGACTTCGGCGACATGGTCGGCGACCTCGCCAATGAAAAGCCGCAGCTGGTCACCGCGACGGCTGATCGCGTCTACAAATTCAGGGATTCCGACGATCTCGATACCATCAGGAGCATCCGCTGGAAGGATGCCTTCACGGTCGACGATGCAACGCTGTTTGCCTCGCACAACAACGATACGACGCGCCGCGGCTACGACCCGACGCTGCGCCGGGAAATCCGCGATGTGGCCGACGATTCCGGCGATCTGTTCGATGGCGTCTTTCCGGGAGCGAAATAAGATGAGACAGGGCGCGCGCATCTCCGTTCATCTGCTGGCGACCGCGTTCGGTATCGGGCTTGTCGCCATAGTCGCGGCCACGCCGGGCCGCGCCGAGGTCTACAAGGATTTCCGGGCGACGCTGAATTCGATGCTGGCCGGCATTCTCGGCGCGCCGGAGCGGGCGCCGCGCGATCTGGTCATTAACGGCCAGCCGCTCGAATTCACGCCCTACCAGAGCGATCGCAGCATTTCCGATATCACCGACGAATGGCTGCGGGTGCTGGCCGTCAATACCCGCCCTGCCCTGCCGAAAAGCAACGACAGGGAAGAACTGACTGCCGTCATCGCCGCCAATATGCTGATCGTCCCGAAGGTAAGCCGCATCCGCGACGATCTTGCCGTGGTGGTTCGCTTCTTCGATGGCGACGGCGAGGCAGCGCTCGATTATCTCCGACGGCAGGACGCGGCAAATCCTTCGGCAAGAGCGCCGATCCCCGGCGTCTCGATCATGATCCGCAGGCCCGCCGGCGCGCCGGTGACCGAGGTGCTGATGACCCGCTTCGAGGACGTGGCGTCGTCGCTGCCGGCCTTTGCAGCACCCGCCGATGTCGGCAAGCTGCCGCCGTCGCTGCGTCCGCCGGCCGGTGTCGAGGTGCTGAGCGATATCGGCGACCGCGACAAGGGCCATACGTCGCGCACGGTCGTCTCGAAAGGCTCGCTGTCGGCCGTGCGCTGGTCGGATGCGCGCGCCGAGCTTCTCACCCGTGACGGCTTCACCATCGAGGCGCCGCCGGCTCAGCGCGGCGGGGTCACTGCCCTTTACGGCCGGCGCGGCAGCGTCGAGGCCAATGTTCTCTACACCAGCAGCAAGAGCGACGGCCGGACCGTCGAGGTCATTCAAATCAGGCAACCCTTCGTAGGGGGAACAACACCATGAACTGGAAGCTTATTGCGGCCGTCATCGTCGGGCTCATCACCGGCGTTCTGCTCTACTTCTGGACCGAGAGCGTCAAGAACGAGCAGGTAGCCTATGCCTTCATGCGGCTCCAGCCGGACCGGAAGGTGACGCGCGGTCAGGCAATCACGCCCGACATGCTCGCCGAACCGGTCATGCTGCCGGAAAGCTTCGGGGCGCTTGCCAAGCTCGCCGTTCCGGCGGCCAGCGCCTACCAGGAATGGCTGAAGGACAGGACGGCCGCTGCCGACATTCCGGCCGGCTCGGTGCTGCTTTTCCAGTATTTCGACGATAATGACGGTGGCCGCCTGACGACGATGATCGCGCCCGGTAAACGGGCGCTCACCCTTCCCGTCAACGCGGCCGCGGCCGTCGGCCACTTCGTCGAGCCGGGCAGCTATGTCGATATTCTCGGCACGGTCGATGAGCCGGTCGAGCCCGTCGCACCGGCCGCCGCGACCCAGCCGGGAACCCCCGGCCAGACACCGGCGGTCCCCGGGCAAGCGCCTGTTGCGGCCGGGCAGCCGCAGGCTCCGGCCCAGCCGCCCTCGCCGGTCGAGCAGATGCTGAAGAACTATCTTACCCAATATCCGGGCGCCGACGAGAATGACGTCAATGCCTACCGCAAACAGGCGCAGGATTATAAACTCGGCATCAGCTCGCGCACCCGCGTCGTCACGCGCACCTTCCTGCAGAATGTCAAAGTGTTGGCCGTCGGCGCGGCGACGACGGCGGAAGGCGCGGTCACCAAGGCCAACAGCACCTACAACAACGTCACCGTCGAAGTGACGCCGGCGGAAGCGGAGATGCTGATTTTTGCCATGGGCCAGTCGAACGGCAGCCTGAACCTCGTGCTGCGCAATCCGGCCGACAATACCGTCGAGGAACTGCCGAGCATCAACTGGACGCGCATGTGAGCGTTGCGGGGGAATAAGCCATGCTGTTGAAGATTTCCTATGAGGACGGCAGCGGCCGGGAGGTGATCCCGCTCTCGGCAAACGAGACCTATTTCGTCGGCGAAAGCAGCACGCTGACGCTGCCGGCCGGCGCGGGCGTCGTGCGGCTGCGCGGCAGCCACGTCTCCTCGCCGCAATTCGTGCTGCGCAAATCAGGCCAGGGCTGGTCGGTGCAGCATCATGGCCGCAATCCGACCCGGGTCGACGATCAGCCGCTGCGGGCCGGCACGCCGGTTGCGGTTTCGGCCGGCATGTCGATCTGGGTGCCGAACGTCACGATTGAACTTGTCGAGCCGGCCGCGGCGGCCGAAGCGGTGACGCAGTTTCCGGACCAGGAGCGGGTGCTGGCGCTGCAGATGGAGATCCATGAGCGATTGCTAAAAGACACGCAATACGACCGGCTGGTGAAATCCTCCGATTTCGGCCGCGAGGACACGCGAAACCGCATCCGCGAGCGGCTCGACATGTTCATCAAGGAAGCGCTCGACGGGGCGCCGCAAGATCTCGTCATCCTCGTCATCAAGAACGCCGTCTATCGGTGGCTCGCAAAACGCATCGCTCGCACCGGGCGGCGTGACGCCTCGTCGACTGCGGCCAGCCTGTCGCGCGAGGAACAGGACAACCGCCGCCTGTTCGATGTCGGCAAGGCGCTGATCTCGGCGCTGCAGCTCAAGCTGAATTTTGAATCCACCCGCGCCGACTTCGCCCAGCTCGACACGCGCTTCAGCGCCGCCTTCCAGTCCCGCCAGGCGCTGTTCAATGCCGGCGACCGCTACGAGATCGCCCATATGCACCTGCGCTCGAATATCGAGGAGCTGATGTACCGCTGGGGCACGATCTCGGAGCTGATGGATCTCGACGTCATCTCGGAAATCATGGTGACGCGTTACGACGAGATCTACGTCGAAAAATTCGGCCTGCTGGAGCGCTACCCCTTCGCCTTCGCCAATGAGCGGCAACTGATGAAGGTGATCGAGCGCATCGCAGTCGATTCCAACCGCTCGATCAACGAGAGCGAGGCGATGGCCGACTTCCGCATGCCCGACGGCTCGCGCGTCAACGCCGTCATTCCGCCGCTGGCGGTCAAGGGCGCCTGCCTCACCATCCGCAAATTCGGCGGCAAGTCGCGGCTCGACATCTCCAAGCTGGTCACGGCCGGCGCGCTCAGCGAGCCGATGCGCGCCTTCCTCGAGGCGGCGGTCCGCGCCCGCAAGAATATCGTCGTCTCCGGCGGCACCGGCTCCGGCAAGACGACGCTGCTCAACAGCCTGTCGCAGTTCATCCCGATCGGCGAGCGCGTCGTTGCCGTCGAGGACACCTCCGAACTGCAGCTCGACGGCATTCATGTCGTCTATCTGCAATCGCGGCCGAAGACGGCGGAGTCCGAAACCAGCGTTACCATCCGTGATCTCGTGCGCAACGCGCTGCGCATGCGCCCCGACCGCATCATCGTCGGCGAGTGCCGCGGGGCGGAGGCGATCGACATGCTGCAGGCAATGAACACCGGCCATGCTGGCTCGATGACGACGGCGCATGCCAATACGCCGCAGGACATGATGACCCGCCTCGAGGTGATGGTGCTGCAGGGCCAGAGCTCGCTGCCGGTCATGGCGATCCGCCAGCAGATCGTCGCCGCCGTCGAGCTCGTGGTGCAGCTGAACCGCTTGGAAAGCGGGCGGCGCGCGGTGACCGAAATATCCGAGGTGATCGGCATCGATCCGGATACCGGCCTCGTCATCGTCGAGCCGATCTTCCATCTGGTCGGGCGCGCCGGCGGCCAGGCGGTGCATGCCTTCACCGGCTATCTGCCCAGCTTCGTCGCGGAACTGGTCGAGTTCGGCGAAGACGGTGAAATCGAAAAACTCGACATGTTCGTTTGAGGGGGAAGCCATGGATATCAGCATTCTGCAGATTTTTACGGTCGCCCTCGGCGCGGTGACGGCGGGGCTGCTCGTCTGGGGTGCGCCGGTGCGCTGGCCGGCGCCGCTGTTGCGCGCCACCGAACGCGATATTGCGCTCGCCAGCGAGGCGGCACAGGTCTTCGGCCGCGATGCCGTGCCGCCCTATACGATGATCCTTGCCTACGGCATCACGGCAATCGTCGTCTTCCTGGTGGTCTCGCTGATCTTCGGGCCGATCTTCGGCATCGTCATCGCCATTCCGGTCGCTTTCTTCCTGCCCAAGGCGGTGATCCGCTATTTCCTGCAGCGGCGCTGGCTGCAGATCGAATCGCAGCTTCCC
This sequence comes from Rhizobium sp. BK619, assembly GCF_014195245.1. Lineage (NCBI taxonomy): Bacteria > Pseudomonadati > Pseudomonadota > Alphaproteobacteria > Hyphomicrobiales > Rhizobiaceae > Rhizobium > Rhizobium sp. BK619. Next base: position 241,847 of record NZ_JACIBH010000001.1, on the reverse strand, counting down.
TATGCCGTCGACCAGATCGTCTCGGCGGTGCGCACCGGCAAGCCGCTTGCCGTCGCCGTCAATGCGGTGGCCGATACCGGCCAGATGCCGGCCTCGCGCGAGTTTGAGCGTATCGCCCGCGAGCAGAAGCTCGGCATCGGCCTGGTCGAGGCGCTCGATCGCCACGGCCGCACCGTGCCGAGCCTGCACTTCAAGATGGTCGACGCGGCCCTCGGTCTCTTTGCCCGCCAGGGCGGCGATATTTCCGAGCCGCTAACGGAAATGTCGAAATCCTTCAAGGAAATCTGGAAGCTCGACCAGAAGATCACCACCTCGTCGTCGCAGGCGCGCATGAACTTTCGCGTCGTCAACGGCGGCGCGCTGTTCATGATCCTGATGATCTTCTTCGGTCAGCCCGAGCTGATCGACAAGGTGTTCGGCAACGCCATCGGCATCGTCATCGCGATCGTCGGCGCCATTCTCTATGCAACCGGTTTCTTCTGGATGCGCTCGATGATGAAGGTGTCGGTCTGATGTCTCAGATACCCCTCGCCCCCATTGCCGTCGTTTTTGCCGGCATCACCGCCGCCCTCTTCGTCTGGTGGATCGGCGACCTGCTCGGCAGCATCCAGGTGGTGCGCCGGTCCCGCGGCGGCGACGGCCCGCCGCCGAATGTCGTTGACAGCATCGGCATGCGCACGCCGGTGGAATTCGTGCTGCTGCATTTCGAGCCGTGGCTCGCCGATTACGGCGCGCAGCTCGAGCAGAAGCTGATCTATGGCGGCCGGCCCTTCGGCGGCGTCACGGGCCGTGAATATATCGCGCTGCTCGTTGTGCTGAGCCTCTTCGGCTTCATCCTGCTCGGCGTGCTGTTCGGCATTGCCAGCGGCAGCATCATCGGCGGTCTGGTCGCCGGTCTGATCCTTGGGCTGATCCCCGCCATCTATTTCTGGGTGGTCGCCGACGACAAGATGCAGGACCGCAAGGAGCGCATTTCGCGCGAATTTCCCTATTTCCTCGATCTCGTCGTCATGACCCAGCAGGCCCAGGCCACCCTGCCGGAAAGCCTGCGGCTTTATGCCGAGGCTGCACCCGGAACGGTGATGAGCGAGGAGATCGATCAGACGCTGAAGGACGTGGCGCTCGGCACCGGCATGGTCGAGGCGCTGCAGCGTTTGGAGCGGCGCATGACCGCCGAAGAGGTCATCCGCGTCATCCGTGCGGTGATCCAGGGCGAGGTCGAGGGCAGCAACCGCGTCGAGCTGTTGCGCGAACATGCGCGCGACCTTCGCTTCCGCCGCTGGGAAAAAGCCGACAGGGCCAGTGAAAAGCTGAAAGCAAAGATCGTCATGCCGGCGATGATGATCGTCGTGTCGATCCTGCTTCTGGTGCTGGCGCCGGCAATTGTCGAGATGATGTCGAGTGGGATGTTCTAATCATGGCCTTTTCCTTCTTTCGCGGAAACAAACCAAGCCTTCTGCAGACCGGTCCCGGCGGCCAGAGCCGCAGCCATGTGCTTGATCGGCCGGAGATGTCGATCGGCCGGGCGGCGAATGCCGATATCGTCGTCGACGATCCCTTTCTGGCGCCGATCCATGCGCGCATCGAAAAACAGAGCGACGGCGGCTTCATCATCCGCCGCATGGGGCTGAACCCGATCATGCTGCGCGGCGAAGCGCTGCTGCAGACGGCCTCGCTGAAAGCCGGCGACAGTTTCCGTCTCGGCAAGGACGTCGAATTCCAGTTCGTCGTCAAGACCGCCGCCAAGGAGGCGCCGAAGAAGGAGGCATCCAAGACGGGAGACGACAAGCCGAAGAAGCCGCTGCTGAAGCAGCCGGCCTTCCTCGCCGGCATGGGGCTTGCCTATCTCGCCATCGTCGGCATTATCGGCTACGTCATCCTGTCGGATAGCGGCAGCACCGAGGGTGGCCCGACCGCCGAGCGCATCAACGCCGAAGCCGCCCGCATCCCGACCTGCATCAAGAACGCCCGGCGCATGCGCCAGGTCTCCGAAGCAAGCTTCAACGGCGCCGTCGGCGGCCGCGTCGGCCGCGATGGCGATGCAACCTATGCCGCGCTTTCGCTGGCCGCCGAGCCATCGGACGACGCCGCGCTGGCGAAGGCCGCCGAGCCGATCGTCGAGGCGTACAAACGCACGGCACTTGCAGCACTCGCCTCGGAAAACCGCGGCAACAAGACGCTGGCGCTGAGCCTCTACCAGCAGACCTACGATCTCGTGCCCGACATCAACTGCTCGGCGGCACGGTTTGCGCTGCAGCGGCGGGCGGCGGTCAAGCCGCCGGCGCGGCGGTGAGCACAGTCCCGCCGGCCGCACTAAAGCCCGTTGCGATCTTCCAGATTCGCTCCCCGCGCTTTAGGCCCTTCTACGCATGTCATTATCGCACACTTTTACGCGACATGCTTTAACATGCACACCACGGCGGAGGAGCGCGCCGACCTCGTGCTCGACCAAGTCCGATTGATTTGCCGATGAGGTCGTCCGAGCGGGACTGGGGGATTTCATCCTGCGCTGACGGCAGTGCGGCTCATCCGCTGCATGACCAGGATCAATCCGAACATGACGATCGCGAGGCAGCTTAGCGTTGCACAGATAGCCAGCGATGCCGGAATGCCGATCTGAGCCATTGCCAGCGCCAGGACGAACGGCGCAATAGCGGACAGGATCAAGCGGGCCGCCATCATCTGACCCTGCCGCTTGCCATAGCCGTCACTGCCGAACAAATGCAATGGCAGCGTACCGGTGACGATGCTCAGCAAGCCGTTACCCATGCCAAAGATCATCGCGAATATCATGGCGCCCGGCACGGACGGTGCCAGAAGCAGCAGGATCAGCATGCCGCCGGGTATTAGAAGAGCCGCGAACAAGGCAAGATGCAGCGCCGCCAGATTCTTGCCGAACATCATGTTGATGAGACGGCTGGCGACCTGGGAGGGCCCGAACAGCGTCCCGACCAAGGCAGCCGTGGTGCCGAGACCGAGGCCAGACAGCAGTGGCACCATATGAACCAGCACCGCCGAGCTGGAAAGCGACATCAGCGAGAACCCCGCTACCATCAACAGGAACCCCAGCCGACGACGCTCTGATGGCAGGATACCCTCGACGCGCGGCGAGGCAATTTTTGCTGTTTTCCGTACTGCGCCGTGAGAAAGCCATGCATGGATCGGCAGGCAGATGAATAGGTTGAGGGCGGCAAATATCACATACACATTCTGCCAGGACATCAGCGCCTGCAGCGCTGCCGTGATCGGCCAGAACATGGTCGAGGCGAAACCCGCAATCAGCGTGAGGTGGGCAATGCTGCGCGCTGCCACCTCCGGCCGGAGCTGCACGAGGAACGCGAACGCCGCGCCGTATTGCACCAGATTGGCCGCGACCTCGATCGCGATCAGGGCGGCGACATAGGACGTCCTGCCCGGCGCATAGGCGCAGGCGAGCAAGGCTGTGGCGGCGACGGCCGAGCCTATGGTCATCACCCGGCCGGCACCAATGCGATCAAAAAGGCCGCCAAGCCACGGCGCCGTCAGCCCGCCGATCAGCAGCGCGACCGAGAGGGCGCCGAAGATCCATTCGGTCGACCACGCGAAATGGGCCGCCATATCAGGCGCCAGAATACTGAAGCTGTAGTAGAGCGTGCCGTAGCCGATATTCTGCGTGATGCCGAGGGCAACGATGGCAGTGACCGGGATCCGCCCGCTCATATGGATTTCAGTCTCGTGCGCTGCTCCAGCTTTTCCGCGTCTTCCTTGCGCTCGCTGTAGCGATCCGTGAGATAGGCAGAGGCGTCCCGGGTCAGCAGGGTGAATTTCACCAGCTCCTCGCAGACGTCCACGACGCGATCGTAATATGACGAGGGTTTCATGCGGCCGTCCGTATCGAATTCCTGAAAGGCTTTCGCCACCGAGGACTGATTGGGGATGGTAATCATGCGCATCCAACGGCCGAGGACACGAAGCTGGTTGATCGCGTTGAACGACTGCGAGCCGCCCGACACCTGCATCACCGCCAGCGTCTTGCCCTGGGTCGGCCGCACCGATCCGACCGAAAGCGGGATCCAGTCGATCTGTGCCTTCATGATGCCCGTCATGGCGCCGTGCCGTTCCGGACTGACCCAGACCTGGCCTTCCGACCAGGCAGAGAGATCACGCAGTTCCTGTACTTTGGGATGGTTGACCGGTTCCGCGTCTGGAAGTGGCAGGCCAGCGGGATCGAAAATCTTCACTTCGCACCCGAAATGCTTCAGCAGCCGGGCGGCTTCATGAGCCAGCAGGCGGCTATATGATACAGCCCGCAGCGAGCCGTAGAGGATCAGAATGCGTGGCTTGTGGCTAGAAAACGCCGGACGCAATGCGTCGAGATCCGGCTGGCGCAGATGATCGAGGGATGCGGCAGGCAAGTCAGACAATGCGCTTGCCCTCGGCATCGAGAACTTGCTCGCCATCTTCCTTGGTGAACGCCCCCTTGTGGGTGGCCGGCAGAATGTCGAGCACCAGTTCGGAAGGACGGGTCAGCCGCGTGCCGATCGGTGTGATCACGAAAGGCCGGTTGATCAGGATCGGGTTTTCAAGCATCGCATCAAGCAGCTGATCGTCGGTCAGCTTCGGATCATCGAGGCCAAGTTCCGCATAAGGCGTGCCCTTCTCGCGGATCGCCTCACGGACGGTGAGGCCGGCCTCGGCGATCATTCTGACAAGCTGGTCGCGGCTGGGCGGTCTCTTCACGTACTCGATGACTGTAGGCTGAATGCCGGCATTGCGGATCATCTCCAGCGTGTTGCGCGACGTGCCGCAGTCGGGGTTGTGATAAATGGTGACGTCCATGATGTTAAACCCTCTTGATGGTGGTGGCGCTGGTCTGGACGGCGGCGCCGCGCTCATACCAGCCCTTGCTGCGGTTGACGATCCAGACGACCGACAGCATCACCGGCACCTCGATGAGGACGCCGACAACGGTGGCGAGCGCCGCCCCGGAGTTGAAGCCGAACAAGCTGATGGCTGCGGCCACCGCCAGTTCGAAAAAGTTGGAGGCGCCGATCAGTGCCGAAGGCCCGGCGACACAGTGCTCCTCCCCGCTCATGCGGTTGAGCAAGTAGGCGAGGCCTGAATTGAAGTAGACCTGGATCAGGATCGGCACGGCCAGCAGCGCAATGACCGCCGGCTGCGCGATGATCTGTTCGCCCTGGAAGCCGAACAGCAGAACCAGGGTTGCGAGAAGCGCCAACAGGGACACCGGCTGCAGCTTGGCGCCGAGGCGGTCGACGTCGGTCACGCGGCGCAGGATCTGCGCGACGATCACCGGCAGGACGATGTAGAGCACGACCGACAGGATCAGCGTGTCCCACGGCACGGTAATGGCCGAAAGGCCGAGCAACAGACCAACGATCGGCGCGAAGGCAATGACCATGATGGTGTCGTTCAACGCCACCTGGGAGAGCGTGAAGTGCGGCTCGCCTTTGGTCAGGTTCGACCACACGAAGACCATCGCCGTGCACGGCGCAGCCGCGAGGATGATCAGGCCCGCAATGTAGCTATCGATCTGGTCAGCCGGCAGGTAAGGCCGAAACAGATAGCCGACGAACAGCCAGGCGAGCAGCGCCATCGAGAACGGCTTGACGGCCCAGTTGATGAAGAGCGTGACACCGATCCCGCGCCAATGGCGCCCGACCTGGCTGAGCGAAGCAAAGTCGATTTTCAGAAGCATCGGAATGATCATCAACCAGATCAGCACTGCGACCGGCAGATTGACCTTGGCGACTTCGGCTGCGCCGATCGCCTGGAAAACGCTGGGCATCACATGACCGAGAGCGACGCCAACGACGATGCAGAGGAAAACCCAGACTGTGAGGTAACGTTCGAAGGTGGACATGGATTATTATCCTTGGACTGGCTTGGCCAGCAGCGCCGCTGCGGCCGGGCACAGGCTTGTGACCTGCCGAGTTTGCAGGATTGCAGCAGGAGCCGTCGCACGATCCACCTTGGCGAAACCGAGGCGTTCGAAAAAAGAGGTTGCAGAATCCGTCAGCAAATAAACCATCCGCGCACCATCACGCGCAGCCTGGGCTAGCAACCGCCTGGTGATGGCTTCGCCATAACCGTGCCCACGCTGCTGCGGCAGGACCACCAACGAACGCAAAAGTGCGCAGTCCCCGTAGTGTTCCAGCCCCCCATAGCCGATGGTCGCGTTCCGATCCGCAAACCGGAAGAGGCTGCGGCCGTCTTCATCAAGATCACCGGTTGGAAGTCGGGCGGCCTGCAGGGCTGCTCGCAAGTTCTCATCTGCGCAGCTGACCGGTTGCTGTTCCAGCTCCCCGCTCATGCGACGTCGCCCCGGCTATTGGTCGTGCCCTCCATCGTGCCGATGGCGCGCAGTTGCGTTTCAAGAGCCAGCTTGTCAACTGATGCGAGCGGAAGGCTCACGAATGCCATGATACGGTTCTTGAGGTAGCGCGCGGCTTGGGAGAACGCCTGGCCTTTCTCAACCAGTGTACCTTCGACGGCCGCCGGATCCTCGACACCCCAGTGCGCCGTCATCGGGTGGCCGATCCACACGGGGCAGGCCTCGCCCGCGGCGTTGTCGCAGACCGTGAAGATGAAATCCATCTGCGGCGCGCCGGCTTCGGCAAACTCTTCCCAGCTCTTCGAACTGGACCCGGTGCTTTCGTAGCCAAGGGCGCGCAGCGTATCCAGCGCCAGCGGGTGGACTTCACCTTTGGGCTGGCTTCCCGCCGAATAGGCCTTGAAGCGACCCTTGCCTTCGCGGTTGAGGATGGATTCGGCCAAGATCGAGCGGGCGGAATTGCCCGTGCAGAGGAAAAGGACGTTATAAACGCGATCGGCGGTCATTGCAGGTTTTCCTTCGGAGCTGGGGCGCAGCAAGCGGCGACTTCGGCGGCCGGCGCGCAGATCTCGGGATGGCCGCCGCAGCAGTCTTCCATCAAGAAGCGGATGAGCGCGCCGAGGCCTTCGTAGTTGGCGGTGTAAATGATCGAGCGGGATTCCCGCTGTTGGTTGATAAGTCCTGCTCGCTCCAGTTCCTTCAGATGGAACGAGACGTTGGAGGCGGAAACCTCCGCCTTCTCAGCGACGGCGCCGGCAGGCATCCCATTCGGCCCGGCGACGACAAGCATGCGGACGATGTGCAGCCGGGTTTCCTGCGACAGTGCCGCAAATGACATGAGGGCTTGACGTTCTTCCATATTTCTACAATCCTTGAAGTGTTGAAACAGGAGTAGCCGAAATGAATGCGATCGACAAGCCCCTTCTCGAGACCGACATCAGCCTGGGTCGCCTCCTAGAGACGATCGACGGCGTCCGTGAACTGCCGCTGATCTTCTCCTACGACGGTCGACCGGTGAAATCCGGTTACCATGTAACTGAGGTCAAGGCCGGGCAGTTCGCCGCGCTTGACTGCGGTGCCAACCCCGAAGCCTGGTCGGAAATCTTCGTGCAACTTTGGGATGTCGACGAGGAAAATCGCACGCAAATGGCGGCCGGCAAGTTTGCGGCGATCATTCGCAAGGTGTCGGAGCATGTACAGCTCGGTGGTTCTGCCAAGCTCACCTTCGAAGTCAGCGACGGGATCAGGCCGATGCAGCTTTATTGTGCCTCGATGCCGACCGTGCAGGACAGTGCTCTGCATGTCGAGCTGACGCCGCGTCCGGCAAGCTGCAAGCCTCGCGACCGATGGCTGAAAGAAGAGAACCGCAAGTCATCTGCCTGCTGCGGCCCGTCAACGGCACAAGGCGCCTGCTGCGGCTGAAGCCGCCGTTGTCGGAAGATCCGGCGACTAAGCCGGCAAGTTCACGGGGGAGAAAAGCAGTCGCTACGGAGGGCTGCTTGCGGGCACCGGGGCGGCGCGATGCGGGGCCGTTCCCGCCTGGCATTCCGGCAGTCGCACACATGCGCTTGAGCTCCGGCAGGCCGGCGTTGCGCGCCGCCACGGCATTTTGAAATGCCGCGGCGCAGGCAACGCATCCACAAGGCTGTCGAAGGCAACGAGCGCGCCGTCGCCCATCAGCTTGATAATCGTGCCATGGCGCTCAGAGATGGCGGGATTGATCAACTCGGCGCGGATGGCCTTCAACCGCTTGATGGTGCCGGCCTCGTCGGCCTCCATCGCTTTGGAGTAACAGTCCATATCCGCTGCGAGGATCGCGAGCAGCTTTCGGTCGAGCGCGGGAGTGCCCATCATCGTTGTCTTGCATGACCAGCAATCGTGTCGCCAGTCTACACCCATCGAAGCGCCGCAATCAGCTTGGCGCCGAAACGGCAGGTCTGCTTGCGGGGCTGTCCGACCCAAAGCAAAGCAGACCTGCCATCTGGCATCCGCCCGCCGACCCTGCCATAAATAAGGTTCATCGGGGAGGCACCATGATGCAGAAGAATGCGCCGGACTTCAGCCTTGAGGGCAAGGTGACTTTGGTGACGGGAGCCAGCCGTGGCATCGGTCGAGCTTGCGCGCTTGCCTGTGCCGCAGCAGGCTCCGATATTGTTTTGGGGGTCCGCGATGTCGCAGCGTCGGCGGGACTGGTTGCCGAACTCGAGGGGACGGGAAGAGAAGTCCTCGCTGTTGAACTGGACCTTCCCAACAAGGCCCATATCGCCCAATCCGTCGACGCAGCGCTGACGACATTCGGCCGGATTGACGTCCTCATCAACAATGTCGGCGTGGCGCCCGGCAATCTCGCGGAACTTGTCGAGGAGAAGGACCTTGACGAGATCCTCGATGTCAACATCAAGGGCACCTTTCTGATGACGCAGGCAGTCGGGCGTCACATGATCAAGCGCAATGGGGGCCGGATCATCAACATCAGCTCCCAGGCCGGCACCGTGGCGCTGCGCGGCGAGGCAATCTATTGCATGAGCAAGGCGGCGATCAATCACCTGACACGCTGCCTTGCAGCCGAATGGGCAGCCTATAATATCACCGTAAACACCGTATCGCCGACCTTCATCCACACCGATGGGACAGCACCTTTTCTCTCCGATGCCGACAATCGCAAAGCGACGCTCGATCACATTCCACTCGGCCGGATCGGTGAAACCGATGATGTGGTGGGTGCCGTCGTCTTCCTGGCATCGCCAGCTGCGAGCCTGATCACCGGCGCCAACCTGCTGGTGGACGGTGGATGGTCCGTTGCCTGAGGCGGAGGCCGCTGCATGGCAGCGCAAGTCTTATCCGGACGAAAACGACAATCTCTACGGATTAGGATCACCTTCCATCACCGGCAAATGCGATAGCGCTGGCTATCCGCGATTTCTATCAGCATGACCTGGAGAACAATGGATGTGACCTCTTCAGGCACTTTCCGGCTGAGATAGTCCGCCGCTTTCGGCCCAAGGGGAGCCATCCAAGGTTGGATCACTTAAAGACTGCTTCGCGCTCTCATGTCAGCCGTTCGGCCCGTTGTGGTACTCTCCCGAATGCAGACATCTATCAAGCATGCTTTGATGCTGATGCTGCGGCGATGACCCAGTGCCTCATGTCGTTGATGCGCCAACACCGGCCAAAACCTGAGGTCTCTGACACGCGAACGGTGCTCACAGTTAAGGACAGTCCGTTGAAAGATTGTCGGGTTTGTGTCGATTCATGACGCCAGATGCCATCTGTCTGAGAAGATGGGGCAACCCCATCCTGCGGGCATCTATCCTCGCATTTTTGTCCATCGCGAAACGTTTGTCGCCTTAACGCGTTCTGTAGGTTGCGGCATGACATGGTGCCCATGGAGGTGGTCATGACCAAATTCGCGCTCTACGTTCCGCTCGAGGCAAAGCCCGGCAAGGAACAGGAGGTCGCCGATTTTCTGCGATCAGCCATACCGCTGGTAAATGCCGAGCCCGGCACGATTTCCTGGTATGCGATACAGGAAGGCCCAAGTTCGTTTGCAATCTTCGATACATTCGACGATGAGGACGGAAGGGAAGCGCACTTAAACGGCCAAGTCGCTGCGGCCTTAAAGGCGAAGGCAGAAACCGGGGACCTGTTCGCCAAGCCGCCGCAGATACATAAGCTGTCTATCCTCGCCGACAAGCGGTCATAAGTGCACTATCATCGCCGACTGTCGCCTATATTGTTGCTTTGACGTCCAAGGCTGACCATTATTTTCGGCCACCCAGAAGCAGTCGGTCCACTTCATGACTTCTGCATTGCGCCAAAAGCAGATAAGACCTCCAAGCCGCGAGCGCTCCAGGAAGGCGACAAGTCCCGATCACAATTATTGAGACTTCAATTCCGCATAGAGCCAATCGCGAAACGACCTGACTTTCTTCTGCCGCAAAGCATCGGCTGGATAGACCAGGTAATAGCTCCATCTCGATTTCAGAGCGAGATCGAAGGGGCGAACCAGCCTGCCAGCCGCCATATCCGCAGACACCAGTGCACTCCGACCCAGTAGCACGCCTTCACCCTGGACGGCCGCTTCTACAGCATAAGCGGCAGAGTCGAAGCGCACGCCTGCTTCCGAATTCACGCCGGAGACACCCGCAGCCTCAAGCCAGGCTGCCCAATCTATGCGGAAATTATCGTGAATGAGGCGGTGATGGCGAAGGTCTTCAGGAGATCGAAGCGGATGCTTTCCCTGAAGAAGTTCCGGACTACAGACCGGCGTCACTTCCTCTTCTGAGAGGAACTCCGAGACGACATCGCCATAGTCGCCTGCGCCGAAACGGATCGCAATGTCGATGCCATCGCGAATGAAGTCGGCAAACGCGCCCGAGGTCGAGAGCCGCACGTCGACATCAGGATTGGCGCGATGAAAGCGATGCAATCGCGGCACGAGCCATCGTCCGGCAAAACCGTCCGACGTGCTGACATTGAGGACACCGGATGACCGCGATGCCGTCGCCGCAGCCGTGGCCGTTGCGATCCGGTCGAGCGCCGCTCCGATTTCGCCCGCATATTGACGCCCCGCTTGCGTCAACTGCACCGAACGAGTGCCGCGCTCGAAAAGAAGCGTCCCCAACGTTTCTTCGAGATTGCGCACGGCGCGACTGACTGCGCCATGGGTCACGTTGAGTTCGGCTGCCGCCTTCGTGAAGCTCAGGTGGCGTGCGGCGGCGTCCAAGGCAGGGAGCGTGGTCAGGGGAGGCAATCTGCGGGGCATTGTCGACCTGTGATTTTTGCTCACAAATCTTGCACTAATATTCGGTTGTCGTCCAGACCCCTGCGGAGCAATCTTGCCTTCGAAACAAGCTGATGCTTGGGCAGTCAAACTCAGGAGCGCAGGAGAAGGCCATGACTATTGCTCACACTCTCGACGACATTTACCTCCCCGCAGCACCCTTGCCCTCGATACACAGCCTCGCAGGCCTCGGCGCGTTCTTTGCGCGGCCGGTCCTTCGGCTCCGGAACCGTATCGCGGTGCGACGCTTCGAACGCTATTCCAACCACCTCCTGCGCGACATCGGCTTCGAACGCGACTGGGACGGATCGATCATCGGTGGCGATCGCTCCCGGTCCCACTTTAACGCTGCAGGAAAACTAAGATGAAAATCCATTCCCACCTTTGGTTTGAATCCCAGGCCGAGGAGGCCATGGCGTTCTACACATCGATATTCGAGGACTCGAAAATCCTCGGGCGAATCGATCTTCCCGATCCCGAACTGTCGGTGGTCCGGTTCGAACTCGGCGGCCTGCCGATCACCGCATTGAATGCCCATTCCCACACGCCCTACAACGAGGCGTTCTCCTTCCAGGTCGAGACCGGCGACCAGGCTGAAACCGACTATTACTGGAATGCCCTGACCGCCGACGGCGGCAAGGAACAGCCCTGTGGCTGGCTCACCGACAAGTTCGGCATCTACTGGCAGGTCACGCCGACGCGACTGCTCGACATGATCGCCGATCCCAACCGGGAAAAGGCGGGCCGCGCGATGCAGGCCATGTACAAAATGAAGAAGATCATCATCGCCGACCTCGAGCGGGCCTACCAGGGATAATTTTCCCGATCACGGCAATCGATCGTATTCCATTTCAAGCGAACGGAGGAACCTATGGCAGCGCTCATGGGAAAGAAAGTCGTCATCATCGGAGGCAGTTCAGGCATCGGCCTCGGCGTCGCGGAAGCCGCGGTCGAGCGCGGCGCGGAATTGGTTATGGTCGGTAGATCGCTGGAAAGACTGGCGGCTGCAAAGGCCTCGCTCGGCCCTCAAGCCAATGTCGAAACCATTTCGGCGGACATGACCAACGAGGCTGAGATCGCCAGGCTGTTTGAGGAGGTGGGACCGTTCGATCATCTGGCCGCGACTGCGGGAAGTCCGCCTCCGGGCAGTCCGATCCGTGAGATCAATATTGCAGAGGTAAGGGCCTTTGTGGACAATAAGCTGCTCGGTGCAATCCTGATGGCGAAATACGCCTCCCGGACCCTGAAGACCGGCGGTTCGATCACCTTCACATCGGGCATCAACAAGGATCGTCCGCCGGTTCCGGGTGGGGCCGTCGTATCGGCAATCGCCGGTTCGTTCAGCTATTTTATTCGTGCTCTAGCGCTCGAATTGGCCCCGATGCGTGTCAATGTGGTTTCGCCGGGTTGGGTCGACACGCCGATGTTCGAGCAGCTTGCGGGCATCATGAAATCCGAACTCTTCGAAACCATGGCAGCGCAATTGCCAGCCGGAAAAATCGCAACTCCAGCTGATATCTCTCCAGCATACGTCTATGCCATGGAAAGTGAATTCACGACCGGTCAGACAATTGATATCGACGGAGGCCAGAGCTTGATCTAGCAGGCCTCCACAGCATCCCGGAGAACCACGTCGGTTGGGGTTTGAGGAATGCCTGTCCTCCTTGTGTCGGCAGGAGCAAGGCCCCAAGCCTCCAATTCGCCAAAGGCGGAGGTCGTGTCGCCTTTGCGCCCTCATTCCGGCCATTTAGATAAGTCGAGCGGAATGTCCAAAGCCGACGTTCCGCTCGACGCCTGAGCCACCTCCTGTATGGGCGGCAAGCAGCCATTCCGGACGCCAAACCATAGTACCTGCTTTGTCGCGCAGCCGAAACAAGCGAGGCTCTAAAGCCACCTTCTCACGTTACGCGCGTAGTCGTCAAAAGCCGGGCCGAACTGGCGGCGCATCTTGGCTTCCTCGAAGGGGATGTGGACCCAATTGGCGGTAGCAAACACCAAGAGGGGGGCGACGAACATAAGAATAGCGCCCGTCGCCACAGCCACACCGAGGCTGAGGACGACGAGGCCCAGATACATGGGATTGCGGGTGAACTGAAAAGGTCCGCCGGTGACCAGCTTGTTGTTGGTTTCCGAGGTGGGATTGACTTGGGTGCCCTCACGTCGGAACAGTATCAAGGCCCAAACTGGAGCAATGAGACTGACCGCGATGAGCCCGATCCCGACGAACAGGCTATGTACCCAAGGTACGGCGGGCCACCCGGCCAAGTAGCTGGCGCCCGCAGTGAGGATCAAGAAGAGAAGGGCCCATATCGGTGGCGGAAGCTTCAACATATTCGTTCACCTCGCGGAGCGCGAGCGGCGCTCTATTGCCGGCACTGGGAGCGACTATAAGGAATGTTGCCTCTCAAAGCCATTTGCGGCCGCTATGGGTCGAAGAGGGACAAGACACCACTGTTGGTCTGCGACGAATTCGCCGTAAACTATGCTTTTTGGTGGGGCGTGAGTGCGAGTCTAAGAACTCGCATCAGCAGTTCGAGCGCGTCTTTCGCTGATCCTTCGGCACTGAAGCTATGTTTGATGCCGTCCATGGCTGCGGCGATGAAGGCGGCAATGTCCATGGATGAGGACTTCAAGGCCTTGAGGTCGATCTCATCCCGAGCCTCGGCATCCGCAAGCGTTTCCGACAGGAGATGAAGCAGTCTTGATCTGGCGGCAGTCGTGATATCGGCAGCCAGTTGCAGATTGATTTCGAAGAGCTCTCTTGCATTCTCACTCTTGCTGAACGGCGCTATCAGCCCTTGCTGGAAGGCAGAGATGGCTGCCGCAATTCGGTCGATGATATCTCCCGTGTCCGAAAGGACGCTTTGGACATCAGACATAGTCTGCGCATGGGCTCGCGCCGAGCCTGCCCGGAAGAGCTCTTCCTTGCTGTTGAAGACGAGGTAAAGCGACGCCCGGGAAATCCCCGCGGCGCGCGCGATATCCACCATCGTGGTCTTCTGGAACCCGTAGCGGGCGAACACCGGCAGTGCGGCGTCCAGAATCTGTCCTGATTTAGGCTCTTCTTTTTCCATCTGGACATATTGACGACCCGTGTCTCAAATGTCAAAGAGACGATTAGACGGCAATCGTCCATATGTCTACTTGGGATAGAGCGCATCATGAATGAAGAGCGATCACGACGAAAATCCATTGTCCTGGTGACCGGGGTCGGCGGCTTCCTTGGCGGCCACGTGGCGCTGCAGCTGCTACAGCAGGGGTATAGTGTGCGAGGGACGATACGACGGATGACGAAGGCTTCGGCGATAATGTCGCGTTTCCAGTCGTTCGCGGACAACATGGACCTGGTTCAAGATCTCGACAACGACAAGGGATGCGACGATGCGGTATCGGGCTGCGACTACGTGATCCACACTGCATCCCCATTTCCAAGTGGCGCGGTCCGTGACGAGGCAGGACTGATTCGGACGGCCAGAGAAGGGGCGCTTCGCGTGTTGCGGGCGTCCCATCACGTTGGGGTCAAGCGGGTCGTTCTTACCTCATCCATCGCAGCCACCAATCACGGAAACGGACATGCGCCGTTTAGCGAGAGGGATTGGACCAATGTGGAGAGCAAACGGGCCACACCCTACTACAAGTCCAAGACTTTGGCCGAGCGTGCCGCTTGGGCATTCGTGGAAGAACGCGGACTGCCTTTGGTGGTGATCAATCCCGGCCTCATTCTGGGTCCCTTGATAGGCAATGATTTCGGCTCATCCGTCGGGCTGATCTGGAGACTGATGAACGGCAAGTTCACAAGCCTCCCACGTTACGGCTGCTCGATTGTCGACGTACGCGACGTCGCTCTGGCCCATGTCCGGGCAATGATCGAACCGGCCGCCGTTGGGCACAGGTTTATCGTGGGCGGCCGGGTGTTCTTGATGAAGGACCTTTCGCTCGCGCTTGCCCAGGCCTTCCCCGAATATACATCCCGATTGCCCACGGCCGAACTTCCAGATTGGTTCGTCCGCATTCTGGCGCTGATCGATGCCGATGCTCGGACGATCGTCAATGAGGTCGGACGCGACCTCAGCATCGACACCTCAAAGGCCGGACGCATGCTGCAATGGCATCCGCGCTCGGAAGAGGAGACGATCCGGGGCTGCGCTCAAAGCCTAATCGAAAGGGCTTGGTCACTCCGCTGAACGCCAGCCGGCATTGAACCAGAACCATGCGAGACCAGAAATGATATCTGAAATTCAGACTGAAGTGGACAACATCCGTCAGATTGAACGGAGCCGGCTGCGGGCGCTCGTCGCAGCTGACATCGCAGCTGCGCAGCCACTGCATGCGGATGATTTCCAACTGATCACGCCGATCGGAGCTGCGCTGTCGCGTGAGCAGTATCTCGGCGCGATCGCCGCCGGTCAGATCAAATACGGCGTCTGGGAGCCCGGCGAAATCGCTGTCCGGCTTTATGGTTGTGCGGCAGTGATTCGTTACCGAGCTCGTCTCGAAGTCATCTTCAACGGGCATCCCGTGCCGCCGGCACAGTATTGGCACACTGATGCATACGAGCGCCGGGACGGCCGCTGGCTCGTTGTCTGGTCGCAGGCAACAGCCATAGGCATGCAATCACCGAAAGATTATTGAGCGCAACGCAACGCGCGGCAGCCGGACGACGGCGGCTCCGCGTTGCAAATGTCTCTTTCTGTCAGACGGGATGGCACGTCCGCAATGGGCCGAAAGCAGACATCGTCGACAAACACGCTGTAGGTCGCAAATGCACCAGAGAACTTGATCTTAGCCGAGATCGCTCTGGGCAGAAGTTCCCCTGTCTCTGTCTTCCTGCTATCGTAGAGACGGGGGACGGCTCTATGAGCGAGAATCGCAAGCTGGCCGCAATTCTGGCCGCGGACGTAGTCGGATACAGCCGGCTCGCCAGCGAGGACGAAGATCGCACCCTGGCAAGGTTGCGGGCACTGCGCAGCGACCTGATCGATCCAACCATCGCAGTGCACAACGGCCGTGTCATCAAGCGCACTGGTGACGGAGCGCTGGTCGAATTCCGCAGCGTTGTCGATGCCGTGCGCTGCGCCATCGAGGTGCAGAACGGTATGGTCGAGCGCAATGCCGGCGTTCAGCTGGATCGGCGCATCGAGTTCCGGATCGGCATCCATCTGGGGGACGTAGTAGAGGAATTCGATGGCGACCTGATGGGCGACGGCGTCAACATCGCCTCGCGTCTCGAGGGTATCGCGGCCCCCGGCGCTATTTGCCTGTCCGAGGACGCCTATCGCCAGGTCAGGGCGAGACTCGATCTCTCCGTCAGCGATCTCGGCAACACGCAACTCAAGAACATTGCCGAGCCGATCCGGATCTATTCGCTCCAGGTCGGCACCGCCGCGGAGTTAAAGCCAGGAGTGACCGCCGCCGTTGCTCGTGCGCCGGCCGCATTGCCGTTGGACCTCTCGATTGCCGTGCTGCCATTCGTCAATATGAGCGGCGATGCCGAGCAGGAGTACTTCGCTGACGGCATCTCCGAAGATATCATCACAGCTCTATCGAAGCTGTCGCAGCTGTTTGTCATCGCTCGCAACTCGTCGTTTACCTTCAAGGGCCGGAACGTGAACGTGCAGGAAGTGGGCGACAGCCTCAAAGTGCGCTACGTGCTGGAAGGAAGCGTTCGCAAATCAGGCAACAAGGTGAGGATCACCGCGCAGCTAATTGATGCAACCACCGGCGGGCATCAATGGGCGGAGCGTTTCGATCGCGACCTGACCGATATCTTCGCAGTGCAGGATGACGTCACGCAGCAGATCGTCGGCGCTCTGGAACTCAAGCTGACGGCCGGGGACCAGCAGCGGCTCGCGACGGAGCAGACTCAAAATCTGGAAGCCTATGACTGCTTCCTGCGAGGCCGTGAACACATGTGGCAGCTGACGAAAGAGCAAAACATTCAGGGCCGGCAATTGCTGCAGCGCGCCATCGATCTGGACCCAAAATTCGCGCCGGCGCACGCGTTCCTCGCCGTCACGCACGGGCTGGCCTACGTTAACCAGTGGAGCCGATCACCGTCGAAATCGCTGGAACAGGCGACCGAGGCTGCGACGCTGGCGGTGGCGCTCGACGATCGGTATCCGTACGCACATTGGGCGCTTGCCGTCGTCAACCTGTACCTGCGACGACTTGACGTGGCCATCCGCGAGGCTGAACGCGCGATCGCGCTTGCTCCCAATCTTGTCGAGGGCCACGAAAGCCTCGGAAACGCGCTGCACTATGCGGGCAGGTCCGACGAGGCCCTCGTCTGCTTCGAGCGGGCGATGGCCCTGAATCCATATTATCCAGACATTTTTCTGCACTTCCACGCGCAGGCGATGTTCCAGTTGGGCAGGTACAAGGAGGCCGTTGTACTTCTGAAGCGACGAATAGTCCGCAATCCAGCCACCGACATCTCACGTGTGTTGCTGGCGGCGAGCTATGGTCACTTGGGCTGCGTGGCGGAGGCGCGCGGGCAGTGGGAGGAAGTGTTCCGGATCAATCCCGATTATTCCCTGGAGCACAGGCGCAAAGTGCTGCCCTACAAGAACCCTGCCGATTTCGGGCGCATTGTGGACGGACTGCGCAACGCTGGCCTCATCGAGTGATGCGATTCCATCGCCGGCGTCGTCCCACTGCTTCCGTACGGCCTCACAAAAGCACGCCGCCTTGTATCTGGTTCGCCTCAGATTGTGCGAACGAACATCGAGAAACCATGCCTATTCTTCACCTGCAGATGCATCCCGGCCGAACCGGCGATCAGAAACGCGCCTTCGCCCGCGAAGCGACCAAGGCCGCCGCCGAAACGCTGGCATGCCCGCCAGCGACAGCAGAAAATCGGCTCGAAAACAGGCTTGCGAAAGAGATAAGTCTGTGCTTATGTGTTGGCATGATCGAGAATGATTTTTTCCGGGCTTTGGCAGATCCGACCCGCCGTGCGATCTTTGAGAAGCTGGCGGCGGGGAGCATGAACGCCAGCGCCTTGCGCAACGGCATGGAGATCAGCCAGCCGGCAATGTCGCAACACCTTGCGGTTCTGCGAAGTGCAAAGCTCGTGAGGGAACAACGGCAGGGGCGTTTCGTGAACTACGAAGTCGATCCGGAGGGGCTGGCTCTCATCGCTCAATGGCTGGCGAAGTATCGCGCCTATTGGCCCGACCGCATCGCAGCTCTCAAGGTCTTGCTGAAGGACATGGATCAATGAACGAACAAAAGATCGAGGAGCAGGATAGCGGCGTCGAGCTGGAATATGATTTGGACGATCCGCCGCAAAAGGTCTGGCGCGCTATCAGTATGCCCGAATTTCGGGAAAGGTGGTTGCCAAAGGAGGCATTGGCCGATCCCGATGCGATCGCCGTCACTCCCGGCCAGGAACTCCGCTACAGGCTGCGCGACGACAGCCCACCATTCCTTGAAAGTACCGTGACGTTCAGGATCACACCGAACGCGACGGGCGGCACCTGCCTTCGGATCGTCCACGAACTGACGGACGTAAGGCTCGACCGGATGGCGAGGGCGGCCGCAAACAGCAACAGCCCGCTCCTCATGCTCGCCGCCTGACGCGGCGAGCCTCACCCTAAAACTCTGGAAGTTTGGAGGTCGCCGATGCGCGAAGCGATGCAACTCGTCCCTATGGTCGTAGAACAGTCCAGCCGGGGAGAACGATCATTCGATATTTATTCCCGGCTTCTGCGAGAGCGGATTGTCTTCCTCAATGGCGAGGTGAACGACACCGTTTCGGCCCTCGTCTGCGCACAGCTCCTGTTTCTGGAAGCAGAAAACCCCAAAAAGCCCATCCACCTTTATATCAATTCGCCGGGCGGCGTCGTGACCAGCGGCCTCGCCATGTATGACACGATGCGCTACATCCGCGCGCCGGTTCACACGCTCTGCATGGGCACGGCCCGCTCTATGGGATCGTTTCTGCTGATGGCGGGCGAGCCGGGCGAGCGGGCCGCCCTGCCAAATGCAAGCATCCTGATCCACCAGCCGTCAGGCGGCTTTCAGGGGCAGGCAACCGATATGCAAATCCACGCCGAGGAAATCCTGAAAACAAAGCAGCGTATGACCCGGCTCTACGCGGAACATTGCGGGCGCTCCTATGAGGATTTTGAACGCGCCATGGACCGCGACCGCTTCATGACGTCGCAAGAAGCACTGGAATGGGGCTTGATCGACAAGATCATGCAACTCCGCGACGTCCCGGCCGATCAGTAAGGGATGGCCGCCGCACGGCCTACACGCGGCTCGCGAAGTCCCTCAGATGCGCCAGACCCTCTGACCAATCACCCAGTTTGCTTTGACCGTTGATGTGGCCGGCCGCGCCGATCGTTTTTAACTCGCTGCCCCATTGCTCCGCTCGCATTTGGGCATACGGCAACGAACCATAGGGATCATCGGTACTTGCCACGATGAGAGAAGGAAATCGGAATTTCTTCTCGGGTGGACGTGCAAAACTTGATGCCTGAGCGGGGAAAGCCGGAGCCGCCGGATCAGGAACAGCGACCAACATTGCACCCTTGATCGGCAAGTCGGACATCTGGTGCCAATGCGCCACGAGCAGGCAGGCCAGGCTATGAGCCACCAGAACCGGTGGCGTTTGCGTGGATTGCACGGCCTGCTCCAGCGCTGCGATCCAGTCGGATAGGTCTGGCTCGTCCCAACTCGCAGGAGCAAAACGGCGTATCGACGGATCGGCATCCTCCCAACGGCTGTGCCAATGGAGATCGCCGGAATTGCCGATACCCGGCAGATGAATAATTTCAGTCACGCTTCACCTCTTGGTCGTTCTCCGCCAAGGATGATCGTTTACCCAGGCCGAATAAATTGGCATTCATCGGAAAAGGCGCCCCTATTCCGATGGATTTAAAGTCAATGGCGAAACAATTCGATACTCATGCTGCGTTCGATCCGACCGACATCTCCATGATCGAAATCTTGCAGGATGATGGTCGCATCAGCGTTTCCGAACTGGGGAGAAGAATCGGCCTCTCTCAACCCGCAACGTCAGAACGTCTGAAGCGGCTCGAAGAACGTGGGGTCATCAGCGGTTACCGGGCTCTTATCGCTCCTGCTGCGGTGGGGCTCGGAATGATGGCGATTGTTCGACTGCGCACCACGCACGAATACATCAAAACTTGCCTCAAGCAGTTTTCAGAGATGCCGCAGGTTATCGAGGTCCTCAGGCTGACGGGAGAAGACTGCTTCCATCTGAAAGTGATCGTGCCGTCGCCGGCAGAGCTGGAAAGCATCGTGGATGCAGTTGCGCGCTACGGCTCGGTCACCACGGCGATCGTGTTACGCAGCGAGCCCACCAAACGTATCGGACGTGAGCTCATGATGAAGGGATAGTTTTTGCGACGGGTTCTTCCAATGCTTTTACAAAGGCGGGAGTGCTGCACAAGTCAGATTTTCGCCTTTTCACAGGCCATGAGTAGATCGGTTACGAGAACGCCATTGATCCGCATCCCAGTCAAATCGGCATCTTTGATGTCTGAATCTGCTAACGTGACGCCGCTTATGGTCAATCGCGATAGATTTGCATTGGTGATGGCGGCTCCAGACAGATTGACGTTATTAAAGCGCGCATCCGCAAGGCTGATATCGTCAAAAACCGCTTCAGTTAAATTGCTGTTGTTTTTGCCTTAGTCAAAAAAGCGTAAAACTGGGCGTCTGCGAGGTTTACGCCATCGAAATTAGCACCTGACATATCGGCCCGCTCGTAATGCATTCCCTGCATCTGAGCGCCATCAAATGGGTTGTGTTCCTGGTGATCGCTCATTGTCGTTTCCTCCGCGATGCCGGCAATGATCGCTTGTGGCGCAAACCCGCGTTGGCTTCTCGAAATTGGGACTATCTTTGCGCCTTCGACGGCAGGTCCGGTCGTCGCGCTGCCACGCCCTGCGGGACGAGACAGAGAGCGGCGATGCCCGCCTCTTCGGCCGCACGCAGAAGTGCTTCCCGGAATTGTTCCGGGGCAATTTTCCCGCTGATTGCGTCGACGCAGGCTTTCACGGCCGCCACATATTCCTCGCCGTCATCGCAAGGCCAATCGCTCATCAGGAGACGCGCCGCATCTCCAAGCGTCCATACGATCTTGCGAGACGCCGGACCTCGCAAAGCAAAACCGACCGGCGTGAATGCTGCTGATGTGTTCCAGCACATTATCCTCGACCCCTCAAGGCGGGAATACTGCAATCCCCACTTTTAATATACGCGCATTTTATGAAAGTTGGAATTGAAATTTCGTGAAGCGTACCGCTTGAGCGCGAGGCTGCCAAATGAAGAAAAAAGGCGGTCTGCGCCCTCATTTTCAAGCGCTGCGTCGACAAATGTTGCGCTTGAGGCATGCAGGATTTCTTCCTTTTCGATCTCAACCCTTCTGTTCATTCACCGCAATTCCGCAGTCACCCGGAAAATACCGCCGGCCGAAGCATCCGAGCAGACGACGAAGGTCGAGCCTTCCTGCGCCATGAAGGCGACGTTGCCGCCGGCTTCACAGGGGGTGGCGCTCCATTGCAGGAGGATGTCGCCATTGTCGGGCAGTTTTTCCGTCGCGATCTTGGTGGCACTTGCCATCCATTCGGTTGCTGACGGCAGGTGGACGGGGGCGTTCAGCTGTTTCGACAGCCAGGCGGTATAGTTCTGCGCCACAGCGAGCGGCACATCGTCGGCCGGCTGCTGTGGGTTGTCGCTGTAGGCCTGGGCGCTAGCGGGGTCGGAGTTGGCGGTGTAATAGGCCGCCATCTCGGCGCGAGTGACGGCTTTTGCCTGCATGCAGAAGGATTTCTCGACCTTCACCGCGCCATTGGCAACGCCGAGCATGCCGCCGAGCTCCTTCATCGAGGCGGTCATCAGCCGGACATTCTCCAGCGAATAACTGCCCGCCGGCACTTGCTCGAAGGCAAGGGTCGGCGAAACCGGGCAGAAGCCGCGCGCCGACAGCGCCTCGAGATCGGTAAGGATCGGCTTGTAGGCTGCGAGCGCGAGTTTATAGGCCTCGGCGCTGTAACGGCCGTCGGCCTCGCCGATCTTCGGCGCGAGTGCGGCAAGCGTCGGATCGGCCGCGCCGGCGCGCGTCGTGATCGAGGCGTTGAGATCGGCGACCTTCTGCTTCAGCGCCGTCGCCTCGTCCTTTGCCGCCATGACGTCGGCGATGAGGGCGTCGAAAAGTTTGGCGGCGTCGCCATAGGCCGATGTCGCCGCCGGCATCTGCCATTGCTCGGCCTTGGCCTTGGCATCGGTCATCAGGCTACTCGCCTTGGCAACGTCGGGGCTATCGCCGGCGCCGATACGGTTGACGGTCTCGCGCTTTGCCATTGCATTCTTTTCGGCCGCCGCCAGCGCGGTCAGCGCCTTGGCGAGATCATCGAAAGCGGTTTTCGACGCGTCGTAATTGTCGATGGCGCCGTGCATCTGTTTGGCGGCGGCGCTGTCGGCGGCGGTCTTCATCTTGGCGTCGGCCTCGGCAAAAGCCGGCGCCTTGTCGCCGCCGGCGGCAGAAGCGGCGGCTTTCGCCTTTTCGGCATTCTCCTTTGATATGGCGATCAGCGCATTGCCCAGATTGATGGCAGCAGACTGGTAGCCCGGAAGGGCCTTGTCGTAGTCTTCGTCCTTCAGCAGTGCATCGGCAGAGGTCAGCGCCGCTGCACCGGTGTCATAGGCGAGTTTCGCCTGGTCACCGGAGGGGCGCTCTGGCGCCTTGGCGGCGATCGCCTTCTGTTTGCGGCTTTCGGCCTCCTTCTTCCAGGTGCCGACATCGGCGACGAGCTTCGGATCCGGACGCAGCAGTTTCGGGATGGTGATGGCGCCGACACCGATGCAGATCAACAGCAGGGCTGCGATCATGGAGATTTTGATTGGCGTCCACTTTTTCGGTTTCGGCGCCTCCTGTTGCTGCGGAATGCCGCCGCGCGGATCCCAGGACATCGGCTGGATGCCTGTCGTCACCCTTATGTATTCGCCGAGCGCATCGGCGCCGGTGCGCGGGCGCTGAGCCGGGTCGCGGCTCAGCATCCTTTCGATCAGGCTTGCAAGACCTTCGGGAAAGCCGGGGATCAGCACGTCGAGGCGGGGAAAGATGTTGGAGGGATCGAGATGGATGTTCTTCCAGCTCTGCTCGCGCTGGTGCTCGTCTTCCCAGACCATGACGCTGTCGAAGACGCTGTTATAGGTCTGGCGCGGCAGGAAGAGCTTGTAGGCGATCATGCCCATTGCGTAGATGTCGAGGGCTGATGAGGCCGAGAAGGTGCCGCTCGCATAGATCTCCGGCGCCCCGAACTCCGGCACATAGGGCGGGATGATGTGTTCGCCGATCTTCGAGATCAGGTGCAGGTTGCCGATTCGGACCGACAGGCCGGAATAATCCTCGGAGACATAGATGCACTGGTCCGTCAGGGCGTTATGGGCGTAACCGGCGCCGTGCAGCGTCGCCAGGCCCTCGAGGATGTGGCGGCCGATTTCGGCGGCGCGCTCATAGGCCACCATTTCGGTTTCGTCGAGATACTGATGCAGCGTCTTCGACGGCCGCTTCTCGACGATGTAGAAATTGTCGTCTTCAGGCGATGGCGGGATCAGGTCCTCGATTTCGACGAAGCGCCGTGCGGTCAGCGATTTCGCCTCGTTGATCGAGGTCCAGACCCGCTCGAAACGCGCCTTGTCCAGTTTCAACGCCACATCGGGGGCGACGATGAAGACCGCATGGTCCATCCGCTTGTCCTGAGCGGGATAGACGATGAACTCGTTCTCATAGACCGGCTCGCCGATCGTATAGCGGGCGATCAGATCACTTCTCATGCACGTGTCCCCCTGCAATCATTGGCATTCCATGAAACCGCATTCTATTCGCCTGCCAGAAGTGGATCGCCGATCAGCCCTGCGGCGAGCAGCAGGCCTGTCCTGGTATCCCTCAGCGCAAAGGCAAAACGGGCATCGGCGACGACGCGAACGAGCTTCGGATCGATGCTACGTTCGGTGATCGCTGCTGTGGCTGCCGCTGCCTCCGTGCCGTTTTCGTCGAGCTTGATCATCGTCTTCTGAAGAACGCGCGACAAGCGAATGTTTTCCTTGGTGAAACCCGGGAAAGCCGCATCCTTGGCCTTCTCCGCCGCCAAGCCCATCTGATTGAGCACCGGCATCAAATCACGCCCGTCGCTCAGGGAAAAGCGGGGCAGGAAGATTTCACCCTTGGCAGGCTCGAATTTTTCCCCCTGCAGCCAGGAGGTCAAGGCCTTCAGGTCGGCGCCGCCGACACCCTTGCCGGAGCGCGCCGCCACCACGACCATGCTGTAGCTTTCGCCGGCATAGGCAAGATCGACGGCGGTGAATTTCTCGTCGAAGCGGAATTTCTGCCCATCGCCGGTGAGATGCATCATCGGCACCGAAATCGTCGAACCATCAGGCCGCTGAAAGGCGGCCGAAGGGCTTTCTTTCTCGAAGGAGGTCTTCCAGCGCGCCTTGAAGGAGAGCGCGCCCAGGCTGACGAAGCCGCCGCCGGGCGGCGCGTCGAGCATGACGGGAATGGCGCCCCGCGTCGTCTGCTTGACCCAGCCGTTGATATGCTCGACCGAGGCCGGTCCATCGAGATCTTCGATCGATGGTTTGATCCGGTGGGTGGCGAGCATGGACAGCGCGTCGGGGGCGAGCACCAGCTTGTCGTCGAAGACGATGGCAACCGCCGTCGCCAGAGGCGCATCCGCGGCTGCCGGCTTCTCCGGGGTCATCGCACCAAGCACCGTCTCCGGCCCCTTCACCTCGCTGGCGAAGCCGAGGCTCTTGGCGATCGCGGCCTTGCCTTCGGCGGAGGCGCCGAGGCTGGCAAGGCCGAGGGCTGCGGCAAGGCTTGCTGGCGACACCATGATATTGGAAGCCCCCTCCTTTGCCAGCGTGCGCTCGATGAGCTCGGCGGCAAGCCCGGCCTGGGCGGCGAGCATCGCCTTGCCGTCGCCGGAACTGTCGGCATGGGCTGGGGCAAGCGTCAGCAGCGAAGCGGCAAGACCCGCCAGCAGAGTGGATTTCGGCATGGGTTCCCTCCTCTTCAGCGGATGCGATAGAATTTGGAATCGAACGACCATTTGCCCTGGGCGCCGGTCTCGTCGTCGCCGACGATCCTCAAAGTTCGGGCGAGATCGTAGACATAGTTGAAGGCGGCGCGCTGGCCGACCAGCGGCGTCGGCACATCCGGCAGGTCGAGCACCTCGATCGGCTTGTCACTGAGGATAGCGACGACCATGCCGACGCCTGAGGGTCCCTCCACCACATATTCGAAGCCGGTATAGGGATTGCGCGCATCCGGCACGACGACAGGACGGGCCGGATCGAGACGGTTGTCGCCGCTCTTGGCGGTCGGCTTCAGGCCCATCGAGCGCTTGTTCGGGTAAAGCTGCGTCAGCTTGCCGGAGGCGTCGATATCGACGAGGATTAGGTAGCCGGACTTCTTGGTCGAAACCCGCATCGCCACCTTGTCGCCGATGCCGACCGAGGTGCCGGGCAGCACATCGACGGCAACACCCGCCTCATTGTCCGTCTTCAGCGTATTCTCGACGGCGGCGACTGGGGTTTTCGCCTCCTCGCCGGTGATGACGTCGCGGCCGAGCGCATCCGGCTGGCCATAAAATTGCGGCACCGGGGTGAAGCGGCAATCCTCGGCATGCGTCCGGCAATATTCGTCGGATTTGCGCCGGACATAATCGAGCAGGGCGGCGTTGCTGACATTCGGCTTGTCGGCGGCGCGCGCCACGCCATCTTCGACACCTTCGATGAAGCGGCGGGTAAAGACGCCGACCGGCGGCTTGGCCTCGCGGTCGACCAGCGCCCATTGGCCTGAATTGACCGCCGACCAGACCATGGCGTTTTCACCGCCGAAGGAGAATTTCGCTTCCTTGCCCGATTTGTTCGGCGGTTCGAGCTCTGCCAGCGCCGGGCCGAGGCAGCGCACCGAGCCGGCGGGGGCGGCCACCGCGCTGCGGCTGCCGGGCCCGACATGGCAGGCGTCGATCAGCAGCGTGACGCGGCGGTCCTTGAGGCTGTTCAGCCGGGCGGCGATTTCCGTTTCGCGGATCTGGTTGGTGACCGTTACCTTGCCGGCCTCGCGGACCAGCTTGGCATCGGCTGCAACGAGTGTCGGGCTGGTCGTCGCTTCGGCGCCCATTTCCTCCGATCCCTGACCGCTGAAATAGAGGAAGACCCGGCTTCCAGGCGTCGACTGGCGCACCAGCCAGTCGTCGATTTCGGCAAGGATCGCCTCGCGGGTGGCCTTGCGGTTGGTCAGCGTGTGGATCTGTTCCGGGCGGTAGGCGAGCGTCTTCACCAGGAAGAGCTGCATTGCCTTCACGTCGGTGGCGGAGCCGGTCAGTTTCGCCTCGCGCATCTCGTAATCGTCGATGCCGATCAGCAGCACGCGGTCGCCGGGAGAGCCTTGGATCCCGGGTGTTTGGAGAGCAGGCGTCTCGGCAACCGGTGGCTGGACGGCGGGTTCCTCGGCGGCAGGCTTGGCAGCGGGCGCGGTATTGTCGGCAGGCGTTTCGGTCGTGGCGGCAGGGGCGGTGTCGCCGGCGGGCGGGGTGGTGATGGCGAGGTTGGCCAGTTTCTGGCCGGACTGCCTTGGCTTGGTCCCGGTTCCGGTGGTGGTCGAGGCGACCTGATCGCCTGAACTGGGCGCTTCGACATCGGGCACGTCGCCCTCGGTCTTGGCGGCGATCCAGCCGCGGAAGGCGGCGACGCGGGTATAGACGCCGTAGTGCTCGGCCTCGGCGCAGCCAGCGCCCCAGCTGACGATGCCGAGCTGGATCCAGCTCTTGTCCGGGCGCTGGGCCACCAGCGGCCCGCCGCTGTCGCCCTGGCAGGCGTCCTTGCCGCCTTCGGCATAACCGGCGCAGACATTGCGCTCATCGATCGGGTTCATCCGCATCGAGCTGTCGCGATAGGCGGCGCGGCAATCCTCGCGCGGGACGATCGGTAGTTCGACTTCCTGCAGCTCGGTCGGCAGGTATTTGTCGTCCCAGCCGTGATCGGCCTTGGTGTAGCCCCAGCCGGTGACGACGGCCTTGTGGCCGGCCGCCTCCACCGCGTCATCCCCCGCCGAGGCGAGGACAGCCGGCTTCGAGACGGCGGGTTCGGCAAGTTTGATCAGGGCGATATCGTTGGCGAAGACCTTGCGGTCGAAATCCTCGTGGATGACGACGTCTTCGACGGCAAGGCCGGGTTTATCCGGCCCGTCGACGGAAATGACCTTGTCGATCTTCGACTTGCCCTCGACGATCAACAGGTCACGGGCGAAGAGATCCTGCTTGCCGGAGCGGCCGCTGGTGACGCAATGGGCGGCGGTCAGGATCCATCGCGGCGCAATCAGCGAGCCGCCGCAATGGCCCCCGAAGCGGCCGCGCTGTTCGGGATCGGGCGCCAGGATTTTTACCTGCCAGGGCCATTGGCCCTTCTTCGCCGCCTGGCCGCCGATGACACGGCCGCCATCCTCGCCGGCAAAATCCGTATCCTGCTGCGCAAGGACCGGTGAGGCCAGGAGAAGCATGACGGCCGCAACGTTGAGGATGCTGCTGATCGACGCGCTCATAGCTTGGCTCCGGCGGAGGTATAGAGGACGGTAAATCCGACGCGGGCGCCCTCGGGCAGGACGTCGCCGAGCCGCCTGGCGATATTGCCGGCGGTGCGGCGCCTATCATTCTGCTTCAGGAACTCGACGAGTTCGGGCATCGGGGTTTCGGAGGTGACGGCGACGAGCAGATCGGTGCCGAAGGGGGCGACGACGGAAAGATCGAGGTCGAAATTCGCAGGCATCTCAGCCTCGGCATCTTTCTCGCCGGGATAGAGGAACTGCACGGTGCCATCGCCGGTGACGTCGAAGAGCACGAGCTTGCGGCCGGGTAGATCCGAGACCGTGACGCCGACGCGCTCGCCCTCGCGATGGACGGTATCGGAGGGCGTCACCCGCACGGTCTGCGGATTAACCTCCGACAGCCGCTTCAGCGTGTCGAGCGCGGCCATCCGGTCGACGACGAAGGGCATGTCGCCGGCGCCGATGTCGGAGGCGACGACATCACCGCCGGCAATCGCCTCGTGCTTTTCGGGATCGAAGACCAGCTCGGCATTGGCACCATCCGTCAGCTTGAACGGCGTGACGGCCGGCTCGATGCCCTGCAGCACCGGCTCGGCGCCGAGCGCGGCAACGCTGATCGGCGCGGGCTCGGCCGGCGGCGGAGCGTTTGATTTCTCCGCCGCCGCCTGCGCCCCTGCCCCCTGATAATCATAGACGACGGCGCGATCGAGATCGGTCCCGGGCGGGCTTTGGGTGAAGATATTCTGCCGCTGGTCGGTGAACTGATAGACCGCCTGGCGCACATATTCGAAGAGTTCGCGGCGGCTGACGGCGCCGTCGCCGTTGCGGTCGGCCGCCCCTTCGAAGGCGCGGGCCGTCGCATAACTCAGCGCGCCGCGCTTCTGCGGAATGCCGGGAATGGAGATTTCGGGCGATTTGGTATTGTCGTCGACGGCGGCAAGAAAGGTCAGCCGCTTGAAATCGAAGCCGGTGGAGAGCGCATCCGCCGTCGTCGAGATCGGCGCGAGATCATCCTCCTCGATCGTATAAGACGGCGCCTGGCGCCAGGTGATCTCGGCCCCGCGCGGATCGACGTCGCGGGTCATGCCGCCGGCATGGCAGGTATCGGCGATGAAGACGACATCGGCGCCCTTGGCCTCCAGCTTGTGGATCAGCACCTTGAACTCGTCGCCGAAAATGCGCTCGCGCGATCCGGGCAGACGGGTATCGAAGCCGGCCAGCACATAGACCTCGTCGCGGCCGCTCGGTTTGGAGCCCTTGACGCGCTCCGGCTCGCTCGAGCCGTGGCCGGCGATGCCGAGCACGACGAGATCGCCGGTCCCCGCCCGTTCCGTCACGGCTTCGATCGCATGGAAGATGCTTTCACGGTCGGCCTCGCCGTTCTTCAACAGCGTCATGTCCTCGACGCCGACCGAACGCAGGGAAAGGGAAAGGTCCTCGGCATCGGCGACGGCGCCATGCAGCGGCGGAACATTGCGGTAAAGATCGATGCCGATCAGCACTGCCCTGACGGCGCCGCGCTCCGGCGCCTCGATCGTCCTTGCCAGGCTGTCTGTAGCCGCCAAAGCGAGGAGGGCGAATGCGGCGGCCATGGAAACGGATGCGGACATGGCCAAACTCCCCTCGCCCCGGCTATTCGCGACGCCATTCGACGCGGCGGTTCAGCGCATCGACATCGTCTTCGGTGAGGTTTGCTGTTGCCGTCACATCCACCGGCTCGGAAGCGCCGCGGCCTTCGGCGTCGATCGTTGCGTCGATGCCGTTGCTCTTCAGGAAATCGGCAACGGCCTGGGCGCGGCGCTCTGACAGTTTCTGATTATAGTCGTCAGCGCCGCGGCGGTCGGTGTGGCCGATGAGGATGATGCGGCCGGGCTTCTGCTCCTTCAATGCCTCCAGCAGTTCCTGGGCGGCCTCGGTGCCGATCGAGGTGAAGCTCGACTTGTTGAAGTCGAAGGTGATCGGCACCGGAATGGAGACCGGCACGATGCCGCGGACATTTTCGGAATAGATGCCGCCGAGCACGCCGCTGCGGTGATCCTTCTCGGCCGGCACGAAGCTGCCTTGCGGGTTATCGCTCGTCGGGTTGGCGGCAAGGATACGGGCCTGGGCGGCGCGCTGGATGAGGTCGGAGATCGTGTCGGCCGGCGGCGCCTTCGGCGTGCGGGTCTCGTTCTTGATGATTTCGATCGCCTGCTGGTAATCGGCGGCGGCATCGGCGAAGCGGCGTGCGGAGAAATAGATCTCGCCGAGCGTGGCGGAGGCCTGCCAGAGCACCTGCGGGCTGTCGGCTGCGACAAGCAGCGGCTCGTAATCGGCGACCGGCTGGTTGGCGGCCATCATCTCCTGGGCGGCGGAAAGCCTGAGGGCCGCAACGCGGCGCTGGGCATTCACCTGGAACTGGCCGCACTCGGCGCTGACGGCGATCGCATCGGCCTCGGAGGCGGCGGCATTGATATCCTTGGCGGCGACGGCGGTGTTCAGCTTGTCGAGAAGGGCGGTGCAGGCTGGTGTATCGGCATTGGCCACCTCGATTTCCTCGCCGGCCTGGCCAGGCTCGGCCGAGCGGCCGAGGTTGAGCTGCGGCATCTTGATGCTGAAACCGCCGGGCAGTTTGAATTGCGGCATCTTGAGCTGCGGCATCGGCAGCTTCGGCATCTTGCTCTGGGACGACTGGGCCGGCTGTTTATACTGCGTCGGCCGGGTGGACGAGGTGGTGTCGGCGGGGCCGATCAATTGCAGTTCGTCGGCGGCAAGCTCCTGGCCGGGCGCCAGATTGGTGACGATCTTGTATTTCTTCGGCGGCTGTTGTGCGGCCTGTTCCACCGGCTTCGGGGCCGCCGGCTTTGGGGCTGCCTTCGGTTTGTCGACCGTTTCCGGCTTCTTGGCAGCTTCCTGTTTGATCACCGGTTTCGGCTTCGGAGCGGCTGCCGGTTTCGGCGGCTTTGCTGCCTGTTCGACCGGTTTTACCGCGGGTGCTGCTGCGACGGGCGGGGCGGCCACGGGCGGCAGGGCCGCGGGGCTGTCGACCGTCGTCAGCATCAGCGTCTTGCTGCTGATCTTGGTGCCGAGGCTGCGGGCCTCTTCCAGGCTGCGGGACACGGCATCCATGCCGCCGTCGACCGAGCGGAACATGCCGCTGCCGCTGCCGCCGAGATCGGCGAAGATGGTCAGCGGCTTGGAGGAATAAAAGACCTTGATCTGCTCCTGGCCCACAGGGCCGGAGACCTGCAGCCGGGCGCCGCTCGCCGGATCCGGCACCTGCACGCGCTTGCCGGGCCCGACAAGGGCATCGGTCTGATACTTGTTCGGGAAAAGTTTGATGACGGAACCGTTCGGCGAAACATTCAGCACCGTGACATAGCTGTTCTCGGTCGACTGGATGAACAGGCCGACGACTTCGCCGATGGCGTATTTGGCATCGGCGCGATCGAAGGTGATGCTGACGGGGCCGGTCTGCGCCGGGGCTTCGGTCAGTGTGCGCTCATTCTGCGCCAAGACGGCGGGAACCACCGCAAAGAACGAAAGAAGGGTGGCTGCTGCCAGGATGGCTTTGCGGTGTGGCATGGAAAAACCTCCTCTTCGAACAATCTCACACTGTGTTGAAGATGAGAATAGCACCGACCGGCGAAATTGGGATGGCTTTGCCTGTCTTGCTTGAGGGAGGGTTACAAATTATTTGGAGCCGGGAAGAAACCGTCCCGGAAAAGACGTGGTCAAGACTCTGGATCGGCAATATCCGCCGCCAGATCTAGTCTTTTTGACTTTGGAGAGCCGCTTAGTTCTTGGGTTTCTGCCCGGCCGATTTCAAAATCGAGATCAGGTCGCTCATGCCTTCGGGCGAGGAATTGTAGAGCCAGAGAATATCCGGATTATCGACCGTGAATTCCTTGCCGGCGCCTGAGCCCATGTCGCGGCCGGGCGAGGTCGCATCCGGGAGTTTGCCCGCGCCGGGTGTCAGCCCCTTGGCGCTTTCGTGTTCTGTGATGATCGCAGTCGCTGCGGCAAAGGCCTTTTCGTCATGCTGGCGGAGTGCCGCAAGCGCGGGGTTGCGCGCCGCAAGCGCATCCTCGGCCGGGCCGGCATGGCCAAGCTGAGGCATCTGCAACGCCAGCAGGAGGCCGATCGACAGGGGTATGAGCCGGGATTTCGTCATCGTCGTCACATCCGTCTTATGGGCGCTACCGCGCGCGACCACTGCTTGAATAATAGGCTTCCGGACAATAGGCAGAGGCCGGAAAGATGGCAACGGCGCTCAGTGCCAATCGGTTGGGAGGGTTGAAATCGGGTTGCCGTGAGCGCATCGCCCGGAAAATCGGGTCGCGGCGCCGGGTCAGAGGATCTTCAATTGCTGGAGGCTGAGGCGCAGATCCCGCAGCATTTCGCCGAAGATCTCCTCGATCGTTCCCATCGACCAGACCACCATGGTGCCATAGGGCGAGCGCTTGCGCTGCATGAAGCCGGCGGTCTCGAAATCGATCAGCGTCTTGCGGCAGGTCTCGCTCGACATCACAGCCACCAGGAAACGGGCGAGATTGGACTGGTCGATGGCGCCGGCTTTCTCTGCCCAGTTCTGGATCAGCCGCGGCTTGGTGTCGGCGGTGAACATCGAGGCGAGCGCCCGATCCTGCGACAGCCCCAGGCGCTGCAGCTTGGCCGGATCGCGGGTGAGCGAAACCACGTAATCATTGTGCAGATCGGCGAAGCGCTCGATATCCTCGGCCGTATTGATGCCGAAGACCTTCATCGAGTAGAGGAACTCGGCCATCAGATAGGTCGGCTCGGAGCGCAGCTGCGCCAGATGCTTGTCATCGGTGCTTTGCGAGGCGGCGCAGACGCGATCGGAGAAGCCTATCCTTGCGGCACGCACCTGCTCCAGCAGGCTGATGTCGAGCGCCAGTTCGTCACCGTTCCATTCCAGCATAGGCATTTCCCGCCAGCAAATCTTCGAGACGATGTTCTTGTACTATCGCCGGCGCCAATCTCCAAATCGTTTGGAAAGCAACGGCTTGCTGACAAGCCGCATCTATCTTACCATTTCCAAGACTTGACGGTCAGAGAAGGCCGAGCCGGCCTGACATCGTCCTGTTCGGGGGTCGAGGACATGCGTAGTTTTGGGTCGCATATTCTGATTGCCGCGGCACTTGCGGTCGCTTCGCCGGTTTTTGCCAAAGATACGACAATCATCGAGCTTCGCAGCGGCGATGGCGGCCGCTCGGTCGGCATTATTTCCGCCAGCGAGGAAGTCGAGGCATCGGGACCGGCGGCGATCACCGTCGGCGACGACGGCACCATCTATATTCTCGACCAGAACAATGGCCGCGTGCTCGCCATCGACGCCGAGCGCTCGCAGGCCGAGCCTGAAATCCTGCCGCTGCCGGAAAATGCCACCCCGGAAGATCTCGCCGTCGTCCACAACGAACTCTACCTCTGGTCGGACGGCGTCGTCCCGCTCGAGCGCTCCACCGAAGCCGACGGGAGGTCGCAGACGCTGCGCGCCGTCGATGGCGGCGATGCTGACGATTATACCCGCTCGGTTTTTGCCTCGATGGGCTCGGTGCCGCCGGGGCCGCTGAACAGCATCGTCGACGAGATCGGCCGCAGCACCAGCCGGCCGGCGCCCCGCCCGCCGGTTATTCAATATGTGCCGAGCCGCGGGCTCGGCGATATCGTCGCTGAAGTCTCGGCCGCAAACGACAAAGCGGAGATCCTGCTGCGGCGCAGCAGCTCGGAGGAGAATTTCCTGTCGCTGCCGCTGACTGCCGAGGGCCGCATCGGCACCGTCGAACTTCTCGACATCGACACGACGGGCAGACCCTATGCGCTGGTCGAACTCGTGCCCGCCGATCAGCCGGAGCGGACCGGTATGCTGGTGGTGCGCTTTACGCCGAACGGGGCGATCGACCGGGTCTACGATCTGCCGATCGACCCCGGCACGGTCTTTTCCAGACGTTTCGTGGCGATCGGCCCGCGCGGCGACGTACTCTATCTAAAATCGCAGGAAAGCCGGGCGCAGGTGCTGCGGCTCGACGGCCGCGACCCTGGCCGAAAGCTGGCCGTCGCGCGGCCCGCCAAGCCGCTCGTTGCCGGCAAGCCGGGCAAGGCGCCGAAGGTGGCGATCGTGCCGAAGTCGCGTAGCGACGTCATCGAGCGGGCGATCGGCTTCGAGACGCTGAACTGGCTGGTGACATCAACCGCCTATGGCAAGGACCCGGGTCCCGGCTGCATCAACATGAACCGGCTGCGCCGGCCGATCTACCTGATCGGCAAGCGCGGCCAGACGGTCAAGGGCGTTCCCTATTGCTGGGGCTGCAAGACGCGGCTCGAGGATTTCATGGACGGCGTCGAAAAGGGCCAGACCGCCGGCAATGTCTGCACCAAGAGCGCGCCGCAAACCAACATCCTCGGCGTCGACTGCTCCGGTTTCGTCAGCGACGCCTGGGGCCTGAAGATGCATGTCTCGACGCGCGCCATCCCGGGGATCACCAATCGCGTCCCGGACCCCTGGTCGATGCGGCCGGGGGATGCGCTGAACAAACCCGGCTCGCATGTGCTGTTGTTCATGCGCTTCACCGACGACCGCAAGGTCGAAGTGATGGAGGCTTCGCCAAACGCCTGCAAGGGCCGCGTCTGCCGCAACACCTATTCGCTCGGCAGCCTGTTGATGCGCGGCTACCAGCCGGTGCGCTTCAAGGGGCTGGATGGGTGAAGGGCGGGGGCGTCGCGCCGGCTGTCTGCTGCATAATTCAAAGTATTACAGCGGCCGCCGCAGCCGTCTGAGGCATGCGGACAACATTCCTGACGCGGGTGTCCACGCTCGTCCTCCGTCATACCAGGCCTTGAGCCGAGCATCCACACGGCACCCACCAGCAGCCGCGGCATGGGTCCTCGGGTCAAGCCCTGGGTCAAGCCCGAGGACGACGGAGATGTGGGGATGCGTTTCGGCAAACTCACCCTCGCCTACATCTTGCGGGTCTTTTCAGACGCGCGGCACAGTCGGCGCCAGCCGCCGCTTTGCCATGGCCAGAAGTCCATGCGCGGCGACAGTCTCCGCATATTGCCGATAGGCGGGATCTCGGCTCAGCATGCGCTCTTCGGCGCGGGCGCGCAGCAGATATATGAGACTGACGATCGCCAGCATGCCTGCCCGCGCCAGTCCTTCGGCAAGGCCGCTGGCGATGAAGCTTGGGGTCGCAAACAGCCACCAGGAAATGTTCTTCGAGACATAGGCCGGATGTTTGAGGAAACGGTAGGGGCCTGACGTGATGATGCCGCGATGGGTCAGGTTGGAAAAGCGCGGCCCGAAGGCAATGGTCGCCCAGACGTAGATTATCGCGCAGGACAGGGTCGCAACGCTCCAGACGAAGTAGACCACCGATCCCTCCTGGATAACGCTCTCCCAACCCGGCCCGGCACCATAGGGCACGAAGGCGCTGGAAATCGCCGGGAAGAACGGCTCGTAGCAGATGAGGCAGACGAGCCAGCCGAGCGCCGTCGTCTCCGTCGCCCTGACATGCCATCCGAACAGCTTGAAGGTGGCGATGTAGCCGCCGGCCGCCAGGATGACGTCGAGAAGGAAGACAAGCCGCAGCAAGCCTTCGAACCATGCGGCTGAAAAGGGAGGTAACAGCCAGGCTGGTTTGTCGGCAATATCGGAAAGCGCCGCTATGCCGCTTGAAAACATCAGCACGAGGAAGAAGCATTTGATCGTCAGCAGGCGCAATGCGAACAGCACGTCCTCTTCGCGAAAATCCTGCATCAGCACCGCACGCCCGACCTGATGGAGATAATCGTCGGGCTCCTCGGCGACGAGATCGGTGACCGCGACGTAGAGAATGGTGGCGCCGGCAAGGACGATGGAAATGGGGATGGTCGTGTGGCCGGTCCCGATGAACCATTGGACCGCCGACGACTGCGTGAAAAACGGAAAGACCGAGCAGGCGATGACGACGGCACCCAAAAGCGCAGCGAGGCCGACAAGCTTGGTCCCGATGCGCCGCCAGAAGAGGGTCGAAGCTTCGTTCCGCCTCTGTCTCGACACCCAAACCCCTCGGGTGGCCGGCATGCCATCAACGACGATCCAAACGAGGAGAAGGAAAAACAGCGCAAGCGCCATCGCCTGGCCGGGCTCAAGCAGCAGATAGTTTGAGAGCGCAATGCCGGCGACGCCTCCGATAAGGGTCGCAGCTTGAATCATGAAGGATCCTGCCCCTACCAGGACGGGCCGCCGCTCGAAGAGTTGCCGGAGCTAGAAGAACCACCCGAACTCGATGAGCCGCCACCCATGCCACCGGAACCGGAGCCGGAGCCGGAATTCGAACCGGAGTCATTGCCGGAACGGCCAAAAGCCGTCTCATTGCTCTTTGCTACCACCTTTTTGACAGTGGGTGTTGTTTTCCTGGTCGGCGTGGCGTTCGGGGTGTTCCTATTCGGCTCTTCGCTGGCGAACAGCGTCTTGGCGCCTGGGTCGAACACACAACTCTGTAGGATAGCGGCTGAGCCCGCGATGAAGGTAGAGCACAATAGCACGCGGATGATGAGTTTGCTGTTCATGTAGGGCGCCCCCGGTTCGCCATTTCAGAAGAGATCGTACCTCGGATTTCGCTTTACCCATGTCGCTTTGGCGAGCTTAACGAGCCTGTCATCGATCGACTTAGATTTTGGAATTGCTTTTTGCTCCTGAGCAGTCAGGTCGGCGACAAAGGCGGCCTCTGCGTTCTTCTTCGCAGCATTGGGCAGCCTCTTGAGTTCTGCCAAAGCCTGGTTCTTCGGATCGCCGCTGCCCGGCATGTTGATGGCGGTCGCCAGCGCGAAATAATGCGCCGCCGTCGCCAGGCCGTCACTATCGCCGCCTTCTTCCTTCGCCATTACGGCACGGTCGAGAGCACCCCAATAGTCGCCGCGTTCGGCGCCCATCTCTAGCCACTTCACCGCTTCCGTCTTGTCTGCGGCAACGCCAACGCCGTCGCGATACATGCGCCCGAGGTTTGTCGGGGCATGAGGCTGTCCGCCTTCTGCAGCCCGAGTGAAAAGGTCAAGTGCCTTGGTAAGATCCTGGGGGGCACCTTTTCCAAAGCGATAGACCAGGGCAAGATTGTTCAAGGAGTAGATGTCGTTGCGTTCGACGCCGGCCTCATAGAAACGAATACCGCGCTCGGGATCAGCTGGGACGTTGACACCATTCAGGAAGATATATCCGAGCTCGTTCATCGCATAAGTATGGCCAAGGTCGGCGGCCTGCAGCATCATCCGCAATCCCTCTTGCTGATTGGCCTTGGTACCACGGCCGTAGTAGAGAGCTTTGCCGTAGCTGTGCAGGGCGAAGGGATCGCCCTTGGCGGCGCCCCCTTTAGCGATCTCGCTGGCCTTGGCGGCATCACGTGGAACGGAAGCGCCAAACTCATAAAGGCTCGACAATTCCTGAATCGCCCGGACATGCCCGGCATCCATTGCCTTCTTGATCGTGGCGAAAGCCGTCTTGGTGTCGCGGTTGGCGAGCGCGGCGCGGCCGAGCTGGTACACGAAGCGGGCCACCTCGGGATAGGCCTTCACCGCTTCCGTGCAGGCAGGCAGGGCCACATTCGGGTCGATCTCGTTCGGCAGCTTGCCTGCGGTTACGCCCTGCAGGTCGAGGGGTGCGGCGGCTGATGTATCGCAGGCGTCGAGCACCGGCTTGAAGGTGACGGTTGCCGCCGGCAGGTTGTCATTGGCCGCCTGCAGCGTCAGGGCGAAAGGCTGGTTTTCCGTGCCGATCTGCGGCTCGTAGGAAAGGCCCGGAATATCGGCTGCCTCAAGCACATGGCCGAGCCCGATCACCCGGTCTCCGGCCCGCAGCGTGCCCTTGTCGGGCAAGGCTGCGACCTTGAAAGTCATTTCGGCGGCCGATGCCGGAACGACCGGCAAGGTTATCTTGACCGGGCCTACGCCGATCGGCGTGTCGACGTCGCGTGGCAGCGTTTTCAGATAGGCGTCGGCATCGGCGAGCCGCACCTGCTTTTGCTGCTCGAGCTGGGCGAGCTTGGCGCCGGCATCGGCCGAGACGGTGATCGCGACCACGCCCTGCGTCGCCTGGCCGTAGGGATCGCTGACGGTATAGCCGATCAGGCCGACGGTTCCGGCGTTAACGCCCGAGGAATCATAGGTGAGTGCCGTCAGCGCAGCAGCCGGCATCTTGGCGCCCTGCTCGACCGGCTTGCCGTCGAAGCTGAGCTTGCCGGTCTGCGGAAGCTGGTTAAGGGTGACGAGCAGCGCCGAGCCGGTCTCGTCATGCGGCGGAGCGATCGGCAGCTTCGTGGCGGAAGCCCCTTCCGGCACGCTCACCTGCTGCATCGGCTCGACACTCGGCGGCGGCGGCGCCGGAATGAAATAGAAGCTGTCCATCAGCGAGGAGTTTTCCCAGGGGACCTGCTTGCCGCCGGTCATGGCGATCACGTCGCGGCGCACATCGGTCAGTACCTGGCGGATTTCCTTGTTGGGTTCGCTGGCGCGTTTGATGAAGGATTCGGAATAGGGGCTGAGCGCGCCCTCGCCGTCGAGCGCCACCTGGCCCGGTTCGGTGGAGAAGGCGATCAGGCTGCCGAGATCGCTGTCGATGCGCGCAAGGCCGCGGGTGGCGCCGACCGGCTCCAGTTTTTCCGCCATCCAGAATTTCTGGGCGTTGAAGGGATTGTTGCGGCAGGCATCGAGGAAGATCAGCTGCACCCGCGAATTCTGCTTGAGATGGTTGAGGATGAGGTCGAGCGGCATGGTCTGCGTCTCGACGTCATAGGGTGTCTCCAGCGTCGCATCGACCGGCACGAGGAAATTCTGCCCGCCGACCTGGATGCCGTGGCCGGAATAATAGATCAGGCCGGCCTCGGCATTGCTGGTCGAGCGCAGGAATCGGCGCACCGTATCCTCGAGCCCGATGCGATCGACATTGACGCCGATCGTCACGTCGAAACCGGCCGCCCGCAGCGTGGCCGCGACCTCTTCGACATCATTGGCAGGATTGGGAAGCGAGGGCAGCGTCTTATAGACCGAGTTGCCGATGACCAAGGCGACGCGGCGTCCGTTCTCACCTTCGGTGATGGCGGCACGTGCCGTGCCGATCGACAGCAGCATTGCCGAAGCAATCAGCAGATAGGCGCACAGTCTCTTGACGTGGTAAAACTTGGGCATGGCTCGATCGCAAACATTCTATTGTTTAAGTTCAATAAAATTTGCTGGCCTGCTGGTGCTGGGCCCCCTCCGCATTCACCGTTTGAAAATATTCCTCACTGCTAAAAAAAGCAAGCTTCGCCCGCCTCCAAGTGAATTGGAGCAGTCCCGTCAGATTGGAAGCCCCATCGGCGTCAGGAAAGACTGTCGAAAACAGGAAATTATCCTGCGGCCGGCAGCGGATACGTCGGAGCTGGCGAAGTTTTCTTATCTTCGAAACGTATAGTTGCTGATCGAGGCCGGTTTCATCTCGATCGAGAAGCCCGGCTGAGTGGGCGGCATATAGGCGGCGTTCTCGATCCGGCAGGGATCGAGGAAGTGTTCGTGCAGGTGATCGACATATTCGATGACGCGGCCTTCCTTGGTGCCGGAGACGGCGACATAGTCGATCATCGACAGATGCTGGACATATTCGCAAAGACCGACACCGCCGGCATGCGGCCAGACCGGCAGGCCGAATTTGGCGGCAATCAGCAGGACGGAGAGAACCTCGTTCAACCCGCCCATACGGCAGGAATCGATCTGGACGATGTCGATCGCGCCCTCGGCGATGAACTGCTTGAACATGATGCGGTTCTGGCACATCTCGCCGGTCGCGACCTTCACCGGCGCGATCGCCTGGCGGATCTTGCGGTGGCCGGCGACATCGTCGGGGCTGGTCGGTTCCTCGATGAAGAAGGGCTTGGCCGGGGCAAGCGCCTTGACCCAGTCGATCGCCTGGCCGACATCCCAGACCTGGTTGGCGTCGATCATCAGGTAACGATCGGGACCGATCACTTCGCGGGCGATCCTCAGGCGGCGGATATCGTCGTCCAGGTCGCGGCCGACCTTCATCTTGATATGGTTGAAGCCGGCGTCGATCGCCTCCCGGCAAAGGCGGCGCAGTTTCTCGTCTTCATAACCGAGCCAGCCGGCCGAGGTGGTGTAGCAGGCATAACCCTCTTTTTCGAGGATGGCGATGCGTTCGGCCTTGCCGGTTTCGGCGCGCTTGAGGATCTCGACTGCCTCCTCACGCGTCAGCACGTCGGTGAGATAGCGATAGTCGACGATATCGGCGATTTGCTCAGGCGACATCCCGGCGACCAGCCGCCAGACCGGTTTTCCCGCCTGTTTGGCAAGCAGATCCCAGACGGCGTTGACGACGGCGCCGGTCGCCAGATGAATGGCGCCCTTTTCCGGGCCGATCCAGCGCAGCTGGCTGTCACTGGTCAGATGCCGCCAGAATTTGCCGGGATGGCCGAGCACCTCGGCAAGCTCGGCACCGACGACGAGATGGCGCATCGCTTCGATCGCCATGCAGCAGATGTCGTTGCCGCGGCCGATGGTGAAGGTCAGGCCGTGGCCGGCAAGATCGGGCGTATCCGTATCGAGAACGACATAGGCGGCCGAATAATCCGGATCGGGGTTCATCGCATCCGACCCATCCAGGCTTTGCGACGTGGGAAAGCGGAGATCGAAGACACGAAGGTCGGTGATGCGGGTCATGGTGTATTCTCCGTTAACGGGGTCGGTTGCAGGCGGGGCGCGGCCGGGATCGGCCGGCTGCGTGCCGGCCACATCGCTGAATCGGCTCAGATCGTCCAGCCGCCGTCGATGGCGATTGCCTGGCCCGAGGTGTAGGTGGCGCCGGCGAGATAGACGGCGAGATCGGCGATCTCTTCGGGCGAACCGAGCCGGCCCATCGGCTGGCGGGCGATGAAGGCGGCGCGGGCCGCGTCATAATCGCCCTGCGCGCGCATGCGGTCCTGCAGCGACGGGCTTTCCACCGTGCCGGGGCAGATGGCGTTGCAGCGGATGCCGTCGGCGACATAATCGGCGGCGACGGATTTGGTCAGCCCGATGACGGCGGCCTTGGTGACGCCATAGGCGAAGCGGTTCGGCACGCCCTTGATGCTGGAAGCGACCGAGGCCATGTTGATGATCGAGCCGTCCTTGCGCTCCAGCATGCCGGGCAGCACGGCGCGGATGGTGCGGATCATCGCCTTGACGTTGAGGTCGAGGGCAAATTCGAAATCGGAATCCTTCATCTCCAGGATCGAGCCGGCATGCACGAAGCCGGCGCAGTTGAACAGCACGTCGACCGCGCCGATCTCGGCGACGAGAGCCTTGACCGCATCCTCTTCGAGCACGTTCAGCTGATGGGTGGAAACGCCGGTTTCCGCTGCCAAGGTCGCCAGCGCCTCGGTATTGATGTCGGTCGCGTGGACCTTGGCGCCGGCCGCGGCAAAGGCTGTCGCCGTCGCCCGGCCGATACCCTGGCCGGCGGCGGTGATGAGAACGATCTTGCCGGAAAGTCTGTTTGTCATGTCACGGGGCCTTTTCTGGAATTGTCTGCGCGGAACGATGGGATGCGTTTTGTCTGACGAAGGCGGGGCTCACCCTTTCCCATTTTGCGCGCTGTGACCGCTCTGCGGCAAGAGAATGCTGGCAGCCTGCCGCCTGGTTTCGTTTCGGAAGCGCGCTAGATCTCACCGGATCCCAAGCGACGTCTTCAGTTATGATTTGTCTGTTTATAGACAAACAGACGATTAGCCAAGGGTCAAGCGCAAACTTTTCCTTTTCCGGCTGCTGTTCTGCGTATATGCAGAATGATATTCACAGGAGGAAGGAATGGAGACCGAGGAGTCAGACCGCTATCGCGCTCCGGCGCTCGACAAGGGCCTCGATATCCTGGAATTGCTCGCCGGCGTCGACAGCGGCCTCACCCAGGCCGATATCGCCAAGCGGCTCGATCGCAGCCCCAACGAATTCTACCGCATGCTCGACCGCCTGGTGCGCCGCGGTTATGTCACCCGGCTGGACGGCGACCGTTATTCGCTGACGCTGAAGCTCTTCGGCCTGGCGCAATTGCATACGCCGGTCCGCCGGCTTGCTTCCTATGCGACGCCGCTGATGCGCGATCTCGCCCTGCGCACGCGCCAGGCCAATCACCTCGCCGTCTTCGACCGCGGCGCGGCTGTCGTTATTGCCCAGCAGGAGGCGCCGGACTATTGGGGCTTCTCGATCCGCATCGGCGCCCATATCAGCCTGTTCGACACCGGTTCGGGGCATGTGCTGCTCGCCTTCCGCAGCGCGGAGGAGCGGGAGATGATGATCTCGGAACATGTGCGCAGCCGCGCGGAGATCGAACTCAGGTCCGATTTCTACGATCGTCTCGACCAGATCCGCGAGCGCGGCTACGAGATGATGGCAAGCGCCCAGACATCGGGCGTCTACAATCTTTCCGCGCCCGTTCTCGGGCCGGACGGGCGCTGTATCGCCGCCCTTACTTGCCCCTTCATCGCGCTTGTCAACGCACCAACCGCCCCCGATATCAGCCAGGCGACCATGCTAGTGCAAAAGGCGGCCAAGCAGCTTTCGCTGCTTGCCGGCGCCGACGTCGCAAGCCCAGACTGAGGGGCGGCAATTTCTATTTGAACAATCCATTCACCAGGGATAGCGTGCGGCAAAGCCTGTCCTGGAGGAGAAAAGCGTGCTCATCGACACCCATCTGCACATTATCGATCGCTCGGCGCTGCCCTATCCCTGGCTTTCCAAGGTGGCCGATCTCGATCATGATTTTCTCTATGAGACCTACGCGGCCGAGGCGCGGCGCTGCGGCATCACCACGGTGCTGCACATGGAGGTCGACGTCGATCCCGCCGCCATGCAGGCCGAGACCGACCATATCGCCGGCATTGCCAAAAAGACAGGCAGCCTGATTGCCGGCGCCATCGTTTCCTGCCGGCCGGAGGAAGAAGGCTTTGCCGTCTACCTGGAGCGGCAGCAGGCCGATCCCTTCGTCAAGGGATTCCGCCGCGTGCTGCATGTCGTGCCCGACGACGTGTCGGAAGGCGCCCTGTTTCGCGAAAACATCCGCCGCATCGGCGGCAGCGGCCTGACCTTCGACCTCTGCACATTGCCGCACCAGGCGGGCCGCGTTACGGCCCTCGTCGATCTCGCCCCGGATGTGCAGTTCGTGCTCGACCATTGCGGCGTGCCCGATATCCGCTCCGATGCCTACGAGCCGTGGAAGGCCGGCATCTCGGAGATCGCGAGGCGGCCGAATGTCGTCTGCAAAGTCTCCGGCGTCGTTGCCTATGCCGATGCCGAGACATGGACGGCGCAGACGCTCCGGCCCTATATCGAGCATGTCATCGCAAGCTTCGGCTGGGATCGCGTCGTCTGGGGCAGCGACTGGCCGGTGTGCACGCTCGGCGGCGGCCTTTCCACCTGGGTCGCTGCGACCCATGCCGTGCTGTCCGGCAGCAGTGAGGCGGAGCGCTCCAGGCTGCTTTTCGCCA
Source organism: Rhizobium sp. BK619 (assembly GCF_014195245.1). NCBI lineage: Bacteria > Pseudomonadati > Pseudomonadota > Alphaproteobacteria > Hyphomicrobiales > Rhizobiaceae > Rhizobium > Rhizobium sp. BK619. The sequence goes on along the minus strand of NZ_JACIBH010000001.1, from coordinate 198,663 downwards.
ATGCGCAGCGCCTCTGGTCGCTTTGACGGCGATCATTTATCCAGGCGGCCAGAGCGTAGCTTCCCTATGTGCGCTACTCCGGCAGGCCTGCGGCGCGTAACGCGTCGCCAAGGCATTTCGCGAGCGCCGGTGCGCAGTCGACGCCGGCGAACTGGCGGCCGAAGCGAAACGTCGGATGCAGCTCAAGGACCTGCGTTGCGGCTGCTCTCGCTTCTTCCAGCCGGCCGAGCTTGGCCAGGGCGGCAGTTAATTGCACATGAGTGATGCTGTGTGCGGGATTGGCCTGAACGGACTTGTAGGCGGCGCGGCAGGCTTCATCATAGCGGCCGCGCAACAAATGGCTCATCGCCTGTGCGTCGAATGCGGCGAAAGCCCATGGGTCGAACGGGCTTAGCCGCATGCCCTGCTCGCTCCATTCGATAGCCCGCTCCGCTTCTCCGCTCCATCCGAGAATGACGCTTCCCAAGATATAGGTCAGGGCTGATGAGGGGCTAATGGCGAGCGCTGCTTCCAATGCGGTGTAGGCCGCCTTGCGGTCATGCCCATCCATGCCGATGGAGAACCCCGCAAGGGTCAGGGCGGAGGCATCATCCTGCCCGTGGAGGATGGCCGCGCGGGCATGGCGTATCGAAGCGGCGCGGTCGGCTTCCTGCAAGCCGGCCCGGAGGAAGAGGCAATGACGGGACATCGCGGCATTGCCATGCGCCAGAGCATAAGCCGGATCGAGCTCGATGGCGCGTTCAAGCAGCACGAGCGCTTGCGCAACCCGCTCAGGCATGCCGGAATCCACGTCGGGTTGCGCCCGCAGCACGAGGTCATAAGCATCGAGGTTGTCGGGGCGCTTGCGCTTTACCCTATCGATTTCGGCACGCCGCAGGCTGGGGGCGATGGCGCCGACAGCCGACAAGGCGATCTCATCCTGCAGCGCAAAAATATCGGTGAAGCTGCGATCGTACCGCTGAGCCCATAGGTGAGCGCCGGTCGATGCGTCGACCATCTGGCCGATCACGCGCACGCTGTCGCCGGCTTTGCGCACGCTGCCTTCGAGCACATAGCGGACGCCGAGTTCGCGGCCGACCTGCTTCACGTCAACGGCGCGACCCTTATAGATGAAGCTCGAGTTGCGCGCGATGACGAGCAGCCAATTGATGCGCGCCAGGCCGGTAATGATGTCGTCAACCATGCCGTCGGCGAAATAATCCTGTTCAGGATCGCCGCTGAGGTTCGAGAACGGCAAGACGGCGATTGAAGGCTTGTCGGGCAATGTCAGCGCTGCCCTCGTCAAGGCTTCCGTCGCTGGGGCGGATCCGTCAACTGCGACCGCTGGTCCGACATAGCGATAGCCGTGTCGCGGCAGCGTCTCGATCCAGCAGGCGCCGCCGCTCAGCTTTTCGAGAACCCGCCGAAGGGCTGCGATCTGAACTGTTAGGTTGCTGTCCTCTATCGCTTGGCCGGGCCATGCGGTTTCGATTAACGTTTCCTTCGAAACGGGTGTGCCCGCCCGCTGCAGGAGCAGCACAAGCAGCGCGACCGCCCGCTGACCGAGCGGCATCGGCTCGGCGCCGTGGAAGAGAATCCCGGCACTGGCGTCAAGGCGAAACGGGCCGAAGCTGAGGCTTGTTACCATTTTCGAAGAAGATACCGTTTGCAATCTTTTCGCAACAATTTCGCAACGGCTTCACGACTGACCGACACGGCGGTGGCATTCTGTGCCGGCGTCCGCGCAAGCAGTACCCAGCCAATGGAGGATCAGATGAGCGCCGCCCCTGTCATCCGCATGCCCGACGAGAACAAGGGGGTCATGCTGCGTGACCATCCCATGGTTTTTCTTGTCACCGGTGAGGATACGAAACACACGAGCATGTTCGACTGGACGATCCCGGCCGGATTCGTGACCGGCCTTCATATCCATCGCGTGCAGGAGGAAACCTTCTTCGTGCTTGATGGAGAATGCGTGTGGCACGTCGGCGAAAAGACGATCCGCGCGACGCCAGGCACTTATCTGTTCATTCCACCGGGCGTGCCGCACAACATCACCAATGTCAGCGAAAAGCCGGCACGTGTGCTGATGACGGTCTCCCCGCCCGGACACGAGCATTATTTCGAAGAGCTTGCCAAGCTCGCCGAACGCGGCACTCCAGACCCCGCGGCTCTTGCTGACCTGCGGAACCGCTACGATACCGATCAGATCTCCACGCTGACGACCGGAGCGTAGGCTTCCATTTTCCGAGCCGACGCGCTGAATATAGATCCGATTGATCTGGCCCGTATCACGCCCTGAAAGCGCGCGACCACCTTTAACAACGTGGTGACGTCGGAGACCGGCGCTCCAGGGGCGCGAGTCCTGGTCTCAACCGCCTCGCTGCCCTCACTTTCCTAGGGCAGATGACGGCCGCCACCAAGGTACACTATCGCCCTCCCCGCAGGACGCCGCGTCACAAAATCACATGATGTGCTGTGCCTTACAAAAGTGCTACTCTGGCATGTCTTTTGCTTCTGTAAGGATGAAGCGACGCAGTGTATCGGTTTGGGACGACTTACCGCCGAGCAATTGCTAGCTTTAGCCATCTCAGGTAAAAGTTGTCTGACACGGATTTGGCGAATAACTTCAGTCCGTGTCCTCAGGAGGGAAAAAATGAAAGAAGAACCGCATTCCGTCGACGTTCACGTCGGAAAGACTATCCGTATCCAGCGTCTATTGAGGAAAGTATCTCAGACGGAACTGGGCGACCGTGTCGGCGTAACGTTCCAGCAGATCCAGAAATACGAAAAGGGTTCCAACCGCGTTTCCGCCAGCATGCTGGTTGAAATCGCAGGCGCGCTGAAGGTCGACGTCAGAACATTTTTCGACGATCTGTCGGACCCCGATACGGCCAACGACAATCCGGCTCCCAGCGAGGAGTTCATTATCTCGCGCGAAGGCGTGCTTCTCAATGCGGCGTTCTTTTCGATCAAGAACGAAGCTCTTCGCAAGAAGATCCTGAAGCTCGTCCAGGCGATTGCCCATACCGAACAGCTGGACGGCGAAGCGGCCGAATAGGCCGGTTATCCCCCAGCGATCCGCATGAGGGTCAGTGGCGATCGATCAGGATCAGATTCTCGCTGGCGTCCTTCATTGCGATCTTGGCTTTGCTGCCGAGCAGTTTCTCGAGATTGACGTCTAGTTCCCGGTCGGGATCTATGCCGTCCCAATCGATCACGACCTGCAGCAGCGCCATGTTCGTCAGGTGCATCAGATTCCGCAGCTGAAGCTTTTCAGCCTCCTCCTTGGCTGCCGACAGCAGCCGGAAGATCCTTGCGTATTCGCTGCCTGTACCTTCGTTGCGTTGTTCAAACATCGTTCCCGCCTCTTTGGCCGTGAAACCGTACGATTCCATTACCAATGCATATTCCGCGGTGACCGTTATTCGAGCGTTACAGGAACCGCATTGCGCGTGACTTCGGCGTGCAGCAGCTCCCAATGCGAGGTCGCGGCAAAACGCCAGTCACGGTTGACAGCCATGAATTCGTCCCGGCGCAGCCAATCCAGCACCAGCCGGGCGTCGTTGCGCTTGCGCTCGACACGATGCAGGCGGACAGCGACGAGGATCTGGTCGCGGCGCGGCTTGCGGAAATGGCACTCGTCGACGACCTTGGCATAGGTGCGCTCGGAAAAATGCAGGAAACGGCCGGCAAGCAGCAGTTTCTTGCGCTCGCTGGACGAGATCTCACCACTGGTCAGAAGCGCCTCGATCGTCGGCTCGAAATCGACCCAAGGCACGGAGAGCGGCAGCCAGCCAAGCGCCTGCGGCGCATGCACCAGCGCGACGGCCTCGTCGTCGAGCAGCCGCCCGGTCTCGTAATCCTCGAAGATCGAGCCGAGCCCGACCATGCCAAAAGGCGCGCATTCGGCCGCCCGCAACGCGCCCATGCTGGCACCGCCGGCAACGGCGACATCGTGCTCGAGCGCGAACAGAATTTCCTTGTGCCAGACTGAAGGCAGATCGCCGAAATATCCGTCGACGAGACCGATGGCGGTGGCGCCGTCGTGAACGGCCTTCAGGATGTCGCCGCAGGCAGCCGGCGGCCGGAAATCGATGCGAGGGGATGTGGCTCTTACCGCGGCGAGATCGCTGCCAAGGCTCGGACCGACGAACAGCACCTTCATGACTGGGCTCCCCTCATGGTGTTGACCGCCCGCATGCCGAGCTGGATGTACTGGCCGGAGATATCGACCTCCAGGCCCGGCACGATGACCCTGACGACGGAGACCGGCAGAGCCCGGTGCGCAAACGGCACGACGACGATCTGCTCGATGCCGGTCGCCGCCAGCCGGCCGGCGATATGGCCGATGGTTTCCTGGATCGTCGCCGGGCGGCTCTGACGCGGCTGGAAGGCGCGCATGCGGCCGCCGCCCTCGCAAAGTTCGACCACCTGCTGCATCGCCGCGCTCTGGTCGAGCCGCTGATAGACGCGCGGCGAAAAATCGTCGCGGCTGCCGGCAATTGCGGTCAGCCGGCTCTGCGCCGCTTCGGTGATGGCGCGCAGCGCGGCGCGCACGGGATCGGGATGGCAGCCGCAGCCGCCGCAAACATGGGCCCAGCGTGCATCGACGCGGTCGGAAAGATTGCCGGGCATGATGACGGCGAGAAAGGCGGGAACGCCGATATCGGTGGTCATGTCAAGGAGCAGCAGCCGCATGCCGGCGCGCGCGATCCGGTCGGTCATGACATCGATGACTGCGTCGCCGAAGGAGGCGGGATCGATGCGGCTCTCCTTCAGCCGCTCGGGCGATTTCAGCTGGGTCAGGGCCCAGGCGTCGCGCTCCACCAGTTCGCAGAGCCCGTGCAGGACGGCTTCGGACGGCGTGTTGCCGGAGGCCAGCCCATCGCTCGACTGTTCAAAACCCGGCGGTCTTTCGCCGCGGTGGTCGAGGCCGACCAGCCACCAGGGCACGAAGACGCTGCTGCCGGAAAGGATGTCGAGCCCGGAGCACCAGGGAATGGGTCCGCTGCCGATCTCGTCGGGCGCGCAGCGGGCGACATTGTCGAGATCGATCATGGCCGCATTTTCCGCCCGCATGCCGGCGACGGTCGCCTCCGTCAGGTCGGCGGGCGGGATTTCGGCGATCCGTGTCTCGATCGCTTCCATGGCGGCCGAGGTCATGGCGGCATCATTGTCGATGCCCTTGCCCTGGAAAACCGAGAGCGAATGGCTGTTCGGCCGCGTCGCGAAGGCGACGGGGATGTTCAAGACGTCGAGCGCGGTCAGCAGGCCGACGCGCGTGATGCCGAATTCGCGCAGATGCGGCCGGATGGCCGCCAAGGTCTGAGCCGGCGTGACGGCACGGTCGTGATAATCGCTGACGCCGGCCGATGATCGTTTGAGGTCACCGGCAAGCGTTTCAAGATCGGTGAAAACAGACATCCGTTTCTGTTCCTTAGCGGAACCTCAGCGCATGCGTCAGGCTCTCGAGCGCATTGGCGGAAACGCTGAGTTCATCTTGTTTCATCGCTGCTCTGGCAGCTGCAGAGAAGCGCAGGGACTGTGTCTGAACTGCGGTGGTTTCAGCATTCGTCTTCATGTTCCATCTCCGATTGGTTGGGCAGCGCTTGCTGCCGTTAACCATCGGAGGGAAACATTGCCTGCGTCATTTAAGCGTTACAGGCTTCGTTAAAAGGCGATGCATCAGGGAAGACCGGCGAGTTGCAGGCCTTTTATCAGCGGTTCTGTGAAGGCGGGATCGCGATCGGGGACGAAATGACGAATGTCCTCGCTGCGGAAATCGGGGAAGTTTTCCAGCACCGTTCGGGCATAGTTCTGAGCCTTGCCGGTATCACCTGCCATCGCATGCGAGGCGGAAAGCAGACGCGCCGTCGCCTGTTTGGTCTTCACCGGTTCCAGCGCGTCGATCGCCTTTTCATACTCTTCGCGCATGAAGTGGATGCCGCCGAGGTTCCAGTAATAATAATCCGGCGGCAGTGGATTGAGTTTGAAGGCTGCGCGGCTGAGCTCCAGCGCCCGGTCGAAATCGCCGTCATGGGAAAGCGCGTCGGCGAAATCGGCGAGGATGTCGGCATCGTTGGGATTGAGATCCTGGGCCTGCTGGAAATATTCCAGGCTTTCGTCGAAGCGGCGGCGATAAAGCGCCACAAAACCGAGTTCGCGATAGGCCCGGCCGCTGTTCGGGTCGGACTGCTGCGCAAGGCGGGCAGCACCATTCGCCTCGTCGAGCAGTTCCTTGTCGCGCATGCCGCGGATCAGCCATTCCATGCCGAGCGCCCGCGACACGCCGGCATGGGCGGCCGAGAAATGCTCGTAACGATTGAGCGAAGATTTGAACCATTTGCGCGCCTGGCGCAGGTGCTGCAGGTCGGTTTGGGCGATCAGCCGCTTGCCTTCGAGATAAAGGCGATAGGCGGAAGCCGGCGCATCGCCGATCGGCATTGCCAGTTCGTGGCGCTCGATCGTGTCGGCGAGCGAGGAGACGATCCGCCGCGTCAGATGCGCGAAGGACTCGCTGATCTTCTGCATCACGAGCGGCAGTTCCAGCGCCCAGATCACCTCCGACGTCGTCGTCCGCGTCAGCCGGCAGGTGGCAAAGACATCCTCGTCGCGGCCTTGGATGGTGACGTAGACCGCATAGTCGAAGCTGAGGTCGAGCGGGCCGGGCACGGCCCGCGCCGGATCGATCGAGCGGCTGAGGATTTCGAGGCTCGTATGCGCCGCGATCACCTTGAAGCCGCGCTGTTGGCTGAGGCCGATGGTGACGTCTTCGAGAAGCGCCCGGCCGACACGCTCCATCAGCGGATCGGTGAAGATGCTTTCCGGCGGCAGGATGATGATGCGAGGCTGGCCGAGCAGATTGGCGAACATGCCCGATGCAGACGGGCGCTCCGGCGCAGCTGCCTGTGCCGCCGGGATCAGGCCGAGTTCGCGGGCAAGCGCGGTGGTGCTTTCCTCCGGCTCGGTATCGAAGTCGTCCTTCAGCTGGCTCTTGCACTTCAGATAGGCCTGACGGGCCGCGGCCGCATCGTTCAGCCTGACATAGGTGCGCATCAGGGCCCGATAGGCCGTCTCGCTGGCAGGGTCGAGTTCCAGCAGGCGCCGGGCAAACGCCACCTGCTCGTCATCCGATCCGTCTTCCGATGTTTCGATCAGCCGGGTGAGATGGGCCGAGCGCAATTCGTCGACACGCTGGCGCTCAAAGGTCAGCCAGTCCTCGGCGCCCTGCGTCGGCGATTTGGCGCCTTCCAGCAGTTCGCCGTTCAGCATATCGCTGTCTTCGGGGGCGAGCGGCCCTTTCTGCTTCAGGATATGAACGTCGACCTCCCAGCCGTCCGCCAGCCCGATATGGGTGCGGGTCGCGGCAAGCAGCGGTGGAAGATCGGCGGGAATGCTCTGCTCGATACGCGACAGCAGCTGGCGCAGGCTGCCCGCGCGCTTTTCCGGCAGTTCAGATTGCCAGAGCTGCCGCCTGACGGTTTCGCGATCGAGTTCGAGATTGGCTTCGGCGGTCAGCATGGCGAGGAGAAAATAAGACTTCTCCGGCAAGGGGAGTTCCCTCCCCGCTGCCAGCAGCCGCGGTCTTCCGAGCAGGCACAGCCTGTTCTTCGACATCTGTCCGGATGTCCGTTGCATCCCGGTCTTACCCCTGAAAGCCAAGGCGCGCAAACGCAGCCGCCGCTTAAATCATCGTAGTGCTATAAGGGCGCCGCGCATAGCGGTTTTGCTATAAAAAGAAGAAATTTCAGCGAATATTTGCATTTTCGCCTGCCGCTCGCCAAGAAGATGCTTCGTCAACACTTGCTGATGGCATGCTGTGGGCCTTCTGTAGCGGGAGTTGTTTGAACAATCGCCAGCTTCAAGACCCAGCTGTCAAGCCGATTACAGCACCTGTGCAACCCGTTTCGGGCTCGTTTCCGTGGCGGCGGCTTCGATGAAATCGAGCCCGATATCCAGTACCGGCGCGCTATGCGTCAGCCAGCCGACGGAAATGAGGTCGACGCCGGAGGCGGCGATTGCTCCAGCCGTTGCCGGTGTGACGCGGCCGGAGGCCTCGGTGATCGCCCGGCCGGCGACGATGGCGACGGCATCGCGCAGTTGCGCGGGCGTCATATTGTCGAGCAGAACGGCGTCGACGCCGGTCTCCATCGCGTCGCGCAGCTGATCGAGGGTATCGACTTCGACCTCGATCTTCACCAGATGGCCGACGCCGGCCCGCGCCCGGCGGATCGCCTCGGCGACGCCGCCGGCAATGGCGACGTGATTGTCCTTGATCAGCACCGCGTCATAAAGCGCGAAGCGGTGGTTCATGCCACCACCGGCCCGCACCGCATATTTTTCCAGCGCCCGCAGCCCCGGCGTCGTCTTGCGCGTGCAGGCGACGGAGGCTTTGGTGCCGCGGATGGCGGCGGCAATCTCGGCCGTCACGGTGGCGATGCCGGAGAGATGGCCGACGAAATTCAGCGCGGTGCGCTCGGCTGTCAGCAGGCCGCGTGAGGGACCTTCGATGGTGACGATCACGTCGCCGGGTTTGACCGCATCGCCGTCCTGGAGATGGCGGCGCACGGCGATACCAGGATCGACGAGGGTGAAGGCGAGTTCGGCTGCATCGAGGCCGGCGATCACGCCCTGCTGACGGGCGGCCATCACCACCGTCGAGCGATGATCGTGGGGGATGACCGACGCCGAGGTAATGTCGCCGGCAAGACCGAGATCTTCGAGCAGGGCTGCCCGGACCAGCGGTTCGACAATCAGGCGCGGAAGCGGAACGAGGCTCATCTCAGGCACTCCTTGCAAGAGTATAGAGCGGGGCAAGGGCATAGGGCGGCTTGGCGCGGGCGATTTCCAGCGCTTGGGAAAGGCGCATCTGGCGCCGGTCGGTAGCGCCGAGCTTCAGCGGAAAATCGGTGCGGGCATGGGCGCCGCGCGATTCCGTCCGCAGGCTGGCAAAGACGGCAATCAGCAGCGCGACGATAGCAGGATCGGCGGCGGGGCCGTCGCCTTCGGCCAGCGGTAGCAGCGCGGCGATCGCGCCCTCAACGGCGCCGGCATTGCGCAAGACGCCGAGATGGCGTGAGACAATCGGCCGGACGAGCGATGCATCGGCTGGCGCCGGCAGTCTCTCGGCGAAGCGGGTGCCGGGACGGCTCGCCGGCATGGAAGAGAGGTCGCGCGCCGCCCGCATGCCCATCACCGCCGCCTCCAGCAGCGAATTGCTGGCGAGCCGGTTGGCGCCGTGCAGGCCGGTCGAGCCCGCCTCGCCTACGACCCAGAGTCCTGCAACCGAGCTGCGGCCGTTGGCATCCGTCGCAACGCCGCCCATGTGATAGTGAACGGCCGGGCGTACCGGAATGAGGTCTTTCGCCGGATCGATGCCGGCCTCGCCGCAAAGGGCTGAGATGACCGGAAAGCGGGTGGAAAACCGGCTGCCCAGCGCATCGCGGGCATCGAGGAAGACCCGGCCGCTGCGGGCGATTTCGGCGCTGATGGCGCGCGCCACCACGTCGCGCGGCGCAAGCTCGGCGCCCGGGGTGCGGGCCATGAAGCGTTCGCCGCGTTCGTTGACGAGCAGAGCCCCCTCGCCGCGCACCGCCTCGCTGACGAGCGCCAACGGCCTGCGACGGGAATCGAGCGCCGTCGGATGGAACTGGACGAATTCCATATCAGTGAGATCGGCACCCGCCCTTGCCGCGAGCGCGATGCCCTGGCCGAAATTGCCCATCGGATTGGTGGTCGCATCGTAAAGCCCGCCGATGCCGCCGGTGGCGAGCACGACTTTCGAACTCGGCAGGATGGCGGCGCCGTTGGCGGTCGCGCAGAGCAGGCCGGCGACACGCTCGCCATCCATTATGATCCGCCGCGCCTCAAAACCTTCGAGCACGGTGATGGACGGTGTCTGCTTCACCGCCCGCACCAACGCGGCGACGATCGCCGCCCCCGAACCATCGCCTTCGACGTGGACGATACGGCGGCGGCTATGGGCAGCCTCCAGCCCGAAAGAGAGTTCACCGGCGGTATTTCTGTCGAAACGGACGCCGGCCCGCTCCAGCGCTGAGATCGCCGCGGATGCTTCGGTGATGATGCCGGCGGCGACCGTAGGATCGCAGAGGCCGTCGCCGGCAACGAGCGTATCGGCAAGATGCAGCGCCGCGCTGTCGTCGGCGCCCATGGCGGCGGCGATGCCGCCCTGCGCCCAGGCGCTCGACGTCTCGGTGCCGAGGGCGGCGCGCGTGACGATGACGCAAGGTTCGGGCGCCAGTGTCAGGGCGGTCATCAGCCCGGCAAGGCCGCTGCCGACGATCACCGTCTGTCCGGCGAGATTGTGGAGAATCTCGGTCATATCGCCAGCATCCTTTCGACGGCGCGGCGCGCCGCCACGGCAATTGCCGGGTCGACGGTCACCTCGTGGCGGTTTTCCTCGAGCGCCGCACGGATATTGGCCAGGGTGATCCGCTTCATATGCGGGCAGAGATTGCAGGGGCGAATGAACTCGACCTCGGGATGATGCACGGCGACATTGTCGCTCATCGAACATTCGGTGAGCAGCACGACGCGCGCCGGTTTCTGCCGGCCGACATAATCCGACATGACAGCGGTGGAGCCGGCAAAATCGGCCTCGGCCACCACCTCGGGCGGGCATTCGGGATGGGCGAGCACCGTCACGCCTGGATGGTTTTCGCGCAGCTGGCGCACGTCCTCTGCGGTGAAGAGTTCATGCACTTCGCAATGCCCGTGCCAGGCGATGATCTCGACATCGGTCTCGCGGGCGACGTTGCGCGCCAGATATTCGTCCGGGATCATCAGCACCTTGGGCACGCCGAGCGATTCCACTACCTGTTTGGCATTGCCCGAGGTGCAGCAGATATCCGAGGCGGCCTTCACCGCCGCCGAAGTGTTGACATAGGTGATGATCGGCACGCCGGGATGAGCCTGGCGCAACAGCGCGATATCTTCAGGCGTGATCGAATCCGCCAGCGAGCAGCCGGCGCCGAGATCGGGGATCAGCACGGTTTTCTCGGGGTTCAGAAGCTTGGCGGTCTCGGCCATGAAATGCACGCCGGCCAGCACGATCATATCGGCATCGACCTCGATCGCCTTGCGGGCGAGCGCCAGGCTGTCGCCGACGATATCGGCCACACCGTGAAAGATCTCGGGCGTCTGATAGTTGTGCGCGAGAATGACGGCGTTGCGGCGGCGCTTGAGCTCGAGAATGGCGTCGACGTCGTTTTCGAACGTCATCCATTCGGCTTTGGGAATGACGCGGCTGACGCGCTCGTAGAGCGAGGATGCGGAAACAGAATGATTCATAACCGGCTCCTTATTATGCTCTATTTGAGCATATCACGGGCAAATAGATATTCTCACGGTGAGCATATGTCAATTGCGGGAGAGCGGTAATTTCGTTCCGGCCAGCGCCCTTTCTTCGAGCACCGTGTGGCGGAAGCGGAAGAGTTTGGCCGGCCGGCCGCCGGTTTCGCTTTCCGTGCCGCCGGTTTCCTCGACCAGTTCCTGCTGTTCGATCAGGCGGCGGAAATTCTGCTTATGCAGCGTCAGCCCCGCGAGCGCCTCGATGGTGCGCTGCAGCCGCAGGAGCGTAAAGCTCTCCGGCATCAGTTCGAAGACGACCGGGCGGTATTTGATCTTGGCGCGCAGCCTTGCGATCCCGGTCGCAAGAATTCGGCGGTGATCGGCAAACATCGCCCGGCCGAGATTCGCTTCACCAGCGCATCCGGCTTCGGCGACGAGCCCCGCTTCATAGAGCAGTTCGTAGCGCTGCAGCGCCAGATCCTCGTTCCAGCCGCCGCCGTCGAGGCCGAAGGCGAAATCCGCCCGGCGATGGCGGTGGTCGCGCCTGAAAGAATCGGCATCGGCCCAGTGGCTGAGCCGCGTCATGATCTCATCCAGCACGGCCGGCCGGCCCTTCCGGTGGTCTTCCCAGGGAAAATATTCATACCAGCCGTGCCAACCCGGCCGGCCGGCGCCCGACTGCTCGTTGACGAGGCCGAGATAGCTGATCGAGATCGTCCGCCCGCCGGGGATATCGTTGTTCCGGTCGCGGTCGGCGAAGGTATAAAGCTGCTCGAGATAGCCGACGGGATGCTCCGTCTGCTCCTGCACCCATTCGCGCAGGCCTGATTGCAGGGTGCGATGGCCCATTTCGAACGGGCCCGACGGCAGCGCATTGCCGGAACGGATCGTCATCACACGCGGCTCATCCCCCGTCACCGCGACGAGCACCGCAATCAATTCTGCATGCGCAAAGCCAATCGTCACAGGGGACCGAATACTCCGTTCCGAAAGGGTCATTCCTGACACAGGCGGGGGCGGAAGCCAATGGCGGGTTCCCCCTTCTCCCCAACGGGAAGACGGTGCCGGAGGCGGTTGAGGGGGCGCCTCGGTATGCAGCGTTTGCCTTTCGCTTGCCGCTCAAGGCGTTCGTTGCTGGCGCTCCTCACCCCCCCCCGCATCTGCCTTACGGGCATCTTCTCCCCGCTGGGGAGAAGGGGGAGCAAGCCGCGCGGTGGCCATTCCTATAGCAAAGGTCTCAAGAGGAGTGGGACGTTGCCACACCCCCTTCTCCCCAGCGGGGAGAAGATGCCGGCAGGCAGATGAGGGGGTGAGCGAAGCGAATGCGCTGAGCGTAAGCGAAGGCAACGTCAGGCGGGCACTTATCCTCAACGATTTCCCGTCCCGCCGGCCAGCCCATCCAGGAAAATCTTCAATTCCGCTTCGTCGATGCCGACGAGATGGCGGTTTTCCGGGTAGGCGCCGGTGCGGACATCCTCGGCGAATTCGGTGAAGGCGGCGATGCGTTCGCGCTGCAGCCGGTCGTGTTCGGCGGCGAAGTTGCGGTAGACCTTGGCATGGCGCGGATAATGGTCGCGATTGGCGCCGAGCACGTCGTCGGCGAAGAGATATTGGGCGTCGCAGCCGCTGCCGGCGCCCATGGAGATCATCAGCATCGCGGTGTTGCTGCTGATGGCGGCGGCGACCTCGCCCGGCACGACTTCGATTTCGGCGGCGAAGGCACCGGCCTCTTCCAGCGCCTTGGTCTGTCGCCAGATCTCGGCAGCACTTGCCGCCGTCTTGCCGACGGCGCGGAAACCGCCGGTCCAGGTCGCCTTCGACGGGATCAGCCCGAGATGGCCGCAGACGGGAATGCCCTCATCGCGCATTCGCCGGATCGTCTGCAGGCTGGCAGCGCAATAGACCGCATCGCCGCCGGCCTTCAGCGCGGCGAAGGCGGCGCGCAGATAGTCCTCGGCCGAGACGTGGTCGCCATATTCAAGGCCCGGAATGGCAAAGGGCGTCGGGGCGATCTCGCGAAAGACCGGGCCGAGCAGCGAGGGCGGCACCGAGACGATGTCGATCCCCGCCTTTTCGGCAGCATCCGCCTCCTCCAGCGAGGTGACGCGCAGCATGGTGAGCTGGCGCTTGCCCTTTTCCGCCAGCAGATCGGCGACGGTCGCGCGCTTATGTTTCTTCATCGTCAATTCCTTTGAAAATATAGGGTGAATATATCGGGCGGCTCAGGCGGCCAGCAGGGATTTCAGTTTGACGTCATTGGCTGCGAGCGCCGTGGGATCCGGATGGGCGCGGGCTGCGATCAGCATTTCGGCAAGGCGGATGTCGCGCGCCACCGAATTGCCCGGCCCGATGCCGCTTGCGGCGATCAATCGTCCGTCGGCGTCGAGATGGAACAGAATGAAGGCGCCTGCGCTGAGATCGCGGCGCTGATGCGTGACAGCGCCTTCGGCAAGGCCGGCAATTTGCAGCGTCATGTCATATTGATCCGACCAGAACCACGGCACCGCTGAAACGGCTTCATCGAGGCCGAGCATGTTGGCCGCGGCCAATGTGCCCTGCTCCTGGGCGTTGCGCCAGGATTCGAGCCGCACCCGGCGCCCGCCATAGATCGACAGCGGAAAGGAGCAGCAGTCGCCGGCGGCAAAGACATCCGGTGCCGAGGTCTTGAGATTGACATCGACGGCAATGCCGTTTTCGACCGTCAGCCCGGCTTTTTCGGCGATCTCGACGTTCGGCCGCGCGCCGATGCCGACAAGGGCGAGATCGGATTCGATCACTTCGCCGCCCGACAATCGGATCAGGGCCTTCCCGCCTTCCTCGGTCAGCCTTTCGATCGAGACGCCGCAGCGGATATCGACGCCCTCGGCGCGGTGGCGCTCGGTCAGGAGATCGGCGATTTCTTCCGGCACGCCGCGCTTCAGCACACGTTCCAGTCCCTCGATGACGGTGACCTCGGCGCCGAGGATGCGCGCCGTCGCCGCAAGTTCTAGCCCGATGAAGCCGCCACCGATGATGGCGATATGCTTGCCCGGCTTCATCACATCGCGCAGTGCCGCCGCATCGCGATGTGTCCGCAGCGAGCGAATATGGGCGCTGCCCTCCGGCGTGCCGGGGAACGAACGTGCGGCTGCGCCCGTCGACAGCAGAAGCTTGTCATAGGAAAGCGTCGTCCCGTCGGAAAGCGTGATTGTCCTGGATGCGATATCCAGATCCCTGGCTTCGAGGCCGGTCAGCAGCCGAATGCCGCTATCGGCGTATTTTTCCAGTGCAGCGATGAATTTCGGATCGCTGGCATCGGCGGAACCCGCCTTTGAAAGCGGCGGCCGTTCATAGGGATGAAGGGGTTCGGCGCCGACAAGCGTTATTTCGCCGTCAAAACCCTTTTCCCGCAGCGCGAAGGCGGCACGCGCACCGCATTCGCCTGCCCCCAGAATGACGAAATGAGCCACACCAGCCTCCGTCAGAGCGAGATGAAGACGGCGCCGCCTTCGATCTTGACAGGATAGGTCTTGAGATTGACGCAGACCGGCGCACCCTTGGCTTCGCCCGTCTTGTAGTTGAAGCGGCCATTATGCTTCGGACATTCGATGATCTCATCCATGACGAGCCCGTCGGCGAGATGGATTTGTTCATGGGTGCAGAGCCCGTCGGTCGCGAAGAATTCGTCGTCGGGGCTGCGATAGACCGCAAAGGTGCGCCCGCCATGATCGAAGCGGATGACATCCTCTTCGTCGATCTCGTCCTTGCCGCAGACCTCGATCCAATTTCCGCTCATCTTATCCTCCCTTAATTGTGATTATTGCGCGGCCGGGGCCAGCTCATTGTGGAATTCCTCGCGATAGGGCCGCGCGGTGGCCGGCAGTTCGCGCTTGAGGAAATAATCCTCGTTGCGCAGCTGGCGCAGGAAGGCCGGGATCATCTCGCGGTAGCCTGACAGGATTGAAGCGTTCGGCGCCGGCAGGTCGTGCTTGATCATCGCGTGCAGCCTGGGCAGCGCGTGGTAGGGCACCATCGGGAACATGTGATGTTCGACGTGGTAATTCATGTTCCAGTAGATGAAGCGGCTGATCGGGTTCATGTAGACCGTGCGGCTGTTCAGCCGATGGTCGATGACATTGTCGGCCAGGCCGCCATGCTGCAGCAGTCCGGTCAGCACATGGTGCCAGGCGCCGTAGAGGCGCGGCAGGCCGATCAGCATCAGCGGCAGGATCGAGCCCATGGCGACCGCGGCGACGATCGTGGCAAGATAGATCGCCAGCCAGATGCGGGCGATGCGGATCGCTTTCGGCTGCTCCATCTCGGGAATGAAGGTCTTCTCCGCCGCGCCGATAAAACCGGCGGCGTTGCGCAGCATGTCGACGATCGCATGCCAGACATCGAGAATGCCGAAGAAATTGAGCACCAGCCGGAAGAGATCCGGCGGCCGCATGACGGCGATCTCGGGATCGCGGCCGACGATGACGGTATCGGTGTGATGGCGCGCATGGCTCCAGCGCCAGGTCACCGGATTGCGCATGATCAAGAAGCAGGCGATCTGATAGACGGCATCGTTCATCCAGCGCGTCTTGAAGGCGGTGCCGTGACCGCATTCGTGCCAGCGGCTGTCGGAGGCCGAGCCGTAGAGCACGCCATAGGCGAGGAAGAAGGGGACAGCGATCCAGGAGCCCCAGAAATAGATGCCGAGCCCGGCAAGGACCAGCATGCTGCCAAGCCAGATGACGGTGTCACGGATCGCCGGCGCATCGGAGCGCTGCATCAGCGCCTTCATCTCCTTGCGCGGAATATCGGTGTGATACCATTCGGCTGCCGCCAGCCCCGTCTCGACGGCGGTGCGGCCGCTTTCGCCGAGCAGGTCGTAGTCCCGTTTCTGTGCCTCGATCGCCATCGTCCGCCTCCCGTTCTGCCGTTGCCGAGAGAATAGGTTGACTTCGGAAGAGGCTCAATGCAGGTTTGATGCAATCTATCAAAACCTATCATGAATGGCTCGCATTCGTGATCGAATCCATCAGGAACGTCATGCGCCGCCCCACCATATCCGATCTCGCTCGCGCCTCCGGCGTAAGCGTCGCCACTGTCGACCGGGTTCTCAATGCCCGCCACCGCGTGCGGGAGGAGACGGCGCGGCGGGTCTATGATGCGGCCCAGCAGATCGGCTACCACGCCGTTGGCCTGATCCGGCAGCGGGTCTTCGAGGACCTGCCGCAATATAAGCTGGCTTTCCTGCTGCAAAAACCGACGCAGTCCTTCTACCAGAGCTTCGTGCGCGAGATCGAAACCGCAGCGCGTGCGGTGACGACTGCGCGCATCCAGACGCAGATCGACTTTCCCTCCGCCGCAACACCGGCGGCGATCGTCGAAAAGATCAGGACGCTCGCCGCCCGCAATCAGGCCGTTGCTCTCGTCGGCCCGGATTATCCGGCGGTGACGACGGCGGTCGAGGAATTGAAGGAGCGCGGCATTCCCGTCTTCTCGCTGCTCTCCGATCTCGCCACCGGCGTGCGCGATGCCTATGTCGGCGTCAACAACCGCAAGGTCGGGCGCACCGCCGCCTGGACGATTGCGCGAACGGCGCGCAAGCCCGGCAAGGTCGCCTGTTTCGTCGGCAGCCACCGCTTCCACGGCCATGAATTGCGGGAGATCGGTTTTCGCTCCTATTTCCGCGAGAATGCGCCGGAATTCGACGTCTTGGATACGCTGATCAACCTCGAGACCGCCGAGATCACCCATGAGGCGACGCTGACGCTGCTGCAGAAACATCCCGATCTCGTCGGCCTTTATGTCTGCGGCGGCGGCATGGAGGGGGCAATTTCCGCGTTTCGCGAAGAGAACGTCGATGGCCGGATCGTGCTTGTTGTCAACGAGTTGACACCGGAGAGCAAGGCCGGCCTTGCCGACGATATCGTCACCATGGTGGTCGCGACGCCGCTGCCTGCTCTCTGCAAAGAGCTTTTGTCGCTGATGGTCGGCGCGATCGAGCATGGCGAGGCCGCCGTTCCCGGCCAATCCTTCCTGCCTTTCGACATCTACATCACGGAGAATATCTGAGGAATGATGGAATTCTATCATTGCGGCTGAAATTCTTTCAGCAATGAGGGCCGTCGCCGGCGATGGCGGATGGATTGCCCTCCGAATTCCGATAGAGATTCGTTCGCCCATTCACGAGGAACTGCTCCGCCTGTGTCGCGGAGACGAGGAGGATATATCCGTCATGACTTCGATCCGCTTTGCGCTCAACCATATGGCAGCGCCGTCGCTTGCCATCGATGATTTCTTCGCGCTGGCAAAGTCGCTCGGCATCGGTTCGGTCGAGATCCGCAACGACCTTTCCGGCAATGCCATTCTCGACGGCACCAAACCCGAAGCGATCAAGCAAGCCGCTGCCCGCCATGGGCTGACGATCATCTCGATCAATGCCCTGCAGCGCTTCAACGAGTGGAATGAAGCCCGCGCGAACGAAGCGCAGGCGCTGATCGATTATGCCAGCGCCTGCGGCGCCAAGGCGCTGGTCCTCGTTCCGAAGAACGACGGCACCGGCTGCGCCGACGGGGAACGCCAGACCAATCTGCGCCAGTCTCTGACGGCGCTGAAGCCGATGCTTGAAAAAGCCGGCATTATCGGCCTCGTCGAGCCGCTCGGCTTCGAGATCTGCTCGCTGCGCTCGAAGACAGAGGCGGCCGAGGCGATCAAGGAACTCGGCGCGCAATCGACCTTCAAGCTGGTCCACGACACCTTCCACCATCACCTTGCCGGCGAAGCCGCAACCTTCCCGGAGCTTTCCGGCCTCGTGCATATCTCTGGTGTCAGCGACCCCTCTGTTTCCGTTTCCGATATGCGCGATTCCCATCGCGTGCTCGTCGATGGCGACGACCGGCTCGACAATGCCGGACAGATCAAGGCGCTGCTGCAGGCAGGCTATAACGGCCCCTTCTCCTTCGAGCCCTTCGCAGCCGAAGTGCATGCGGTCAAGGATCCGGCCGCAGCACTTCGCGCCAGCATGGACTATCTCACCGCGCGGGTTTGAGGCTAGCGAATTCATGATCGGCCGCCGGTGCGGCCGATCATGGCAAGCTATTCGCGACCTCGGAACCGGCGCTGATAGGCCGAATCGTAGAGTGAACTCTCACGGAAATCTTCTGCCGCGAGCGAGGGGCCGACGAAGATGATCGCCGTGCGTTCGATCGGCTCGGCCGCAACCTTGGCTTCGATATCGGACAGTGTGCCGCGCAGCACGCGCTCGTCCGGCCAGGAGGCTTTGACGACGATCGCGACCGGGCAGTCGCTGCCATAAAGCGGCGTCAATTCCTCCACCACCTGCTTCAGTGCATGGATTGCCAGATGGATCGCCAGTGTGGCGCCCGTCGCGCCGAACCTGGCGAGCGTCTCGTCGTTCGGCATCGGCGAAGCGCGGCCGGACACGCGGGTGAGCACCAGGCTTTGGGCGACGGCCGGGATGGTCAGCTCGCGCCCGAGCGCCGAGGCTGCGGCGGCAAAGGCCGGCACACCGGGCGTCATCGTATAGGCGATGCCGTGTTTTTCCAGCCGGCGTACCTGCTCGGCGACCGCACTCCAGACCGATAGATCGCCGGAATGCAGCCGGGCGACATCCTGGCCGGCTGCAGCGGCGCTGAGATATTCCGCCTCGATTTCGTCGAGCGACATCGGCGCGGTATCGACGATGCGCGCATTCGCCGGGCAATATTGCAGCAGTTCCGGCGAGACGATCGAGCCGGCATAGAGGCAGACCGGGCATTGGCCGATGAGATCGCGGCCACGCACGGTGATCAGATCCGCAGCCCCAGGCCCCGCGCCGATGAAATGCACCGTCATCTCGTCATCCTTTCGTCCAGCGCCACTGGGTCACCGGCATGGCCGGCCGCCAGCCGCTCATGCTGCCGACAGGTCCCGCGCGCGATATTTCGATCCGTATCAGCGAGCCGCCGCGTTTTGCCTGTTCGGAAAGCAGCATTGCTTCCATCTCCAGGGTCACGGCATTGGCAACCAGCCGCCCTCCCCGCTTCAGTGGAGCAATCGCGGCATCGATGACGCCGGGCTCGCTGCCGCCGCCGCCGAGGAAGATCGCGTCCGGTTCCGGCAGGCCCGCCAGCGCGCCGGGCGCCCTACCTTCGATGACGGCAAGATGCGGCACGCCGAAGGCGGATGCGTTGCGGGCGACGCGCGCGGCCCGCTCCGGCGACTGCTCGATGGCGATCGTCTTCAGCGAGGGATCGGCCAGCATCCATTCGATGCCGATCGATCCGGAACCCGCGCCGATATCCCAGAGCAGCTGACCGTGACACGGCGCCAGCGCCGACAGCGTCACCGCCCGGATTTCGCGTTTGGTGATCTGCCCGTCATGCTCGAACAACTCGTCCTCGAGCCCCGCGGCGAAAGGCAGAATGCGCGCCCCCTCCCCTGCCGCGATTTCGAGTGCGCAGACGTTCAGGGAATCGATGTCGGCGAGATCGAAATCGGCGGCAGTGGCGCTTCTCCGCCGTTCCCGCACTCCGCCAAGCGTCTCGAGCACTGTAAGCCGCGACTGACCGAAGCCGGTGGCGGCAAGCAGCGTTGTCAGCTCGCCGGGCCCCTTTTCGTCGGAGGTCAGCGCGAGGATGCGCCGCCCGGGGTGCAGATGCGGCCGGATCAGGTCGATCGGCCTGCCATGCAGCGAAATCGTCGTGACATCCTGCAGCGGCCAGCCAAGGCGCGACGCGGCAAGGCTGAAGGCCGAGGGCGCCGGGATGGTGTGCATCTCCTCGGCCGCCACATGGCGGGAAAGCGTTGCGCCGACGCCGTAGAGGAACGGGTCGCCGGAGGCGAGCACGACAACGGGCGTGCCGCGCCTTTGAAGGAGGGCATCGACCGAGCGTTCGAACGGGTTCTGCCAGTAAAGCCTTTCGCCTGTGATAAGTGACGCGGCAAGCGCATGGTGCCGCGCCCCTCCGAAGACGGCCGGTGCGGTAGCGATTAGCCGCCTCGCCTCTTCGCCGAGCCCTTCTGGACCATCTTCGCCGATGCCGATAATAGTCAGCCAGCGCGGGCCTGGAGCAGGAGAGACATCAGACATGGGAAGACCTCGCATTCTGATCCTCGGCGGCACCGGCGAAGCGCGGCTGCTCGCCGAGGCGCTGGCGGCACGGGGAAATTGCGATGTTCTTTTGTCGCTGGCCGGGCGTACCGAAAAACCAGCCGCGCAGCCGGTTCCGGTCCGCATTGGTGGTTTCGGCGGTGCCGCGGCGCTTGCCGATTACCTGAAGGTCGGGGGATATGACCTGCTGATCGACGCCACGCATCCCTTCGCCGAGCGTATTTCCGCCAATGCCGCCTTTGCGGCCGAGGCCAGCGGCATCGCTGCGATCGCTCTCCGCCGTCCCGAATGGCAACGCCTGCCGGGCGATCGCTGGCAGGAGGTGCGAAGCATTCCGGCGGCGATCGAAGCGCTCGGCTCTTCCCCTCGCCGGGTCCTCCTGGCGGCGGGCCGGCAGGGCGCGCATTTTGCCGAAGCGGCGCCGCAGCATTTCTATCTCATCCGCAGCGTCGATCCCGTCGCGCCGCCGCTGGCGCTTGCCAATGTCGACTATCTCCTCGACCGCGGTCCGTTCACGCTGGAAGGCGAGTGCGCTTTGCTGAAGCAGCACGACATCGACGCAATCATTGCCAAGAACAGCGGCGGTGCCGCCACCTATGCGAAGATCGAAGCGGCTCGCCTGCTCGGCATCGAGGTGATGATGGTGGCGCGCGCAACGGCATCCACAGTCAAAACGGTCGAAACTATCGAGGCGGCGCTGGCGGCGGTCGATCACCTCGTCGCCCCCGCCATGAAGCGCGGCGTGTAGACAAGGTCCAGCCGGCCGGGCCGCGCGACGATGCGGGTCTCGGCCGAGCCGATGATGACGCAGGTCGCCATATCGGCCATCGAGGCATCGGCCTGTGACAGCTGCTCTACGGCGATGCGCTCGTCCGGCCGGCCGGCCGCTCGCCCGAAAATGACCGGCGTCGTTGCCGGCAGATGCTCGCGCAACAGCTTGAAGGCTTCGCCAAGCTGCCAGGGCCGCGCCCGGCTGATCGGATTGTAAAGGGCGATGACGAAGCCGGCCTTGGCCGCCAATTCGAGACGGTTTTCTATTATATTCCAAGGCTTTAGATTGTCTGACAGCGAAATGGCGCAGAAATCGTGGCCAAGCGGCGCCCCGGCTCTCGCCGCTACCGCCAGCATGGCGGTGATGCCGGGCAGGATGGTGAGATCGACGGCGCGCCAGGCTGCCGGCCCATTCTCGATCGCTTCGCAGACGGCGGCAGCCATGGCGAAGACACCGGGATCGCCGCCGGAGACGACGCAGACCTTGGCGCCATCGGCCGCCATCGAAAGTGCGGCCCCTGCCCTGTCGAGCTCTTCGCGATTGTCCGAAGCATGCCGTAGCTGATCGTCGCGGAGCTGCAGCCTGTCGAGATAGGGTCCGTAACCGAAGAAATCCGTCGCCGCCTCGACAGCAGCCAACGCTTCCGGCGTCATCTGCTCGGGATTGCCGGGGCCGGTGCCGATCACGAAAAGAGCTCCGCTCATCGGCTGCCCTCCCAGCCCGGCACCAGCACGAGCGAAAAATACGGCGCCTCGCCATCAGATCTGTCGGCAAGCTTTTCCATCGCGGCATTCGCCATGGTGCCGCGTTCGACATAGACGGCTTCCGTCAGCCGGCCGGCGGCTTCCAAGGCCCGGCGGATTTTCGGCAGATTGCGGCCGACCTTCATGATGACGGCGGCTTGCGTATCGGCCAGCCGGCGCGTCAGCTCGGTCTCAGTCATCGTACCGGGCAGTACGGAAAGCACATCATCCCCCTGGACGATCGGCATGCCGGCCAAGGACCAGCAGCCCGACATGGCGCTGATGCCGGGGATCACTTCCGTCGGGTAGCGCTGGGAAAGTCTGACATGCAGGTGCATGTAGGAGCCATAAAACAGCGGATCGCCTTCGCTGAGCACGGCGACGGTCAGTCCGGCATCGAGATGGCCGGCGATGGTTTTGGCGGACCGGTCGTAGAATTCTGTGATCAGGCTCTGGTAGCGTTCGTCGTTCTTGTCGATCTCTGTGGTGACGGGATAATAGAGCGGCAGCAGCGTCACGCCGGATTTCAAGAGCGGCTCGACAATCGCCTTGCCGTTGCCGCCCCTCCCCTGCTTGGCAAAATAGGCAATGACGTCTGCGCCTTCGATGGCGCGGACAGCTTTAAGGGTCAGAAGCTCCGGGTCGCCGGGACCGGTGCCGACGCCGATGAGACGGCTGCTTGTCGTCATAGGCCTGGCCTCGCCAGCGCATTGAGCGCTGCAGCCGTCATGGCGCTGCCGCCGAGCCGGCCGCGGACGATGGCAAAGGGTACGCCGTAGGAATTCTCCGCCAGCGCATCCTTCGATTCCGCCGCGCCGACAAAGCCCACCGGCATGCCGAGGATCGCTGCGGGTTTCGGGGCGCCGTCGCGCAGGAGTTCGAGCAGGTGGAAGAGCGCGGTCGGCGCATTGCCGATCGCAACGACGCTGCCGCCGAGCCGGTCGAGCCACAGATGCATGGCGGCAGCCGATCGCGTATTGCCGGTCTTAAGCGCCAGTTCCGGCGTGGCTGGGTCGCGCAGCGTGCAGATCACCTCGTTCAGCGCCGGCAGCCGCGCCCGGGTCACGCCCTGGGAGACCATTTCCGCGTCGCAGAAGATCGGCGCCCCGCCCTTCAGCGCTGCGCGCGCAGCGCCGACGAAATCGGCCGAGAACAGGAAATGCTCGGCCGCCTCGACCAGTCCGCAGGCATGAATCATGCGTACGGCGATGTCGGCTTGATCTTCGGTGAAGCGCGAAAGATCGGCCTCGGCGCGGATGATCGCAAAAGAACGCTCGTAGATCGCGTCGCCGCTGCGGATGTAATCGTAGTCTGGCATTCTTATTCCTGTCGCAGCGCCTTCGAAACGCCGATTGCGCCAAGCCGTGTAAGGCAGGCGGCGGCCGATTCGCCAGCGCCTCTCTTGTCTTCGATGGACCGGGCGAGCCTCTCTATAGCGAAATCGATCCGACCGCCAGCGATCCGTTCGTCCGGCTGATCCGCCGCTAACCCGTCGAGGATGAGGTCGTAACCTGTCGCTGTGCCCGTCAGCGTCAGTGCCGGCCGCGCATGTGCGCAGCCCTTGGCACAGCCGGAGAGATGCAGCGTAAGCGAACCGTCGAAGAGGGCAGGTGCTGCGGCGGTGATGCGGCGAGCCAGGGTTCGGGTCTCGTAGAAGGCGGAACCGCAGGCGCCGGCTCCGGCGCAGGCGGCGATATGTTCGCTGGTCTCGCCGGGCTGCGCGCTGAAGCCATATTTGGCTGAGGCGATCTGCATAGCCGGCACTCTATCAGCCTGTAGGCCAAGGAAGAAGAAACCGCGACCGGGCGCCAGCCGAATGGCCGTCGCGCTGTGGGCTTCGGCGAGATCGAGCAGAGCGATCAGATCGGACGCCCGCATCTGTCCGAATTCGGGCCTGACGCCGAGTACAGTTTTGCTGTCTGCCAGCCGATGGAGGCCGGAAAGCGGTATGCTTGCTGCGCGAGACGAAATGCAGCGAATGTTATCCACAGCCGGAAAATACGCCCGCAGACGCGCCGGATCGATATCTCGTGTCCGGCTGCCCTGGCCGAGGGCTGCCAGCAGGCTCAGAATGTTGCCGACGGCTGATACCGCGGCCTCCATTGGCCCGACGGCCACCGGCATTGCAGTTTCACCGTCGCCATTGATCGCGACGAGCCAATCTGCGGGCGATTGCGCGACGATGCGGATATCTGCGGAAAGTGCCGACAGCCCGAATGCTCCACCGCCGTCGACAACGATCGACAGTTTTGGCGCGAGCCGCTGCGAGGCGATGAGGTCGTGAAGCGTGCGGCGCAAGGCCATTTCCATTACGGCCGGATCGCTCCGCTCTTGCGGGTCGATACCATGCAGCGGCGAAATCTCGATCCCCGGCCCGTCCGGCACGGTGATCCCGGCGGCATCGATATCGGCGGCAAGCTGTCCGACGGTCTCGGCCCGCAGTCCGCGAATCTGCAGATTGCCGCGGGCGGTGATTTCCAGAATACCGTTTCCATGCGCAGCGGCTGAGCGGGCAAGGGCTGCGAATTGCGGCAGCCTCAGCGCGCCGCCGGCCGGCCGCAGCCGCACCAGCAGGCCGTCACCGGTCGGCATCGGCGTGGCCAGAGCGGGGCAGGCGCCGCGCCTGCGCATCGCCACCGCCGGGCGGCCGTGCAGATCCGCCTCGCCTGTCCCGTCGATCGTCGTTGTGGCCTCATTGCTCATTCGTGATCCTCTGACCATTTCTTACATGATCGCAGCGGCGCGGCAAAACATGTGGAAAACGTCCGGCCGGCTATTCCTCGAAATCCCGTCCTTTTCGCAGCAGATAGATATCCATAATCCAGCCGTGCCGTTGCCGTGCCTCGGCGCGGAGCGCATGAATCTCGGTGGCGATATCCCCAAGCCGTCCCGCTCTGACGATCTCGTCCTTGGTGCCGAGATAGGCGCCCCAAAAGATTTCGGCGTCGGGATCGTCGATCTTCGCAAAAGCCTGTTCACCGTCGAGCATGACGACCGTCGTGGAGGCCTGGAGCCCGTCCCGCGCCAGCCGGCGCCCGGTGGTGATCTCGACCGGCTTTCCCACCAGGTTGACCGGGATCCTGTGGCTGGCCGCCAAGGCCTGAATGCTGGTGATGCCGGGAACGACGCTGTAATCGAAATCCAGCCCGGTGTCCTGCCGCACCCGTTCGATGATGCGGATGGTGCTGTCGTAGAGGCTCGGATCGCCCCAGACGAGAAAGGCGCCGCGGCCGTCATCGGGGAGGCCGGAGATCAGCTCTTTATAGATAAGGGCAATCTCGGCATGCCAGCTATCGACGCTTTGCGTGTAGCTTCTGTCAGCAGTCTGCCTTTGCGGCAGGGCGAATTCTGAAATCCGAATCCCCGGCCGGGTGGCATATCGTTCGCAAATGTCTCGCCGGACCTCGGCAAGCTCTTCCTTGGCTGCGCCCTTCAGCGGCAGGAATATCACGTCGGCGGCGATCATTGCGTTGATTGCCTGTATGGTGACGTGCTCCGGATTGCCCGTGCCGATACCGATGATATGGATGTGCTTCAAGCCGATAGTCCCCGTGAGTCCCGGCGGTCTTGCCGAAAAAGGCGGTGTTCTGCAAGGGCGATGGCAGAGAGTTGGCCGCGGCCAACCGGGCCGGAATGCGTCTCGGCCCCTATTGTTGCCGCAAATTGCGAATCGTGTCACCTTCAATACGCTTTTTGACGCTATGTTGACGAAAAAGCGCATCGAAAAGGATTGGGTGTTTTGGACAACATTAGCGTATCGACGACAGATGTGCGGATCGAGCGGCATGCGAACCAGCTTTCGCGGCAACTGAAGCTGTTGCGCGAGAAGCTGTTTCCGCCGCTGTCGCAAAAGACGCTGCGCACATTTTCCTCAGGCGAGGCCGCCCAGATGATCGGCGTCTCCGACGGCTATCTTCGCCAGCTTTCGCTGGATGGCAAGGGGCCGCAGCCGGAACTTTCCCAGAATGGCCGGCGCTCTTATACGCTCGGCCAGATCAATGAATTGCGCCATTATATGGCAAAGCTGAAGCCGAAGGATGCGCTGTCCTACCTTCCCTGGCGGCGCGCCGGCGAGAAGCTGCAGACGGTTGCCGTCACCAATTTCAAGGGCGGCTCGGCCAAGACCACGACGACACTTTATTTGGCGCAGTATCTGGCGCTGGCGGGTTATCGGGTACTCGCCATCGATCTCGATCCGCAGGCATCGCTCTCGTCCATGCTCGGCGTGCAGCCGGAATTCGATCTATCCGATGGTGATACGCTTTATGGCGCAATTCGCTATGATGCCGATCGCAAGCCGCTGAAGGACATTATCCGCAAGACTTATTTCGATGGTCTCGATCTAGTGCCGGGCAATCTTGAATTGATGGAATTCGAGCATGAGACGCCGCGGGCGCTCAGTGATCGCCAGCGGCCCGGCGAACTGTTCTTCCGCCGCGTCGGCATGGCGATTGCCGAGGTCGAGGCCGACTACGACGTCGTGGTGATCGACTGCCCGCCGCAGCTCGGTTACCTGACGCTCGGCGCCGTCTGTGCCGCCACGTCGCTGCTTATCACGATCCATCCGCAGATGGTCGATGTTGCCTCCATGTCGCAATTCCTGCTGATGACCTCGGATCTGCTTTCGGTCGTGCGCAAGGCCGGCGGCGATCTGCAGCACGATTTCATAAAATATGTCGTGACCCGTCACGAACCTTTCGATGCCCCGCAGTCGCAGATCGTCGCGCTGTTGCGCAGCCTGTTCAGCGATGACGTGTTGACGGCGACCATTCTCAAATCGACGGCGATCGCCGATGCCGGCCTGACCAAGCAGACGCTCTTCGAGATCGAGAAGGGGCAGGTGCGTCGCTCGACCTATGATCGGGCGCTGGAATCGGTCAATGCCGCCAACGGCGAAGTTCTCGCCGGTATTCACAAAGCCTGGGGCCGCACATGAGCAGACGCGATCGCCTGAAAGGTCTCTTCGACGACACGGCGCAGGAGTTGGCCGCGGCCAACTACGACGAGACCTCTTTGCGCGGATCGGCCGGGCCGGTTCGGACGATGGCGCTGACGCTTGGACGCATGGAGGAAGAGAGCAGGGCGATGCAGGAGGCTTTACTCTCCGGCGAACGCATCGTCGAGCTCGATCCCGACCTGATCGATTCTTCCTTCGTCCGCGATCGCCTTGCCGATCAGCCGCTCGATATCGAGGATGAACTAGTGCGGTCGATTGCCGAGAACGGCCAGGAAGTGCCGATTCTCGTTCGCCGCCATCCCCATGATGAGAGCCGCTACCAGATCGCTTACGGCCATCGCCGCCTGCAGGCCGTCAAGCTGCTCGGGCGCAAAGTGCAGGCGATCGTCCGCAAGCTCGACGATATCGATGTGGTCATCGCCCAGGGCATCGAAAATTCGGCGCGCCGGAACCTTTCCTATATCGAGCGGGCTGTCTTTGCCCTCAATCTCGAGCTCAAGGGTTTTGAGCGTCCCGTTATCATGAAGGCGCTGTCGACTGACAAGACCGAGCTTTCGAAGCTGATCACCGTCGCCAAGGCGATCCCGGCCGATATCGTCAAGGCGGTCGGCGCTGCACCCGGTATCGGGCGTCGTAAATGGATGGCGCTTGCCCAGGACTGGAACGGAATGACAGCGGCGCGGCTTGCCAAGCTCGTCGGTTCGCCACGGTTCACGGCTGAGGAAAGCGACCGCCGCTTCGAGCTTCTGGTTGCCGAGCTGGCCAGGAAAGAGGCGAAGCCGGAACCCACGGAATATGACTGGAAGCCGAAGAGCGGCGGCAAGATTGCCGGCCGAATCAAGAGCGCCGGCAATTCCTTTACGATCGCGTTGAAAACCGGCGACGCGCCGGATTTCGGCGCTTACATTTCACGTCGTCTCGATGAGCTTTACGAAGCCTATCGGGCCGGTAGGTTAGAAGCAGGAGAGTAGGCCGCAAAAGAAAAAAGCCTCCGAACGTTGCCGCCGCGGAAGCCTTTCTCATATCTGGACAATCTGAGAATCGCACTTCCTCGAATCGCTGTCAAGCATCTTCGGCATCCTTTTGGGTGGTAGACTTCTTTTGCCTTGAGAAAAGGTGAGGGACATGGAGCCTCAATATGTATCGACGCCCTTTGGGCGGCGATCGATGACGCTTGGCATGCTGGCAAGCCAGGAAAATGCCAGCAAGGTCGAATCCGACGCATCGGTCGACAAGTGGAAGATCTTTCGCGCGCTCTGCGAAGCAAAGGACATGGTCGGCGTATCGGACCGTGCGCTCGCTGTTCTCAACGCGCTGCTGACTTTTTATCCGAAGAACGAGATTGCCGAGGCCAACGGTTTCGTTGTCTTTCCGTCGAACGAGCAGTTGTCGCTGCGGACGCATGGCATGGCCGGCACGACGTTGCGGCGGAACCTGGCGGCGCTGGTGGAGGCCGGCCTGATTATCCGGCGGGATAGCCCGAACGGCAAACGTTTTGCCCGCCGTAACGGCGAGGGCGGGCTTGGAGAGGCGTTTGGCTTCAGCCTGGCGCCGCTGCTGGCGCGCGCCGGCGAGATCGAGGCGCAGGCGGCTCAGGTGCTTGCCGGCAAGCTCGAATGGAAGCGTTTGCGGGAGCGGCTGACACTGTGCCGGCGTGATATCACCAAACTCATCGAGATCGCCCTGGAAGAGGCAATTGCCGGCGAATGGCTCGAGATGCAGAGGCAATTCAATCTGCTTTCCGCAAGCCTGCCGCGACGCCCTTCGGCCGCCGAGATGAAAAGCCTGCTGACCGATCTCGAAGCGTTCCGCGAATTGATCGTCAAGACGCTGGAATTGAAGACGAAAACAGAAAAAACAGACGCCAATGACGGCCAGAACGGTCGGCACATACATAATTCAAACGCAAACCCCATATCTGAACTTGAACCAAGCTTCGAACCGAAGCAGGGGGAAAAGCCGGAGCAAGAAGCGCGTCCGTGGCGGGAGCCGCCAAAATCCTTCCCGCTTGCCATGGTGCTGCAGGCCTGCCCGGAGATCGTCGCTTATGGGCCGGGCGGCGGGATCGGCAGCTGGCGGGATCTGATGGCCGCGGCCGTCATAGTCCGTTCGACGCTGGGCGTCAGCCCGAGCGCCTATCAGCTAGCCTGCGATGTGATGGGGCCGGAAAACGCCGCGACGGTGATCGCCTGCATCCTGGAAAGGGGCGGCCATATCAACTCGGCCGGCGGCTATCTGCGCGACCTCACACGGCGGGCCGAGCGTGGCGAGTTCTCGCTTGGGCCCATGCTGATGGCGCTGATGCGGGCAAATGGTCCGGCAGCAAGGAAAACCGGATGAACGGCGATAAAAAAGTTTCGCGCCAGCTGCGCCAGCTAGAAGATATGCGGAGCGTCGCTCAGCCGTCTCGACCGCTTCCTTCCCCGACCATTTTGTTGAAATGCGCCGTTAACCATGTCATAGATGGCGGAAGGAAACGTCTCCTTTGCTTCCATTTGTGAAAAACCGTAAAGCTTAACAATGCGCTACGAAATCGATGCTGCGATGCTTCAAACCCTGCTTCCATCCTTTGCGGCAGCAGAGGATGCGCTGGCACGGCTGGATGAGCGGGTGGTGCGTTCGCCGGTCGGCGAGGGGTTCGCCGAACGCAGTCATTTCTTCGATGCCGCCGGTGCGCTGTGGGTGGCCGGCGAACTCGTGCATGTCGAGGATCTGGTTTTGCACGATGCGCATATGGACAGCCGGGCGCCGAGCCACGAGCTGACGATCGCCCATTCCGTGCTGCGGGCCCGCCGGCGCATCTGGACCGGCGAACCCGCCTGGGCGCTCGGAGCTTCGGGGCTTGCGACGCTGACGGCGACGCTCGGGGAAGGGGAGGGGACGGCGACTGAAGTAAAGAGCCCCGCGGTTCCGGCCGAGACCGACGAAGAGGGCGGGGATGAGGGCGGGCCGCTGGCTGCCGAGATGGCCGAGATCGATGCATTGCTTGCCCGCTCGCAGAAGCTGCTCGACATCCATACAGGCAAGGTGCCGGCAAGCGAGACGGCGGCCGCTGCCCCGGCAAGACGCAGTGACGATCCTCTCGGCCTGCTGCGGGATGACGAATGGGACGAGGAACAGCGGCTTGCCGAGTGGCGCGGCCTATTGCCATTGGCCGACAGCCTGCCGCCGGTTCTCGGCGCGATCATTCTTTTCGAAGCCTGGGAAAGGATCGAGCCATTGCGGCGTCAGCACTGGCTCGGCGGTCTTCTGGTTGCAGGGCATCTGCGCGCCCGCGGCAAGGTCGCCTCGCATCTCTTTTCTTTTTACGGCGGGCTGAAGCTGGTGCGCCACGAACGTCGCCGGGCGCGCGACCGGGCGACGCGGCTGCAGGCCTTCCTTGAGGCGATGCACCTGGGGGCTGCCGCCGGACTGAAGGAACTCGACCGGTTGTCGCTCGCACGCACGCAGATGGAGCTGCGCTTTCGCGGCCGCCGCTCGAATAGCAGCCTGCCAGACCTTGCCGATTTCATCCTGTCGCGGCCGATGGTCTCGGCGGCGATGATTGCCCGCCATCTGCGCATTACGCCGCGCGGGGCGCTGAACCTTGTCAACGAGATCGGCATTCGTGAAATCACCGGGCGCGGTCGCTACCGCGCCTGGGGCATCATCTGAAACGAAAATGGCCGGGTTGTCGACCCGGCCATCTCCTTTTAAGTGAGCACCCGATCCGCCATCCTGTCATAGACTGCAGACCAGGCGCTCTTGCGCTTCCATTGCCCCCAGAAGCGCAGTCCCTATTCCCGCTCGCCGGTGAAGTTGAGCAGAAGCTGGAAGATGTTGACGAAGTTCAGGTAGAGCGAGAGCGCACCGAAGACGGCAAGCTTCTGGTTCGATTCCTGATCGTAGTTTTCCGAGTACTGTTCCTTGATGTTCTGCGTGTCGTAGGCGGTGAGGCCGACGAAGACGACGATACCGATCACCGAGACGGCGAACTGCAGCGCCGACGAACCGAGAAAGATGTTGACGATGCTGGCGATGATAACGCCGATGAGACCCATCATCAGGAACGAGCCCATGCGCGACAGGTCACGCTTCGTCACATAGCCGTAAAGGCTGGTCGCGCCGAACATCGTGGCGGTGATGAAGAAGGTCCGCGCGATGCTCATCCCGGTGAAGACCAGGAAGACGGAGGCAAGTGACAGACCCATCACGGCGCAGAAGGCCCAGAAGGTGATTTGCGCGGTGCCGGCCGACATCGTCTGGATGCGGAACGAGAAGAAGAAGACGAAGGCGAGCGGCGCCAGCATCACCACCCACTTCAGCGGTGAGCCGAAGATCGGCACGTAGAGGGCGGGCGTCGAGCCGACGACGAAGGCGACGAGGCCGGTGATGACGAGGCCGAGAGCCATGTAATTGTAGACGCGCAGCATGTGCTGGCGCAGGCCTTCGTCGAAGACGGCCTGGGTGCCGGCGACGGCGCCGTAGCGGGAATTGATCGGGTTCATGCTGATCTCCTCGGTTTGAACTAATAGAGCGAACGGGCGAGCCGTTCGGCCGCCTGATCGAGATTGAGGCCGCTTTCGTCGGCGATCAGCGCATAGGCGACCTCGCCGATCTGCCAATAGGCGGCTTCGGCCTTCTCAAGTGCGAGATGGCTGACCGGCTTGACCTCGAAGGCGCCCGGGCGGACGGCGAAAAGCGATAGCCGCTTTCCATCCGATTGCTCGATCGCCATCTCGACGCTCGGGCCGAATTCGGATGGGAAGATCTGCACGTCGGCGACCTTCCAGGCCTTCGGCAGTTCCGGCATCACGATGGCGGTAGCGGCGCGAATATCGTCAGCGCTGTAGGTGGCCGGCGTCTGCGGAGGCATCGATTGGCGCAGGGCCGCGGTCTGATAGGCGCGGACAGCGTCCTCGACATAGGCGGGTGCCGGCACCGATGCCGATACCTCGGTTGCCGAGAAAGCGCCGAAGGAATTATGCGCCACCCAGCCGGCGGTCACCAGAATGCCGACGGCGGCAATGCGCTGCATGGAATGGAAGATGCGGCCGTAGGAAAGGCCACGTTCCAGCCGGCGGGCCGCATCGCGGGTCTCCGGGCGGCCGAAGGCGCTTTCGCCGGCCAGCGCCAGGCGCAGCTCGCCCTTGACGCTGAGGTCGGCCATGACCTTTGCGGCAATCGCCGGGTGGTCGGAGAGATAGGATTCCACCTGGATGCGGCGGGCGACATCGAGTTCGCCATCGACATAGGCGTCGAGATCGGCATCGAGGATCGGATCAATTGCTTTCATTGCCGTCTCCTCCGATCAGTCTCAGATGCGACTTGCGCGGTGTCTTCTCCTCGAATGCGCGCAATTGCGCGCGGGCGCGGGAGATGCGCGACATCAGCGTGCCTATCGGAATGCCGAGCGCATTGGCGGCTTCCTGGTAGGAAAGGTCTTCGATCGCAACGAGATGCAGCGCCTCGCGCTGTTCCTCCGGCAGGTCGAAAAAGGCGTCGCGCACCTGCTGCAGGCGCACGGCATGTTCCTGGCCGGCCGGTAGCGACTGCTCGGCCTCGACAGCCGCCTCGTCGTGACGGCGCGTCAGCGACCGGTTCTGGCGCAGACGGTCGATATGAGCATTGTGCAGGATGGAGAGCAGCCAGGTGCGCAGATTGCCGCCGCTGCGGAAGCTCTTTTTCTTCTCGAGCGCGCGCACCAGCGCGTCGTGCACCAGATCCTCCGCCTCGTCCGAATTGCGCACCAGCGAGCGAGCATAGCGCCTCAACGCTGCAAGCTGTCCGATGACGTCGAAGGGGCGTTCTTTGCGTTCCATGATTGAGTATACGCAAGCGCGGCCGATTTTATTCCCGGCGCACCTAAAAAAATCATGCGGGCCGAAGATGCCGTCGCCGCGCCTCAAATCCGCGATTGTTTATGACAACTACATGACAGATCATGACGCCGCTGATTTGAGGGGAAAATAAAGAATGAAAGATAAGAAGCGGGTCTACGAAGCTCTCGTAGACGGCGCCATGGAAGGGCTGACGGATCAGGCGCTCTATGATTTTGTCAAGGCGCGTTGTCCAAACGCCACCAGCAAGAAAATCGTCCGGGCCTCGCTTCTCGCCCTGATTGATCCTCATCTGCGAGACCGCAATATCCTCGACGTGATCTACGCGCTTGCGATCAAACATCGGCTGGATGACGGCGAGGGAGAGCGAACTCCATCCGCGCTGGCAGCCAATCAGAATATGCCGCAGCTTTCCTGAGCGCGCGTCTGCGTCTCCCGACCTACTCAGCCGCCGTCCGAAAGTCCTTCGAGGATTGGACAGTCCGGCCTGTCATTGCCGTGACAGGCATGCACGAGATGTTCGAGCGTGCGCCGCAGTTCCGAGAGCTCGCGGATCTTGCGGTCGATCTCGGCAAGTTTGGTCTCGGCGATATCCTTGACGTCGGCGCTTGCCCGGCTTTTGTCCTCGTAGAGCGCCAGCAACTGGCGGCATTCCTCGACGGAAAAGCCGAGACCGCGCGAGCGCTGCAGGAAGCGCAGCTTGTGAACGTCGGTCGCGGCATAGTCGCGGTAGCCGTTTCCGCCCCTTTCGGGGCGGATCAGGCCGATATCCTCGTAATAGCGGATGGTCTTTGAAGGCAGGCCTGAGCGTTCCGATGCTTCGCCGATATTCATCATCACCTCCTATAATCTTGCAAAGCGCAGTCTCAGCGCATTTGAAATCACCGAGACGGA
Organism: Rhizobium sp. BK619; assembly: GCF_014195245.1. Taxonomy (NCBI): domain Bacteria; kingdom Pseudomonadati; phylum Pseudomonadota; class Alphaproteobacteria; order Hyphomicrobiales; family Rhizobiaceae; genus Rhizobium; species Rhizobium sp. BK619. Next base: position 165,101 of record NZ_JACIBH010000001.1, on the reverse strand, counting down.
TGAGAGGCTCATCGCCGCCGCCGCGATCATCGGCGACAGCAGCAGCCCGAAGATCGGATAGAGCACGCCGGCTGCGACCGGCACGCCGAGTGCGTTGTAGCCGAAGGCGAAGCCGAGATTCTGGCGGATGTTGCGCATCGTCGCCTCCGCCAGCCGCCGCGCCCTGACGATGCCGGTGAGATCGCCCTTCACCAGGGTAATCCCGGCGCTTTCCATCGCCACATCGGCGCCGGTGCCCATGGCGATGCCGACATCGGCAGCAGCGAGCGCCGGCGCGTCGTTGACGCCGTCTCCGGCCATGGCGATGACGGCGCCCTTGGCGCGCAGTTCGTCGATCAGCGCGCTCTTGCCCTCCGGCAGCATGTCGGCGCGGACCTCGTCGATCCCCAGGCTTTTTGCCACGGCCCGCGCCGTGCGCTCGTTATCGCCGGTTGCCATGATGATCTTCAGGCCGCTGGCGTGCAGCGCCTTGATGGCGGCTTCAGTGGTCGGCTTGATCCGGTCGGCAACGGCGACGAGACCGGCAAGGGCGCTGTCGACCACCACGAACATCACCGTCTTGCCATCGCCGCGCAGGGCTTCGGTCTTCTCGGCAAGCGCCGAGGGATCGATGCCGAGATCGGCGAGCATCGCCGCATTGCCGAGCGCCACCATCGTGTCGCCGGCAAGGCCCTGAACACCCTTGCCGGTCCTTGCCTCGAAGCCGGTGACCTCGACGAAGGCGATGCCGCGCGCCTCGGCGCCGGAGACGATCGCTTCAGCCAGCGGATGTTCGGAGCCGCGCTCCAGGCTGGCCGCCAGCGACAGCAACCGGTTTTCGTCGGTTCCACCGAAGGCGACGATGTCGGTAAGCTTCGGCTTTCCCTCGGTCAGCGTGCCGGTTTTGTCGACGATCAGCGTATCGACCTTGGAGAAAAGCTCCAGTGCTTCGGCGTCCTTGATCAGCACGCCTTCTCCAGCGCCGCGCCCCGTCGCGATCATGATCGACATCGGTGTGGCAAGACCGAGTGCGCAGGGGCAGGCGATGATCAGAACGGCGACGGCGGCCAGCAGCGCATTGGCAAGGCTCGGCTCCGGGCCGACCGCTGCCCAGACGATGAAGGCAAGGATGGCCGCGGCGACGACCGCCGGCACGAAGAAGGCCGACGCCCGGTCGACTGCGCCCTGGATCGGCGCCCGCGAGCGCTGCGCCTTGGCGACCATGTCGACGATGCGCGACAGCACCGTGTCGGCGCCGACCTTCTCGGCCGACATCACGAGCGAACCGTTCTTGTTGATCGTGCCGCCGGTCAGTCCGTCGCCTTTCGATTTCTCCAGAGGCAGAGGCTCGCCTGTAATCATCGATTCATCGACGGTCGACTGGCCCTCGAGGACGGAACCATCCACCGGCACACGCTCGCCCGGGCGCACCCGCAGCCGGTCGCCGGTCTCAATCTCGTCCACCGGCACGTCACTCTCGCTGCCATCTGCACCAATGCGGCGCGCCGTCTTCGGCGCGAGATCGAGCAGAGCGCGGATCGCCGAACCGGTGCGCTCGCGTGCCTTCAATTCCAGCACCTGGCCGACGAAAACGAGAGCGACGATGACGGCGGCCGCCTCGAAATAGACGGGAACGGCCGCGCCGTGACCGCGGAAACTCATCGGGAAGATGCCCGGCGCAAGCGTTGCGACGAGGCTGTAGACATAGGCGGTGCCGACGCCAAGACCGATCAGCGTCCACATATTCGGGCTGCGGTTGACGACAGATGCCCAGGCGCGGCGGAAGAAGGGCAGGGCCGCCCACAGCACAACCGGCGTTGCCAACAGCAGTTCGATATAGGTTGCCTGCGGCTCGCCGATCATCTCCCGCAGAGGCAGGCCGAGCATCGGTCCCATGCCAAGCGCCAGCAGCGGCAGAGCCAGGATGGCGCTGACCCAAAGCCGTCTGGTGAAGTCGACAAGTTCCGGGTTCGGGCCTTCGTCATCAGGCGGAACGCCCATCGGCTCCAGCGCCATGCCGCATTTCGGGCAGTCGCCAGGCCGGTCGCTGACGACTTCCGGATGCATCGGGCAGGTATAGAGCGTGCCCTTCGGCGCCGGCTTTGCCGCCGGGCGGTTGCCGTCGCGATAGGCCGAGGGATCGGCTTCGAATTTTGTCTGGCAGCCGGCCGAACAGAAATAGAATTTCTCGCCATCGACTTTCAGAAAATGTTTCGCCGTCGAGCGATCGACAGTCATGCCGCAGACCGGATCCTTTGCCGTCAGGTAATCCTGCGGCGCAGCCGCAAACTTCGTCCGGCAGCCTTCCGAGCAGAAATGATAGAGGCGGCCGTCATGATCGAGCGAAGGCTTGCCGGCCTCCGGATCCACGGTCATGCCGCAGACCGGATCACGGGTTATGACGCCTGCAGCCTTTTCCCGGCCATGCCCACAACAGCTGTGACCGTCGCTATTGATGTGGCCGTGATGGTGATCGTGGTCGTGTTTGGTATTCATGACTATCTCCTATGCCCTGGGGGCAGTTGGAGATGCTTATCCACCTTCCAGCAACTGGAAGGTCAAGCGCTAATTTTGACAAGGCCGATTTTTCGAACCCGTCGCTCTCTCGCCCGATCCCTAGATCGGGCTGATCAACCCGACTGGCTGGCTGCCGAGCAGGGTGGCGACCGCAATGCTGCCGCCGGGTTCGATCGTCTTGCCGGTCACCAGATCCGCCTTCAGCCCGTGAAGAGGGGAGGGGACGGCGATCGCCGTATCCTCCCAGAATTCCGGGCCGGCAAAGAGCACGCCGGGGTCGAGCCAGCCGAACATCAGCCGGGGTGCGGCGACGATCGCAAAATTGTCCTTGTGCACCCGGGCAAAGGCCAGCACGTGCTCGCGCCGGCTGCCCGTGACCTTTAGCGGCAGATAGTCGCCTTTGGCAAAGAGCGCCGGGTTCCGCTGGCGCAGCTGCAGACCGATCGCGACGATGCGCTGCTTCAACGCGGCCGCCTGAAGCTTGGCGATCGGTCCGGCTTCAGCGAGCCACGCGGCGAGCCGTTCATGATCGGCCGGCCGGCGGTTGTCCGGATCAACGAGACTGAAATCGAAACCCTCTGAGCCTTGGTAGATGTCGGGAATGCCGGGCGCCGTCAGCTTGAGGATCGTCTGCGACAGGCTGTTGAGGTAACCGGCGGCGATGAAGGGCTGCAGCGCCCTTTCGAAATCCTCGAGGAAGGCATCGTTCTCGGGTGAAACCAGCGCCGCCGCATAGGCCTTCACCGCGTCTTCATAAGCGGCATCTTGTTCGACCCAGCCGGTGTGAAGTTTCGCCTCGCGCACCGCCTTGACCGCGTAATCGGTGAAGCGCTCGTGAAGTTCTTCCGTTCGCCCTCGGCCGAAATCTTCCGTCCAGATGCCGGCCAGCGCCTGATAGAGCATCCATTCGACATTCGGCTCCGGCGCTGCTCCATCCGGCAGCTCCGTCAGCCATGGCCGGTTCATCTCACGCCAGCGCGCTACCGCCTGCGCGAAAACATCCGCTCCCTCGCTCAGCGCATAGAGCCTGGCGCGCGCATCCTCGCCGCGTTTGGTGTCATGGGTGGCGCTTGCCGACAGCCCGTCCGGCTGCAGCCGTGCCCGCTCGGCCATGCGGCGATGAAAACCCTCCGGGCCATCGGGCGCCTTGCCTGGTTCACCGCCGACTTCGTTTGCGGCAAGCAGCCTGTTGTAGCGATAGAACAGCGTATCCTCAGTTGCTTTCGCCATCACCGGCCCGCTCAATTGCTGAAAGCGGATGCGGAACTCGTGGGCGGCATCCCCTTCGATCTTGCCTTCGAGAAGCCTCAGCACGTGATCGAGCGCACGCCGATCATCGAGCCGGGCCGTGGCTTGCGATGCCGTTGTGGCAAGGACGGCTGAATCCTGCCAGGCGAGCGGACCGCCGTCGCCATAAGTTCGGTAGACGGGGAAGGCGATCAGCAATTCGCTAAGCGCCGTGGCGATCTCGTCTGTATTGATCTCGGGAAAGATCCCTGCGGCGATCGCTGCCAGTCTGCCGGTCTCGCCGGCGAAGTTGCGCTCGACCATCAGCCGCTTGGCAAGCCGCCGGCCTTCCTCGAGATCGCCGGTCTCGCCGGCGAGGCTACGATAGGCATCGTCCAAGCGGCGCAGGCCGCTGCCATCGACGAAGAGTTCGCTGAGTGCAGCGATGAATTCATATCCCGTGGTGCCCGAGACCGGCCAGCTCTCCGGCAGCGCTTCGCCGGCCCCGAGGATCTTTTCCACGACGATATAGGTGTCCGGCCCAACCGCGTCCCTCAGCCGGTCGAGATAGGCCTTGGGTTCGGCGAGCCCGTCGACATGGTCGATGCGCAGGCCCTGGACCTTGCCATGGCGCACTAGCTCGATCGTCAGCCGGTGCAGGTCCTCGAATACGAAGGGATTTTCGACGCAGGTTCCCACAAGCCCGGTGACCTCGAAAAATCGACGATAACTCAGATGCTGCGCCGCTTCCTTCCAATGGGTCAGCCGCCAGTGCTGTGCCTCATGCAGGCTTTTGACGAAGTCGCGATCGGCCGAGATGTCCTCGAGCTTTTGCATGAGCACGGCGCGATCACCGCGCTCGAAGAGGATGTCGCGCATGGTGCGGGCAAAGTCCTCGCCGGAGGTTGCGGCCGCAGCCTCCGCCATTCTCGTTGTCACTGGATCGTTGAGCCGGTTTGCGATCGCGCCGTAACTGCTGGGGTTGAGCGGCAGCAGCGTGTCGAAATAGGCGAGGGCGAAATTGCCATGCGTTTCGTCGAGCACAATGCGCAGCTCGCCGGCAGCAAGTGCCGCCTCGAAATCCTGGCCGAGCTGCGGCAGGGTCAGCGGTTCGCTCCAGTCGATGTCGAAGTGGCCGGCAAAGGGGCTTTGTTGGCCGAATGCCAGCACGTCGCGCCACCAGCCGTTTTCCGGCGAGGCGGCCATGTGGTTCGGAACAATATCGAGGATGAGGCCCATGCCCGCCGCGGCGAGGCTTTCCGTCAGCCGCTCGAACCCCGCCCGGCCGCCGAGCGCCGGATCGATGTCGTTGGCGTCGGTGACGTCATAGCCGTGGGTCGAGCCGCTGACGGCGGTGAAGATCGGCGACGCGTAGAGGTGGCTGATGCCGAGCGTCTTGAGGTAGGGAATAAGGCCGCACGCACGATCGAAGGTCATGCCGTTGCGGAATTGTATCCGGTAGGTCGCGGTCGGAAGTGTCATGAGGCCGTCTGACGTTGGAGGGAGACCCTTTCCAACGGTTGTACCGGGGTTTGGTTCCCTTACAGCGCCGCGCGTCTTTTGAGACGCGCAAAGCACGATGCGCTAGTCGATGAAAACGCCCACGCTTGCGGCGCGTCCGGCCGAGTCGATAACGGTCAGTTTCGAGTAACCGCCGCCATCCGGCAGCCACTGCTGCGTGCGCCGGCGCGAGAGATCGGGCAGCGGCTTGCCGTTGGCAAGCCAGCGGAAGGGAGCGCGGCCGCCCTGCAGCTTCAGCATCAGCGGCGACAGGTCGCCTGCGCCGGCGCCGAGATCGATATGGGCACCCTCGGGCGGATAGACGATTTGGGGCGCGGGCTCGCGGCCGGAGGCGACGAGCAGGCCGCTGGCATTCAGCGCAAACCGCCGCTGGCTGATCGGCAGCTCGGACTGGGCGATGCGCACGGCGCCGGCCGGCGGGCGGGGCAACGGCGTCGTGGCGATGCCGGATTTGGCGAAACCTTCAAACAGGATGGGGGCGGCGGTACCATAGCCGGTCAAACCAGGCACGGCGCTGTTATCCGGCCGTCCGACCCAGACGCCGAGCACATAACGCCCGTCATAGCCGACCGACCAGGCGTCGCGATAGCCGTAGCTCGTGCCGGTCTTGTAGGCGATGCCGCGCTGCGGCGCGCCGGCGGGGGGAATGACGCCGGAGAGAATATCGGCGACGTTCCAGACCGCCACCGGCTCCAAAAGCGGTTCGCCGTCGAGTTTGCCCGGTTCACCGGTGATGCCGTCGCCGAGCCTTGCCGGCTGGCCGCGATTGGCGAGCGCCGTATAGAGCTGCACCAGGTCCTTCAGAGTGATGCCGACGCCGCCAAGACCGATCGCCAGCCCCGGCGTTTCGTTCGGCGGCAAAGCCGGGCGCACTTCGGCGCGGCGGAAGCGCACCAGTAGCCGCGACGGCCCGACGGCGTCGAGCAGTTTGACCGCCGGCACGTTCAGCGACAGCTGCAATGCCTCGCGCACGGTGACATCGCCCTGATAGCTCATGTCGAAATTGCGCGGCCGGTAACCGAAGAAATCGGCCGGCCGATCCTCGATGATCGTCTCCTGGGAGACGAGACCCTGCTCGAAGGCGAGCCCGTAGATGAAGGGCTTCAGCGTCGAGCCGGGCGAGCGGTTGACGCGCGTCATGTCGATCCAGCCGGAGCGGCTGGCGTCGAAATAATCGGCCGAGCCGACCTCGCCGACGATCGCGCCCGTCTGGGCATCCGCCATCACCATGGCGAGCGAAAGCTTCGGCCCGAGTTTCATCGCCGCCGCCCGGGCGACCGCCTCCAACCCCTGCTGCACCTGCTTCTTCAAGGTCGTCTGGTGTTTGAGGACCGAAGGCTCCTTGCGCAGAGCCGCTTCGCCGACATGGGCGGCCAGTGCCGGCAATTGCATGCGCCGCGGCGGGATGGCGACAACCTCAGCCCGCGCTGCCTCGCCGTCGCCGACGGCCTCCGCCACGGCGACGCGCTCGAGCACGCGCTTGCGCGCCTCCTGCGCCGCCTGGAGATTGCGGTCCGGCCGGCGCCGTTCCGGCAATTGCGGCAGAGCGACGAGCAGGGCGGCCTCGGCGACCGTCAGGCGCCGCGGCTCCTTGCCGAAATAGGCAAGGCTTGCGGCGCGCACGCCTTCGAGATTGCCGCCATAGGGCGCATGAGTGAGATAGAGGTCGAGGATCTGCTCCTTCGACAGCCGCCGCTCGATCTGCACGGCACGCGCCAGCTGCAGCAGTTTTGCCGAAAGCGAACGTCCGGCGCGCGGCTCGATCAGCCGCGCCACCTGCATCGACAGCGTCGAGGCGCCGGAAACGATGCGGCCGTTGCGGATGAATTGCAGGCTCGCGCGCCCGAGCGCCCAGGCGTCGACGCCGCCGTGATCGTAGAAGCGCTGGTCTTCATAGGCGATCAGCATGCGCAGGAATTGCGGATCGACGTCGGCAACCGTGGTCTTCAGCCGCCAGCGGCCTTCCGAGGTCGCGAAGGCGCGCAGCAATTGGCCGTCGGCATCGAGCACCTCGGCGGAGACCAAATCCGCTTTATCGAGTGGTGGCGGAAAGGCCTTGTCGGCGGCGTCGAGCGCGAAAAGGGCCGCGCCGGCAAGAAGGATGCCGGCGGCGGACCCGATCGCGATCTTGCGCCACAGTCTCATTGTTGCGCTGCCACGACCTCCATCTTGCCGGTCGCGGTACGGGCCGAAAGCTCCGGCCGGTACATGTCCTCGACGCTGGCGGCCGGATGGTCGTAGGTGCCGGGGGTGACGGCGCGCACGACATAGGCGACGTTGAATTCGCGCTCGTCGCCCTGGGCGCGGTTGAAGGCGGCGACGAAGCGGTCGTAGCGGAATTCGGTATGGGCGGCCGCTATCTCGCCGATCCAGTCGAAATTCGTCATCTGGGCGCTGTCGACCAGGTTCGGATTGTCGATCTCGAAACCGGCCGGCAGAAGGTCGGTGACGACGATACGCGACGGCCAGTCGTTGGTCTCGCGCACATGGATGACGACGACGTAGCGTTCGTTCTGCTTGGCTTCGCTGACATTCGCTTCTTCGCCGTCGAGCGTGTAATAGCTGCGCTCGACAGTGAAGCCGTCGCCGCCGGCCGGCAGGGGCACGGTCGGGGCGGCAACGGTGGTGACGACAGCCGAGACGGCGTCGCTCGTCTGGTTGGTCAGCGTCAGCGGATGATCGGCGAGCGCATCGCCGCTCATACGGGCCATATAGGCGCCGGTATGGGCCGCGCCGTTGACATCGACCTTCAACCCGTCATCGCCGCCCTGAATGGCGCGAGCGGCAAGCAGCATCCAGGTCTCTTCCTGAGTGCTCTTGTATTTGCTGCGACCCCATTCCTTGGCGACGGCCTTGGCAAGATCCGGGATGACGGGCGGCACCGGCCGGCTTTCCGCAGCGAGCGCCAGGATCGCCGCGCCATCGCGCAGGATCGTGCCGTAGTCGGTGCGCGACAGATTCACCCGCGACACCATCGATTGCTGCGACATCTGCAGCGCGTCGACGAAGATGTTCTTCGAACGCTGGGCATCGCCATAGAGCGCCAGTGCGGCGGCGATATGCGCCTTGGCAAGCGGCGTCGGGAAGTCGTTGATCATCGTATCGGCATAATAACGCAGATCGCTGATCGCCGCCTTCTTGTTGCGGGCGAGCACATAGATGGCATAGGCGATCTGATCGCCCTGGCCCTTGATGTCGGTGGTGTAGGAGAGGGTATTCTGCAGGTTTTCGAGCGCCTGCACGAAGGCCTTTTCCGGCACGTCATATTTCATTTCGCGGGCCCGCGTCAGGAAATCGGTGACGTAGCTATCGAGCCAGACGTCGCCTGAATCCGGTCCCCAGAGGCCAAAGCTGCCAGCCGAGGCCTGGTAGGAGAGCACGCGGTAGATCGCGTCCTGCACGCGCTTGTGCACGTCGTCGTCATTTTCGATGCCCGCCTGCTTCGCCACTTCGGCGAGATAGAGCAGCGGCAGCGCCCGGCTGGTGGTCTGCTCGGCGCAGCCGAGGGGATAGCGATCGAGCGTCATCAGCAGGGCAGGAATGTCGAAGGCGGCCGAACGGGTGACGTTGACGCTGATCGAGGCGCCAGGCAGCACGCTGTCGGCAAGCAGGTTCTTGTCGACGGTGAGCTTGGCCCCGGGCTTCAGCGCCAGCACCCTGCGTTCGGTGATCGGCAGGGATGACGGGCGCACCGGCACGTCGACGGTCTGGTCGAGCGAAAGGCCGGAGGCGTCGGAAAGGTTGATCGAGACGCTGCCGGCGCCCGGCTGTTTGCCGATGAGCGACAGCGTCAGCTCGGATTTCGCCCCGGCTTCGAGACGGATCGTCTGGGCGGCGGAGGCTTGGTCGATGCCGACCGCATCATTGCCGGTCAGCCGCAGCTTGTAGTCGCCGGCCGGCGCATCGGTGTTGGCGATGTCGAGGCGCAGATTGGCCTTGTCGCCGGGGGCGAGGAATTTCGGCAGGCTTGCGGTGACAACGACGGGATCGCGGATGATGACATCCTTGACGCCGTGGCCGACACCGGTCTTCGACCATGCCACCGCCATGACACGCGCCGTGCCGTTGAATTGCGGGATGTCGAAGGAGACATTGGCCTTGCCTTCGGCGTCGAGCTTCACCGGCCCGGAGAAGAAGGCGACGAGCTTCTGCGTCGGCGGGCTTGCCTGCAGCGCAATGGCGCCGCCGTCGCCGCCGGTCCGAAGCTTGCCGGTTGTACCCAGCGAGCCGTCGATCAGCCGGCCATAGAGGTCGCGGATTTCAAGGCCGAGCTGGCGTTGGCCGAAATACCAGTCCTCCGGGTTCGGCGGTTCGTAGCGCGTCAGGTTGAGAATGCCGACATCGACGGCGGCAACCGTCACATAGGCATCCTCATTGGCGCCGGCGCCGGCAACCTGCAGGCCGATGTTGAGCGGTCCGCGCGGCAGCATCTTTTCGGGCGTGTCGAGCTTGACCTGCAGCGCCCGCTGCTCGGGATCGACCTTCAGCCATTTGATGCCGATCGAACGCATGGGCATGTGACTGTCCTGGGCATCGCCGGGGCGGAAGAGCGTCGCGGTCACATAAGCGCCGGCACCCCAGTCCGCGGTGACGGGGATGTCGACTTCGCCGCCGGTTTCTCCCATCGTCGCATTTTGCACGGCAACCAGTTTTTCGGTTCCGGCCATGACCATCAGCTCGCCGCCATAGCGCGAGGTGACTTTCAGCTTGGCGGTGTCGCCGACCTTGTAGCTGTCCTTGTCGAGGGCGATTTCCAGCCCGTCCGGTGTTTCGGTCGAGGTGGAGGCCACGAACCAGCCGGCGTCGAATTCGACGCTGGAGGTCGGGCCGTCGGCATCCGGGCTTTCCACTTCGAGGCGATAGCGGCCCCATTTCACCGGCACGGAGATCTTGCCGCCGTCCGCCGTCGCGTCGACGCTGCCATTGGCGATTTGCTCGGCGGTATAGACTGGCTCGTATTTCCACGCCGTTCCCTCGCGATACCATTGGTATTCGCGGTTGAGGCTGTAGAATTTCCAGCGCAGGCCTTTGGCCTCCTGCTTCTCGCCCTCGGCATTGACGCCGATCACCGTGAAGTTGGCGATCGAATTCTCGGGTAGATCGCCGGAAAATTCCGGCTTGATTCCGATCGAAGCGCGATCATTCTTCACCGGCAGGGTGAGCGAGCGTTCGATGGCGCGGCCGCCGGCCTCCTGCATGCTGATGTAGACGGTGGCGTTGAGCAGCTGGGTCGTTGCCGGCAGGTCGCCGACGGTGAGATCGGTCGAGGCTTCGCCGTTCTCGTCGAGTTCCGGCAGGCCGTCGATCGGCAGGCGCGAATCCTCGCTCGCCTCCTCGTCGGCAAGCCCGAAGAGGAAGCCCTTATAGGCGGCGCTCTCGCGCGTGGGCTTGACGACGACATTGCCCTCGAGCGTCAGGCCGGCGGCCGGGGCGCCATAGAGATATTTGCCGGAAACATTGATCGTGGCCGGCGTATCCGGGCCGATTTCCTTGGCCTCGGTCGTGATTTCCATGTCGGTGCGATCCGGCACGAAATCGTCGACCAGGAAGCTCTTGGTGGCGATCGCGCTGCCCTTGGGATCGGTATAGATGTTCATCGTCCAGGTGCCGCGCATGGCGTTTTCCTGGGTCGGGAAATCGATGCTGTAACCGCCGAGATTGCTGGTCTGGCTGACAATCCGCCGATCTTCGACCCCGTCGGGACGGCTGAAGATGAAGGTGAGCGGCAGGTTCTCGATGGCGTTGCCGTCGGTGTCGCGGGCGAGCGCCTGGGCATGCACCGTTTCGCCGGCGCGGTAGATGCCGCGTTCGGTGAAGGTGAGCACATCGATCGCGCCGGGTGCGGCGCGGCCGGTGACGCCGCGGTCGGAGAGGTCGAAGCCGGCCCGCGTCATGTCGAGGAAGACGTAGTCCGACGCGCCGTTCTTGGCGGTAATGACGGCGGGCGTCAGCGCCGCCGTGCCGCGGATCAGGCCGGCGGTGAAGGTGGCGCGGCCGTTTTCGTCTGTGGTCGCGGTGCCGAGCACCTCATTGTTCTTGGCAAGCAGCTGCAGCTCGACGCCCGATATCGGCTTTGCCGAGGCGAGCGAACGGGTAAAGACATTGAGGCCATCGGTGCCGGCATAGGTGGTGACGCCGATATCGGAGACGAGGAACCATTGCGTCGCCTGCGAATCCCATTCCTGCGTCGGGCCGTTCGGGCCGGTTGCAGTCATGACATAGATGCCCGGCTTGCGCTCGGGCAGCGCCTCGTCGACCGGAAAACTGGTGACGATGTCCTTGTTGAGCTCGTTGGCGATGTCGATCGAACCCTGCCAGACGAGTTCGCCGTTCTGATCCTCGATGTTCTGGGCGCTGTAGCCGTCGAGCTGGCTCAGGAACTGCGAATTGGTCAGGAGCGGGGCGATGGCGCGATCGCCGATGCGGTAGAGCTTGAGGTTGGCCGAGGCCAGGTTGACCGAGACGATCGGAATGCCGCGGCGCGCCGTCGAGGGCAGCACGAAGCTGTCGCCGGTGAAGCGCACCATCTGGCTGCGGTCCTTGATATAGACATCGATGCTGACGGGGGCATCGAGCGCCTCGTCGACGGATGACGGCAGGCCAGTGCGGAATGCGATCTTGTAGGTCTCGCCATGGGTCAGCCCCTCGACGCAGATCTGCTTGTCCTTGGTTTCGAGCGCCTTGGGGGCGGCGCCGTTCAGCGTCACGAAGGGCGTGTAGTCGGTGGTCTTGACGAGCGCCTCGGAGAAGGTGACGCAGGCGCGCGGCGTGGCGCTGTCGGCATCGACCGTGTGTTCGGTGATGCGGAAGCCTTGCGTCGATTTCAGCTGCAGATAGGCTGTCTGCACATCGTCGGAGGCAACCAGCGCCAGGCTCGCCTTGTAGGCGTCGAGCGCCGGGCGGTAATTGGCGTTGCGGTCCAGGGCGTCGGCGAGGACGGCGAGCGCCTCGGCGCGCTTGGGCTTGGTGCGCGTCAGCTCGTAGCCGTTCAGGGCGTCGAGCACGGCCTGGCCGCTCGTACCGCTCTCGGCGGTGCCGAGCGAAGCTGCGGCGCGGGCGGTTTCGAGCCAGAGATCGGCGTCGTCAGGGGTGATCGACAGCGCGCCATGGAAGGACTTGAGCGCGTCGGCCAGATTGTTGGCGGTGAGGTCGATGCGGGCGTTGGCCGTCAGGCTGTCGGCGCCCTGGCCCTGCTGGTCGTCGGTCAGCTCGAGATTGTCCTTGAAGTCGCGGGCCTGCTGGATCAGGTCGTTGGTCAGGAAGGTCAGGCGCGGCGCGGCGCCGAGATCCGGCTCCTGCTTGCCTGATGTCTCGACGATCTTGCCGGCGATGGCGCCGGGGAAGGCGTTCATCGTCTTGAAGTCCGACTTCAGGAAACACCATTTCACCTTGGGATTGTAGGTGAAGGCCTTGCAGCTCTTGTCGCCGATGCAGGAAGTCTTGCACTGATCGAGCGATACGTTCTGCTCGGTGCGAAGATCGAAGCCGAAGAAATCGGCGTCCTTGATCGTCTGGATGTCGCGCTTGGTATCCGCAGCGGCTGCGGGAAAGCTGATGGCGATCGTGGAAAAAAATGCGATTGTCGCGGAAGCGAAAAACGAGCGCGCGGACATAGGTTCCCCCCAAGGATACAGGCGATGCAGGCTCTGACCGGCCGGCACTCTCCTCACTCTACGGGAAATTGTCAATCTCACTCGCGCGCTGTTTCAACTTCGCACAGGCGCTTTCGTCCGGCTGTCACATCGACGTGAGTGATCGCCTTGTGATTTGCGGATTCGAAAGGAATAGGCAAGGATTTGGACGATCGCAGGGAGTAGCGCAATGTCCATGTCTCACCGCCGCCGGAGCCTTGCCGGGCTCCTGGCCGCTATGATTTTCTCAATCGCTGCGGGTGCCGCAAGCGCGGCTGAAGATGCTGTCGTCATCCCCCCGCCTGATGTCGACGAGGCTGCCGGACCGGGCACCGAGACCGCCATTTTCGCCGGCGGCTGTTTCTGGGGTGTCCAAGGCGTTTTCCAGCACGTCAAGGGCGTCAAGAGCGCCGTCTCCGGTTATGCCGGCGGTAAGGCCGGAACAGCGCAGTATGAAACCGTCAGCACCGGTTCGACAGGTCACGCCGAATCCGTCCAGGTGACGTTCGATCCGAGCAAGGTCAGCTACGGCAAGCTGCTGCAGATCTTCTTCTCGGTGGCGCACAACCCGACGCAGCTGAATTTCCAGGGGCCGGACCAGGGAACGCAGTACCGCTCTGCGCTGTTCGTCGCCGGTCCCGAGCAGCGCAAGGTCGCCGAGCACTTTATCGGCCAGCTGGACAAGGCCCATGTCTTCGCCCAGCCGATCGTCACCAAAGTGTCCGACACCAGCGGCTTTTATCCGGCCGAAGCCTATCATCAGGATTTCCTGACGCTCAATCCGACCTATCCCTATATCGTCTACAACGACCTGCCGAAGATCGAGAATCTCAAGTCGCTGTTCCCCGCCGATTACCGCAGCGAGCCGGTCCTCGTCAGGAAAGGCTCTAAGGGCTGATAACCGTCAGGGCATGATGTCGATGGGCGTATGATCGGGGACGCGGGCCCAGATATCGCGCATTTCCGCATTGGTGACGGCAATACAGCCATCGGTCCAATCCCATAGCCGATGGGCTTGCCGGAACAGGCCCCAGCCATTGGGAAGCCCGTGGATCATGATGTTGCCGCCGGGCGAAAAGCCCCCAGCTGCGGCATTGCGCTGGTCGTCGGGGCTCGGATAGGAAATGTGCAGGCTGAGATGCGCCATCGACTTCGGATTGCGCCAGTCGATTTCATAGTGCCCTTCCGGTGTTTTTTCGTCGCCTTCCCGTTGCTTGGGGCCGCCGTCGGCAGCCTGCCCAAGGGAAATCCGATAGGTCGAGATCGGAACATCCCCTTTGAGAAGGACCATGCGGCGTTCGGATTTATAAACGCGGATGAGATCGGCCTGTTGCGCGAGCGGCGCATCCGGGGGCGGAGAGCCCGAGCCGATCCTGGCCATCAATTTCGTATAGGCAAACAGGCTGACGATCACGATGGCCAGCGCGACAAGCTTTTTTCTCAACGTGATCCTCGATTTCGGGCCAATGGAATAATCATATCGTGTCATCGCGCCATCATCCAGACGTGCGCTGAGATTGAGAAGAATCCGCCGCAGTTTTTCTTCGTCGGCTTTTTTGTTAAGAATTTATCAATGTTAACAACATCTTAAATCTGAAAAACAGCGTTCCACCGCGGAACATATCGTCAAGTTGCCCGTTACGACAAGGAGTTCCGAGCAGGGACAGCTGCCGGAGCGCATGCCTCTTTCGAAGTATCTGCGTAACAAGGGGACGTATCATGGCCACAAATGTCGTGCGGCGCTGGCAACGAGATGATCTCATGAAACAGAGAGTATTGATCGTCGAAGATGAATTCCTGATCGCCCTGGATCTCGGGGCGACCGTCGAAGGCATGGGGATGCAAGTGGCAGGCCTTGCAAGCGATCGCAACGAGGCGTTACGGCTGGCGCCGCTTGCCGATATCGCCTTCGTCGACGTCAATCTCGCCGACGGCCCGACCGGGCCGGAGATCGGCCGGCGGCTGGCGCAAGAGCACGGCATTGCGGTGGTCTTCATGACCGGGAATCCGGAGGTTGTCGCCGATGGCGTCAAGGGCGCGGTCGGCGTGGTGCAGAAGCCGGTCATGCCTTCTGTCGTTAAGCAGCTGGTGAATTATCTTGCCGCACGCCGTGTCGGCATGTTCGCGGTCGTGCCGTCGCAGATGACGGTCTTTGCCTGATCAGCCGGCTATGGCTGCAAGCTCCGGCGGTCGGCCGGCAATATCCGCTGCCGGTCTGCCATAGGCCTTGAGAAACGTGCGGACGGCATTGCGTGCCGCCTTATCAAGCTCTTCATCGCTGGGTGTTTCGCCGAAAAGCGTCATCATCTCCAGGTCGGCATTGGCAAGCGCCACGAACTGCCGGGCGGCGACGTCGAAATCGTCGATGACGAGCGCGCCCTTATGAGCGAGCCGCGCGAGAAGCGCGGAAAGGGCATTGGTCAGCTTGCCGGGGCCCTGCTGACGCCAGCTTTCGAACAGGTGCGGATAGCGCTCACCTTCCGTCTGCACCAGCTTGCGCAGGAATTTTCCGTCGTGATTGCAGATGCAGTTCTTGTTGAGACGCACGGCAAAGGCCGTCAGCCCGTCCTCCAGATCGTCTGACTTCTCAGGGAAGCTCGACAGCACGGAGAACAGCATGGCATTGGCGCGGGTCATGACGTCCTCGACGACGGCGACGAACAGCGTCTCTTTTTCGCGGTAGTGATTGTAGATTGTCTGGCGGGAGACGCAGGCGACGGCGGCGATCTCGTCGATGCTGGCGCCGGCAAAACCCTGGCGGCAGAAGACGTCGGCGGCGGCATCGAGGATCGACATGCGCTTGGCGCACTGTCCGCGCTGCGTATGCCCTCCCATCCGGACTGCCGGTGTCATGCGATCTTTCATGATAGCGAAGATAAGGCGTCTTGACGTTTTAGACAATGGCGTCTAGTTTACATCAGTGTCCAAATTTATTGACACGTCTGCTTCCCGCTGAAGATATGAGCTCCCAACTTCGTCTTCCGCGCGAACGATCATTATTACCTCCCTTAAGAGCCATGCGGCGGAGCGACCGTCCGATGCTTCCGCTGCGCTTTTATGAAAGATCACCCTTATGACGGCTTCCTTCTTTCGCATGGCCCTCATTCTCGGCCTTCTCTCGGCCATCGGGCCTTTCGCCATCGACATGTATCTTCCCGCGCTGCCCTCGATCGGCCAGGACCTGCATGCCGATAACAACGTCACCCAGCTGACACTTCTCGCTTTCTTCATCTCCTTTGCGCTTGCTCAGCTCGTCTACGGGCCGCTATCGGATATGTGGGGCCGCAAGCTGCCGCTCTATCTCGGCATCGGCGTCTTCGCCGTCGCCTCGATCGGCTGCGCGCTCTCGACCAATATCGAAACGCTGATCGCCTTCCGTTTCGTCCAGGGCATCGGCGGTGCCGCCGGGATGGTCATCCCGCGCGCCATCGTCCGCGACATGCATACCGGCGTGCAGGCGGCGCGGCTGATGTCGCTGCTGATGCTGGTGTTCTCGATCTCACCGATCCTGGCGCCGCTGACCGGCAGCGCTGTCATCGAATTCTATGGCTGGCGCGGGGTGTTCTGGGCCGTGACGATTGCCGCCTTCATCGGTCTTGTCCTGCTCGCCACCCAGCTTGAGGAAACCCGGCCGGCCAAGGAGCGCAGCGGCAGCGGCCTCCAGAGCGCCATGGCGGCCTACCGGCTGCTGCTTTCCGACCGCAATTTCCTGACGCTGACCTTCATCGGCGGCCTCGGCATTTCGAGCTTCCTCGTCTATCTCGCCAACTCGCCCTTCGTGCTGATCCAGCATTATGGGCTGACGCCGACCGAATACAGCTTCGCCTTCTCGATCAACGCCGTCTCCTTCTTCGCGGTGTCGCAGGCGACCGGCTGGCTCGGCGAGCGTTTCGGCCTGGTGCGCGTGATGCGGATTGCGGTCAGCGCCTTTGCGCTTGCCATGGTCGTCATGGCCGTGGTGATGGCCTCCGGCTTCAACCAGCTGCCCGTCATGGCGAGCTTCCTGTTCATCGGCTACGGCTTCCTCGGCCTCGTCATTCCGACGAGCGCGGTGCTGGCGCTCGAGGATCACGGCGCCATCGCCGGCACCGCCTCGTCGCTGATGGGCACGCTGCATTTCGTCATCGCCGCCGTCGCCATGGTAATATCGAGCCTGTTCTTCGACGGCACCGCGGTTCCGATGGCCGCCGGCATCGCGCTCTGCGCCTTCCTAGCCTTCGTGCTGACCCAGGCCACGATCGGCCGCCGCGCCCTCGCTGCTGCCGAATAGTCAATGACAGGCCGCACCCATCCCTTGGGTGCGGCCACTAATCAGGGTTGCGATACCGCAGAAAATACCTCGCGCGATTGAATATTGGCGGCCAGCGCTATTTAAGCCATGACGCAACATGATCATTCCGGAGAATACGCATGGTCAATGAGAAGCGGCTGATCTCGAAAATCACCTGGAAGCTGATGCCGTTTCTCGGCATCCTTTATCTGATCGCCTATATCGACCGGCAGAATGTCAGTTTCGCCAAGCTGCAGATGGTCGATGCGCTGGGCATGAGCGAATATGCCTACGGCCTGGGCGCTTCACTGTTCTTCATCGGTTATTTCCTTTTCGAGGTGCCGAGCAATCTATTCCTCGACAGGCTCGGCGCCCGCATCTGGTTCGCCCGCATCCTGATCTCCTGGGGCATCGTCACCGTCGCGCTCGCTTTCACGCAGAATGCGACGATGTTCTATATCCTGCGCTTCCTGCTCGGCGTCTGCGAAGCCGGCTTCTTTCCGGGCGTGCTTTATTTGCTGACGCTGTGGTTTCCCTCGGTCTATCGCGGCAGGATGGTCGGGCTGTTCATGATCTTCAGCGCCATCGCCAATGCCGTCGGCGCACCGCTCGGCGGCGTGCTGCTCGATCTCGACGGCCTCTACGGCTTTGCCGGCTGGGAATGGGTTTTCCTGGCGACCGGCATTCCCGCCATCATCGCCGGCATTGTCACCTTCTTCTATCTTCCCGGCCGGCCGGAAAATGCGAGCTTCCTGACCGGTGAGGAAAAGGGCTGGCTCGAACGCCGGCTCGCCGCGGAAAATGCCGGCATGGGCGAACATGCCGGAAACGGCTTCAAGGCGCTGATCGACCCGCGCGTCCTGCTGATGGCGCTCTGCTATGTCGCCTTTCCGCTGTCGGCCTACGGGCTGAGTTATTGGCTGCCGACCATCGTCAAGGCCTTCGGCGTCAGCAACACGGTCAACGGCTTCCTCAACATCATTCCCTGGCTGCTGGTGGCGGTGGCGCTCTATGCCGTTCCGGCCATGGCCGACAAGGCGCAATCGAAGACGCCCTATATCGTCATTCCCGCCTTCATCGGCGCCGCCTGCCTGCTGCTCTCGGCGCTGATCGCGAACCACGCGCTGCAATTCGCTTTCCTCTGCGTCGCCGCAGCCGGGATCTTCGCGCCGCAGCCGGTGTTCTGGAGCTTGCCTTCGCGTTTCCTGAAAGGTGCAGGGGCCGCGGCCGGTCTTGCCGCCATCAATTCGGTCGGCAATCTCGGCGGTTTCGTCGCCCAGAACGTGGTGCCCTGGATCAAGGATCAGAGCGGCAGCACGATCGCGCCGATGTTCTTCCTCGCCGCCTGCCTTGCCGCCGGCGCCCTCTTGGTCTTCTTCGTCACGCGTCAGCTGTCGAGCCGGGAGCCGCCCGCGGCGCCGAGCCGGGTATGAGCGAGCCGCTTCAATCGGTCAGGGTGAAAGCATCGCTTTCGCCGGGAACGAGTTCCAGCGGCCAGATCCGGTTGCGGGCGCCCTGCGGATAGTGCTCGGCATAGGCCGGCATGCTGGCCAGCAGGGTTTCGCCGAGCTGGGCGCCGAGATCGCGCAGCGACATGCGGAAAGAGGTCAGCGACGGCTGCAGGAAATGCGTGCGCGGCTCCTCGCGGAAACCGACGACGGCGAGGTCGCGGCCGGGCACGATGCTGGCTTCGGCCAGCCGGCGGTAAAGCCCGATCGCCATCAGCTCGTGGATCAGGATGATCGCGGTCGGCCGATCCTCGATCATCAGCAGTTCGTGGCCGGCCTGATAGCCGCCCTGTTCGCTCGACTTGACGCGGATGACGAGGGCGGGATCGAAGGCAATGTCATGGCGTTTCAGCGCCTGACGGTAACTGTCGAGGAAGATGTAGCCGAGGTTTATGTCGGAGGAGGGAGCGGCGACCGCGATCCGCCGATGGCCCTTTGCCACCAGCCGGTCGACGCCGCGGGCCGCCACGCCCTCGAAATCGAGATCCATCCAGGTATAACTGCCGCCCGACGCGCTACGCCCGAGTGCCACGAAGGGAATGCGGGCCTTTTCCAAAAGCTCGATGCGCCGGTCGGTGCGCCGGGTCGCCGAGATGATCAGCGCGTCGACAAGCCGGCGCGCCACCATGCGCTTCAGATATTCGTGCGGATCCTCGTCATCGGGGCAGGGCAGCATGACCAGATCGAGCTTGTGGCGGGAAAAGACGCTCTGCAGCCCGTCAGTAACGCCGAGGAAGAAGTCGTCGCTGTTTTCGACCGTCTCGCGGCTGACCTCGAGCATCAGCCCGATGACGTTGGTCATGCCCTGGCGAAGGCTGCGACCCGACTGGTTGGCGACATAACCGAGCTCTTCGGCAGCAGCGAGCACGCGCCGGCGCGTTTCGTCATTGACGTCGGGCTTGCCGTTCAGCGCCCGGGACACGGTCCCGATCGAAATGTCGAGATGCTCGGCGAGCTGGCGAATTCCCTTCATCTCCGACGATTTTCCTCCCGATCGGATCGCATTTTCCTTTCTTGCCACAGGATGGCGCCTGCGAAAAGTCAAGGGAGGGATTATGGCCTGAAGCTCTGGCGGATGACCAGTTCCGGAATGACGCGTTCGGAAGCCGGCGGAGCGTCCGAGTTTACAAGCCGCCGCTCCATCAGCGCGACGGCGCGTTGCGCCATAACTAGCGGGTCCTGGCGGAAGGTGGTGAGCTGGTAGCTCAGCCAGGCGGATTCCGGAACGTCGTCGAAGCCGATGATGGCGAGATCTTCCGGAATGCGCAGCCGCGCTTCCTGGCGCGCGACATCCTTCAATCCGAAGGCGATCAAGTCGTTGGCGCAGAAGACGGCGTCGGGCTTTATTTTTTCTGAGAACAGCGCGCGGCCGGCGGTGACGCCGCCCTGATAATCGGAATCGTCGCCGCGTGCGACAACGACGGATGCGCCGAGCGATTCGGCCGCCGACAGGAAGGCGCTTTCGCGTTCGAGGATCGCAGGCGTTCCCGAGTTGGAGCCGATCACCGCCAGCCGCCGCCTGCCGCCTTCGTAAAAGGCCTTCGCCGCCCTGCGCGAGGCTTCGGAATTGCCGGCGTGCACATGGTCGGCGTCGGGCTCCGAACGGCCGATGACGACGAGCGGCTGACCGTTTCGCTGTGCGAGTTCGAGGAAACTTGCCGGCGGCGAGCCGGAGAGGATGATGATCGCCTCGGCGCGGTGGCCGATCAGGATCTTCTGGGCGGCAAGAAGCTCCTCTTCCGTCTGGCCTGTGTTGACGAGGATCGGAATGCTGCCGCGGCGGATCAGCGATTTGGCAAGGGCTGCGGCAAGATGCGCGCGAAAACCCACTTCCGGTCGCGTCGCGACAATGCCGACGAGGCGGCTCTGATTGGCAAGCACGCCGCGCGCCAGATCATTGACGTGATAGCCGAGTTCTTCGGCCGCCCGCAGCACCTTTTCCCGCGTGGCCGGGGCAACGCTTGCGCCCGGCGTGAAGGTGCGCGACACGGCGGAGCGCGAAACGCCCGCCCGTTGCGCCACCTGCTCGGCGCTGACAAAACGCATGCGCTCTTTTTTCCGCATTTTGCCGTCGTTCACGGGACCATCATTCATTGGTTCTCAGCTATTGCTCGTCTCTGACAGTGGCATGACAGGCGGTGGGGCGGGCGGAGTATTTTTGCAGAGAAAAGCCGAGGCTGCGGAAGGCAGCCTCGGCCGATGGATAAAAGCAGCGGCGATGAGATCACGCTGCCAAAGCTTCAGTGTTTACTCGCAGACCCGCACGGTTTCGGCGTGGTAGCCGCCGTCATAGCGGTTGCGGACGTCGCGGTCCTCGTACCAGCATCTAGGCTGCGGTTCGACATAGCGCGGGCTCTCCACATAACGCGGGCCTTCATCGACGTAGCGAGGGCTGCCATTGGCAAGCGCGCCGCCAATCAGGCCGCCGACAACACCTGCGGCGACGCCGCCGGCGATGATGCGGCCGGTATTGTTGTGGTGGTGATGGTCACGCGCGGCAGCGGGCTGAATAGCCGATCCCACAAGGGCCGTCGCGATCAACAGGCTGCTGATAATGCTCTTCATAATGTTCTCCTCAGTGGTACCGGCCCCCGATTAAGAGGAAAATGCGGCAGCAAGGCGTTGGTTCGTTCAATCTTTGCAACATGCGTTAATGCATGTCATCCGCCTTTGGTCATAGAGTCTTTGCTGGTTAGATTGAAGCATTCTGCCGGGGCAGGTTTTCATCAGGGCAGAGGCGATTGGCGAAAATACCCCTTGGTAAGTCCGAGCCGATCGCCTCTGATCCTGGCTAGAGATGCCCGGCTCTTCGAGTTGGCTGAAACGGGCCGGCTAATCGACCGGCCGGCTTAGCCGTAGAACTGGGCTACGACGCTCCGGCCGGTCGACCATCCAGCTCCGTTTGAGCCAACAGAATCTTCAGCCTAACCAGGAAGGCTCTAGGTCGCCGATTGCGTTGCCGTCGTTTCTTCCAGCACGTCTTCGGGAATATCGTCGAAGGAGGCGTAGTTGAGGTTATAGAGCCTGGAATAGAGCTTGCCGTTCTTCATCAATTGCCGGTGGTCGCCGCTTTCGATGATCTCGCCGTTCTGCAGCACGATGATGCGGTCGGCTTCGCGGATGGTCGCCAGGCGATGGGCGATGACGAGGCCGGTGCGGTTTTCGAGCAGCTTCACCAGCGCCTTCTGGATCAGCATCTCGGTATAGCTGTCGATATTGGCGGTCGCCTCGTCGAGCACCAGGATCTTGGCATCCGCTACCAGCGCGCGGGCAAAACTCAAAAGCTGGCGCTGGCCGAGCGAGAGATTGCCGCCGCGTTCGCCGAGAACGCTGTCGTAACCATCGGGCAGGCGCATCACGAATTCATGGGCGCCGACCGCCTTGGCCGCCTCGATCACCTGTTCACGCGTCGCCTCCGCCTTGTGGTAGCGGATGTTTTCGAAGACGGTGCCGGTGAAGAGGAAGGGCTCCTGCAGCACCATGGCGATCTGCGCGCCGAGCGAATCCTGCGTCAGCTCGCGCACATCGTGGCCGCCGACCAGCACCTGGCCCTGCTGCACGTCGTAGAAGCGGTGGATCAGCGACATGCAGCTCGATTTGCCGGAGCCTGTCGGACCCACAAGCGCCACCGTCTCGCCAGGATTGACCTTGAAGCTCACATGTTTCAGCACCGGATGTTTCGGATTGTAGCCGAAGACGACGTCCTTGAATTCGACCGAGCCGTCCATGTCGCGAGACAGGGCTTTGGCGTCGGGCGCGTCCTTGATGTCGACGGGCACGTCGAGCACCTCGGTCAGCCGCTGGCCGGAAGCCATGGCGCGCTGCATCACCGAATATTGCAAGGTGAGCGAACGGATCGGGTCGAAGAAGCGCTGGATGTAGAACAGGAAGGCGACAAGCACGCCGACATCGAGGGCCTGGTTCAGAACGCGGGCGCCGCCGACGACGATGACGAGCGCCATCGCCACACCGGTCAGGCTGTCGACGATCGGCACCATCACCTGGGCATAACGGGCCGCCGTCAGATGCGTCCTGAGGTTCGCATGCGCCTTGTCGTCGTAAAGCGTGAAGTTGACGCCCTGCCGATCCATGCTCTGGACGGCGCGGACCCCGTGGATAGCTTCGGCAAGCGCACCGTTGGCCACCGAATTGGTCTCGTGCGCGGCCATGAAGGATTTGCGGGCGAGCGGCAGCCAGAACAGCCGGACGATGAACAGCACCGGCAGCACCGAGAGCGTCAGCAGCCCCAGCTTGAAATCGAGATAGAGCATGACGAAGACGATGCCGAAGAGCAGCACGATGTCGCCGACCGAGAGAACCGAGGTTTCGAGGAATTCCTGCATCGAGTTGACGTCGCCCTGCAGGCGCGACATTAGCCGTCCGACCTCGGTTTTGTCCATGAACGAGAGCGAGACGCGCTGGAGATGCGAAAACATCGCCCTGCGGATATCGAAGAGCACGTCTTCCGCCACACCGCCGACCAGCGTCTCCTGCGCGTAGCTTGCCGCATAGTTGATAAGGATGGCGATGGCGAAGGCGGCGATCGACCAGATCAGCGCCGAAGGGCTGCCGCCCGGCGACATGCCGTGATCGATGGCGTAACGGATGATCAGCGGGATCAGCAACTGCATCATCGTGAAGGTCAGGACGGCGACGACCGACCAGGCGACCTGGCGGCGATAGGGGTGAACGAAAGCCCAGATGCGCTTGACGATATTGCCGTCGAAGGCCTTGCCGAACATCTCCTCCTCGACGCGATGCGAACCGACGACTGCCCGCGGCGGGCGGCGTCCATCCTCGCGAACGTCGGGACGCTCGGTTTCCAGTTCCTCGGCCATCGTCGTTCCTCCTGCGGCCATCGCATCGGGTGGCTCGCACATCAATTGCCTGTCCTCTTCTCCCCAGCGGGGAGAAGGTGCCCGAAGGGCGGATGAGGGGGCCACACGGCACGCCCTCATTTGTCCTTCGCTATCGCGCCTCGCCCCTCATCGCCTCGCTTTGCTCGGCACTTCTCCCCGATGGGGAGAAGAGGAAGTCACGCGCTCAACACTTCGTCGCCAGGCCGCACCTGCAGGTCGTAGAGCGCCTTGTAGCGCCCGCCGAGCGCCAGCAGCGCCGCATGCGTTCCGCGCTCGACGATCCGGCCGTCTTCGACGAACAGGATCTGATCGGCATGCATCAGTGAACTCAGGCGGTGGGCGACGATGATCGTGACGCGGTCGGCGGCATAGCGGCGCATGGCGCTGCGGATGCGCTGCTCGGTGGCTGCGTCGATCGCCGCCGTCGAATCGTCGAACACCATCACCGCCGGCTTCAGCATCAGCGCGCGGGCGATCGAAAGACGCTGGCGCTGGCCGCCGGATAGCGAAACGCCGCGCTCGCCGACGACGGTGTCGTAGCCGGTGGGCAGGCCGAGCACGTAATTGTGCAGCTGGGCGCTCTCGCTGGCGCGCTCGATGCGGCCTTCCTTCGCCCAGGGGTCGCCATAGGCGATGTTGTTTTCGATCGTCGTGGTGAACAGGAAGGAATCCTGCTGGACGACGGCAACCGCCCGGCGCAGCGATTGCAGCGTCGCCTTGCGGATGTCCTGGCCGTCGATGGTGATCTTGCCGCCGCTAACGTCATAGAAGCGCGGGATCAGATGGGCGATGGTCGACTTGCCGCTGCCCGGAGGCCCGACGATGCCGATCGTCTGGCCGCGCCTGGCTTCGAAGGAGACATCATGGAGCACCGTGCGCTTTTCCGAGCCGGGATAGGCGAAGCTGACATTCTCGAAGCGCAGCACTCCGCCGGTCACCGCCAATTCCCTGGCATCCGGCTCATCCTTGATCGCGATGTCGAGGTCGAGCAGGTTGAAGAGGCGTGAGCCGCAGGTGGAAGCGCGGGCGAAAGCATTGACCATCAGGCCGAGCTGGCGCACCGGCATCTGCAAGATGGTCATGAAGGTCAGGAAGGAGGCGAGCGTGCCGACGGTGATCTCGCCCGACATTACCTTGCCGCCGCCGACGAAGAGCACCAGGCCCATCGCCGCGAAGAAGGAAAAGGTCATGGCGCTGGTATTGGTCACACGGATGCCGACGCGCTGATGGGCGAGCGCCAGTGCGTTTTTCGATGCCGCCTCGAATTTCGACATTTCGTGGTCCTGCGCGGCAAAGGCGCGCACGACGCGGATGCCGCCGAGATTTTCCTCCATGATGCGGGTCAGCACCGACAGCCGCTCCTGCAGGTCGAGCCAGGTGGCGCGCAGCCTGAGCTGCGTCACCGAGGAGCGCCAGCCGACGAAGGGCACGAAGGAGAGCGCCAGCAGGCCGAGCACCATGTCGGTCGACAGCAGCATATAGGCGCCGATGCCGATCAGGATCGACAGCAGGATCATCCGGACGAGCGCCGTGGAAAAATACATGCGCACGCCTTCGAGATCAAGCAGGCCGATGGTGATCAGATCGCCGGAATGCACGGTGTCATGGAAGCTGAAGGAGAGGCGTTGGATCTTCTCGTAGCAGGCCAGCCGCAATTCGTAGCCGATGTGATGGCCGACGGCTTCGCTGTAATAGTTCTGGACCATGGTGAAGAGGCCGCGCAGCACGCTGGCGCCGAGCAGGAGCAGCGCCGTGGTCAGCAGCGCGTCCTGTGCCGCCTGGCCGGCCGCGCCGCCGCTCATCGCCATCTGCGTGTGGTCGACCGCCTGGCCGAGAAGCCGGGGGATCATCAGCTGGAAGGTGGAAGCAACCAGCGTGGCGCCGATCGCAAAGCCCGATTGCCAGGGGTGACGGAAGGCCATCATGGTGAT
Source organism: Rhizobium sp. BK619 (assembly GCF_014195245.1). Classification (NCBI taxonomy): domain Bacteria; kingdom Pseudomonadati; phylum Pseudomonadota; class Alphaproteobacteria; order Hyphomicrobiales; family Rhizobiaceae; genus Rhizobium; species Rhizobium sp. BK619. Next base: position 139,658 of record NZ_JACIBH010000001.1, on the reverse strand, counting down.
GCGCACCAATGTGAAGAGGCCTCGGCCCCAGCCTGCCGCAGTTGCAAGCGCCATCGAAGCCGAAGGCTTCGTCGCGCGTATTAACGCATCGCTGCTCACGGTATTTTTTCCAATAGATGTGTGATCGGACGCTGGCCCGAAAAGACGGCAAATCCATGAAAGGATTGATAGCACCGTTACTTTTGCCGATTCCATTTGAGCGTTCAAGTAAAGAATTCACCAACTGGTTATTTTTACGTGAGGTCCCCTCGTATCCCCATGGGAACAATCGGCGCGCGGGTGGGTTGCGGCAGACAACCCCCGTCAGGCAATCATTTCCGGAGAGAGACCATGCCGCTGAAAGCCCTCGCTCTCAATGCAACTTTGAAATCAAGTGATGCCAAGGAGCCGTCTTCGACCGACCGGATGATCGGTCTCATCGACAAGGCGCTGTCGGCCCATGACGTCAAGACGGAGGTGCTCCGGCTTGCCGATTTCAACGTCAAGCCGGGCGTCACATCGGACGAGGGCAAAGGCGATGACTGGCCGAATATTCGCGCCAAAGTGCTCGCCGCCGATATCCTGATCATGGCGACACCGATCTGGCTCGGCCAGCCCTCCAGCGTCTGCAAGCGGGCGCTGGAGCGCATGGATGCTTTCCTTGACGAGACCGACGATCAAGGCCGCATGGTCTCTTATGGCAGGGTCGCGGCGGTCGCCGTCGTCGGCAACGAGGATGGCGCCCATCATGTGTCGGCCGAGATCTACCAGGCGCTGAACGACGTCGGCTTCACGATCCCGGCCAATGCCGTCGCCTACTGGGTCGGCGAAGCGATGGGCTCCACCAATTTCGTCGATCTCGACAAGGTCCCGAAAGTGGTGACCAAAGCCGTCGACATGCTGGCCCGCAACACTGTGCATCTGGCCGCCCTTCTGAAGGCGAAGCAATATCCGGGCGAGGACGGCTGAAGCCGAACAGACGTCTCGCTACTTCTAAAACCTATTATCATTCAACAGCTTGAATTGCCTTTGCAAGAAAGCTCTTGCCATACGGGCGATTTGGCGCTTTGATACACGACTAGTTTAATAGACTATAGAGCGAGCGTTATTGCTCCGCTCGGGCACTTTCGAGGCCTCCGGCCCGAACCTCGATCCTGCGGCAGATGTTCATGAACGGCCGCTTGAACCTCATCAACGCGTACCCGCTTTTATGCGTTGAAACCTTGATCGACACACGTGCGGATGAAGCCGCAAAGGAGTTGCGATGACGGTTCAGGGACTTTTTTCCGCCAGAGCCAGTGCGGCGGCGCAAATATCAGCCGTGCCGCGTATTGCAATCGTCGGCCGGGGCTTTTCCGGCATGATGGCGGCCATAGCCTTGATGAAGACGCTGCGCGCGCCTTTCCATTTGCAGCTGTTCGATCCGAATTCGTCGGTCAGCGGCGGGCAGGCGCTGGCCTCGGCTCGGGCCTCGACGATCCTCAACACCCGCGTACGCGATCTCTCGGTCTCGGCCGGCGATAATGACGATTTCAACGACTGGCTCTGCAGCAATGCCGACTTCCGCGCCGCCGTGCCGGCCGCTATCCCCGGTTTCCGGCAGATCTTCGTGCCAAAGGAAATCTTCAGCGATTATGTCTACCAGCGCTTCTCGGAAGCGCTTGCCGCGCGCCGCGACATTACCGTCCAGGTCTGCAACGATCCGGTCGTGGCAATCCGCAGGAGCCATGGCAACCGCTTCCTGCTCGAAAGCGCCAATCCTGCCAATCCGCTGTTCGATACGGTGATCCTTGCCACCGGCTACGGGTTGAGCGATCCCGATGCCGGCGAGCGGCAGGCTTCGCCGGTCAGGGCCCAGCGCCTTGTGGCAAGGCCGCATGCGGTGCTGCTCGGCAGCGGCATCCGCGTCGTCGACCAGTTGCTGCAGCTGCGCGATTCCGGTTATGCCGGCCAGGTGACGATCATTTCCCGCCGCGGCTTCCTGCCCCAGAGCCATACGCCGAATTCTGCCGATCCGGTATTTCCGGCCGAAGCGCTGCCCGACAGCCTTCCCGACATCGTCCGCTTCATTCGCCAGGCCTGTCGCGAGGCTGAGGAAGAGGGCCGAAGCTGGCAATCGGTGATGAACGGCCTGAGAAAACATGCCCGTTCGCTCTGGCGCTCGCTGCCGGCCCCCGACAAACATCAGTTCAACCGCCATTTGCGGGCAATCTACGACAGCCATCGCAACCGCCTGCCGGAGGCGATGCATCTACGCCTGACACGCGAGCTTGCCGAAGGCCGCACGGTGCTGCGCCGTGGGCGTGCCGGCCGCCGGGGCCTGAGCGGCCTGTTTTTCACGCCGGCCGGTTCCTCCGCCGAGGAGATCATCCAAGCCGAGCGCATCATCGATTGCCGCTGTCAGGCGCCGGATCTTTCGGCGCCCCTGATCCAGAGCCTGTTTTCCGCGGGCCTTGCCATGCCGGACGAGCTCTCGCTCGGGCTGGCGGTGAATGCGCGCGGCGAGCCCTTCCTCGAGGACGGCTCGGCGGTCGCTGGACTTTTTGCAATCGGTCCGCTTGGGCTTGGCAGCCTGCCTGATATTGATCTCGTGCCCGAAATCGTCTCGCAGGCCTATGCCGCTGCCGAGCGGGTCGGCGAGCGGTTCTATCCGCAGGTCAAGGCCGTCTGAAAGTTGAGGCCGCTTCGGAACCATCCGGCCGCCGCCGCGTTATCATGCGCTGGTGACTAAGAGGGGCTGATGGAATCGCTGAATCGACAAGACCCGTCTCTTAACGACGAGGGACGTTTTCGCCTTTTGGTCGATGCCATCACCGACTACGCCATCTACATGCTCAGCCCCGAAGGCATCATCACCAGCTGGAATACCGGCGCTCAACGTTTCAAAGGTTACAAGCCTTCCGAAATTCTCGGCCAGCATTTTTCCCGTTTCTATCTCGAGGAGGACCGCGCCGCGAGAACTCCGGAGCGCGCGCTCGCGACCGCGAAGGAGCAAGGCCGGTTCGAGGGGGAGGGCTGGCGCCAGCGCAAGGATGGCAGCCGCTTCTGGGCCCATGTGATCATCGATCCCATCCGCCATCCCTCCGGCGAACTCATCGGTTTTGCCAAGATCACCCGTGATCTGACCGAACGCCGGGCTGCTGAAAACGCGATCCGCCAGAGCGAGGAACAGTTCCGCCGGCTTGTCCAGGGCGTCTCCGACTATGCGATTTACATGCTCGATCCCAGCGGCAATGTCAGCAGCTGGAATTTCGGCGCCGAACGGATCAAGGGTTACCGGCCCGATGAAATCATCGGCCGGCATTTCTCGACCTTCTATACCCTAGAGGACCGTGCCGCCGGCATGCCGCAGACTGCACTCGGCATCGCCCGCGCCGAAGGCCGGTTCGAGAGGGAAGGCTGGCGCGTGCGCAAGGACGGCACCCGTTTCTGGGCCAGCGTCGTCATCGACGCCATACGCGGCGATGACGGCCAGGTTATCGGTTTTGCAAAGATCACCCGCGATATCACCGAGAAGATGGAGACCCAGCGGGCGTTGGAGCAGGCACGCGAAGAGCTGTTCCAGTCGCAGAAGATGGAGGCGATTGGTCAGTTGACCGGCGGTATCGCCCATGATTTCAACAATCTGCTGATGGCCGTGCTCGGCAGTCTCGAAATCCTGAAGAAACGCATGCCGCATGATCGGTCGCTGACATCGCTTGTCGACAATGCCATGCAGGGTGCCCAGCGCGGCGCGGCGTTGACGCAGCGCATGCTGGCTTTTTCCCGCCGGCAGGAACTGCATATGGAGCCGATCGACGTCTCCGGCCTGGTGCGCGGGATGATGGATATGCTGAGCCGTTCGCTCGGCCCCCTTACCAGGATCGAGACCTCTTTCCCCATCCGGCTGCCGACGATCCTGACCGATCCGAACCAGCTGGAGATGGCGATCCTCAATCTCGTCGTCAACGCCCGCGACGCCATGCCGTCCGGCGGCCGGATCCTGCTTCGCGCTGCCGAGGAATCAGTGCCATCGGGCAAGGGTCCGCTGCCGTCCGGCCGTTATGTCCGCATTGCGGTTATCGATGAAGGCGAGGGCATGGATGCAAAGACGATGGAGCAGGCAATTACGCCGTTCTTCACCACCAAGGGTGTCGGCAAGGGCACCGGTCTCGGCCTTTCCATGGTGCAGGGTCTTGCCTCCCAGTCCGGAGGCCGCCTCATGCTGAAGAGCCGCCTCGGCGAAGGCACGACGGCTGAATTGTGGTTCCCGGTCGTCACGCTCGAGCAGGTGGCCGAGGTCACCGCCGACCCGCCGCAACGCGCGGAAAATACGCCGCGCGGGCTGCGCATCGTCGCCGTCGACGACGATGGTTTGGTCCTGATGAATACGACGCTGATGTTGGAGGATCTCGGTCACACTGTGTTCGAGGCGATGGCAGGTCCGGAGGCGCTCGAGATCATGCGCAGGCAGCCGGTCGATCTGGTCATTTGCGACCATGCCATGCCGCGCATGACCGGTGCCGAGCTTGCCGAAGTGATCCGCGAGGAATGGCCGGAGATGCCGATCATTCTCGCAACCGGTTACGCCGAGCTGCCCGAAGGCACCCAGATCGCCAATCTGCCCCGCCTCGGCAAGCCGTTCTCGCAGGCGCAGCTCGCTGACGCGATCAGCCGGGTCGCCTCTTAAAGAGCACGATCGCCCGCCTATGCGCGACGCTTCTCATCGCCATTATCCCCGTCGCGATCGGTTCCCTCCCGGATTTCTGGCGGCGTCAGAACTTGCCGTTCGACCGGGGTGACTGACGGCGCGCCGCTCAGCAGGCGCTTTTCGGTCTCTTGCAGGTCAAGGATCGCCTGTTCGATCCGCCCAGCCGGAATTTTGCGTGCGGTGACACGCCACCGGTGATGCTGCCACAGCCCGACAAGCAGACGTCGGCTCGGGACTTCTATCGTCTCATGCAGGAACCATGCGCCCCCCACCGCGACGACAAGCGCGACCACGATCAACGCCGGTTCCGGCATCAGAGTTTCGAAACTCCGATGCACCAGGAACATGATCGGCACGTGGAACAGATAGAGCGAGAAGCTGATCGTCCCTAGAAACCGCATAGGTGCGGCTGCCAGGACATGGGCTGCGAGGGGAGGTTGTCGTGCAACGAGCGCGACGATGATCGCTGCGGCTAACGCGCTTTGCAGGCTCCAGAATTCGGGGGAAAAACCAGGCACGAGATGCCTGTATGTGAAGAACGCCGCCAGAAGAAAGAGCGTTAAAATTCCGGTGAGGGCGGATGGCGTCCATTTATCCCCGTAGGAATGCATCTTCCCGGCCAGTGCGCCGAAAAGAAAATAGGGGAGCTTGGAAAGGAGCATGATTCCAGGGCCCGGCAATTCGAGCAGACCATCGACGACGACCACCACCGCAAAGCCGCCGATCATCCCGCTGTAGCGGTGCGGGCGGGCCAGGCAAAGCCACAGGATCGGGAAGAGCAGATAGAATTGAATTTCGGGTGGAATTGACCAGAAAACGCCACTCGAGCCCAGAAGAAAGACATGGCGTACAAAGTCGGTAGCGCCGGTGATCGGCTGAACGAAGTCTAGATTCTGCATGCCGGACAGCATCGCCACAAGCAGAACGGCAGCCAGATAAACCGGATAGATGCGGGCAAAGCGGCTGACCAGAAAGTCCAGGACGTTTTCCTTGGTCACCGGCCGCGAACCGTAGAGATGGGCCATCAGAAAGCCGCTGAGGGCAAAAAACAAGCCGACGGCTTCGCTGCCCATAGTCGTCAAATGCGCGGATGCTGATGGAAAGATAAGTCCGACATGCGCCAGAACGACCAGCAGCGCGGCGATACCGCGCAGGCCATCGAGACTGGGAATGTAATCCGGCCGGGTCATGGGCAGCTTTTATATGTTCTGTTCCGGTAAGCAGTATCGGACATCGCTTTACACGGTGTTAATCCGGGTTGCGCTCAAGCCTTGGCGCAACCGCTTGCCGAACCGGCCTATACCCGGCGGCCTCTTCCGATCTCGCCGCGAAAAATGAAGACCAGCAAGGCCAGCGCCATCGCCGCCAGCCCGTACCAGGTGATCGCATAGACGAGATGGTTGTTGGGGAAATGGATGATCGTCAGGCCGCCCACAGGCAGGCCGCTCGGATTGGCAGCAGCGTCGGCATCGATGAAATAGGGGGCGACCGCACCGACGCTGCGCTTTTGCGCGATCGCCGCGACATCGCGCGAATACCATCGGTCGGCAGCGGCGTCGTTGGATTGCAGCAGCGATCCCTTCGGCTCGGTCATCCGCATGAGGCCGGTAATCTCGACCGGGCCTGACAATTCGCCCGCGCGGCGCGTGGCCGGATCGCGTTTGTCGATCGGCACGAAGCCGCGATTGACGAGAATCGCCGTGCCGTCGGCAAGGGTCAGCGGCGTCATCACCCAATAACCCGGGCCGAGCGTCGTGGAGGCATAGACCAGCGTCTCCTTGTCGTTTGCCAACGTCCCGGTAACACGCACCCGCCGATATTCGTCATCGGCGGCATTGACCTTATCCCAATCGGCCTGCCTCGGCGCCGGAATCGGTGCCGCATGCACACGCTGGTCGACGCGGGCGATGAGGTCTCGCTTCCAGGCGAGCCGCTGTACCTGCCAGGTACCGAGCGCTGCGAGGGCTGCGGCAAGCAGCACCAGGCAGACGCAGAAGAACGCCCGTTTTGCCTGGGAAGGCCGTCTTTCCGATGTGTCCGAAGGAGCCGCGCTCATGGGCTGAACCGATGCAGGCGGCACTGCCGCCGGCGCTTCGTGATCATCACGGCATGTTCTTCATCATCTCGGGGCTCATCGGCATCATGTTGGTGTTGAGATGATGCATGACCCAGAGGGAACCGGAGAGCGCGATGGCCACGATGATGATGGTGAAGATCAGCGCCATCATCGTCCAGCCGCCCTCGCTGCGCGGGTTCATATGCAGGAAGAAGACCATATGGACGACGATCTGGATGGCGCCGATGCCCATCACCAGCACCGCTGTCACCAGCGGGCTCGCGAACACGCCAGCCATGACGAGCCAGAAGGGAATGGCAGTCAGGACGACGGAGAGCGCGAAGCCCGTCATATAGCTGCGGAAGGTGCCGTGGCCGGCCTGATGGCCGTGGCTGTGGCCGTGATGGGCCTCGTGGGCATCCTCATGTGCGGGTGCTTGCGAACTCATCCGAGAACTCCCAGGAGATAGACGAAGGAAAAGACGCCGATCCAGACGACGTCGAGGAAGTGCCAGAACATCGACAGGCACATCAGGCGGCGGCGGTTGGCTTCGACCAGCCCGTGCATCGACACCTGCACCATCAGCGTGATCAGCCAGATGATGCCGAAGGTGACGTGCAGCCCGTGCGTGCCGACCAGGGTGAAGAAGGAGGACAGGAAGGCGCTGCGCGTCGGCCCGGCGCCTTCGTGGATCAGGTGGATGAACTCGTAGAGCTCGAGCCCGATGAAGGCCGCGCCGAAGAGGCCGGTGACGGCAAGCCAGAACAGCGTTTCCGCCTTGGCGTTCCGCTCCATCTGCAGCATCGCAAAGCCGTAGGTTATCGAGGAGAGCAGAAGCATCGAGGTGTTGAGGGCGACGATCGGCAGATCGAAGAGATCGGCCGGCGAGGGGCCTGCGGCATAATTGCGGCCGAGCACGCCGTGGGTGGCAAACAGCACCGCAAAAATCAGGCAGTCGCTCATCAGGTAGAGCCAGAAGCCGAGATTGGTGCTGTTCTCCGGATGATGGTCTTCCGTCAGGTAGAATTCAGGCTTTTCGGCCGTGTCGATGGTTTGATCGCTCATGGTCATTACACCTGCTCGGCAAGCAGCGCGGTGCGCTTGCCTTCCGTTTCGGTCACCTCTTCGGCGGGGATGTGGAAATCGCGTCGGTAGTTGAAGGTATGGCCAATCGCCACGACCAGCAGACCGACGAAGGAGACGACGACAAGCCACCACATGTACCAGATCAGGCCGAAGGCGAGCGCGACGCTGATGGCCGAGAGGATGGCGCCGGTGCCGGTATTCTTCGGCATATGGATCGGCTTGAAGCCTCCGAGCGGGCGCTCGTAGCCGCGGTTCTTCATGTCGTACCAGCTGTCATGGTCGTGCACGACAGGCGTGAAGGCGAAGTTGTAGTCCGGCGGCGGCGAGGCGGTCGACCATTCGAGCGTCCGGCCGTCCCAGGGATCGCCGCTGTCGTCGCGCAGTTCCTCGCGCTTCATGAAGCTGACGACGATCTGGATCAGGAAGGCGGCGATACCCAGCGCGATCAGGCCGACGCCGAAGGCGGCGATGATGAACCAAATCTGCAGCGACGGGTCCTCAAACTGGCTCATGCGGCGGGTGACGCCCATCAGGCCGAGCACATAGAGCGGCATGAAGGCGAACCAGAAGCCGATTTGCCAGAACCAGAAACTCAGCTTGCCCCAGAAGGGATCGAGCTTGAAGCCGAAGGCCTTCGGGAACCAGTAGTTCACGCCGGCAAACATGCCGAACAGAACGCCGCCGATGATGACGTTATGGAAGTGGGCGATGAGGAACAGCGAATTGTGCAGCACGAAGTCGGCCGGCGGCACGGCGAGCATGACACCGGTCATGCCGCCGATGACGAAGGTCACCATGAAGCCGACCGTCCACAGCATCGGCACCTCAAAGCGGATGCGGCCGCGATACATGGTGAAGAGCCAGTTGAAGATCTTCGCGCCCGTAGGGATCGAGATGATCATCGTGGTGATGCCGAAGAAGGAGTTGACGGAGGCACCCGAGCCCATCGTGAAGAAGTGGTGCAGCCAGACGATATAGGACAGGATCATGATCACGCAGGTCGCGTAGACCATGGACGCGTAGCCGAAGAGGCGTTTGCCGGAGAAGGTGGCGACGACTTCCGAGAAGATGCCGAAGGCCGGCAGCACCAGGATGTAGACCTCCGGATGGCCCCAGATCCAGATGAGGTTGATGTACATCATCGGGTTGCCGCCAAGGTCATTGGTGAAGAAGTTCGTTCCGGCATAGCGGTCGAGCGACAACAGGGCGAGCGTGGCGGTCAGGATCGGGAAGGAGGCGACGATCAGCACGTTGGTGCAAAGCGCCGTCCAGGTGAAGACCGGCATCTTCATGAAGGTCATGCCCGGTGCCCGCATCTTGACGATGGTGGCGATCAGGTTGATGCCCGAAAGCGTCGTTCCGACACCGGCCACCTGCAGGCCCCAGATATAATAATCCACCCCGACGCCAGGGCTGTAGGCGGCACCCGACAGCGGCGGGTAGGCGAGCCAGCCGGTCTGGGCGAATTCGCCGATGAACAGCGACAGCATGATGATAATCGCGCCCGCGGTGGTCATCCAGAAGGAGAAATTGTTGAGGAAGGGGAAGGAGACGTCGCGCGCGCCGATCTGCAGCGGCACGACGAAGTTCATCAGGCCGGTGACGAAGGGCATCGCCACGAAGAAGATCATGATGACGCCGTGGGCGGTGAACACCTGGTCGTAATGGTGCGGCGGCAGGTAGCCCTCCGACCCGTTGAAGGCGATCGCCTGCTGGATGCGCATCAGGATGGCGTCGGAGAAGCCGCGCAACAGCATGATGACGGCGAGGATCACATACATGATGCCGATCTTCTTGTGATCGACGCTGCAGATCCAGTCGTTCCAGAGCGGCCCCCAGAACTTGAAATAGGTGATGAGGCCGAGCACCGCGATGGCGCCGATGACGACGCCGATGAAGGTCACGACCAGGATCGGCTCGTGATAAGGGATGGCATCGAGGGTCAACCGGCCGAAGACGAACTTCAGGAGGTCAGGATTGGAAAACATGGAACAACCCGTTCATTATGTCTTGCGACGCAAAGCGCCAGGTTAATTGTTGTTGTTGAGCTGCGCCGGCGCAGGATCGGCGCCGTTGTTCATGCCGGGCATGGAATGGCCGTCATGCTGCATGTCCGTGCCGGGCGTGCTGTCCATGCCGGGCATGTCGTGCTGCATGCTGCTGCCATCGCTTGACTTGGCCGGTTCGCTGCGCGCCGGAGCACCCGTTGCCGGCACGGTGGCGGCAGGCGCCACGATGCCTTCGTCGGCATGGCGGTTGTCATATTGCAGCTTGTCGCGATTCTCAGCACTTTCCTTGCCACCGCCGCCCGTCATGTCGATGTGCATCATCTCGTTCATGCACATCTTGCCTGGTGTGGCGCACATGTTGAGGATGGCGTCGTAGAGATCGGCATCGGCGCCGGCATAATAGCGCACCGGCTCCTTCTCGCTCGGCTTTTCGAGCTTCAGATAGGCGTCGCGGTTGAGCATGGTGCCCTGCTGTTTGACCTTGGCCACCCAGGCGTCGAAGCCTTCGCGGGTGAGGCCGTGGAACTTGAAGCGCATATGCGAGAAGCCCGAGCCGCTGTAATTGGCGGAGAAGCCCTCATACTCGCCCTCTTTGTTGATGACGGCGTGCAGCTTGGTCTCCATGCCCGGCATGGCGTAGATCTGGCCGGCAAGGGCGGGGATATAGAAGGAGTTCATCACCGAGGAGGAGGTGATCTTGAAATTGATCGGCATGTCCACGGGCGCGGCGAGCTCGTTGACGGTGGCGATGCCGAGTTCGGGATAGAAGAACAGCCACTTCCAGTCGAGCGCCACGACCTCAACGGTCAGCGGCTTGGTATCGGCGGGGATGGCGCGCGCCGCATCGAGGCGGTCGAGCGGGCGGTAGGGATCGAGCTTATGGGTGGAAATCCAGGTGACGGCCCCGAGCGCGATGATGATCGCCAGCGGTGCCGCCCAGATGACGATTTCGAGGCGGGTCGAATGGTGCCATTCCGGCGCATAGGTTGCGGCCGTGTTGGAGTGGCGGTAGCGCCAGGCAAAGAGCAGCGTCAGGAAGATCACCGGGATGATGATCAGCAGCATCAGCACCGTCGAGATGACGATGAGATCGCGCTGTTGCACGGCGATGTCGCCGGACGGCGCCATGACCACCATGTTGCATCCTGCCAGGAAAAGCAGCGGCAAGACGGATAGAAGGCGGGAAAACCTCATGAGTTTTGGCACGTCTCTAAGCTCTTGTTGTTTCGTTTGTTCCGCGACTAAAGCACTGAACCAGATCGCGACATGAGGTGTTTGGTCGCAGTGCAGCAAGCATGCCGCACTGCGGCGTAAATGCTGTTGTCCTATAGCGTTGAAATCCTGAGGGAATCCAGAAGGATTTTTTCGCCAGCGCATGTTTTAGTCCAATATATCCGCAAGAGCCGGCCAGGCCAGCATTTGCAGGGGAAATCCCCGTCCGGATCACGCAAATTTTTCCCATCCACGCTTCATTTGCGCCGCGATGATAAACTATTTCAGTCTTACGGACTTGATAAGCCTGCGGGTTTGATCAAGATCACGCTTGGGGCGCCTTGCCGGAGGTGCCTTAACGAGGAGGCGTTTATGGCAACAACATCGCATTACGGACCGTCGTCGTCGTCGCTGGAACGCGACGCGCGGCGTATTCACGACGACAAACCGGTTTCGCCAGGCAGCATCGCCATCGGCGTGGTCATCGGCCGCATGTCGGAATTCTTCGATTTCTTCGTCTACGGCCTCGCCTCCGTCCTGGTCTTTCCACAGCTGGTCTTCCCCTTTGCGCCCGACCGGCTGACCGGCACGCTCTATTCCTTCGCCATCTTCTCGCTCGCCTTCCTCGCTCGCCCGGTCGGCTCCGTCGTCTTCATGACGATCGACCGCATGTATGGACGCGGCACCAAGCTGACCATCGCGCTTTTCCTGCTCGGCGGCTCGACGGCCTCGATCGCCTTCCTGCCGGGTTACGAGGAGATCGGCGTCTGGTCGATCGCGCTCTTGGCGCTCTTCCGTCTCGGCCAGGGTTTTGCGCTCGGCGGCGCCTGGGACGGGCTAGCCTCGCTGCTGGCGCTCAATGCGCCGGCCAATCACCGCGGCTGGTATGCGATGATCCCGCAGCTCGGCGCGCCGATCGGCTTTGCCCTGGCAAGCACGCTGTTTGGTTATTTCGTCGCCAATCTTTCCAGCGAGGATTTCCTCTCCTGGGGCTGGCGTTATCCGTTCTTCGTCGCCTTCGCGATCAACGTCGTGGCGCTGTTTGCGCGTCTGCGGCTGGTCATGACCAAGGAATTCGGCACGCTGCTCGAACAGCACGAGCTGGAAGCCGCACCGATCCTCGACGTTCTGCGCGTTCACGGCCGCGACATCCTGATCGGCGCCTTCGTGCCGCTCGCCAGTTTCGCCATGTTCCACCTCGTCACCATCTTCCCGCTCGGCTGGATGAGCCTTTACGGCAACCAGCCGATCGGCGCCTTCATGGTGGTGCAGGTTGTCGGCGCCATGGTCGGCATCGTCGCTATCGTCGCGTCGGGCCTGATCGCCGACCGCATCGGCCGGCGCGCCCAGCTTGCCATCTGCGCCGTCATCATCGCCGTCTTCAGCTTCGTCGGCCCGATCCTGATCGCGTCGGGCAATAGCGGTCATGACGCCTTCGTCATCGTCGGCTTCGGCGTGCTCGGCCTGTCCTTCGGCCAAGCGACCGGCTCGATCTCGTCGCGCTTCGGGCGCGGCTATCGCTACACGGGTGCCGCCTTCACCTCGGACCTCGCCTGGCTGATCGGCGCCGGCTTCGCGCCGCTGGTAGCGCTTAGCCTCTCCAGCCGCTTCGGCCTGACCTTCGTCGGCTACTACCTGCTCTCCGGCGCCATCTGCACGCTGGCCGCGCTCGCCTTCAGCAGGGCGCTGGAACAGCGCGAATAGGCGGGCTGGAGACGCCCCAGCCCTCATCCGCCTGCCGGCACCTTCTTCCCGCTTGCAGGGGCGAAGGGACTACGCCGCGACCCCTCCGTCCCTCGCGGAAGTCTCGTGTAGCACGTCCCTCACCCCGTTTACGGGGAGAGGGTTAGGGTGAGGGGCAGCCATCGATGTCGATCAGATTGCCGTGACCAATTATTGAATGCATTGCAATCTATAATTAATTGCATAGGATATCCGCCATTAGCGAGGATATGCCATGACCGCGGAAACCATCGATCATTCGACCCTTGCCCGTCTTGTCGATGCAGGAGCGGTCGAGGCCGCGCATGTCGTCGGCAAAACCGGCGGCTGGTCGGTCGTCATTCGTTACGGCAAATCAGAGCGTCCGCTCGCCGCCCAACGCAGCCGGCAGGTGAGGGTGTTCAAACGCATGGATACCCTGGTTTCCTATCTCAAGGATGTCGGCATCTCACAGTTCGATGTCGATGCAGCCGATTACGTTTCCGAGACGGTATCGCGGCCGGATCGGGCCGCCGCTCTGCGCCGGACCCATGAGGCGGCGGAATACGACAAGTGGTTCCGCGAACAGGTCAAGGAAGCAATCCGCGAAGCCGATGATCCGAATGCGGTCTGGATCCCGCACGAAGTCGTCGAGGAAGAGATGGCGCGGGAACGGGCGGAACTGCTGGCGCGGCTTAAGGGCGGGGCCAAGTGAAGCTTCTCTGGAGCGCGAAAGCTGCATCCGATCGCAAAAGAGCAATTCAGTTTATCGCCGACAAGAATGTCGGCGCTGCGATAGGCCAGCTTGATGAAATCGAGCGTCAGACTGATTTGCTCATCGATCAGCCGGAGATCGGCCGGCCAGGACGAATCGATGGAACGCGCGAGCTGGTCATTTCACGCACATCTTTGATCGTGATCTATCGTGTCCGCCAAAAACCCAAACAGGTGGAAATTTTGCGCCTGGTCCACGGTGCGCAAAAATGGCCACCGAAATCTTGATCTAAAATCTTACTGCGCCATCTGCGGCTGCTTTGCCGCGCGGGCCGCGGTCAGTTCCGCGGTGGTGTGGTTCAGGCGGTCGGCCAGCACCCGCATGATTTCCACAGCCATCTCCGGAAAGTCGCTGAGCAGCTTCAGGAAGTGTTCCTTGCTGATGCGCAGCACCTCGAGCGGCGAGGTGGCGCGAACGGTTGCCGTGCGCGAGACATCGCAGAGGATGGCGATTTCGCCGACGATGGAGTTGAGTTCGACATCGGCGACCTTGATCTCGCCGGCGGGCGAGGAGACGATGATATCGGCGGTGCCGGAGAGAATGACATAGGCGGCGTCGCCGACATCGCCCTGATGGAAGAGGTTCTGTCCGGCCTTATAGGTCATGCGGTCGGAGGTGAAGGCCAAAAGCTTGAGCTTGGCTGGCGCGATCCTCGAAAAGATCGGCACCCGGCGCAGCATTTCCACTTCGTCTCTCAACAGCATGAGCGTTTCAATCCCCTGACGCAGGGTTCTTGGAACCTGGCGCCTTCAATTCCTGGCGTCCCCCCGGGAACGCCGACCATCGCCGCCCCTATAGAATATTACGATAACAGTTCCTTGAACATCCCGTTTTTCTCGGAAAGTTCGGGATAGTTTCCTGCCTCGGCCAAGCCGCCGCGGTCGAAGAGCAGGATCCGGTCGAACATCTCGGCAAGGCGCGCATTGGAGAGCACCCAGATGATTGACGGCCGCTGGCCTTCTTCGTGCAGGTCCTGGACGATGTTGCGGGTGATCTGGTCCTGAACGCGCTGGTCGAGCGCCGATAGCGGCCGGTTGAAGATGAAATAGTCCGAGCGTTTCAGCAGCGCACGCGCCAGGTTCAGCTTCTGCCGCTGCACCATGGTCAGCCGCTTGCCGCCGGAGCCGACGTCGAATTCCAGCCCGATCGCCAGGACATCGTCATAAAGATCGAGCGCGTCGAAAAGTTCGCCCATGATGGCGCGGATGCGGTCGGAGGCGTCGGCCTGCTGGTAGGCGATGCGACCGAAGAGCACATTGTCCATCAGGCTTGCCGACGGGGTAAAACGCTCGGCGTCGTAGCGCTCGATCAGTTCGCCGAGATCGGCCGGGATATGCTCGTGGAACTGCTTGCGGGCGCTGACGATCTTGTCCATCAACTCGTCGGTCAGCAGGCCGAAGCGGTGCCGCGGCTCGATATAGGCAAAACTTAAGCGGATGATGGCCGAACGCTCCTCGGGCGTCGCATCCTCGAAGCGGCGGCTTTGCAGCTTCTGCAGCAGCGCCTGATAGGTCGGGATGTCGTCGGCCGTCATGAAGGTCAGCTGCTGGAAGAACGGATGGTCCGGCGGCAGGTCGTGGAAGAGTTCGACGGCATTCTCGGCGATCTCAAGGCCCATGGCGTAGAGGTCGGTGCTCAAGCCCGTCTCGCGGAACAGCTGCTGGAAATAGGGATGGGCGGCAAGCCGGCGATTGGTCATCAGCGGCCGCTTCATCGTGCCGAAGAGCAGATTTTCGCCGACCGTTGCCTGGGCGTTATAGGCGTCGAAATCGAATGGCACGACGATGCCGTCGAGCCCTTCGTCGCGCAGCCGGTCTCTGAGCGAGGCGCGCAGTGCAACGACATGGTCGCTGACGGCGACATGCACGTCAGTGTTGACGGTCGAGCGCAGCGCCAGATCGAGGATATCCTGCGAGATCAGCACGGCATCGAGCACCGGCCGGATGGCTTTCAGCAAATCCTCCGGCCCGCTGGCGCCGGCTGCCTGGTAATCCACCCAGTCGCTGTTGAGATCGAGCGTCGGATTGCCGGCCTTCACCGCCTCGACGGAGTGCCATTTATATTCGAGCGCTTCCTTCTCGTCGTAGACAGGATCGGTCATCGGCGCGTGCTTGAGGCCGTAGAGCAGATTGCTGGCGAGCGTGCCATGAAAGAAAAAGGTATCGGCCGAGGCATAGGAAATGCGCCGGCCGGTGATCGATTCCGGCAGGTCCAGCAGGTCGCGTCCGTCGATGGTGATGCGGCCGGAATCGGGCCAGACCATGCGGCCGAGCGCTTCGGCGAAGGCTTCCGCACCGCTGCCGTTCGGGCCGACGATCGCCACCGTCTCGTTCGGCTTGATCTCGACGGAGACGTGGTCGACGAGACGAGCGCCGCTGTCGTCGGAAAGCGAGAGATTGGTGATGACGAGCGCGCTGGTCAGCGCGCCGACAGGGGCGGTGGCGAGTTCCTGGATGCGGCTATCGATCAGCGGCTCGACGTTGAACTGCTCGTAGACCTGCTGGTATTTCACCTGCACGTCCTGGCGCATCTGGTCCCAGTCGATCAGTTCCTTCAGCGGCCCGGGCAGATCTTTATAGGCTGATATGACGGCGACAAGCTGGCCGATATCGAGCCGGCCCTGCAGCGCCAGATAGCCGCCGATCGCGTAGAACAGGAAGGGCGTCACCTGGGCGAGGAAGTTGTTGATGAACTTCACCAGGAACTTCCACTGGTAAAGGTCGTAGCGGATCGAAAAGATCCGGCCGAGCCGCGAGGCGATGTCGGCGCGCTCGAGGTTGGACGTGTCGTTGCCGTGGATCGTGCCGATGCCGTCGACGATTTCGCCGACACGGCCGGAAAGTTCGCGTGCCGTCAGCTGCCGCTGGCGGCCAAGATCCAGCAGCCGCTTGCGCATGCGGGGAATGACGATGGCCTGGACGCCGACGATGCCGGCGGCAATCATGCCGAGCCAGAAATTCTGGACGATGATGAAGGCGAGCGCGGTGATCGCCTGGCCGCCGAGAAGGGCAGGCGAGACGAAGGCGTCGCCGGTGAAGCCGCCCATCGGCTCCACCTCGTCCTTGATCATCGTGGCGATCTCGGCCGATTTCACCCGCTTGAAGTGGATGGGCGGAAAACGCAGCACCCGGTCGATCAGTTCGAAGCGGATACGGCGCAGCATGCGCTCGCCGAGCCGGCCCTTATAGGTGTTGATATAGAACTTGAAGAGACCGTTCAGCACCACCAGCGCCAGAAACACCAGGCTGAGGGCCATCAGCATCTGGAAGCGGTTGAGCTGCAAGCCTTGAAAGAATTCGACATGGCCGATCAGCGGAATGTCGTAGGCGATGTGCATGAAGGTCTGCCTTGCGCCGGGACCTTCGAAACCATCGCCCTGGATCGGTCCGTTGACGATCTGCTTCGGCAGGTCGAAGGACAGGAAATAGGGCACCATCGAGGCGGCGACGACAGCCAGAATCCACAGCTGCTGCAGCCGCGTGTTCTTCCAGATGTAGCGGGCGAGGCTTTTTTCCATGGCTAACCGTCAGCGTGCTGGGAAATTCCGGGGGCCGGGATGGGGAGCAATTCTGAGAACAGGACCATGCAGCCGGACCGCCGATATCGCA
Organism: Rhizobium sp. BK619; assembly: GCF_014195245.1. Lineage (NCBI taxonomy): Bacteria > Pseudomonadati > Pseudomonadota > Alphaproteobacteria > Hyphomicrobiales > Rhizobiaceae > Rhizobium > Rhizobium sp. BK619. Next base: position 122,542 of record NZ_JACIBH010000001.1, on the reverse strand, counting down.
ATGAAAACAAGGCGAAGAGACCGGCTGCAGAAAGGCCGATTCTCGCCGGAACTTTGCTTATATCACAGGAATTTTGGATTGCAGCGCCATGCGTCTGAAAAGACGCGAAAAGGGCATCGCAACACTTGGAATTGCTGGATAATTTTATCCTTGAATCGATTTCGATTGACGGGATATGCAGCGGCAGGCGGCTCGGCCATCATCCGGAGATCGGCGCTGCGGGCAAAAGAAACCCCCGGAAAAATCCGGGGGCTCGTCGTTGAAGATCTCGAGAGGGGTCGCGCTCAAGCGGCGACCGCTCGCGGCGCGGCGTTCGGATAGGAGCAGCTCATCGCTTCCGCGATCATATCGGCGTCCTCATCGCTGATGCCGAACAGGCCGAAGCGAAGCTGGTAGCCCCAATTGGGGCCGACCCGTGTGAAGGAAAGCCGGTCGAGCAGAGGCCGGATCGGCGTTTCCTCTGCCGACTGCCAATCGACATCGCGCCGCCAGGGCCTGAAACCGCTTTCCATCTCCACCTGGTAAGGCGCGCCGTCGCGTGCCGCGCCGATCGCGGTGAAGGCCTGCAGGCGGTCTTTGCCGCCAAAGACGACGGTGGGCGAGTAGTAGATCACGCGATCCTCGGGCGTGATCCGCCTGAGGGGTGATGCCTTGCCGTGACAGACCTGCATGAAGCCGGCTTGACGGCCGATGCGGACATGCTCTGCGGAAGCGACGGCGATCCAGGCTTTCGCCATGGCTCAAGCCTCCTCGGTCACGGTGTAGACGCGCAGGCGATGCCCATCGGGATCGGCGGCGACGAAGCTTCGGCCGAAATCTAGATCGGTTGGCGCCATGAGGATGTTTGCGCCTTTGGCCTGCCAATCGGCATGGGTCGCATCGACCATGTCTGATGTCGCGACCTTAAAGCCGATGTCGCAGCCGCCGCCCGCTGCTGCCGGCGCCGGCTCCACGCCCGCTCTGCCCCAGAGACCGAGCCCCAGGCCGGAAGGCAGGATGAACATGGCGAAGGTCGCGCTCGCCTCCACCGGCTCCTTGCCGAGCAGGCTGGTGTAGAAGCGGGCGCTCGTCGGGGCGTCGGTCACGTAGAGAAGAATGCTGTTGCTGGCGGTCATAAGGATCTCCTGTTGTTCGTTGGACAGCAGAAGCTTATGACCAGACACTGCCAAATTCTGGCAGTATCATACGTCGCGATGCGATATTCCCTGCATCTCCCGCCATTGTTTCAGCAGCGCCTGCCGGCGCTTCGGATACCGAGCGTCGAGCACCTGCGCATGCACGATTCGATCCGTGCGAAACGAGCGGAAATCCTGGCGGAGTTCGCACCAGCCAAGGAGGAGGCGCACCTGGTCGAAAAAAGCAAGCGCGAACGGCCACACCACACGCTCCGACGCCACGCCGGCTCCGTCGCTATAGGAGATCAAAAGCTTGCGTTCGGTGCGGATCGCCTTGCGCAGGAGCGCCGGATCGACCTGGTCGACAGGGAGTTTGACGCCAGGCCCCACCAGGAGGGCGGATGCATCCAGCGCGTCGCGCAATTCGGGCGGCAGCACGGCGGCAATCCGCGCCAGCGCATTTCGCGCCGCATCGCGCAAGTGATCGTCCCCTCTGTCCGCCACCCACCGGGAGCCGAGGACAAGCGCTTCGATCTCCTCCGGCGGAAACATCAGCGGCGGCAGGAGAAATCCGGGTTTCAAGATATAACCGACACCCGGTTCGCCCTCGATCGCCGCGCCCTGGGCCTGAAGGCTGGCGATATCCCGATAGAGGGTGCGGATACTGACGCCTATCTCGTCGGCCAGCACCCCGCCACTTACCGGCCGACGGTGGCGGCGCAATACCTGGAGGAGGTCGAGGAGGCGTTCGGAGCGGGACATGCGGCAACTTATACAGGCTTGCTGCTGCCAGATAGTGGCAGCATGGGCGGCTTTGCCGAAGCCGTTGGTTACCCACCTGTGCTCATCGATATCCTCAAAGCTTCGAATCGCCGGCAATGATGGAGCGAATGATGCCGGCGGTTTTCTCAGCCCCGTCGAGATCGAGCGAGACTGGCCCGGTGCGCGGCGTGGCGAGTGCCTTTTCGACGGCTTCCTTCACATGGCCCGGCGTCAGTCCCGTTTCCGGCAGAATGTCGGCGAGACCAAGCGCCTGCAGCCGCTCGGCGCGCACCGTCTGTTCGGTTTCGCCGCCGGCGACGAAGGGGATGAGGACTGCCCGGCATTCGGTGCGCAGCAGGTCGCCGACCGTGTTGTAGCCTGCCTGGGAGATCGAAACCTTGGCGCCGCGCAGCAGCGAGGGGAAATCCCTGCGGAAGCGGACCAGCGTCACGTTTGGCGCCGCATCCTCAGACAGTGCAGCGAAATCGGCTTCCGGCAGGTTCGGGCCTGCTATCAGCAGCCAGCGAAGATTGCCGGGCAGGAGGGCCGCCGCCTCTTTTGCGGCGCCGACCAGCGCCGCCCCGACCGCGCCGCCGCCTGCCGATGCGATAATGTCGAAGGTTTCGGTCGGTTCCGGTGCCGGCGGCGCTGCGACGAGGCCGGTATAACGCAGCCTGTCGGCGATCTCTGCCGTCAGCGGAAAAGTGTCCTCAAGCCTGGTGAAACCGGGGTCGCCATGGACGAGCACCGCATCGAAATGATCCTTGACCAGGGCCGCAGTCTCCGCGTCGCGGCCGGCCTTGCGGTTTTCCTGCAGGATGTCGCGCACGGAGCTGAGGAGCTTCGGCCGCGGCTCGGCCTTGTCGATCGCCGCAAGCAGCGGCAGCAGTTCGAAGCGCATTTGCCGCCGGCCGAAGGGGAAGGCTTCGATGATGACGACATCGGGCCTGGCGGCGTGGAAGGCCTCAAGCAGCAGATCGCGGCGAGCATTGAGGAAATCCTCGCCGGCGGGGCGGCCATCGGCATCGGCGAGGCCGGAAAAACCGGCATTGCTGGCTACGACCGGCTGCAGGGCCACGGTCTTGACGCCGTCGCCGGGAAAGCCCGGCACCGGCAGGCCGCCGGTGACGACCGTCACGTCGAAACCGTCCTTGACGAGCGCGTTGGCGATGCGGCTGGCGCGGGCGATGTGACCGATGCCGAGCAGGTGCTGGACGTAGAAGAAGATGCGCGATGCCGTCATGACGCCTTCTGCCATTCGGCCTCGAACAGGCCGGTGAGCTGCCGGATGCTGGAGTGATAATCGAAATCGTCGCGCACCCGTCTTTCGGCGGCGTCGCCGAGGCGCTTGCGGAGCGCCGGGTTGCGGATCGCCGTCTCCAGCGCCTTGGCAAGCCGGGCCGGATCCTCCGGCGGCACGACCAGGCCGTTTTCGCCGTCCTCCAGAAGTTCCGGAACGCCGGATACCGCCGTCGAGAGGCAGACGAGCCGCTGGCTCGAAGCCTCCACCAGCACGTTCGGCAGGCCGTCGCGGTCGCCATTGGCGGCGATCCGGCAGGCGAGCGCGAAAAGGTCGGCGCGGCGGTAGTGATCGAGCACGTCTTCCTGCGCCATGGCCCCCTTCCAGACGATGCGGTGGGAGAGGCCGAGCTCGCCGGCGAGCGCCTTCAGCTTGGCAAGCTCCTCGCCGCCGCCGATATGGTCCATGCGCCAATGCAGGTCAGCGGGCAGCAGCGCCAGTGCGCGCAGCAGCACGTCATAACCCTTCTTCTCGACGGCGCGGCCGACGCTGAGGATGAAGGCGGGATCGTCGGGGTCACTGCCGGTTCTCTGGGAACGCTCGCCGGCAAAATGGCCGAAACGGGCAAGATCGAGACCGTGGTAACTCAGGTGCACGGCATCCTTGCGGGAGGTCAGCTGGCGCATGTGCTCATAGCCCGTCTTGGTGCAGGTGACGGCCCAGCGGGCGCTGCCGAGTTTTTCCTGCAGCTCCCAGTCGGGCGACGTCCAGATGTCCTTGGCATGGGCCGAACAGGTCCAGGGTATGCCGGTGAGGATGCTTGCATATTCCGCCACCGAGGCCGGCGTGTGGATGAAATGGGCATGCAGCCATTGCCCGCTATCTGGCCATTCGCGTCCGAGCACCAGCGCCTGGCCGAGACGGCGGAAGCGGTTGCGTGAGATGTCGCGCTTGAGGTCAGCGAGGAAACGTTTGATCAGAACCTTGAAGCCGGGTTTCGAGAACCCGGCGACCAGCCCTTTCAGCACGCGGATCGGCTCCTCATGCAGATATTCCGGCAGGTAGACCACCCGCGCCCTGATCTCGTCATGCACGGGATGGCGCTTCTTGTCGGTCGGCCGGCGCATCGAAATCAGCGTCAGGTCGAAGCCGGCCTTTTCCAAGCCGAGCAGCTCCTGGGCGATGAAGGTTTCCGAAAGGCGGGGATAGCCTTTCAGCACGACAAGGATCTTGCGGCGTGGCGGCAAGGCTGTGCCCTATTCCGCGACGAGGGAAAGGTGGCTGGCGCGGCCGTCGATCCATCGCCCGACCGTCTGCGAGATGTGGTCCAGCCCCTCGAGATGCATGTTGCTGCCGCTCTTTGACGGCGGCAGACGGGAAGGCAGACGTTTTAGAGCCTCGGACATGATGGTGGGATCGGCCGATTGTTCCGGCAGCAGCATATCGACGAGGCCGAGCGCGCTTGCCCGCTGGGCACGCAACAGCTGTTCCTCGCGCGGCTTGACGCGCGGCACGATGAGGGCCGGCTTGTCGAAGGAAAGGATCTCGCAATAGGTGTTGTAGCCGCCCATGGCGACGACGCCGGTGGCGCCGTCGATCAGCTCTTCCATGTGGTTGTCGAACTCGATCACCTCGATATAGGGAATGGCTTCGCCCTTCTGCACCAGTTTGGCGCGCTCGGCCGCCGGCATATAGGGACCGAGCACGACCAGCGCCTTCTGCGTCAGCGTCGGATCGGCCTCGTAGGCGTTCATCACGTCGTGCACGAGATCGGAGCCGTCGCCGCCGCCGCCTGTGGTGACGAGCAGGTAATTATCCTTGCGGGCGTTGATCGAGCTCTTGCCCTTGGAGACGCTGCGCTGCAGGAAGCCGACGAAATCCATCTTCCGGCGCAGGCTCGCCGGCACGTCGAGACCAACAAGCGGATCGTAGAAGTCAGGCGGGCCATAGACCCAGACGCTGTCGTAATATTGGTCGATCTTCTGCATGATGCCGTTCCGCTTCCACTCGGCGTCGAGCAGATGCGGCGCGTCCATCACCTCGCGCAGGCCGAGCACCAGCACGGTGCCGCGGGCCTTGAGATAGGCAAGCGTATCCTCGACCTCGCCCTTCAGTCCCATCGGCTCCTTGTCGACGATGAAAATATCGGGCTGGAAGGTCTCGGCCGTGTGGCGAATACTCGATTCGCGCATCTTCAGCGTCTCGTGCAGGTCGATATGGCTGGCAAGCGAGGTATATTCGCCGTTGCGCAGCTTGATGACACTCGGGATCTTCACGAAGTCGACGCGGGCACGATAGTCGAAGGCGCCGGCGATCGTCGCACCCGAAATGATCAGAATGTTGAGGCCGCGATAATCCTCGACCAGCGCATGGGCGATCGCGCGACAGCGCCTGAGATGGCCGAGGCCGAAGGTGTCGTGACTGTACATGAGGATGCGCGCATCTTCGAGACGTCTGGCCATGGGTGTTCCCTCCGGGGTGAACAGCATGCGTTAGTACCCCCACCGTCCGGAGGCCACGTGGCGGGAGCGGTGCCATAAGGCGCCGCCGGGTTTTCTGCTATTTGTAGGGATCTGCCGCATCACGCAAGCCGTCTCCCAGAAAGTTGAACGCCAAAATGACAAGAACAACAGGAATGATCGGATAGAGCAGCCAAGGATAAAAGGCGATGACGCTGACGCTTTTTGCCTCGGTCAGCAGAATGCCCCAGCTGGTGATCGGCGGGCGAAGTCCGAGGCCGAGGAAGGAAAGTGCGGTCTCGCCGAGAATCATGCCGGGGATTGAAATCGTCGCCGAGGCAATCAGATGCGACATGAAGCCCGGCACCAGATGCCGGCCGATGATGCGCGGCGTGCTGGCGCCCATCAGCTGTGCCGCCTGGACGTAATCTTCTTCGCGCAGCGCCAGAAGTTTGGAGCGCACAGCGCGGGCAAGCCCGGTCCAGTCGATGATGCCGAGAATGACGGTGATGCCGAAATAGATAACAATCGGGCTCCAGGTCACCGGCATGATGGCGGCCAGCGCCATCCATAGCGGCAGGCTCGGCAGCGATTGCAGCACTTCGATCAGGCGTTGGACGACGAGATCGAAAATGCCGCCGCGATAACCGGCAAGGCCGCCGATGACGATGCCGAGCACGAAGCTGATCGAAATGCCGATCAGGCCGATCGTCAGCGAGATCCGGGCGCCGTAAAGGATGCGCGAGAGCACGTCGCGGCCGAGCCGGTCGGTGCCGAGCAGGAACATCTGCCCGCCGATCGCCGGGCAGACCAGATGATAGTTCGAGGCGGCGAAACCCCAGAATTTATAGGCATCGCCGCGGCAGAAGAAGCGGATCGGCTGCACGTCGTTCGGCCTGTCGGTATAGACGCGGTGCAGCGTATCGAGATCGAGCGTCATGCTACGGCCGTAGACGAAGGGACCGACGAAACTGCCCTTGTCGAAGAAATGCACACGCTGCGGCGGCGTATGGATGAAATCGACGTTGCGCGTGTGCAGTCCGTAGGGCGCCAGGAACTCGACGATCAGGATCATCAGGTAGACGGCGGCGAGAAAGATGCCGGAGATCAAGGCCAGCTTGTGCTGCTTGAACTTCCACCACATCAGCTGTTTCTGCGAGGCGAGATGGATGCGCGATTGCGCCGCCGTCATAGTTTCGGTTGCTAGCGGATCGAAAGGCGCGGTCGAGACGTAATGGGGAAGCGGCGCGCCGGGTGCGGGAAGGGGCGACATTATTTGGTGCTCCTGCCTTGCAGACGGATGCGGGGATCGAGGAAGCCGAGCGCGATGTCGGAGATCAAAACGCCGATGACATTGAGGAAGGCGAGGAACATCAGGAAGGAGCCGGCGAGATACATGTCCTGGCTTTGCAGCGCCTTGATCAGCATCGGTCCTGTCGTCTCCAGCGACAGCACGATCGCGACGATCTCGGCACCGGAGATGATCGACGGCAGGATCGAGCCGATATCGGCGACGAAGAAGTTGAGCGCCATGCGCAGGGGGTATTTGAGCAGCGCCCGCATCGGATGCAGGCCCTTGGCGCGTGCCGTCGTCACATATTGCTTCTGCATCTCGTCAAGCAGGTTGGCGCGCAGCCGCCGGATCATGCCGGCAGTCCCCGCCGTGCCGACGATGATGACGGGAATCCACAGGTGGGAGAGGATCGAGCGCGCCTTCTCCCAGCTCATCGGCGCCGAGATATATTGCTGATCCATCAGATGGCCGATCGAGATGCCGAACCAGATATTGGCGAAATACATCAGGATCAGCGCCAGCATGAAGTTCGGAATGGCGATGCCGAGCAGGCCGAGGAAGGTCAGACCGTAGTCGCTCCAGCTATACTGGTGCGTGGCCGAATAGATGCCGATCGGAAAGGCGATCAGCCAGGTGAGCAGGATGGTCGTGAAGGAGACGAGGATTGTCAGCCACAGGCGCTCGCCGACCACATCGGAAACCGGCATCTGGTATTCGAAGGAATAGCCGAAATCGCCGTGCAGCATGCCGCCGACCCAGTAGAAATAGCGCACGATCTCCGGCTTGTCGAAGCCGTATTGCTGGCGCATCTCCTCGATTTCCTGGAGATTGGCGGTCTCGCCGGAGGCGCGTAACTCGGCGATCTGGCTCTCGAAGAAATCGCCCGGCGGCAGCTCGATGATGGTGAAAACCAGCGCCGAAATGACGAAGAGCGTCGGCACCATGGCGGCGATGCGCCAGAGAATGTATCTGAGCACGCCTCAGGCCTCCTTGTACCAGAATGCATCCGGCATGTAGATGCCGAGATAGGAGGTGGGATCGAAGCCGTAGAGGGCTTTTTCCGGCAGGTTCTGCAGCTTGGCGGCGCAAAGGACCGGCTGCAGCGTGCTGTTGATCAGCCCGATCGAGAACACCTGCTGCGTATAGAGCGACAGCATCTTGTGCCAGATCACCTGGCGCTCCTCGAATTTCGCCGTCGAGCCCCACTGGCCGAGCAGGTCGACCAGTTCGGCCGCCTCCGGCAGGTCGGGAGCTGCGCCCTCCTGGCCGGCGGAGAGGTAATGCATGCCCCAGAGCGGCCATTGCAGCTGATCGTCGAGGGTCGGCGCCAGCCCCGAGGGCGACATGTCGGCGGTGGGAACACCATTGTCGAGGCCGTACCAGATCGACATCATGATCGAGCCGCTCATGGCGCGGTTGCGGAAGACGTCGCGCTGCGAGGTGCGGGTATAGAGCGCAAGGCCGATATTGGCCCAGTGATCGTGCACCAGTTCCAGCACGTCGGTATCGAGATTGCTCTCGCCGGCGGTTTCGACGGTGATCTCGGCGCGCCGCCCGTCAGGCAGCAGCCTTATGCCGTCATCGCCGCGCTTGGTCAGGCCGATCTCGTCGAGCAGCCGGTTGGCCTCGTCGGCATCGAACTTCACGAAGGCATCGGCATATTCCTGCTTGAACAGCGGGCTATCGGGCAGGACGGTGTCGGCGCTCGGCGTGCCCAAGCCGTAGAAGGCGACCATGTTGATCTCGTGCCGGTCGATCGCCAGCGACAAGGCGCGGCGCAGGCGCACGTCGCGGAAAAGGCCGCGCCAGACCTCGTCGGCGCAATTGAGGTTCGGCAGCAGCGTGATGCGCGAGCCGCGCGCCACCTTCCAGAGATTGACCTTCACCGGGAAGCGCTTCTCAGCTTCTTTCAGGAAGGTGTAGTCGTTGAAGTCGATGCCGGTCGCCTGCAGGTCGGCCTCGCCGGCACCCGCTTTGGCGGCGATGATCGACGATGAGGAGACGTTGAGGATGAACCGGTCGAGATAGGGAAGCTGCCTGCCGGTCTCGTCGACGCGGTGGAAGAACGGGTTGCGCTCGAAGACGAATTGCTCGGCCGGCAGCGCCGTCGTGTTGCGCCAGGGATCGAGCGTCGGCAGGTTGGGATTTTCGGGCCGGTAGGAGCGGGCCATCTTGATGTGCAGGTCCTGCCATTTCTTGACGCGATTGGCCTGCATCATCTGTTCCATCTTCGCCTGGTCGGGCTGGAATTTCTTGTGGAACTGCTTGAGATAATGCGCCGGCCCGACGATGACGAGCGGGATAGGCCCTGCCAGCGTCGGCAGGAACATCGGGTTGGGTTTTTCCCAGGTGTAGCGCACCGTCAGCGGATCGAGCACCTCGAAGCGCGGCAGGTTGCCGTGCGGGCGAAGCTCGAGCGCGCCGCCGCCCGGCGTCAGCTTGTCGTTCAGGATGACGTCTTCCCACCAGTAGCGGAAATCGTCGGCCGTGAACGGCTCTCCGTCGGACCATTTATGGCCCTCGCGCAGCGTGAAGGTGAAGATCGTATCGTCTTCAGATTGGAAATCGGCAAGGATATCCGGCTGGAACTGCAGGTGCTTGTTGTAGCCGATCAGCCGAGCATAGCCGTAGATCGTCATGAAGCGGATGTCGCGCTGGCTGCCGATGATGGTGCGCACCGTGCCGCCGTAGCTGCCGGGGGCAAGCCCCATCTCCTTCAGGTTGACGATGCGCGGGCGGGCGGGAATGCGCTCGGCCATACCAGGCAGGCTGCCCGATGCCAGCCGCTCCTTGAGAAACTCAGGCTCGACGGCCGGTTCCGCCCGAAGCACTGCGGGGGCGATTGCCGCGCCGACAAGGCCGCCCAGAAAAGTGCGACGCGTCACCATCCTCGCAACTCCTTGGCCTCGGCGCCTTTGCGGGCGCGCACCAGATGGCCGTCGCCGAGATCGGCATAGGCAAGCTCGGCGGCCTCGTCATGCTCGGCGGTGAAGGTCACCCCCCAGTTCTGCTTGTCGGCGGCGCCGTTTTCCCGGAGCGCCTTGAAATCGAGCGGCCGGTCGAGATCGGGGAAAGGGACGGCGGCGAGCAGCGATTTCGTATAGGGGTGTACCGGATCACGCAGGATGATTTCACGCGGCGCGATCTCGACGATGCGGCCCTTACACATCACGGCGATGCGGTCGGCCATGTAATCGACGACGGCGAGATTGTGTGAGATGAACAGATAGGTCAGCCCCAGCTCCTTCTGCAGGTCCTTCAACAGGTTGAGGATCTGCGCCTGGACGGAGACGTCGAGCGCCGAGACCGGCTCGTCGAGGATGATGAGCTTCGGGCCGAGCGCAAGCGCACGGGCAATGCCGATGCGCTGGCGCTGGCCGCCGGAAAAACTGTGCGGGTAACGGCTGAGGTAACGTTTGTCGAGGCCGATCGCCGCCATCAGGCCTTCGACCTTGCGCTTGCGCTCGTCACTGTCGCCGCGGTCGTGGATCTCAAGCGGTTCGCTGAGGATGTTGCGCACCGTCATGCGCGGCGAGAGCGAGGAGACCGGATCCTGGAACACCATCTGGATCTTGGTGCGCATATCCTGAAGTGCCTCGCCGCGCACCGAAAGCACGTCGATCACGTCCTTGCCGTCGTTGAACACCACCGCGCCGCTGTCGGGCGTGATGGCGCGCATCAGGATTTTACTGAGCGTCGTCTTGCCGCAACCGGATTCGCCGACAAGGCCAAGGCATTCACCGCGGCGGATGTCGAAGCTGACGTCGTCGACGGCGTGCACGACGGCGGCTTCGTGCTTGCCGAGCAGACTGCGCCTGCGTGTCTTATAGGTTTTCGAGAGGTTGGCGACCGAAAGCAGCGTGCCCGGCGCCTCCGCCTGCAACGGCTTCTTCTTGCCGACGAGGGTTTCGAGATTGACCGGCACGTCGCGCAATGCCTTCAGCCGCTCTCCGGGTTTCATGTCGAAATGCGGAACGGCGGCCATCAGCGCCTTGAGATAGGGATGCTGCGGATTGCGGAAGATCGCCTCGACCGGCCCGGCTTCCATGATCTCGCCGTGATAGATGACGACCACCTCGTCTGCCATGTTGGCGACGATGCCGAGATCGTGGGTGATGAGCAGCATCGCCATGCCGAGCTTGGCCTGCAGTTCGCGCAGCAATTCGAGGATCTGCGCCTGGATCGTCACGTCGAGCGCCGTCGTCGGCTCGTCGGCAATCAATAGCGCCGGCTTGCAGATCAGCGCCATGGCGATCATCGCGCGCTGGCGCATGCCGCCCGACAGCTCGAACGGATACATGTCGTAGGTACGGTGCGGATTGGTAAAGCCGACGAGGCCGAGCATTTCCTCGGTCTTCTCACGCGCTTCCTGCTTGTCGATCTCGGTATGGATCAAAAGCACTTCGCTGATCTGGTTGCCGACCGTGTGCAGCGGCGAAAGCGAGGTCATCGGCTCCTGGAAGATCGTCGCCATGCGCCGGCCGCGCAGATCGCGCATTTCCTCGCTGTCGCGCGAAAGCGACAGGATATCCGTCGTGCTGCCGTCGAGCGGATCGGTGAAAAGGATGCTGCCGGAAGCACTGGCCGGGTTGGGCAGGATGCCCATGACCGACTGGCTGATTACCGATTTGCCGGAGCCGGATTCGCCGACGAGAGCGGTAACCTTGCCTGGAAGAATGCGAAGATTGGCTTCCTTTACGACACGCAGCCGGTCGCCGAAAACCGAGAAGGAGACGTCGAGATTTTCAATACGCAACAAATCGGCTGCAGACGCCATACCAATGAAATTCCCCAGTCTTCTATGTTCCCGTTAAGGCACACTATCGTACCGCAAACGGGGTGTCTAGCAGATGACAGTCAAGGGAAAACCACTGCATCTCGCCGAAGTTCCCCAGGCGAGACGCGCAGATTCATTGCAGGCATTCGAGTATCTACTGGATGAACTTCTCCATGGTTGTACGCTCCACGTGTTTCTTCGCGTCCCGGTGCAGGAGAATGACTTGCTCGGCCTCGGAAAGCCCGTTCTGCACCGACTCGCGGAAGCCCTCGTCGACGTTGATCTCGGGGGCCGGCGCCCGCGGCTGAAGTACGGTCACCTTCTGGCGGATGCCGCGCAGCTTTTCTTCGCCGAGCGTCGTCCATTCGCCGCCGCAATAACCGGCGAAAGCCTGGCTGGCGACGACCTCGCGGCCGTATTTCTTAGTCAGGATCTGCAGCCGCTGGACCTCGTTGACGGCCGAGCCGAAGGCGGAAAAGGTCAGCCGGTCTTTCAGGCCGACATTGCCAAACATGACGTTGCCGACATGCAGGCCGATGCCGTAGCCGACTTTGCTGAGGCCTTTCGCCTCGCGGTCCTTGTTGAGTTCGGCGACCCGCGCCTGCGCCTGATGGACGGCGGAAAGTGCTGCCTCGCAGGCTATTTTCGACGGGTCCTTGTGGCGCCCGCAGGGATAGACGGCGAGGAAGCCGTCGCCGAGGAAGCTCAGGATCTCCCCGCCGTTGCGGTTGAAGGGCGCGGCGATCGCGTCGAAGAACTGGTTCAGCGTGTCGATGTAGGCCTGGCGGCCTTCCTTTTCGGCATACATGGTGGATTCGCGCATGTCGCCCATGACGAGTGCCGCACGGATCGTCTCGCCGTCGCCGCGGCGGATCTGGCCATTCAGCACCCGCTTGCCGGCATCGCCGCCGAGATAGGTGGTCAGCATGTTGTTGGCGAGCTTGCCGAGCACGGCCATCTTGGCGGCGACCGCCAGATGGTTCTGCATCCGAAGAAGCGCCTCGATCATGCCGTCGGAAAAGCCGTTGTGGTGGTCGGTCGACCAGGAGCCCATCATGCCCTGCACCGAGCCGTCGCCGAAGGGCTGCACGAAGGCGAGGTAATCGGTGATGGCGTCCTTGCGCAGGTCCTCGAAGATCGGAAATTCGGCCGGCCCTTCCTGCATCAGGCGGCGGCGGATGTGCTGCAGGTTGTTGTCGAGCAGGTAATAATAGGGGCTCTGCAGAAAACGGTCCGGCTTCTGCCCGGCCGGCATGCGGAAGCCCTCGATGGTGACGCCGCTCGCGCGCCGCCAGGTAAAGCTCAAGGCGTCGTAAAGCGGATGCAGCATCGAAAAGGTCAGATGCACCCGTGCGATCGGCAGGCCGGCCGACGCAATCCTCTCGCAGAAACCGCGCACGATGTTTTCAAGCTCGTCTCCGGCCAGCGAAGAATTCGTCAGCCATTCAGCGACCCGGTCCAACAGGATGGAGGACACGCTGGATTCGATCGTGCTCATTCTCGGTATGATCCTCATAAGGCACGCCATCCCCAAGAGCCAAAAATCCCCCTGCCGGCACATTTTCATGCGCAGGTCACAAGGAAATCAGGATGTACGAGCGGTATTATTTGTCAACGATCTGCCGAAAGCCCGACAGCGGCACCCATCTGCTCCCCCTATCGGGGACCGGACGGGCAGTCCTTTCGCGGCGGTTTATTATTCGAAAGTCAAAATAGGGATGCTGCAAATGCGAAACAATGGGAGCGGAATTTTTTTGTGCCTTCAAGTTGTAGCAAAGGGCGGCGGCGGGGCATTTTCGCCACACCCGGTTAAGGGTTCTATCAGCCCAGGAGATCGGTGAGGCCGACACCCCCGGCTGCCTAAACCCCTCCCCACAAGGGGGAGGGGCTTAACTTGCCGCATCGCCTCCACTAAAAATCATCGCCGAGAACGCTGAGGTCGAAAGAGGGCACACCGGCGCGCCGCGAGTTAGCCCCGCCCCCTTGTTGGGAGGGGTCTTGTTCGCCAACCGAACGCTAGTACCACTCGGGGAGAATAGAACCCCGGGTTTAATTCACCGCGATCATGCATTAGATCAGCTTCCTCTTCCCCGTTCCGAAAGATCCCGCCTTGGCCATCTCCACCTTCGACACGCTTTTGCAGAAAATCGAAACCCGCAACGCCCGTGCCGGCGTCATCGGGCTCGGTTATGTCGGCCTGCCGCTGGCGATGGCGGTGGCGCGCAGCGGTTTTGCGGTCACCGGCTTCGACATCGATCCCTCCAAGATGGTGGCGCTCGATGCCCGCCGTTCCTATATCGACGCCGTCAGCAATGAGGCGCTTGCCGCGGAGATCGAGGCTCGCCGCTTCCAGGCGACCACCGATTTCGCCGGGCTCGCCGAGTGCGACGTCATCATCATCTGCGTGCCGACGCCGCTGACCAAACATCGCGATCCCGATCTCTCCTTCATCGAGGCGACGTCGCGCTCGATTGCTGGGCATCTGCGCCCTGGCCAGCTCGTCGTGCTGGAATCGACCACCTATCCCGGCACGACCGACGATATCGTCAAGGTCATCCTCGAAGGCACCGGGCTGAAATCCGCTTCGGATTTCTTCGTCGGCTTCTCCCCGGAGCGAGAGGATCCGGGCAATCAGCATTATCATACCGCCACCATCCCGAAGGTCGTCGCCGGCGACGGGCCCGAGGCGCTGTCCTTGATGAAGGCCTTTTACGGCGCGGCGGTATCGACCGTCGTTCCGGTCTCCTCGAATGCGACGGCCGAGGCAGTCAAGCTCACGGAGAACATCTTCCGTTCCGTCAACATCGCCCTCGTCAACGAGCTGAAGACCGTCTATGCGGCGATGGGCATCGACGTCTGGGAAGTGATCGACGCAGCCAAGACCAAGCCCTTCGGGTATATGCCCTTCTATCCCGGCCCCGGCCTCGGCGGCCACTGCATCCCGATCGATCCCTTCTACCTCACCTGGAAATCGCGCGAATACGAGCTCCCAACCCGCTTTATCGAGCTCGCCGGCGAGATCAATTCGGCGATGCCGCGTTATGTCGTCGGCAAGCTTGCCGAAGCGCTCGATATCCGCGCCGGCAAGGCGCTGAGCCGCAGCAAGGTGCTGGTGATCGGGCTCGCCTACAAGAAGAACGTCGCTGATATTAGAGAGAGCCCGTCGCTGCGGCTGATCGAGATCATCGAGGAACGCGGCGGACGGGCGGATTATCACGATCCCTTCGTCGCCGAGATCCCGCCGACACGCGAATACCAGGCGCTGAAGGGCCGCCGATCGGCGGCGCTGACGCGGGAAGCTGTGAGCGGTTACGATGCGGTGCTGATTGCGACCGACCATGACAGCGTGGATTATGCGGTGCTCGCAAAAAGCGCTACGCTGATCATCGACACCCGGAACGTCTTCAACCGGCTAGGCCTTTCGGCCGATCACGTCATCAAGGCATAAAAGCAGCGCGACGGCATAAGCCGAGTCGATCCGCTATGATGACGGCCACAAAAAAACCACCCCGACCGGTCGTTGCCATTTCAAATAAGTCCTTCCCTAAATCAGGATAAGATCAGCCCGTCGCCTCAAAGCGGCGGGTTTTGCTTTTTCGGTGCGCCTCTCAAATGACGCTCGGCGCTGCAGAAAGTGATTTGCCGGTCATCCGGCTGGCGGCCACCGCATAACCGCCCGAAGCGCCGTCGATGAAATGCATATGGTCGCGCGAAATCGGCGTCGGCACGAAGCAGGTCATCAGCGCCGAGGCCTGCCGATGCAGGCCGTAGCGGGCAATGCCCTTGGCGCGCGCCGCTTCCAGCAGCGTCTCGATCCGTTTCAGATGTTCGGCGTCAACGTCGACCGTCATCTTCAGCCCGTCGTCGAATTTGCGGAAATCGGAATTGCCGGCGACGTCGCGCTTGTAGCGGCGCGCGTCAAAGCGGCCGAGCGGAATACCGAGCCGATAGCAGATCACCGTGATGGCGAGCTGCAAGAAGATGATGAGCTTCTGGCGCAAGCGCCGGCCGGCGGGGGCTGTGGCCTTGGCCTCGCGATTGATGCCGTGCAGCGAGAAGGCAAGCTCCGGGCCGTCGGCCGGCACCGGATGGCTGCCGCGGTTCTGCTCGCTGGTGATGGCGACGATACCGTTCACGAGGTTGCGGAATTCCTCGCCCGGCCTGCCTTCGCCGGGCACCGCGATGATCGAGACGATCTCGCCGTTCTGCGCATCGATCGGGCTCCAGCGGCAGGAAAGGCCGGTGAGATCGGGGCGTGTTCCGGCCGCTGCGCGCTCGACGGCGTAATGGCCGAGCTTCATCTGTCGTTCCGCCCAGCTGGTGCCGCCGCCCCAGAACATCGCATAGGTGACGTGCGGGCTTGCCGAATAACGCGCGACGCGCACGTCAAGCCCCTCGGCGCGGGTGTCGGCGACCGGAACGATGGCGACGCGCAGCATCAGGCCTAGATCCTCCTCGACCCAGATCTGCACGGCGGAGAGGGCGTCGCGCGCCGCCTGCTCCAGCGAGCCCGGAAGCGCAATCAGCGCGCCGTCGCCGCCGAAAACGAAGGGATAATCGCCCTTGCCGACGGCATTCAAGACAGCCGAAATGACGCTGGCGCCCGCCATGTTGACGTCCTTGTAGCGTCCGCCGGCGATTGCCTGCGTCGAGCCGACGATATCGGCAAGCGCCAGCACCCAGCCATCCGGCAGCGGCCGATAATTGGCGGCATCGGTCACGCCCTCGAAGGCGCTGAACAGCGGCACGGCGGCAAAGAATTCTTCGTCGGTCACGGTTTTCATGTCATCCAGCTTAGCACAGACCCATGTTGCCACTGCAACGCCATTTCCCATTTACGGCAATCGACTTGGCAAGGTTTCATGTGTTAGCACCCGCGGACGATTTTTCATCACGGATACGGATTAGATGAGCCGCCTCGACAGCTTCATTCGCCGGTTGACGGCCCAACGCGACATTTTGAACGCGATCATCGATCTGGTCGGCGAAATGGAAGGCCCGGTGTTGGAATTCGGCCTCGGCAACGGCCGCACCTATGATCACCTGCGCGAAAATTTCCCCGGCCGCCGCATCGTCGCCTTCGACTGGGAGGTCCGCTCCTATTCGGCCTCGACGCCAGCGGCGGAAGATATGGTGACCGGCAATATCCGCGAGTCCGGCCAGGCCTTCCTCGGCATCGGCGCGGCGCTCGCCCATGCCGATATCGGCACCGGCCATGACGAGATCGACGCGGTAACGCTCACCTGGCTGCCGCAGCTGATGGCCGGCGTGCTCGCCCCAAACGGCATCGCCGTCAGCGGCCTGCCGCTGGAGCATGCCGAGCTGGTGGCGCTGCCGCTGCCGGAGGGGATCAAGGAAGGGCGGTATTTTCTGTATCGGAGAGGATAAGCGGTTGTAGGCGGCGCTCACGAGGCGCAGGGATACGACGTCGCCCAGCGCGCGGTCAGTTTCGCCTCGAAGTCGGCGGCGATTTCCTCCAGTGTTACGCCGCCCAGCCGCCGCAGGAGTAGGGCCTCCGCTTCCTTCATCGCGTCTTGAAGGACCCTATTCACTGCCTGCTCCACAAGGCACTTCGGCTGATCGTCGGCTGGGCCGATGGCGAAGAGATGTGGTTCGCCGAGAGCGTTGTAGACATCGAGCAGGGTGATTTCCGACAACGGACGCACCAGTGTCCAGCCGCCACCATGACCCTTTTCGGAGCGCACATAACCCCGTTCCCGCAAGCCGGCCATGGTGCGACGGACGACGACGGGATTGGTATTCAGCATCTTGGCGATCATTTCGGAGGTCGCCGAATGCTGATGCCTGTCCATGTGGATCAGCACGTGCAGCATTCGGGAGAGGCGGCTATCATTGCGCATGGTTTTCGTCCTGTCGATCGAGCGGGCCACTATCGCAAGTCAATCGTAACAAGACAAGTAACGTAACCCTTGACCGGATTGTATCATGTAACTTATGTTGATCCATGACTGCGGCAACGTCAAAGGAGAGGCTCATGTCGTTCGAAGCCATTGTCATCGGCGGAAATTTTGCCGGTCTGTCGGCAGCCATGCAGCTTACCCGGGCGCGGCGGCGGGTTTTGCTCGTCGACGCAGGCGCGCCGCGAAATCGGTTTTCGCAGGCCTCGCATGGCTTCCTCGGCCAGGACGGCCAGACGCCGGCGGCGATCATGCGGGAGGGAAAGCGACAACTCTCGCTTTATCCGAACATCACCATTCGCACAGGCAAAGTCGTCCAGGCGCAGTGCGATGGTGACGAATTCGTCATCAACGTAGAAGGCGCGGGCGAAGAGAAAGCCGCGCGCCTTGTTCTGGCGACCGGGGTGAGCGATACGCTGCCAGAGATATCAGGCCTGCGGGAAAGATGGGGCCGCTCCGCACTGCATTGCCCCTATTGCCACGGTTACGAGGTGAGCGGCGGCAAGCTCGGCGTTCTGGCAAACCATCCGCATTCGGCGCATTCGGCCATGCTGATTCCCGACTGGGGAGCGACGACCTTTTTCACCCAGGCACAGTTCGAGCCCGATGAAGAGCAGCTCGTGCGGCTGAGCGCCCGTGGCGTCCGGATCGAGCGCAGTCCTATCGTCGAATTATTGGGCGATAATCCCGGGCTTGACGCCGTTCGCCTCGCCGATGGGCGCGTCCTTCCACTCGACGCCGTCTTCGTCGCTCCGAAAACGGCGATGGCGAGCTCGCTTGCCGAACAGCTCGGCTGCGTCTTCGATGACGGCCCGTTCGGGCCGGTCATTCGCAACGGCGACAATAAAGAAACCACCGTCAGGGGCGTCTTTGCGGCCGGCGATGCGGCAAGCGCCATGCACAATGCCACACTCGCTTCCGCTTCGGGCGTGCTTGCCGGCGTTCATTGCCATCAATCGCTGGTGATGTAGTTTGCGCAGGTGCATGGAAATCCGTGGCGCGCCGGATGAAACCGACCGGCTGGATGTGATCGCCTATCTCAGAACGCTCGCCGACACTCCGGTTCCGCTCCCCTCTGATGGCATGGCGCGCAACGCCCACGCCGCAGGGGGATGCGGTGGGATCGCTGCCCGTTCCCGTCAATGCCAAAGGTCGATCTTCCGCTTCTGGCTGATATTGTCGATTTACTCTGACAAATTGGGCCGGCCGGCACGAGGCTTCGCTTTGAACGCGCTCTTGAGCGCATCGAGGACGACACGAATGGACGGAAGGTCCTTGATCTCCGAGTGCACGACCAACCACAGTTCCCTTAGCAGAGCATGTTCGCCCTCGATGCGCTGGAGATCTCCAGGGACTGCGAAATCGGGTAGCATCACGACACCCCCGTCGAGCCTTGCGGCCGCGACCTGAAACTCCAGAACGGACGATCTCAACGCAATTGGGCGGCCGGCGGCCACCTCCTTGAGACGCAGCTGCTGCGGCGAGGCATTCATCGCTTCATCGTAGCCGATAAAGGTCCATTCGGACGGCGCAACGGTTTCGAGATAACGCTTCGAAGCGAAGAGATTGAAAGTCATCTCCTGGAGCTTGGTGATCGAATAGTCGCCATCTTCCGGTCTCGACAGCCGAACCGCAATGTCCGCTTCGCGCCTGTTTAAGGAGGTGAACCGCTTTTCGCCAACAAGCGTAATCTGAACACCCGGATGATCGCGCCGGATGGCGACGATCGGTTTTGCCAGAAGCACGCTCGAAAGAGCGGGTGGGGCGCTGATCCTCACATGGCCACCCACTTCCGTCGCACTGCTGCGCCCAATCTGCTCGACCGCGGCAGTTTGCAGGGCGATGACAGCGGCATGCTTGGCAACCTTCTCCCCTTCCAGAGTGAGAATGACGCGCCGCCCGCGACGGTCGATGAGCTTGCGTTCCAGCTTAGCCTCAAGCGATGAGACGCGCCGGCTGATGGTCGCGTGTTCGACCCCCAGCTGCTTTGCCGCGCCGAGAAACGTTCCCGACTGCGCCAGCGCCAGAAAATGCCGCAAGTCGTCCCAATCGAGTTGTGTGAATTTGTTCCCACTCATTGTGCAGCAATAGGGAATTTTCACAGGTTTGGCCAGGCGGTAGCTTGTGTGCATCAAGGAGATCTCACGATGACAGATCAGATCGTAATGTTGAACGCCCCCGGCGACGTCACGCGGTTTCAGGTACAGGATCACCGTCCGGCCGCTCCCGGTCGAGGCGAGATAAAAATTCGTCATGAAGCGATGGGGACCAACTTCCTGGACATCTATCATCGGAAGGGCATCTATCCGATGCCCTTCTATCCGGCGGTGATCGGTGCTGAGGCTGCGGGTGTCGTGGCAGCGGTCGGTCCTGACGTGACGGGCTTGCAAGAGGGCGACCGGGTGGCGTATGCGGGGCCGCCGGTCGGAGCCTATT
Organism: Rhizobium sp. BK619; assembly: GCF_014195245.1. Classification (NCBI taxonomy): domain Bacteria; kingdom Pseudomonadati; phylum Pseudomonadota; class Alphaproteobacteria; order Hyphomicrobiales; family Rhizobiaceae; genus Rhizobium; species Rhizobium sp. BK619. Next base: position 102,541 of record NZ_JACIBH010000001.1, on the reverse strand, counting down.
GCTCGACAAGGACCATTGCCGCTGAAAGAGTGATCAGGCTTCCCGAAGCGGTTTCGGCGAAAACGGCTGCAAGCTCGCTGCTCAAGGGCATGACGGCCTACATGCTGCTGAAGAAGACGTGCGATGTTCGCGACGGAAGTCGTATTCTGATCCACGCGGCCGCTGGTGGGCTTGGAAGCATCCTCGTTCGCTGGGCCAAGTCGCTCAATGCCACGGTGATCGGCACCGTCAGCACGCCCGAAAAGGCGGTGCTCGCCAAGTCCTTCGGCGCGGATCATCTCATCATCGGGCGCGAGGCCGATATTGTCGCGGAAGTCCAACTGCTTACGAATGGCAACGGCGTTGACGTCGCCATTGACGGATTTGGCGGCGATATGCTGGTCAAAAGCCTTCGTTCGGTCCGAGCCTTCGGGATGGCTGTGACCATCGGGCAAGCCGCCGGACCGGTTCCTCCGGTTCCGGTCGAGGAGCTTCGGCCCGGCAAGTCGCTCTCTCACCCGAGCATCATGGCCTGGTGCGCCGATGTCGACAGATACCGCGAGGCGGCGCAGGCGGCAGTCCAGGCCATGGAAGCAGGGATCGTCTGCCAGATCGCGGCCGAGTTCAGCCTGGCAGATGTTGCACATGCGCATATCGAAATGGAGTCAGGGCGGGCCGCAGGCAGTATTTTGCTGATCCCTTAAGGCGTGGTGTGCAAAGGGATTTCCGTAGCCGCCCCTACGGCAGAAACAGCACGTTATACTGATCGAATTCCCCCGGCAGATCCCGCACCTTCATCTCCTCCTCGCGGTCCTCGAAGAGGACGAGGCAGTCCTCATAGTAGCCGGATAGCGTGGTGATGAAGGCTCTCGTTCCCTCGGCTCCGTAGAAGAGCGGGGTGAATTCCATATGGAGCGGTACGCGGCGGGCAAGCAGGGGCTGCATCGAGCGGCAGGCGATCGGTTCATAGCCTTCGATATCCATCCAGACGAGGCCGATTGCTCCAGGATCGATCGAAAGGCCGGCGAGGATTTCGGAGACCGGCTTCACCGGCACGCTGATCTTCCTGTCGGTCGGGCTCTGGCGGATGGCGCTGCTCTTGCCGTGATTGTTGCGGTTGAGGAAGAAGTCGATCTCGCCTTCGCGCTCGCCGGCGGCGCAATTGACGAGGTGGACCTTTTCTTCCAGCCGGTTCTGGCGGATGTTAAGTTCAAGCAGCGGGAAATTGCGCGGGTCGGGCTCGATGCTGACGATCCGGGCGTAAGTGCCACTCAAGGCGAAATAGACAGTCTGGGTGCCGATATTGCCGCCGATCTCCAGCAGCGTCGCATCCTTTCTGAGGAGGCCGCGCTCGCGCAGGATGACGATCAGCCGGTCGACCGCGTCGCGCTCGAAATGGCCCTTCCGGAAGACCTTGCGGCCGATATAGTCGCCGGGCGAGAAGGTCATCAGATGGTCGCCGGCGTCGACCGTCATCGAGATGACGCGCGGGCCGATATTTTCGACCAGCAGGCGGCGGCCGAAGCGGGTGTCGAAGAATCGCGATGCTGCGGTGTTGCGCGCCTTGCGCAGGCGGCGGCTCCAATATTTGGCGGTGAGCCAGGGCTTGCCGGACATCAGTCTTTTCCTTCGAGCGGTTCTGCCGCTTTCTCTCTCGGAATGACGTAGACTTTCAAGGGCAGGGCGCGGCCGCGCACGCTGATTTCACGGCTTTCGATGCCGGAAAGATCGGCGCCGGAGAGGCTCGCCACCGGCTCGGAGATGACAATCGCCGCTTCGAATTCCTTAGCGGCACTTTCCAGCCGGCTCGCGACATTCACGGTATCGCCGATCGCAGTCATGCTGCGCACCCGGCCATAGCCCATTGTGCCGACGACGGCCGGGCCGGTGTGGATGCCGATCGCAATGCGCAGCGGCAGCGCCAGTTCCTCGGACAGCTCCGCGGCGAGTTTCTCGATCTCGGCGACGATCGCCGCGGCCGCCTTCAGCGCCTGGCGGCAGGCTTCCTCAGGCGCGGTGTTGAGGCCGAAAAGCGCCATGGCGCCGTCGCCGATGAACTTGTCGAGCCGCCCGCCCGCCTGCTCCACCGCCTTGCCGATGATGGCAAAATAGCGGTTCAGCAGGAAGACGACGTCGAAGGGGAGGCGCGTTTCCGTCAGCGTGGTAAAATGGCGGATGTCGACGAAGAGCACGGCGATCTCACGTTCGCGCCCCGGGCTGGTCTCCTGGCTGTTGGCGGGAAGGGCGGCTTCGAGCGCCGGCACCAGCAGCGGCGCCACCGCGACATCGCGGTTCGGTCGAAGCTGGCAGGCAAGCCGCACATCCGGGCCGGCATTGATGCGCCTCAGCGTCGTCTGTTCCATCTTGTCGGGGACCGGCAGGTGTTCGTAGTCGCCGAGGATCTGCACCCGGCAGGTGGAGCACTGGCCCTTGCCGCCGCAGACGGAATAATGCGGCAGGCCGCCGAGCCGGCTTGCCTCCAGCACCGAGAAGCCGCGCGGCACACGGATCACCTCGCCGCCCGGATAATGCACGGCCACCTGGTCGAGGGCCTCCTTCAGCCTGCGCCGGGCGCGGGCGGCGACGACGATCAGCAGCGCGGCCGAGAAAGCGCCGTAAAGCCCGGCGCGGATCGTCGAAACCTGGCGGAGAACCTCCGGGTTCGAGGCATAACGGGAGTTGACCGTCGCCTTATAGGGGCTGTTGGCGATCGCCTGCTGATAGGAGGGGTCGGCCAGCGTGCGGCCCATTTCGACGAAGCCGAGCAGCGAGAGCACCGGCACGAGGATTGCCAGCGCCAGCAACAGCGGCGCCAGGCCTGGATACCAAGGGCGGTAGCGCAGCCAGAAATGCAGGCCGATGCAGCCATGGATCCAGACGGCGAGGAGACCGAATGCCTGCCGCAGGCCGTTTGCCGGAGCCCGGATCCACAGCGAGCCGACGACCGTCTCGTAATCATCGATATAGCCATAGAGCTCGTGGGCGATGCGCGTGCCGATGACATGATCCATGAGAAGCATCGGGATCAGCAGACCGAGCACGATCTGCGCCATTTCGCCCTTTGGCATGACGAGGCTGCGGCGCATATAAATGGCCCGCAGCACCAGCGCTATATGGATCAGAACCGACGAATAGAAGATGGTCGTGCCGACAGGATTGCGCCAGATCGCCATGAACAGGCGGGCGGCTTTATCGGCGGCGGAGACGGAGATCAGGCCGATCGCGTGGTTCGACAAATGCATGAGGACGAAGATGAAAATGACTAGGCCGGAACCGAGCCTCGCCCTTCTGATCGTACGCTCCGAAAAAATCCCTGTGGCCGAGACCGTCGTCATTCATTCCCGTTCTTGTGGATGCAACCGCAGGCTCATAGAGATTGAGAAAGAGGCGGAATTGCTTCCATCGCGATCACATTCCATATGCTTATGCGCAAGTTTTAGGGAAATGGACAATAGCGGAGTTTCGCCACCGGGCATGCCGGCCGGAAACACTGTGTCTTCATATGAGGGTTGTGCATGCGGGTGGCTTTTTACGCGCCGATGAAATCGCCGAACCATCCGGTGCCGTCGGGCGACCGGCTGATGGCGCGGCTGTTGATCCGGGCGCTGGAGATGGCCGGGCACGAAGTTGAGGTCGTCTCCGAATTCCGCGCCCATTCCGCGACTCCGGAAGCGGCAGCCGACCTCGAACCGGCGATCGGTGCCGAACGGCAGCGGCTGCGGGAAAAATGGGCATCCACGCTGCGACCCGAACTCTGGTTCTGCTACCACCCCTATTACAAATCGCCCGACCCTTTCGGGCCGGTGATCTCCGCCGAATTCGCCATCCCCTATGTCACCGCTGAAGCGTCCTATGCGGCAAAACGCGATAACACCGGCTGGGCAGACGTGCAGAAACGCGTCGGCGAGGCGATCCTGCAGGCGGCAGTCAATATCAGCTTCACCGAACGTGACCAGGCGGGCCTTTCAGCCGCCTTTCCGCAGGCGCGGCTTGCCCGCCTGAAACCCTTCATCGACACGGCGCTGTTCGAGAGGGTGTTGCCGACGCCACATCCGCTGCGGCTGATGACAGTGGCGATGATGCGGGCCGGCGACAAGATGGCAAGTTATACCATGCTGGCAAAAGCGCTGCGGCTGATCGAAGACCGGCCCTGGACACTTACCGTTATCGGCGATGGTCCGATGCGGCAAGAGGTGCAGGCGCTGTTTGCCGGTTTCCCTTCCGGCCGCATCGAATGGCTCGGCGAGCAGGATGCGGCCGAGATCGCCGGCTTGCTCGGACGCGGCGGCCTCTATGTGTGGCCGGGCTGCGGCGAGGCGTACGGTCTTGCCTATCTGGAAGCCCAGGCCGCCGGGCTGCCTGTCGTCGCGCAGGAAACGGCAGGCGTGCCCGCCGTGGTCGAGGCGGGGCTGACCGGCCTGCTGACGCCCGACGGTGATGTCGCCGCCTATGCCGCGGCCGTGGCTGCCCTGCTCGACGAGGGGGGAAGACGCGACGCCATGGGGCAGGCGGCGCGGCGCTTCGTGCTCGAGGAGCGCTCGCTGGCGACGGCGGCCGAGCGGCTGGATCGAATTCTGCGGGATTACACAGCAACAGGAGTGATGGGATGACCGACAGGATGAGCTGGGAGCCACTGCGCCGCGAGCTCGACCGCTGGCAGGCCGCCGGCCGCGTCGCCCGCTTCTGGCTGCGGGACGACGACGCGATCGAACCGACGCCTGATCTGGAGACGCTGCTGGCATCGACCGGCGACAACGCGGTCCCGCTGACGCTTGCTGTCATTCCCGGCCTGACCGGAGAGGCATTGGCGGCGCGGCTGGTGGAGGAAGCAGGTGTCAGCGTCGCGGTGCACGGTTGGGCGCATACGAACCATGCCGGGCCGGAGCGGAAAAAGCAGGAACTCGGTGGCGACCGGCCGGCCGACACCGTGCTCGGCGAACTCAGTGACGGGTTCCGGCTGCTGCAGCGGCTGCATCCGGGCCGCTTCGTGCCGGTGCTGGTGCCGCCGTGGAACCGGATCGACGCCGCCCTCATCCCGGCACTGCCGGACCTCGGCTTTGCAGCGCTTTCGGTTTATGGCCGGGCAAAGCAGAGCGGGGCGATGCCGCTGCTCAACACCCATGTCGACATCATCGATTGGCACGGCACGCGTGGCGGCCGAGCCGAAGTGGACTTGGTGGCCGAGCTGGTGGCGGAGTTGGAAGACCGGTTTGCCGGCAGCGACGAGCCGATCGGCGTGCTGACCCACCATCTGGTGCATGATGCCGCGGCCTGGGATTTCCTGTCGGCCTTGTTTGCGACGACCGGCCGGCATCCTGCCGTTGACTGGACGGCGGCGGCCAAGCTTCTCAAGCGGTAGAGCAGCGGCGGTCAGGCGGCATGAACGCGCCCGAGAAAATCTCGCATCAGCGCTGCGACCTCATCGAGATGCGTCTCGAGCAGCCAGTGTCCGCCGCCGAGCAGATGCAGTTCGGCATCCGGCAGATCGTTCATATAGGCTCGCGCCGATTTTTCCGGCATGTAATGGTCGTTGGGACCCCAGACGATCAAGGTCGGAGGCTGGTATTCGCGCAAGTATTTCCGGTGTTGCGGAAACCAGGCCCGGTTCTTCTTCAATCCGGCGATCAGATCGATGGCGATTTGCTTGCGCCGCGGCGTTACCAGCGACCAATGCAGCTTCCACAGATCGGGCGGGATGGTGGCGGCGAGAAGCGGCGGCAGGTCGTTAAGAAATTCCTCTTTGAAGATCTCCTCGCTGATCGCCTCGGCCAGAACCTTCCTCATTTCCACTCGCGGAAGCGTCCACGTCGCCTCGATATCCGCATATTTCGGCCCCAGCGCATCCTCATACGGAATATCGCCGTTCTGAATGATCAGCGCCACGATGCGCTTCGGATCCTTGATCGCCAGCCGGGCGCCGATCGGCGAGCCGAAATCGTGGAGGTAGAGGGCGAAGCGGTCGACATCAACCGCGCCGATAAAAGCCTCCAGCCAGGCGGCGTAGCCATCGAAGCTGTAGTCGAAATCGTCAGGCGTGCTGCTATAACCGGCACCCGGGAAATCCGGCGCAATCAGCCGCCAGCGGTCGGCAAGGCGCGGCATGAGATTGCGGAATTCATAGGAGGAGCAGGGATAGCCGTGCGGCAGCAACAAGACTGGAGCATCGTGCCGCCCGGCTTCGCGATAAAAGGTCTCGACGCCGGCGACGGTGATCCGGCGATGCCGGACGAGGGCGGCCACGCTTTCGACGTCGCCGCTCATTTTCGGTCTTCTTCAAACTGCTCGGCGCCCTTGACCGGCCGCAGCCACGGCTCGCGGCGCTTGATCCAGAGTTCGTAGCGCGGAACAAGCGGCGTCGGCGCCTCGGACAGGATGCCGAGCTTGATTTCCGCCTCCTTGTCATCGACGGAGAACAGCCGCGAACCACAACCGGTGCAGAAATGCCGGCCTTGGAACGCGCCGGTTTGCCCCGAATGTTCGAATTGGCCGGCGGGCCAGATTCCATAGAAGGTGAAGGCCGAACCGCTTTCCTTCCGGCAGTCCATGCAATGGCAGATCCCGACGCGGATGGGTTCGCCGCGAACAGAGATGCGCACCTGCCCGCAAAGGCATTGTCCGGAAAATTCGGTCATGGCTGTCCCCATTTCGAGCTTGCGATGCCGGGAAAACGGTCCGGCTCGGGATCGGTTCCCCGGCGAGCTCAAGCGCGGCCGACTGCAGCTCGCGACAGCGGCCCGCAGACTGTCAGATCACCACGGTCTGATTGTCGCGGGCGGCGAAGGATTCGGGGAAGGCGGCCTGGGCCTGGGCTTCCATCTGCGCCAGCTGTTCGTCGGTGCGCGAGGGGGCATGGTGGAAGAGGGCGAAGCGTTTGGCGCCGGCGATCTTTGCCAGCTCGGTGCCGTGCTGCCAGGTCGAGTGACCGAAACCCTTGAAACGCTGCATCTCGTCTTCATTGTAGGTGCAGTCGTAGACGACGAGATCGGCGTCCCGCATCATCTCCAGCGAGACGGGGTCGTAACTGCCAGGAATATGCTCGATATCGTAGATCAGAGCGACCGAACGGCCCTGCCATTCGATGCGGTAGCCGATGGCGCCGCCTGGATGGTTGAGCATGAAGGTCTTGATCTCTATCCCCTCGTGGGGCGTCAGCGCTTGGCCGGGATGGAAGTCGCGGAAGTTCATCGTCGCCTGACAGATGTCGGTCTTAACCGGAAACCACGGCGGGCTGATGAACTGCTCGACCATCTCACGCGTGCTCATCTTGCCATCGAGATGGCCGGACCAGATGTTGACGTTGATCGAGGGATAATAGATCGCCTTGAAGAAGGGCAGGCCGATGATATGGTCGTAGTGGCAGTGGCTGAAGAACAGGTCCACGTCGCTGACGCTGTCGGCGAGCAGCGACAGGCCCGCCTCGCGCAGGCCGGAGCCGGCGTCGAAGATCATCCTATGTACTCCGCAGCGAATTTCGATGCACGAAGTGTTACCGCCGTAGCGGTCGAACTCGGGGCCCGAGACGGGAATACTGCCGCGGACGCCCCAAAATTTTACCTGAATCAGTTCTGTCGTCATCGTTCTTCAAACCGGCCTTCCCGCACCGCCATCGTAAACATAGTTTATCCCGATGCGAAGCAGCAGAATTCCACGGGTTTGCCTGTGTCCCCTTTCATTCTCCTAACCGCTACCGGAAGAAGAAGTAGATTTTCCTAAGCAAGCGGCTTTCGCCTCGGAAAGCAACCCAGTATGGTTGGTTTTCGGTAAACGTGCTGTTGAGGCGGGGACATTTTCCCGTAATCATGCCTATTAGATGGTTGCGCGCGATCGAAAAAACAATTGCCGCCCATCCGACCCCCATCCACTGTCAACTGTCGCGCTAAAACTCTCTGGGACGACCGAAAGGTAGACGCATGCGCAGCCGCGGCGTCAGTGGATACTCATGCATGGTCAATCTCGGCAGAAAACAGCATCCTCTGAGAAAATTGTGCACGTTGAGGCACGAATGTTTCCTTGATCGGTATTGCCGAAAAGCGATATATCCGATGATGTGAAAAATATAAGAGACTCGGTGATGCTGCAGCCTGTCGTAAACGAGACCATTGCCGAGAGCAGCTACCGGCGTATTCGGGCCGACATCATTTTCGGGCGGCTGGCGCCCGCACAAAAGCTGAAACTGGAAAGCCTGAAGGAATCCTACGAGACCAGCATCAGCACGCTGCGGGAGGTGCTGAACCGGCTCTCCTCCGAGGGGCTTGTCGTAGCCGAGGGACAGAAGGGGTTCGAAGTTTGTCCGGTATCGGTTTCCGACCTCAGGGAGACGGCGGCAATGCGGCTGCTCCTCGAGAGCCATGCCCTGGAGCAGTCGTTCGCGCGTGGAGATGTGGAATGGGAGGCGCCGCTGGTCGCGGCCCATTACAAACTGGCGCGGATGGAGAAGGTCATGGCAACCGGCGATACCAGCAGGGCCGAGGACTGGAAGCGTTACGACTGGGAGTTCCACCAGGCGCTGATTTCGGCCTGCGGGTCGAAACTGCTGATGCAGACCCACTCGGTGATCTTCGACAAATATCTGCGATATCAGATGGTCGCCCTGTCCTACCGGGGCGACGTCGCCGCCGAAGAACACCAGCAGCTTTTGGATGCGGCCTTGCGGCGGGATGCGGAGACGGCGAAGCGGGTGCTTGCGTTTCATATCGAAGGCGGGGTGGAACATGCGCTGGCCAAAGGGACGCTGAAATAGCAACAGACGCCCCTTCGAGGTTCAGGGCCATCACACATCTCGGCAAACCAGGAAAAGTCATGCTCAAGCAAGTCCACGACCCGGCCGAAACCGTAAGCGATGTCGTTTTCCGGCAGATCCGCGAGGATATCATATCGGGGGTATTGCCGCCGGGGGCGAAGATCAAGCTGGAGCAGGCCAAGGAGCGCTACTCCATCGGAATTTCGTCGCTGCGCGAAACTCTGAGCCGCCTGACCACGGAGAACCTCGTCGTTGCTGAAGGGCAGCGTGGTTTCGAAGTCAGCCCGGCTTCGCGCCGGGAGCTGCTGGAGCTTGCCGATCTGAGGATCGTTCTTGAAACGCATGCGATTGGCCTTGCATTCGCTGCGGGAAATCTCGAATGGGAAGGGCGCATCGTCGCGGCCCATCACCGCCTGGCTGCCGCCGAGCGCAAGCTGCTGGCGGGCGACACCTCGCGCACGGTCGACTGGGTTCGATACGATTGGGAGTTCCATCAGGCGATCGTCTCGGCCTGCAACTCGGAGACGCTGATGGCGACACTGTCGTCCGTCTTCGACCGCTTTCTCCGTTACCATATGCTGGCCGAAAGCTTTCGCGGAAAACCTGTGGTCGACGACCACCGGCTGTTGTTCGAACTGTCCATTCAGCGTGACGTCGCCGGCGCGACCGAGGTCGTCCGACGGCACGTCCATAGCGGCGTCGAACACGTGCTGAAGAGTGGCCGTATTCCCTAAAGCGTGTCGCGACGCGCTTTAGATCAGGAAATTAATCGACGTCTTTCGGAATTCCTTCCGGGCGCATCTGTCTTTTCAGCGCGGCGATCCGGAAAATTGCGTTCGGCGCGCCATAGCCGCGATAGCCGCGGCGCTCGACGATCTCGAAAAAGAAACCCTCTCCATAGGTGCCGCTGTAGAGTTGGAAATACTCGCCGTGCTCGTCCCGGTCATAGAGGATGTTCTCCACTTTCAGCCGCTCGGTCATGACGGGATCGAGCCCGAAGCGGGCTTCGACGTCGTCGTAATAGTTCGGCGAAATATGCAGGGACCGGAAACCGCAGCTGCGAAGCTTTTCGGCGGTTGCAAAGATGTCGTTGGTCGAAAACGCCAGGTGCTGGATGCCGGACCCGAACTTCTCGGCGATGAAATGGCCTGCCAGGGTGCGGCGGTTTTCTGCCCCGTTCATGGTGATGCGCAGCGCGCCCGACTGGTTCTCAAGGACCTGGCTGCGCACCACCCCGGCTGGATCGATGATGTCGACCATCGGGGTCTTATGGGTCTCGAAGATCGACGTGTAGAACAAAAGCCAGGTGAGCATTTCATCGTAGCCGACCGTCTGAGCGACGTGATCGACGCGAATAAGGCCGGCGGACGCCGTATCAGTGTCGTCGGTGACCGGGCGAAAATCGATTTCGGAGAAGCGACCGAGGGCGCTCTTGTCGTCGATCAGATAGACGATGCCGCCGCCGACGCCCCGAATGGCGGGCAGCTCGAGTTCACCTGCCACGACCGGCTGGGCGAAGGGCTCGGCATCGAGAGCAAGCGCACGCGCATATGCCTTTGCGGCATCATCGACGACCAGCGCCATGGCATAGGCAAACGTCCCATGCACGGCATAGGCCGCATTGGCAAATCCCGCCTGATCGACATTGACGAGGATCCGGATCTCGCCCTGCTCGAACAGGGAGACTTTCTTGGTGCGGTGGACGGCGGTCTGTCTGAAGCCGAGCGTGCGCAGCAAGGCCACCAGCTCGACTTCATCCTGTTCGTCCGTGGCAAACTCCACGAAGCCGACGCCTTCGACGGCAGCCCTTTCCGGCATCGCCGCCCCGGTCATGCTGCCGGTGCCGAGATGGCGGCGCACCTGATCGCCGAGATAGATTAGCGAGCGGTGGCCATCGGCGGCGATCGGCCGCGACAGGCCGCCTCGAAACTGGTCGTTGAAAATCTCCAGCGAGAAATAGCCGTCATAACCCGTGGCAGCGACGGCTTCGGTAAACGCCGTGACGGGAAGGTCGCCCTCGCCAGGCATGTTGCGGAAGTGGCGGCTCCAGTAGAGCAGGTCCATGTCGATCAGCGGCGCGTCGGCAAGCTGGACGATGAAGATCTTCTCTTTCGGGATCGAGCGGATCGAGTTGACGTCGATCTTGCGCGACAGAGTGTGGAAACTGTCGAGGATGAGGCCGACATTCGGATGATCGGCGCGCCTGACGATTTCCCAGGCGTCGCGGTGGTCACGGATATGGCGCCCCCACGCAAGCGCCTCGTAGCCCACCCTCAGTCCGCGCCGGGCGGCACGCTCGCCGAGTTCCCGGAAATCCTCAGCCGCCCGGTCGATGCCGCCGATGGCGGCCGGCGAAACGTTCGAGCAGACCAGCACCAGATCCGTTCCAAGCTGCTGCATCACGTCGAACTTTCGTTCGGCGCGGTCGAAGGTGCGGCTGCGCAGCGGCTCGGGCATGCCCTCGAAATCCCGAAACGGCTGAAACAGCGTGATCTCGAGGCCGTGGTTGCGCACCAGTTTTCCGACATCGGCGGGGCTGCCGTCGAAGGCCAGGAAGTCGTTTTCGAAGATCTCGACGCCGTCGAACCCCGCCTGGGCAATCGCCTCGAGCTTCTCCGGCAGTTCGCCGCTGATCGTCACAGTCGCAATCGAGGTCTTCATATCAAAACCCTTTCGGCACCCACGGCCAGCGAAAAATCGCTCTCACCTATTATTGCAAATCTCGTGAGGAATTCAAATAGGGTGAGGCATTATAAAATCTCATATGATTTTGAAAAACTCGGTTGATTTACGCGTTGCTCTCTGGCAATCATTCTTCCACAGTCAAAAGGTGAGGTGGCTGTCCGGTCGAAAGGCCGCCAAAAGAGGAGGAAACAGAATGTTCAAATCTATGCTGACACGCCGAAACGCCTTGCTCGGAGCGGCTGCCCTGGTGGCTGCCATAACCTTGGCGCAACCCGCCGCCGCCATCACGCCTGACGAAATCAAGGCTCGCGGCAAGATCATCGTCGGAATTCAGGGCGACAACCCGCCTTGGGGCTTTGTGACCAGCGGCGGCAAGCAGGACGGCCTCGACGCCGACATTGCGACGCTGTTCGCCAAGGAACTGGGTGTTTCCGTCGAGTTCGTGCCGCTCGAAGTCAACAACCGCATTCCGGCCCTGACGGCAGGGCGCGTCGACGTTCTGTTTGCAACCATGGCAATGCTGCCGGATCGCGCCAAGGCGGTGCAGTTCAGCAAGCCCTATGTGGCCAACGCCATCGTGCTGATCGGCCCCAAATCGGCGGAGATCAAGACGAATGCCGACATGGCCAAGTTCACGGTCGGCGTCGCCAAGGGCGCTGCGCAGGACACGCAGGTGACAAAGAACGCGCCTGAGGGAACGACGATCCGCCGCTATGACGGAGACGCTGCGAGCGTCCAGGCCCTTGTTTCCGGCCAGGTCGATACGCTCGGCGGCAACATTTTCTATATGGACCGGGTGAACAAGGCGCGCCCGGGCGAATTCGAAAACAAGCTTGAATTCCAGAAGCTTTACAACGGTGCTTGCACGCGTCTCGGCGAGAAGGAAATCAACGCGGCGCTGAACAGCTTCATCGACAAGATCAAGACGAACGGCGATCTCAAGGCCATCTACGACAAGTGGATGAAGGTCCCGGTGCCGGAATTCCCGGAAAAGCTGGAAGGCATTCCGTTTGTGGCCAACTGAGCCAACGGCAAGGGTCGGCTGCCCTCACCCTGACCCTCTCCCCGCTCGCGGGGAGAGGGGACGTGCCAAACGCAGCGTCGAGATTTAAAGGAGCCGGTGCGGCATATTCCCTTCTCCCGGCGAGCGGGGAGAGGTGGCGGCAGCCGGATGAGGGGCGGGCGGCGATCTCCAGACGAGCCTATAGAGGCGAGCAGCTTATGACCGTCAACGCAACCGCCATGCCCAAGGCCCAAAGGTGCGACATGACCAGAACCATTTTTGTGCTCAACGGACCGAACCTCAACCTGCTGGGGGAGCGGGAGCCCGCAATTTACGGCTCGACGACACTAGCCGATATCAGGGACAGGTGCGTGGCAAAGGCTGGGAGCCTCGGCTTTGCCGTCGACTTCCGGCAGACCAATTTCGAGGGCGAGCTTGTGGAAAGCGTGCATCAGGCCCGCAAAGAGGCCTGCGGCATCATTATCAATCCGGCCGGCTATACCTTCACCTCGATCGCCCTTCTCGATGCGCTGAAGATGTTCGATCCGCCGAAGATCGAGCTGCACATCTCGAATGTTCATGCGCGCGAAAGCATCTACCACAATTCGCTGATCTCGCGCGTCGCCACCGCCATCATGATCGGCTTCGGTGCCCGCGGTTATGAACTCGCCGTAGAAGCAATGGCCGATATGGCGGGAGCAGCGAAGACATGAACTATAAGCTGGATTTCACCCCTGTTATCGACGGGCTGCCGAGCCTGCTGCTCGGTTGTCTCGGGACGTTCCTGCTGGCCATTTGCGGGATGCTGCTGGCGATCATCATCGGGATTGGCGGGGTTGCCCTGCGCGACTCCGCGCTCAAGCCTTTGCGGTGGCTGGTCATCGCCTTCGTCGAGCTGATCCGCAACACGCCGTTCCTGGTGCAGATCTTCTTCATCTATTTCGCGCTTCCGCTCACCGGCATCCGGCTGGATCCGACGCCGACGGCGATCATCGCGCTCGGCATCAACGGCGGCGCCTACGCGATCGAGATCATTCGCGGCGGCGTCCAGTCGATCCCGAAGGGGCAGATGGAAGCCGGCCTGGCGCTTGGCCTGCACAAGGCGCAGGTCTTCCGGCTGATCATCCTCAAGCCGGCACTGCGGGCGATCTATCCGTCGCTCACCAGCCAGTTCGTGCTGCTGACGCTGACCACCAGCATTGCATCGGCGATCTCGGCCTATGAGCTGACCTCCGTTTCCCAGCGCATCGAATCGGAAAGCTTTCGCAGCTTCGAGGTCTACTTCACGGTCACGCTTTTCTATTTCGTGATCTCCTGGGTGATGATGCGCCTGTTTGCGGCGTTTTCGGCCCGATACTTCAAATATCCCATCAAGTAGGAGGAATCTCATGGGTCACGACGAGTTCGTCTTCCTCCTGATCGGCCTGAAATGGACCGTAGTCCTGTCCGCGGTCGGCTTTGTCTGCGGCTGCATTGCCGGGCTCGGCGTCGCTCTCGCCCGCGTCTCGGGCAATCCGCTCTTGGAAGGCCTGACTGCCGGCTACATCGCCGTCTTCCAGGGAACGCCGCTTCTGATGCAGCTTTTCGTGGTCTATTATGGCCTGGCTCTGATCGGTCTGATGCTCGATGCCTGGGTCGCTGTCGCGATCGGGCTGACGCTGCATGCCAGCGCCTACCTTGGCGAGATCTGGCGCGGATCGATCGAAGCGGTTCCGCGCGGCCAGACGGAAGCGGCAAAGGCGCTTAGCCTCAGATACGTCTCCCGCATGAGGGATGTCATCCTGCCGCAGGCGCTGCGCATCTCGCTGCCTGCAACGATCGGCTTCCTGGTGCAGCTGATCAAAGGCACCTCGCTTGCCTCGATCGTCGGCTTCACCGAGCTGACGCGGGCCGGCAACATCATCTCCAACCAGATCTTCCAACCGCTCACGGTCTTCGGCGTCGTCGGCATCCTTTACTTCCTGATGTGCTGCCCGCTGACGATCCTCGGCGCACGCCTCGAGCGAAAGTTTGCCGCTTCCGCGCGCTGATCCGCATCCCCTTGTTCTTGGATGCGCTTTCCCGCCAATTGTGGAGTTCTTGATGATCAGTCCCACGCCCGCCGAGGCCGCAGAAACCATGATCGCCATGGCGCAGGTGGAAAAGTGGTACGGCTCGTTTCAGGCCCTTCACGACATCAACATGACGGTTCGCAGCGGCGAGAGGATCGTCCTGTGCGGGCCTTCCGGCAGCGGAAAGTCGACGCTCATCCGCTGTATCAACCATCTCGAGACCTATCAGAAGGGTGAAATCCGGGTTGGCGGCATCGTTCTCAGCGACCAGGCCAAAACAATCGATGCGATCCGCCGTGAGGTCGGCATGGTCTTCCAGCAGTTCAACCTGTTTCCGCATCTGACCGTGCTGCAGAATTGCATGCTGGCGCCGATGAAGGCGATCGGTGTCGGCAGGGGGGAGGCCGAGGAACGGGCGCGCGGGCTGCTCGAGCGGGTCAAGATCCTGGAACAGGCGGACAAATATCCGGTCCAGCTTTCGGGCGGCCAGCAGCAGCGCGTCGCCATTGCCCGCGCACTCTGCATGCGGCCGAAAGTGATGCTGTTCGACGAGCCGACGTCAGCACTCGACCCGGAGATGGTCAAGGAAGTGCTGGATACGATGATCGCGCTGGCCGACGAGGGCATGACGATGATCTGCGTCACCCACGAGATGGGCTTTGCCCGCCAGGTCGCCGATCGGGTGATCTTCATGGCGAGCGGCGCGATCGTCGAGGAAGCCCCGCCCGCCGAATTCTTCACCAACCCGCGGCACGAGCGAACCAGAAAGTTTCTCGGAGAAATCCTGCGGAAATAAGCGGTTTCAAGGCCGAACCCTCGTCAAATTCTGGAGCCGATGATGAAGCCATTGAAGATTGCAGTCATGGGAGCCGGCCTGATCGGCAGACGCCATGCCGAGCGCGTGATGTCCGAGCCCGGAACGCTTCTTTCCGCCGTGATCGATCCGTCTCCAGTCGGTCGGGATTTCGCCGGCAATGCCGGCATCCAATGGTACACGTCGTTCCAGGACATCCGCGCCGAGGACATGCCCGACGGCGTCATCGTGGCAACGCCGAACCAGCTTCACGTCGAGAATGCGATGGAAGTTATCGCCGCCGGCATTCCCGTTCTGATCGAGAAGCCGATCGCCGACGACGTCGATGCTGCCGCAGCGCTCGTTGCCGCCGGGGAGAAAGCAGGCATACCGCTGCTCGTCGGCCATCACCGCCGCCACAACCCGATGATCCAGGTGGCCAAACAGATCGTCGACGGCGGCAGGCTTGGCCGGATACTCGCGGTTCACGGCACCTTCTGGGTCGCCAAGCCCGACGACTATTTCGACATCCGCTGGCGGCGGGAAGCCGGCGCGGGCCCGATCTTCGTCAACCTGATCCATGATGTCGACCTCTTCCGATTTCTGTTCGGCGAGGTCGAGGCCGTGCATGCGATGGAATCGCACGCCGTGCGCCATCACGCCGTCGAGGACACGGCTGTCGTCTCATTGCGGTTTGCAAACGGTGTTCTTGCGACGCTGACCGGCAGCGATGCGGTGGCCGCGCCCTGGAGCTGGGAGGCGACCACCGGCGAGAACCCTGCATTTCCCCGCTATGCCGGACATTGCTACCAGATCGGCGGCACGAACGGTTCGCTCGGCATTCCCAATCTGACGCTGTGGACAGCGACGGCGAAGCCGGATTGGCTGGAGCCACTTGCCGAGGAACGCGTGGCTTACGAAGCCGCCGATCCGCTTTGCCGTCAGCTCAGTCATTTTTGCGATGTCATTTGCGGCGAAGCAGCACCCCGCGTCAGCGGGCGGGAGGGCCTTGCCACCCTCAGGGTCGTCGAAGCGATCAAGAGATCGGCGCGCTCGGGGCAGATGATCCACCTCTCTGACGCCGACGCCTCTGCCGATCCCCAGAAAGTCTAGCCACATGATTACCGGCACGACCAAACTCATCGCCCACCTCGGCTACCCTACCGAGTCCTTCAAGGCGCCTCTGATCTACAATCCCTATTTCGAGAAGAACGGCATCGATGCGGTCGTCGTGCCGATGGGCTGCCGGCCGGAAGACTATCCGGCGTTCTTGAAGCTTGTCTTCCGGCTCTCCAATATTCACGGCGCGCTCATCACCATGCCGCACAAGATTGCGACGATGGCGCTGCTCGACGAAGCTTCGACCAACGCCAAAGTCGCAGGCTCGTGCAATGCGGTGCGTCTCGATCCGAACGGCAGGCTGATCGGCGACATGTTCGATGGCGAAGGTTTTGTCCGCGGCGTTCTGCGCAAGGGCAAAAAGGTCGAGGGCGCAAATGCGCTGGTCGTCGGCGCCGGCGGCGTCGGCTCGGCGATCGCGGCATCCCTCGCCAGGGCGGGCGTCGCTCATCTGGCGATCGTCGACGCCAACGAGACGACCGCGGCGGCGCTGCTCGACCGGCTGAAGACATATTATCCCCACCTTCACGTCACGATCGGCTCTCTCGACCCGACAGGCTTCGACATCGTCGTCAACGCAACACCGCTTGGAATGCGCCGGGGTGACCCTCTGCCGGTCGATGTCGACCGCATCGCCGCATCGACCTTCGTCGGCGAGGTGGTGTTGAGCAAGGAGATCACCCCCTTCCTGGAGGCGGCCCGGGCGCGCGGCTGCACCTTTCAGGTCGGCACGGATATGCTGTTCGAACAAATCCCCGCCTATCTCGAATTCTTCGAATTCCCGACAACGACAGCCGACAATCTACGGGCAATCGCCAAGCTCGGTTGATGCGCGTTTCGCGTGACTTTAGGCCGTTCCAAGCCGCTTGATATTCCCTGTCAATTCCCCCGCCAGCCGCAGGCTGGCGGCGGTTGCCATCGTCATTTGCGGCAGCAGCAGCCATTCGAGCGTCCAGGCCGCACCCGAGCGTTCCTGTTCATGGACGAGGGAGTGGTGGATGCCGGACAGCGCCGTGGCGTTGAAGCGGGCGAGCGAGACCAGGGTTTCGGCAGCGACGGGGTTCTGTTTGTGCGCCATCGCCGAGGAGCTGCCGCCGCCTGCGATTTCGATCTCGCCGCCTGCCTGGGCAAGCAGAGCGATATCCTGGCCGATCTTGCCGAGGCTGCCCGAGATCGAGGTGAACATGCCGGCGATATCGGCGATCGGCAGACGGCCGCTTTGCCATTGCCTGGTGTCGGTCAGGCCAAGTTCCTGGGCGAGCGAGGCGCGGATGGCCGGGCCTTGCGGCCCGAGCTTGTCGAGAGTGCCGGCGGCGCCGCCGAACTGGACGGGGAAACTCTGCTCGGTCAGCCGGTCGCGATAGATCTCCAACGGCGCACGCCATGCAGCGAGGCGGTCGCTGACGGAAATCGGGATGGCTGCCTGCATGCGGGTATGACCCATCAGCCGGTTGCGGCCGAACTGGCGATCGAGCCCATCGAGCCCGGCGACGATGGCGGAAAGCCGGCCGGCAAACAGGAAGACTATCGCCTTCAGGCGGATCATCAGGCCGGTGTCGATCACATCCTGGCTGGTGGCGCCCAGATGCAGGCTTTTGGCCGCTTCCTCGCCGACTTCGGTGCGCAGCTGCGTGATGAGCTCTGGAACGACGACGCCGTCCTTTGCCGCTGCTGCTCGCAGATGAAGCAGATCGGCTGAGAAGCCGGCGCAGATTTCAGCGATCCGTCTTGCGGCTTCGGCGGCGATCAGGCCATGGGCGGCTTCGGCCTTCGCCAAAGCAGCCTCGAAGGAGAGCATGGCGCGGATATCGGCTTCGGCGGAGAAATAGGGCGCGATTTCATCGTCGCCGAGCAGGCCGGAGAGGAAGGGGTGGTCGAAGGGTGATGCGGTCATGGTCTGCTCGCTCGCGGTGGTGGCCCCCTCATCCGGCTGCCGCCACCTTCTTCCCGAGGGAGAAGAGATTTGGGGCGGTGTCGGCGCTTATAGGCAGCCGCTTTCGTATGGCGCTGTTCCCCTCTCCCCTCGGGGAGAGGGCAGGTGAGGGGTCTCCTTGCACTGAACCCCAAGGACAAGCCGCTGGCCAGCCCCTCAGATATCCAGAAACACCGTCTCCTTAGCACCCTGCAGATGGATGTCGAAATGGCATGTGGCGCCGTCGCGGGTGGCGATCATGGTGGCGACGCGTTCGCGATGTTCGATGCGCAGAAGCAGCGGGTCGGCGGCGTTGGCCTCGGTCTCCTCAGGGAAGTACATGCGCGTATGCAGACCGATATTGATGCCGCGGGCGACGATCCAGAAAGTGATGTGCGGGGCTTGTCTGCGGCCGTCCTTGAAGGGGACGCGGCCGGGCTTGATGGTTTCGAAGCTGTAGACGCCGTCTTCGGCGCGGGTCGGGCAGCGGCCCCAGCCGGTGAAATTGGGATCGGCGACGCCGCGCATTTCCGAGGGGCTGTTGTAGAGGCCGGCGCTGTCGGCCTGCCAGATCTCGATGACGGCATCGCGCACCAGGGCCCCGGCGCCGTCGAGGATGCGGCCGGTGACGGTGATGCGTTCGCCAAGCGTCTTGTCGTTGACCATCGCCATGCCGAGATCGCTGTCGTAGACACCCTTTATGTCGCAGAAATTCGGCGTCAGGCCGATATGGACATAGGGGCCTGCCGTCTGCGACGGGGTTTCCTTGAGATAACCGAGCTGCTGCATGGTCAGTTGCCCTCCAGCCTGTTTTCGAACATCGTCGAGCGGCGGCCGCGCAGCACGATATCGAATTTATAGGCGCGTGAATCCATCGGGATGGTATTGCCCCAGTCGAGCGGCGCGATCAGCTGTTCGATCGCCGCCTTGTCGGGGATCGTGCCGACGATCGGACATTTCCAGATCATCGGATCGCCCTCGAAATACATCTGGGTGATCAGGCGCTGGGCAAAGCCGTGGCCGAACACCGAGAAATGGATATGGGCCGGGCGCCAGTCGTTGATCCCGTTCGGCCAGGGATAGGCGCCGGGCCGCACGGTGCGGAAATGATAGCGGCCTTCCTCATCGGTGACGGCGCGGCCGCAGCCGCCGAAATTCGGGTCGATCGCCGCCAGATAGCTTTCCTTCTTGTGGCGGTAGCGCCCGCCGGCATTGGCCTGCCAGAATTCGACCAGGGCGCCGGCAACCGGCTTTGCCCGCTCGTCGAGCACGCGGCCATGGACGATGATGCGCTCGCCGATGGCGCTTTCGCCGGGCCGCGCATAATTCAGGATCAGGTCGTTGTCGAGCTCGCCAATCATCGAATGGCCGAAGACCGGGCCGGTGGTTTCGGAGATCGTGCCGTCGAGCGAGAGCAGCGCCCGCTGCGGCGCGCGCAGCACGGATGTTTTGTAGCCGGGGGTCAGCGCCGGCGCATGCCAGGCGCGGTCGCGGGCGAAGAAGGCGCCGGTTTCGGGCTTGCGGTTCGGTAGTTCGGACATTTCTCCCCCTCAGGCCGCCTTTTCGGCGTCCATTTGTGCAAAGGTCTGCTTGGCGATCTTGATCGCGTGATTGGCGGCGGGAACGCCGGCATAGATCGCCACATGTAAAAGCGCCTCGCAGACATCCTCGCGGGTCGCACCCGTGTTGGCGGTGGCGCGCACATGCATGGCGACCTCGTCGTCCTGGCCGAGAGCGGCGAGCAGGGCGATGGTGACGATCGAGCGCTCGCGCTTGCTCAGCGCCGGCCGCGACCAGACATGGCCCCAGGCGGCTTCGGTGATCAGCTCTTGGAAGGGTCGGTCGAACTCGGTCGCTGCAGCGGCGGCGCGGTCGACATGGGCGTCGCCGAGCACGGCGCGGCGGGTCGCCATGCCCTGCAGGTAGCGCTCGGAGGAGGCGGTCTCGTTCATCGGTTGGTTTCTCCGGCCGGAAGAGTTGTCAGGAAGGCGCGGATGATCGCCGTCAGCGCTTCCGGCTGCTCGACGCAGGGAATGTGGGCGCAATCGGGGATGACCTCGTAGCGGGCGCCGGGGATCAGCTTTGCTGTGGAAAGCACGAGATCGGGCGGCGTCGAGCCGTCCTGGTCGCCGACGATGCAGATTGTGGGAACAGCGATCCTCTTCGCCGCTTCGGTGAAATCGGCATCGCGGATCGCTTCGCAGGCGGCGATATAGCCTTCGACCGGCTGGCGTGTCAGCATGTTGCAATAGCCTGAATAGGCGGTACTTTCCGGCCTGCGGAAGGCAGGGGTGAACCAGCGCTCCATGATGGCGTCGACGATGCTGCCGATGCCGTTCCTCTCGACTGCGGCGATGCGGGCATTCCAGCTTTCAGCCGTGCCGATCTTATGGGCGGTGTCGCTGAGGATCAGGGCGCCGACGAGATCCGGCCGGCGTTGATAGAGCGACTGGGCGATGAGGCCGCCGACGGAGAGGCCCAAGATGATGGCGCCCTTCACCGTAAGCAGATCGAGCAGGCCGGCGAGATCGGTGGCGTGATCCTCGATCGACGAGGGGAGCTGGCCAACGTCGGAAAGCCCGTGGCCGCGCTTGTCGTAAAGCACGATGGCGTAATCGCCGGCAAGCCGCACCACGACATCGCGCCAGATGCGGAAGTCCGTGCCGAGTGAATTGACAAAAACGATCACCGGCCGGTCAGCGGGCGCGCCGATGACCTGATAATGGATCGTCACGTCGTTTATGCGGGCGAATTGCACGTCACGTCCTCGTCAAGTTAGCTCGGCCGAGTGGCCGGCATTGTTTGGTTCAGCAGGCGAAGCGCGGCAACGCCGCGAATGGCTCTATCCGTCCCCCATTCTCCGTCATCCTCGGGCTTGACCCGAGCATCCATGCGGCACCCTCAGAAGCCGGGGCATAGATCCTCGGGTCAAACCCGATGATGACGGAGAGTAGGTTGGCGCCCCTTAGCCTCGCATGCCGGGGTCGAGTCGCCCCGTCCTTCGGTCTCCTGTAGACACAGTCGTCAACGTCGCGATTGGCTCTGTCCGTCCACCCACACTCCGTCATGGCGCACACACTCCTAATTACAAAACTGACCGGTTGATCCGGTTAAGTAAAATGATATTTGTCAGCCTTTCGATAACCCTGGAGTTATGTGAGCGATGATCGACAGTCGCGTCAAGTTTCGTCATCTGCAGACCTTCGTCGAGGTGGCGCGGCAGAAGAGCGTCATGAAGGCAGCCGAATTGCTGCATGTCAGCCAGCCGGCGGTGACGAAGACGATCCGCGAGCTGGAGCAGGTGCTGGGTGTCGACGTCTTCGAGCGCGATGGCCGCGGCATCAAGATCACCCGCTACGGCGAGGTCTTCCTGCGGCATGCCGGGGCGGCGCTGACGGCGTTGCGCCAGGGTCTCGATTCCGTCTCGCAGGAGCAGTTCGCCGATGCACCGCCAATCCGGATCGGCGCCCTGCCGACGGTGTCGTCGCGCATCATGCCGCGGGCGATGGAGCTTTTCCTCAAAGAGCGGACCTGGAGCCGGGTGAAGATCGTCACCGGCGAGAATGCCGTGCTGCTGGAGCAGCTTCGCGTCGGCGATCTCGACATCGTCGTCGGACGCCTGGCCGGGGCGGAGAAGATGGCGGGCTTTTCTTTCGAACACCTCTATTCCGAGCAGGTGGTGTTTGCTGTGCGCGCCGGCCATCCGCTGCTCGACGGCAGGCAATCGCCCTTCTCGGGTTTCGGCGATTACACGGTGCTGATGCCGACGCGGGGTTCGATCATACGGCCGGTGGTTGAAAATTTCCTCATCGCCAACGGCGTCTCCAGCCTGCCGAACCAGATCGAGACGGTCTCGGATGCCTTTGGCCGCGCTTTCCTGCGCTCAAGCGATGCGATCTGGATCATTTCCAACGGCGTGGTGGCCGACGATGTTGCCGACGGGCGGCTGGCGCTGCTACCGGTCGACACCGGCGAGACCAGGGGTCCGGTCGGCCTGACGATGCGCGCCGATGCCGTGCCGTCGGTGCCGCAATCGATCCTGATGCAGACGATCCGCGAGGCGGCAGGAGAGGTTTCCTGACATAATGGAGGTGGGCCGATGGAGGATCAAAAAAAAAGGAATCTCGGCAGGCGGGCGACGGAAGCGACGGTCAAATTCGTCGCTGTGCTCGCGGTGATGATCTTCGTCGCTGCAGGTTCGCTGTCCTATTGGCAGGGCTGGCTATTTTTTCTCAATTTTTCCGCCTGGATCGTTGCGACGACAGCCTATTTCCTGAAATATGACCGCGCCTTGCTGGAACAGCGGCTGCGTGTCGGGCCGGCTGCGGAGCGGGAGCCGGCACAGAAGCGTATTCAGCTTTTCAACGGCATTGTGCTGATTGCGCTCTTCATCGGCTCGGCGCTTGATTATCGGTTCGGCGGGGCGGCCGTTCCGGCTTCGGTTGTGATTTTCGGCAACATCCTGGTCGCAGCCGGCTTTTACGGCTGCTTCCTGGTCCTGCGGCAGAACAACTTCGCCTCGGCGACGGTCGAGATCCGCAGGGGTCAGCGGGTCATTTCGAGCGGGCTCTACAGCATCGTGCGTCATCCGATGTATGCGGCGGCGCTTGTTCTCTTCGTTGGCATACCGCTGTCGCTCGGCTCGTATTGGGGCTTGCTTGCCATCCCTCCTGCCTTAGGCGGACTCGTCGCGCGGCTGCTGGACGAGGAGAAGCATCTGGTAAGACACCTGCCGGGTTATGCCGAATACCGCCGCAAGATCCGCTACCGACTACTGCCTGGATTATGGTGACGCCCGAACCGGCAGTCGGAAAAACAAGCTCTTGAAATCCGGTTGATGCATGCCCAGATTTGGACTATATCTAATTCAGGACAGGAGGCTGTTATGCAGCATGCACGACGTAGGGAGCAACGCGAAACCCCGGAGCCACAGCGGCTGGAAACCGGCCGATTTGCGCCGGCGAACCGCAAAAGGCTGAGCGCACCGGCTTTGCGAACCTTCCTGGCGATCGCCGATCTCTGGGGGTTGAGTGAAGAGCAGCGCCTGCTTGTGCTCGGTTATCCCTCCCGCTCGACCTATCACAATTGGGCCAAGCAGGCGCGCGAGCATGGGGCCTTCACGCTCGATGTCGATACGCTGACCCGGATCTCCGCCGTGCTCGGCATCCATCAGGCGCTCGGCGTGCTGTTTGCCGAGGAACGCGCCGGCGTCGCCTGGCTGCGCATGCCGCATCAGGCGCCGGTTTTCGGCGGGCATCCGCCGCTCGATATCGTGACCAACGGAACCCAGGACGGGTTGATGACCGTGCGCCGGTTCCTCGATGCCGCAAGAGGCGGTGTCTATATGCAGCCGAACAGTCTCGACCAGGCCTTCACGCCTTACGAAGATGCGGACATCATCTTCCGATGAGTGCGGGTTTTGCCGAGGCGCCGCGTCCCTCCTACCGGCTGATCCCGTCGCAATTTCCGCCGATCGGGCTTTTCGATACGGTGACGCGGGCCTCCGATCTCGAAGCGGTGATGGAGCTCGTCGGCTGGACCAACGATCGCCTCGTCGCCGACCGCATACGGCGGCTTCCCGAGGATGAGTGGGTTTACGGAAGTCCGAATGCCAGCATCGTGATGGCGGCGTTCCTGCACGTGGCGCCCGGCGGAATGCGTTTCAACGGTCCCGATCTCGGCGCCTGGTATGCCGCCGATGCTCTGAAGACAGCCGCCGCCGAGGTCGGCCATCACCTCAGGCGCGAGGCGGTCGCCCGCAGCGTGGCGACGATGGCGCGCACCTATAGAAGCTATGCGGCCACTCTGATCGGCGACTATCTCGATATTCGCGGGCAGCAGATATTGCGGCCCGATGTCTATGACGGCGTGAGCTATGCGGCGTCGCAGCTGCTTGGTGAAGAGGTGCGTTCGAGCGGCGGCGCCGGCATCCTCTATGACAGCGTCCGGCTGAGAGGCGGGGTCAACATCGCCGCGCATCGGCCGCGCAACATTCGCGATGTGCTGCAGGCCGAGCACTTCGAAATCACCGTTTTCGCCGCCGACCGGCGCATCGATGTCAGGAGGCTTGCGGCCTAGAGACGCTCCGCCCAAGCCTTTGCCGTCTTGGCCATCGCAGCGAGATGATCGGCAGCGGAGAAGCCGGAGATTTTCTTGCGCGGCTTGAGGTCGTGGTCGCCATCCTCGAGCCAGAGGATTTCGATTCTGCCTGAGAGATCGTAGCCCGGCACCTCGTCCCGCGTGCCGAATTCATCGCGCGTTCCCTGGCAGATGAGAGCGGGCGTCGTCAGCCCCTTGAGGTGAGCGGTGCGCAGTTTCGTCGGCTGGCCGGGCGGATGGAAGGGATAGCCGAGGCAGAGCAGGCCGGCGATCTTGCCCCTGCCATAGAGATCGTCGGCGATCATGCTGGCGACCCGGCCGCCCATCGACTTGCCGCCGATGATCAGCGGGCCGCCGACGCCGAGTTCGGCAATCGCTGCTTCATATTCGGGATTGAGCGTTTCGGCCCGCGGCGGCGGCTTGCGGTCCCCGGTGCGGCGGGCAGCCATATAGGCGAATTCGAAGCGCGCGACCCTGAAGCCGCTGCCGGCAAGCGCTTCCGCCGCTGCTGTCATCGACGCCGAATCCATCGGCGCGCCGGCGCCATGGGCCAGCAGGATGGTGAAGCGCGCATCCTGCGGCCCCTGGAGCAGAAATCTGTCGAGCATCGGCAATCCTCCATAGTCATCGGAACCATCTCGACGGCCGTGACTTCTTGCCTGAAAGGAGACAGACAATGTCGACGAATGACGAAAACGTAAAGCCCGAGCAGCGGCGCCCCAAAGATGTCGGCGCTGTTCCCGACAAGCCGGAGCCTGCCGATGCAGAATCGCTGGCGCCACCGACGGTGCAGCCGGCTGGGGCGGGCGACAAAAGCGAACGACCGGTCGTCAATCCCATCACCGGCGTCGCTTTTTAGGGATTGTAAAATTATGATGCCGATCGGCCCTTGAAACCGTGGCGGAGAGGGCGCATATACCAGCCCTGCCTGAAAAATGGATGCATGGGGTATCGACGTCGTCGAACTCTTTGCCGTCCGACAGGATAAGGGCGCTCCCCGCAAGGGTCGAGCGCCCTTTTTGATTTTCAGACATTGCATTCGCCGAGGCGTTTGCTTCGATCCGGGCGATCGTGACGAACTCCCACCATACTCTATATAGCACTTCGGAATCCCGAAATTGGTTGGGGCATTGAAGTCATTGCCTGTTTTTCCGCGATGACACTGCCGAAAAAGCCGGCGGATTTCGGAATTCCGAAGCGGCGGTCCTTCGGGGTTCCGAAGTGGGATTTTTTCTTGCCGCCGTTTTTTCGCCGGCGCTGTCGATTTTCGCATCCGCCGATCGTCATCCTAACGATGTGCTGCAATCGTGCGGCAACAGAAGGAGGAAATGTCATGGATCATCAGCGTCTCGTCCCCGCCCCTGTGCTTGCGGCAAAGAACGGCGTCCGCTTCCCCAATGAGAGCGAGGCGTATCGCAGCGCCCGCGACGCGCTGCTCGCCGAAGAGATCGAATTGCGCCGCCATATCGAACGCGTGGCCGTCCAGCGCCGGGCGCTGCCGCCGGGCGGCGAGGTGAAGAAAGATTACCGCTTCGAAGGTGTCGACGGGCCGATCAGCTTCAGCGAGCTCTTCGCCGACAAGGAAACGCTGGTCGTCTACAGCTACATGTTCGGGCCGCAACGGGAGCGCCCATGCCCGATGTGCACCTCGCTGCTGTCGGCCTGGGACGGCGAGGTGCCCGATATGCAGCAGCGCGTGGCGCTTGCCGTCGTCGCCCGCTCGCCGCTCGCACGGCTGCTCGCCTTCAAGAAGGAGCGCGGCTGGCATCACCTGCCGCTTTATTCCGACACGACCGATGAATACAGCCGCGACTATCATGCTATCGGCAAAGACGGCAGCGATGACGCCGCTTTCAACGTCTTCACCCGGCGCGACGGCACCATCCGTCATTTCTGGGGCGGAGAGATGGGCCAAGTGACGGCCGATCCCGGCGAGGATCCGCGCGGCGCTCCAGATTTGATGCCGCTCTGGACCGTGCTCGATTCAACGCCAGAAGGCCGGGCGCCGGATTGGTATCCGAAGCTGTCCTATTAAGGCTAAGACCAGCCGCGTCGCGCGTCAGCCGGTGGAGCGGTTTCTGGAGGGCTCGGTCCATTCGATGCTGGTGACCGAGGCCTCCGGCAGCGGCGTCGGGTCGATGTCGTAGATATAGCCGGCGAGCATGTCGGCGGCGCGTTCGGCTGCCTTGATCTTCGCCTCGGTTTCCACGACCGCCTTTCCAATCGCCTCGATGCGGGCGCGGAACATGTGAGCGAGCACATCGCGGCCAGACTGCTTTTCGAGCCGCTCCAGATGCAGGCCGATCCGCGAGGCGTGGCGTTCCAACTCGCTCTTGCTGAACCGCGCTTTGCGCAGTTCCTCGGAAAGGCTTTCCTGCATGACGGCGACGGGATCGAAACTTCCGGGCGCCCGCTCGTCGAGCACCGCGTCGGTGACGAGCTTCTCGATCATGACAAGCGCCTGCAGCTCGGCCGCATCGGCGAATTCGACGTCGTAGCCGGTATCGTCGTAGACTTTGCGGCGGACCGGATCGAGAAGCAGCACATAAGCCTTCTGCAGATTGTCGAAGGCTTGCGAATCGCCGCCCGAATCCGGGTGGGCGACTTTTGCATGCCTGCGATAGGCGGCCTTCAGCTGCGCCTCATCCGCATCGCGTTCAACGCCGAGAATATCGTAGGGATCCGTCACGCCCGCTCCATTGCTACCCCGCACGTCGGGCAGTCTAGGTCTTGTTCTGCATCAGAAAGGCAAAGTTTAGACCGAAAGCGGGAATGACGTCCATGGCCGGAAATCGCAACGGTCCGCGCCAATGCCCGGACCGTTTTTCGATTATCCAATCTTTGCAAGAGGTTGGGCCGAAATCAGCCGGCGTCGATCGATGCAAGATAACAGGTTGCCTCGCCATCGATTTTGAGTTCGATTTCGCCCGCATCCGTGATCAGCAGCGCATCGCCTGATGCAAGCGCGCCGGTTTCGCCTCCCTGTGCGAACGACAGGGCGCCGCGGTGGCAGAGCAACAGGCATGTCGACGACGTCAGCGGCAGGGTCCTGCCGCCATCGATTTCGAGCCGCATCAGCGTGTGAACAAGGACCGCGCGGCGGGTCATGACGTTGAGATCGGTAATCGCACCGTCCTCGAGCCTGGCGGCGACCGGGATATCCGCTGGGAAGGCGAGGGGATCGCTCGCCGTCGTCAGCGCCGGCGCCCAGCCTTCGATGTCGAGCGTCATGCCGTTGCCGTTCAGGATCGCCAGCGTGCGGTCGATCCCGGGAAAGATCGAAAAGGGCCCATCCGTCGCGACGGTCGCCATGCTGACGCGCCAGTCGAAGCCCGCAAGGCCGGCATCTTCGGGCGAAACGGCGATCTCCACCGTTTCGCCGCCGCCATTTTTCCACGGCATGCGCTTGTGATCGCCGGCGCGCAGGATCCTCACCGGTCTTAGTTCCCGAGAATGCCGGGCAGGCGCAGGCCCTTTTCCCGGGCGCAGTCGAGTGCGATCTCGTAGCCGGCATCGGCGTGGCGCATGACGCCGGTCGCCGGGTCGTTCCAGAGCACCCGCTCGAGACGCTTGGCCGCATCGTCGCTGCCATCGGCGCAGATGACGACGCCGGAGTGCTGGGAGAAGCCCATGCCGACGCCGCCGCCATGATGCAGCGATACCCAGGTGGCGCCCGACGCCGTGTTGAGCAGGGCGTTCAGCAGCGGCCAGTCGGAGACGGCATCCGAGCCGTCCTTCATCGCCTCGGTTTCGCGGTTCGGCGAGGCGACAGAGCCGGAATCGAGGTGGTCGCGGCCAATGACGATCGGCGCAGAAAGCTCGCCGTTCCTGACCATTTCATTAAACGCCAGAGCCAGGCGGTGGCGGTCGCCGAGGCCGACCCAGCAAATGCGTGCTGGCAGGCCCTGGAAGGCGATGCGCTCCCTGGCCATGTCGAGCCAGTTGTGCAGATGGGTATTGCCGGGGGTCAGTTCCCGCACCTTGGCATCGGTCTTGTAGATATCCTCCGGATCGCCGGACAGGGCGGCCCAGCGGAATGGGCCGATGCCGCGGCAGAACAGCGGTCTTATATAGGCCGGCACGAAGCCCGGGAAAGCGAAGGCGTTTTCCAAACCTTCTTCCTTGGCAACCTGGCGGATATTGTTGCCGTAGTCGAGTGTCGGAATACTGGCGTTCCAGAAGGCGATCATCGCTTCGACATGTTCGCGCATCGAGGCGCGTGCGGCCTTTTCCACGGCCTTCGGATCGCTTTCGCGCTTGGCCTTCCACTCGGCCATCGTCCAGCCCTTCGGCAGGTAGCCGTTGATCGGGTCGTGCGCCGAGGTCTGGTCGGTGACCATGTCGGGGCGGATGCCGCGACGGACCATTTCCGGCAGGATTTCGGCGGCATTGCCGAGCAGGCCGACGGATTTGGCTTCGCCGGCTTTGGTCCAGCGGTCGATCATTTCGAGCGCTTCGTCGAGTGTCTCGGCCTTGGCGTCGAGATAGCGGGTGCGCAGGCGGAAATCGATCGAGTCTGGATTGCATTCGACGGCGAGGCAGCAGGCGCCGGCCATGACCGCGGCGAGCGGCTGGGCGCCGCCCATGCCGCCGAGGCCGCCGGTCAGGATCCATTTGCCCTTGAGATTGCCGCCGTAATGCTGGCGGCCGGCCTCGACGAAGGTTTCGTAGGTGCCCTGCACGATGCCCTGCGTGCCGATATAGATCCACGAGCCGGCCGTCATCTGGCCGTACATGGCAAGGCCCTTCTTATCCAGCTCGTTGAAATGATCCCAGGTCGCCCAATGCGGTACGAGGTTGGAATTGGCGATCAGCACCCGCGGCGCATCCTTGTGGGTGCGGAAGACGCCGACCGGCTTGCCGGACTGCACCAGCAGCGTTTCTTCTTCTGTCAGCGTCTTCAGCGTCGCGACGATGCGGTCGAAATCCTCCCAGGTGCGGGCGGCGCGGCCGATGCCGCCGTAGACGACGAGCTCGTTCGGATTTTCGGCGACGTCGGGATCGAGATTGTTCATCAGCATGCGCAGCGGCGCTTCGGTCATCCAGCTCTTGGCATTGAGCTCGTTGCCGCGGGGCGCGCGGATTTCACGGATATTATGACGTGGATTGTTCATGGCGGTTCCCCTGTTCTCAGGTTTCAATCTTCAGCGTTTCAGGCCCGGTGCGATCTGTTCGATGCGCACCAGAATGTCTTTGAGATGGATGCGAAGCCGGTCCGCTTTAGCGCTGTCATAGGCGAAAGGCGGAGTTTCGGTCTGGAGATGCGTCGATTGCGCGAGCTCCATCTGGATCGCATGGACGCCGGTCTCGGGCCGTCCATAATGGCGGGTCGTCCAGCCGCCTTTGAAGCGGCCATTAAGCACACTGTCGTAGCCTTGCGCCGCTTCGACGACGGTCAGCGTCGCCTGCTCGATGGCGCCGTCGCAGGTCTTGCCCATATCGGTGCCGATGTTGAAATCCGGCAATTTGCCTTCGAAGAGGAAGGGAATATGGGAGCGGATCGAGTGGCAATCATAGAGGATTGCGACGCCGTGGTTTGCTCTGACACGCTCGATCTCGGCGGCAAGTGCGGCGTGATAGGGCGCGTGAAAATCCCGCAGCCGGGCGGCAATATCGGCTTCGTCAGGCGCCTGCCCATCCTTCCAGATCGGCTTGCCGTCGAAATCCGTTTCCGGGACGAGGCCGGTAGTGTTCTGGCCGGGATAGAGGCTGACGCCCTCTGGATCGCGATTGGCGTCTATAACATAGCGGTGGAAGGTGGCGCGCACGGTCGTGACATCATCGAGCAGCCCGTCATAGAGCCGGTGGATGTGCCAGTCGGTATCGACGAGGATCCTGCCATTGTCGTTCAGCCCGTCGGCGATCCCGGGCGGCACATCGGTGCCGGTATGGGGGAAGGCGAGGATGACGGGTGAGGTGCCCCGATGAATTTCGTAGG
The DNA here is from genome assembly GCF_014195245.1 of Rhizobium sp. BK619. NCBI lineage: Bacteria > Pseudomonadati > Pseudomonadota > Alphaproteobacteria > Hyphomicrobiales > Rhizobiaceae > Rhizobium > Rhizobium sp. BK619. Next base: position 72,222 of record NZ_JACIBH010000001.1, on the reverse strand, counting down.
GTGCGGTCATGGCAGAAACCCCTCCCCAACCCCTCCCCACAAGGGGGAGGGGCCAGAGCCAGCCGCATGCTCTGCGTTCAAGACTGAATGCAGGCGGGGCCTGAGGTTAAGCCGCTCCCCCTTGTGGGGAAGAGTTGGGTTGGTGACTTTTTCCATCATCATCTCAACCTTCCAAAACCGGCAGGATGCCATTCGAAACGGCGGCGTTCAGCGCGCCCGTCGCCACCAGTTCGGCGGAGGCGGCGAGGTCATTGGCCATATAACGGTCGCTGTCGAGGCTCGGCACCTTGCTGCGGATTGTGGCGATCGCCTTCAAAAGTTCCGGGCTGGTCGACAGCGGCGCGCGCAGTTCGACGCCTTGGGCGGCGGTCAGCGCTTCGATGCCGATGATGCCGAACAGGTTCTCGGTCATGCCGAGCAGGCGGCGGGCGCCGTGGCAGGCCATCGAGACATGGTCTTCCTGGTTGGCCGAGGTGGGCGTCGAATCGACCGAGGCCGGGTGCGACATCTGCTTATTCTCCGACATCAGCGCCGCCGAGGTGACCTCGGCGATCATCAGGCCGGAATTCAGGCCCGGCTTCTTGGCGAGGAAGGCCGGCAGGCCGTAGGAAAGCACCGGGTCGACCAGCAGCGCGATGCGGCGCTGCGAGATCGCGCCGATTTCGCAGACGGCAAGGGCGATCTGGTCGGCGGCGAAGGCGACGGGTTCGGCGTGGAAATTGCCGCCCGAGACGACGGAATTGTCCGACAGCACCAGCGGATTGTCGGTGACCGCATTGGCCTCGATTTCGAGCGTGCGGGCGACCGAGCGCAAGAGATCGAGGCAGGCGCCGTCGACCTGCGGCTGGCAGCGGATGCAATAGGGATCCTGCACGCGCTCATCGCCCTCGATATGGCTCTGGCGGATGACCGATTGTTCGAGCAAGGCGCGAAGGGCGGATGCCGTGTCAATCTGGCCCTTGTGGCCGCGCAGCGTATGAATATCCGGATGGAAAGGCGCCGACGAGCCCATGGCGGCATCGGTGGACATGGCGCCGGTGATGAGAGCCGCCTGCGCGGCGCGATGAGCGCGGAAGAGACTGGCAAGCGCCAGGGCCGTGGAGGTCTGGGTGCCGTTGATCAGCGCCAGGCCTTCCTTGGCAGCAAGCACGACCGGTTTCAGTCCGGCCCTTTCCAGGGCTTCGGCACCAGTCAGACGTTCGCCGGCGAAGAAGGCTTCGGCCTCGCCCATCATTACCGCCGCCATATGTGCAAGCGGGGCAAGATCGCCGGAGGCGCCGACCGAGCCCTTTTCCGGGATCAGCGGAATGACGCCCTTATCCAGCATGCCTTCGATCAGCCGCACCAGCTCCAGCCGCACGCCGGAGGCGCCGCGGCCGAGCGAAACCAGCTTCAGCGCCATGATCAGCCGAACGATATTCTCCGGCAGCGGCGCGCCGATACCGCAGCAATGCGACAGGATGAGATTGCGTTGCAGCGTGGCGACGTCGGCGCTGTCGATCTTGATCGAGGCGAGTTTGCCGAAGCCGGTATTGATACCGTAAACCGGCGCATTGCCGGCGGCGATCTCGGCGATGCGGGCGGCGGCCTTGGCGATGCCGCCATCGAAGGCGGGATCGAGCCTGGCCGGCGCGCCGGTCCAATAGATGGTCTCGAGATCCTTGAGCGAGACGGAGCCCGGGTGGAGCGTAATGGTCATTGACCGTTCCTTTCGCCTTTGAAGACGCGTGCATGAAGCGGGTTGAAGCCGATGCGGTAGACGAGCTCGGCGAGGCTCTCGATATTCCAGACGGCGAGATCGGCGGATTTGCCGGCTTCGAGCGTGCCGGTCTCGCTGATAAGGCCGAGCGCGCGGGCGCCTTCGCGGGTGGCGCCGGCGATGCATTCCTCGACGGTGAGGCCGAAAAGCGTCGCCGACATGTTCATGGTCAGCAGCATCGAGGTGAGCGGCGAGGTGCCGGGATTGCAATCGGTGGCGATGGCGATCGGCACGCCGGCCCGGCGTAGCGCTTCCACCGGCGGCTTCTGTTTTTCATGGATGGCGTAGAAGGCGCCGGGCAGGAGCACGGCGACGGTGCCGGCCGCGGCCATTGCGGCAACGCCTTCTTCGTCGAGATATTCCAGATGATCGGCGGACAGCGCGCCATAGGCGGCCGCCAGCTTGGCGCCACCGAGATTGGAGAGCTGCTCGGCATGCAGCTTGACCGGCAGGCCGAGTGCCTTGGCCTTGTCGAAGACGCGGGCGATCTCGGCAGTCGAAAATGCGATGCCTTCGCAGAAGCCGTCGACCGCGTCGGCAAGGCCAAGATTATACATGTCGTCGAGACCGGGCAGCACGACATCGTCGAGATAGTCGCCGTTGCGGCCCTTATATTCGACCGGCGTCGCATGGGCGCCGAGATAGCTGGTGGCGACGCGGACCGGCCTGACATGGCCGAGCAGGCGGGCGCTCTGCAGCATCTTCACTTCGCCGCTCCGGTTGAGGCCATAGCCGGATTTGATCTCGAGCGTGGTCACGCCTTCGGCAAGCAGCGTATCGAGGCGCGGCAGCGCCGTGGCGACGAGTTCCTCGACCGACAGCGCGTTGGTCGCCTGAACCGAGGAGACGATGCCGCCGCCGGCCCGCGCGATCTCTTCATAGGTCGCGCCTTCGAGGCGCATCTCGAATTCGCGGGCGCGATTGCCGCCGTGAACGATATGGGTGTGGCAGTCGACGAGGCCGGGCGTTACCCAGCGGCCTTCGAGGTCGACGATCTCGGAATGTTCGATGGCCGATGCCGGCAGCTCGCTTTCGGCACCTGAAAAGGCGATGCGGCCGTTTTCGATCAAAACGGCGCCCTTTTCGACGATGCCGAGCCCCGCTTTGTCAGGCGCAAGCGTCGCCAGGCGCGCATTGCGCCATAGCGCCGGCCTGACGTCGGCGGATGCGGTTTCCTCTGAAAAATTGTTCCCGGTCATCAGCTTTGCGCCTTTCCTTATGCCAAAACATGTATATACATAATCAACAGGTGACAAGAGAAATTTTGCGCGCTCTTCTGGAAAAGAAAGATCGGCAGCGCCGCAGGAGGAGAAGAAGGCCATGACCATACTTCACGCAAGCGCAGCTCTGACGCCGCAAGGCTGGCAGAAGGACGTGCGGCTGACGCTCGAAGCCGGGCGCATCGCCCGGATCGAAGCGGGCGTTTCCGCCGCGCCCAGTGATGAACGCCATGTTCTGATCGTTCCGGCCATCGGCAACCTGCACAGCCATGCCTTCCAGCGGGCGATGGCCGGTCTTGCCGAGGTGCGCGGCCCGGCAAACGACAGCTTCTGGAGCTGGCGCACGGTCATGTACAAATTCGCTTTGGCGATGACGCCTGAACATGTCGAGGCGGTCGCGGCCAAGCTTTATGCGGAAATGCTGGAGGCAGGCTTTTCCCGCGTCGGCGAATTCCACTATCTCCATCACGACAGGGATGGCGGCGCTTATGCCAACATCGTCGAGCTTGCCGAACGTATTGGTGCTGCAAGTCAGCAGACCGGCATCGGCCTGACCCTGCTGCCGGTCTTTTATGCCCATTCCGGCTTCGGCGGCGCTCAGCCGATCGACGGCCAGCGGCGCTTCATCAATTCGCTCGACAGCTTCGAAAGGCTGATGGAGGGATGCAGGGGGGTGACCGGCCGGCTCGACGGCGCCGAACTCGGGCTTGCACCACACAGCCTGCGCGCCGCAACGCCCGAGGAATTGGCGAAGCTGGTGCCGCTGGCGGGCGACGGCCCGATCCATATTCATGTCGCCGAACAGGTGAAGGAGGTCGAGGACTGCGTCGCCTGGTCGGGCGCGCGGCCGGTGGAATGGCTGCTCGATCATATGCCTGTGGATGAGAGCTGGTGCCTGATCCATGCGACGCATATGACCGAGGACGAGACGCGGCGGATGGCAAAGAGCGGCGCGATTGCCGGCCTCTGCCCGATCACCGAAGCCAATCTCGGCGACGGCGCCTTTGCCGCGCCGCTTTTCCTTCAAGAGGGCGGACGATATGGCATCGGTTCGGATTCCAACGTGCTGATCTCCGTAACGGAGGAGCTGCGCCAGCTCGAATATTCGCAGCGCCTGGCGCTGCGTGCCCGCAATGTCGTCGCAGCCCCCGGCGGTTCGACGGCGCTTTGCCTGTTCAACCATGCGCTTGCCGGCGGGGGTGCCGCGCTGAAGGCGCCGGCCGGTCTCGTAGAAGGCCATCACGCCGATCTCGTTTCGCTCGATGCTTCAGCCGTTCCCTATCTCTCCGGCGACCAGATCCTCGATCATTGGCTGTTTGCCGGCGGCGTTTCGGTCGATTGCGTCTGGGCGCGTGGCCGCAAGCAGGTGGCGGGCGGGCGTCATGTCGGGCGCGAGGCCATCGACCGGCGTTTCCTCGCCGCGATGGGCGAATTGCTGGCTGGCTGAAAAAGCGCTTTTCATGAGCGGGCATTCGCTCTAGAGCGGGAGATCAATGGGAACGTGGCGATGAACCAAAGCAGGGATCCCACCTTGCACCAGCGCATCCTCGGCGAGATCGAGGGCCGTATCGTCTCGGGCGAATGGCCGCCGGGGCATCGTATTCCCTTCGAAGTCGATCTCGCCACCCAATATGACGTCTCGCGCATGACGGTGAACAAGGTACTGACCCAGCTCGCCAAGGCCGGTCTCATTGAGCGCCGCAAGAAATCCGGCAGCTTCGTCACCCAGCCGCAGGCGCAATCGGCCGTTCTCGAAATCCACGATATCAAGGCCGAGGTGCAGTCGCTGAACCTGCCTTATTCCTACGCGGTTTCGAAGACGGCGAGCCGTAAGGCCAAGGCCGAAGACAGCCGCCGGCTGGAGCTGCCTGTGGCGTCCTCGGTCATCGAGGTCGTCTGCATCCACAATGCCGGCACACGGCCCTTCTGCCTGGAGGAGCGGCTGATCAGCCTTGCGACAGTGCCTGAGGCCGCCGATGCCGATTTTCAGACGGTGGCGCCGGGTCCCTGGCTACTCAACCAGGTGCCGTGGAGTACGGCCGAACACCGGATCCACGCCGTCTCCGCCAACGCGGAGGTGGCAGCCGCCCTCGATATCGCCCGCAACACCGCTTGTCTCGTCGTCGAACGCCGCACCTGGAGCGGCGCCGGCCCGGTGACGCATGTGCGCTTCACCTATCCCGGCGATCGCCACGCCCTGGTGGCGCGTTTCACGCCGGCCTCACAGTAACCCAAGTTCCATATACAACACGAGCGCTGTTTTCATTCCTCGAACATCTTGCCGCTGCGCGCTTCAAGCCGGTAGCGATAGCCGGGATAGACGAGGCGGGCAGTCGAGACCACCTGTTTTGCCGACCATGTGCGCCGGCGGATCGTCAGGCAGGGTTCGGTCTTGAGGATGGTCAGGAGTTTGCATTCCCAGGCCTGCGGCATTGCGGCCTCGACCACGTGTTCGGAGCCGCTGAGTGGGGCCGCCGCCGTCAGGTAGGCGTTCGGCGTCAAGGTCGAAAAATCCTGGTCGAGATATTCGGGAGCGGCCTCCGGATGGACGAAACGGTCCTCGATTTGCACCGGGACGCCGTTTTCGCTGTGGACGATCAGCGAGTGGAAGACCGCTGCACCGATCGCAAGTTCGAGCGCGTCGGCGATCTCCGGAGAGGCGGTTTCCTGGGCGAGCACGATGACGGAAGCCTCATGGACATGACCGCGTTCGGCGATTTCCTCGGCGATGTTGCGCACTTCGAACAGCGCCGAATAGCCCTTGCGCTCGGCGACGAAGGAGCCGACGCCCTGGATGCGGACGAGCTCGCCTTCGTTGGCCAGCTCGCGCAGCGCTCGGTTGGCGGTCATCTTGCTGACGCCGAGCTCGACGACCAGCTCGTTTTCCGACGGCACGCGGTATTTCGGCGGCCATTCGCCGCTGTGGATACGGTCGAGGATCACCTGCTTGACGCCGGCATAAAGCGGCGTGCTATCATTTTCCGCCAGTTCGCGCTTCATCTCGCCGGAACGCTTCATTGCCTATTCCTTTTGCACGAATGGAATTCGCCACCTAAATCGACTTTCCTCTTGCATATCACAAAATATCTCATATGGTACCATATACAACCTCCCAATCGGTCCTGGACACAGAAATAGGACGGAAAGGGCAAGCCGGCGGAGATCGGCGTGGTGCCGCAAGGTCTGTTTCAACTCCAGAGGAGAATTCATCAATGAAATTCAGCACAATCCTGTTTTGCGGCGTCGCCGCTCTTTCCGCCTTCGCAGCACCCGCTTTCGCCAAGGACTGGACGAAGGCGACCATCACACTTGAGGGCGCCTATGCGCCCTGGAACCTCACCAATGCCGACGGCACGCTCGGCGGCTTCGAGCCGGAGCTTGCAAATGTGCTCTGCGAACGTGCCAAGATCGAATGCACGCTCGTTGCTTCTGATTGGGACGGCATGATCCCGGCGCTGAACGCCGGCAAGTTCGACGTCATCATGGACGCGCTGTCGATCACCGAAGAGCGCAGGCAGGTGATCGATTTCACAGTTCCCTATGCCGCCACGCCCGCTGCCTTCGCCACCGCCAAGGACAGCCCGCTGGCGAAAGCCGCCGGCACCGGTGCCACGATCAAGATGACGCCCGGCCAGACCGGCGTGAAGGAGATCGATGCGCTGAAGGAGGCCTTCAAGGGCAAGACGATCGGCATCCAGGCGGCCACCGTCTACGCCAAGTTCGTTTATGACAATTTCGGCGATATTGCCGAGATCCGCGAGTACAAGACCGGCGCCGACCGCGACCTCGACCTGCAGAACGGCCGCATCGATCTCGGCTTCGACGACGCCGTCTATTTCGCCAATGCTTTCAAGAGCGCCAACGGCGCGCTGGACTTCACTGGCCCGGAGATCGTCGGCTCGATCTGGGGCGAGGGTGAAGGCCTCGGCGTTCGCAAGGCCGATACCGATCTGCGCGACAAGTTCAGCGAGGCAATCAAATCCGCACTCGCCGACGGCACCGTCAAGAACCTCTCGATGAAGTGGTTCCAGGTCGACGTCAGCCCGCAGCAGTAAGCGCTTCGGCCTTTTGGCCGCAGGCGCCGGTCCCCGGCTTTGTCGCCGGGGACCGCGTGTTATTCTCGATCCAGAAAATACTGCCACGGACGGGGAACGGACGATATGGCAAGCTTGGAACTGCTTGGCTTCGGCTCGACGGGATGGGGCGCGCTGCTCATTCTCGCCACCTTGATGACGCTCGCCGTCACCGCGACGGCGCTGGCGATCGGCGCGGTGCTCGGCGCGATCGTCGCGGGGGCGAAGCTCTCCGGCAATCCCTTTCTCGTCGCGCTCGGCAATGTCTATACGACCGTGTTTCGCGGCGTGCCGGAACTGCTGATCATCTATCTCATCTATTTCGGCGGCTCCTCGGCCATCACCTCGATCGGCAAGGCGATGGGTTACGAGGGCTTCCTCGGCCTGCCCTCCTTTGCCGCCGGCGCGCTTGCCGTCGGCATCATCTCCGGCTCCTATCAGGCGGAGGTGTTCCGCGGCGCCTTCCTCGCCATCTCCAAGGGTGAGCTTGAAGCGGCCTCGGCGATCGGCATGCATCGCGCCTTGCGCTTTCGCCGCATCATCATGCCGCAGGTGCTGCGGCTGGCCATTCCCGGCCTCGGCAATGTCTGGCAGCTCAGCCTCAAGGATTCGGCGCTGATCTCGGTCACCGGCCTTGCCGAACTGATGCGCACCAGCCAGGTGGCGGCGGGTTCGACCCGGCAATATTTCCTGTTCTTCATCGCCGGCGGCTGCCTCTATCTGATCCTGACCAGCCTTTCCGACCGCATCTTCAACGGTGCCGAACGCCGCGCCAACCGCAGCATGCCGGCATCCGCCATGGGCCAGGCGTAAGGAGGCGACGATGGATTTTACCTTTCTTGCGTCAACCATGGTCACTCTGCTCAAGGCCGTGCCGACGACGCTGATCCTGTTTTCGCTGTCGATCTTCTTCGGCGGTCTGCTGGCGCTCGTCATCGTCTCGATGCGGGTCAGCGGCAACCGCGTGCTGTCCGGCTTTGCGAAGGGCTACATCTTCGTCTTCCGCGGCTCGCCGCTGCTGATCCAGATGTTCCTGGTGTTTTACGGCCTCGGCCAGTTCGGCGTCATCCGCTATTCCTTCCTCTGGCCGTTCCTGCGCGAGCCGATGGTCTGCGCTGTGCTGTCGCTGGCGCTCTGCACCGCCGGCTACACGGCGGAGATCTTTCGCGGTGGCATTCGGGCCGTTTCGCCGAAGGAGATCGAAGCGGCGCGCTCGATCGGCATGTCCGGCTTCCTGCTGGTGCGCCGCATCCTGGCGCCGATCGCCTTTCGCCATGCGCTGCCGGCCTATTCCACCGAGATCGTGCTGATGATGAAGTCGACGGCGCTCGCAAGCCTCGTCACTGTCTGGGAGGTCACCGGTGTCGCCCAGCGGCTGATCTCGCAGACCTACCGCACGATGGAAGTCTTCCTCTGCGCGGCGATCATCTATCTCCTTTTGAACTTCATCATCCTGCAGGGCATGGCCCTGCTCGAATATTCGCTGTCCCGACACCGCCGCGCGGCCCCGCAGCCGCTGAAGGCCTAGGTAGTTCTTGAACCGATTGGAGCAATCATGCCAGGCGTTACCCGACTTTCGGTCCGCAATATCCGCAAGAGCTTCGGCACGCACGAGGTCCTGCGCGGCATTTCCCTCGATGCGGAAGACGGCGATGTAATTTCGCTGCTCGGCGCCTCCGGTTCCGGCAAATCCACCTTTCTGCGCTGCATCAACATGCTCGAAACCGCAAGCGACGGCGAGATCTGGGTCGATGGCGAGCACATCGAGATGGTGCACAAGAACGGGCGCAGCAAACCGGCGAGCCAGAAGCAGGTGGACCATATCCGCTCCGAACTCGGCATGGTGTTCCAGTCCTTCAATCTCTGGTCCCATATGACGATCCTGCAGAACGTCATCGAGGGCCCGATCCATGTGCTGAAGCGGCCGCGCGCCGACTGCATCGCCGAGGCCGAAGCGCTGCTCGAAAAGGTCGGGATCGCCGATAAACGCCATGCCTATCCCGCCCATCTCTCTGGTGGCCAGCAGCAGCGCGCCGCAATCGCCCGTGCTTTGGCGATGAAGCCGAAGGTCATGCTGTTCGACGAGCCGACCTCGGCACTCGATCCGGAACTCGTCGGCGAGGTGCTGCGCGTCATGCGCGCGCTTGCCGAAGAAGGCATGACCATGCTCGTCGTCACCCATGAGATGAGCTTTGCCCGCAACGTCTCCAATCGCGTCGTCTTCATGCGCGAAGGGCTGGTCGAAAGCAGTGGCAAGCCCGACGACATGTTCACCGGCGGCGCCACGCCCGCCTTCCGCCAGTTCATCGGCCATTTCGGAAGCGGTCAATGACGATCACCATCGAGACCGTGCTGACCTGGCGCGATGTCGCACGTGTCGGGGCAGGGGAGGCGCTGTCGCTGTCGCCGGCCGCCTGGGCGCGGGTCGAGCAGGCAAGCGGCATCGTCGCGCGCATCGTCGAAACCGGCGTGCGCGCCTATGGCGTCAACACCGGCGTCGGGGCGCTTGCCGATACGGTCGTCGACCGGGCCTCGCAGAGCCTGTTGTCGCGCAGCATCGTGCTCAGCCATGCCTGCGGCGTCGGGCCGCTGCTGGGCGCCGGCGAGGTACGCGCCATCATCGCCGCCCAGATCGCCAATTTCGCCCATGGCCATTCCGGTGTACGGCGTGAGATCGTCGAGCATCTCACCGCGATGCTGGAGCATGACTGTATTCCCGATGTGCCGTCCAAGGGCTCGGCCGGTTATCTCACCCACAATGCCCATACCGCGCTGGTTCTGATCGGCGAAGGCAGCGCGACACTTGCCGGTCGGCGCTTGAGCGGCCGCGAGGCGCTGGCCGCGATCGGCCTCGAACCGCTGGTGCTCGGCGCCAAGGAGGGCCTGAGCCTCGTCAACGGCACCGCCTGCGCCACCGGCCTGACGGCTATCGCGCTGTTGCGCGCCGAAAAACTGCTCGACTGGGCCGATGTGATCGCGGCGCTGACGCTTGAGGCGGCAGGCTGCCAGATCGCCGCCTTCGACGAAGCCGTGCTGGCGCTGCGCCCTTCTGCCGGGATCGAAAAGGTCGGCGCCACTTTGCGCGCTAGGCTTCGGGACAGCGGCCTTGTCGCCGCCGCCTTCGGCCGGCGCACCCAGGATGCGCTGAGTCTTCGCTCGGTGCCGCATGCCCACGGCGCCGCCCGCGATGTCTTCGACAATTCCGCCCGCATCGCCGATCAGGAACTTGCCTCGGTCACCGACAATCCGGCCGTCTCCGGGACGCCGGAGCACCCCATCGTTTCCTCAGAGGCCCATGCCGTGGCGCCGGCGCTCGGGCAGGCGGCCGATAGCCTCGCCATTGCTCTGGCGCAGATCGGCGCGATCAGCGAAAGGCGCATGGACCGGCTGGTCAACCCGCTGGTGAGCGGCATGCCGCCCTTTCTGGCGAGTGACGCCGGCAGCCATTCCGGCTTCATGATCGCCCAATATACCGCGGCAGCCCTCAGCAACGAAAACCGCCGGCTCGCCGTACCCGCGGCCATGGACGGGGGCCTCACCTCCGGCCTGCAGGAGGATTTCCTCGCACATCCGACAGCCGCCGCCGGCAAGCTGCTCGCCGTCATCGACAATGCCGAATATATCCTGGCGATCGAGCTGATGGCGGGGGCCCAGGCGCATGATTTCCTGGCGGCGACCGCGCCGCGGGCGCCAGGTACGGATCTCGTCTATCGGGCGGTGCGGGGGCGTATCTCCCATTATGGCGACGAGCGGCCGCTCAACGGCGATATCGAGGCCGTGCGCAGCCTGATCCGCGAGACGGTGCCGCCGGCAATCGTCTGAACCAGAAAATCGTGTGAGCGAGAAAAAATTCTTAGAACGGCTTGCTGGTGGCCGAACCCTGCTTGGTTTTTTCGCCGGCTTCAAGCCGTTTGAGGCAATCACGATACGTCGGGTAGAGCTGATCCACCCGCGACAGCGGCAGCGTCCAGTCGCCTTCGTTGCCGGCAAAGGTCACCTGTACGTCAGGGGTTCCGGCAAAGGAATTCTTGATGATCTTCTTCACGCCGCCGCTTCCTTTGCTGGCCGGCGGCCAGAGACGGAGCGTGGTCTTGTCGAAATATTCGGCGGCGACCACTTTCGTCATAGAACGATCGGTCAGCGTCACCTCGGTGGTGGTGCCGGCCGGAATGTCCCAGCTGTCCTTGGTGACCAGCCAGAAAGTTTCGGTGGCGCTCTGGCGGAATTCCATTGTCTTGCCGAGCTCGCTGTTCCAGACCAGCCGGCAATAGGCAGGGCGCTCGCTCGAGAAGCCGACCGACCATTGTCTTGCGCCGCCCATCCATTCGGTCTCGCCCAAAGCAGCGACCGGCTGCAGGGCCGCAATCAGAACCACCGCTGTCAGAATTTTCATCGCCGAAACCATCTCCAGGACAAATCGGCTCCATCCATAACAAAAGAAGGTTGAGCTTTTGCTACCGGCTGGGAGCGTCCGACGCCTGCGGCCTGAAGCATGGTGCTAAAAAATGTGAGCGATTTTCAGACGGAACATGATTTACTCCTTTATCCCCTTACTCCTCGCATGAGGTGGGCAGAGCCTTCTCCCAGGCCTGATAGGCATCCGCTTTAATGATACGCAGCTCGAATTCCATCCTCTTATATCTGTGACCCGACATTCTCGTCGCTCCCCCTTGAAACGATCCGGCCACTTTCGTGTCCACCGCGACGAAGCTCAACAGACCGGGAGCGGCATCCGTTTTCAGATTTAGGGCCGGCACCGCCCACTCGTGAACAACATCGTCCGATGTGATTTTGAGCTGCACGATCTTTCCTTGCGGCAGGACAAGCACTTTGCCGGCGAAACAGCGACTGATATCTTTCTGCTCGATGCGGTAGCGCCAGCCATGCCGATAGCCGATGATCGTGATCGAAAGGTCGGGATCTGCAAGAGACGAATCCGAGACAGGCAGAACTAGGCCCGGGACGAGGTCGATAGGCGAGCGAGAGTTCGGATTGCTTCCGATCGCCTGCCCTGAACACGGGGCGAGACCGGCGAGAATGCAAAAGCCAATAAAAGCAGTTTTTTTCCGATTGAGCCCCAGCAAGGAAACCTCCCACCTGAACCAAAAACGTCGCCATGAATGTTCTTCATCCTCTATCACCGCCGACATCCCGATTGGCAACCCGCGACGCGCAGAATGACTTGGTCGTTCGCCGCGAGATAGCGGGTTGGGGGGGGTGGTAGTGCTCCTCTGCGCCGCAAGGGCTTGAATTTGCGGCTCCCCTTGCCGATCTGCCGTAGATCAACATGAAGTGGAGGAGCGTGACGGCAGGCATGAGTGAGGTTCAACGACGCGGATTTTTGGCAAGGCTCACTGCATATGAGCCGCTGACGCTGATCATGCTGGCAGCGGTCGCTGGCGGCCTGTTCGTGCTGCAGCGGCTAACGAGCGAGGTCCTCGAAGGCGAGACGTTCCATTTCGACGAAACGATCCTGCTGGCGTTGCGACGGCCGGGTGAGCTTGGCGTGCCGATCGGGCCTGACTGGCTGACGCATGCCGTCGGCGATATCACCAGCCTCGGCGGTGTCACTGTCCTCTCGTTGATGACGGTGCTCGTCACCGTCTATCTGTTGCTCGACCGGCGCTGGCCGATCGCGATCTTCGTCCTTTCTTCGGTGCTGACCGGCTGGCTGGCGAGCACGATCTTGAAGATCCTGGTCGCCAGGCCGCGCCCAGACATCGTCCCGCATCTGGTCGAGGTCAGCGATCTCAGCTTTCCCTCTGGCCACGCCATGGTCTCGGCCGTGACCTATCTGACGCTCGGGGCGCTGCTGGCGCGCACGCAGCGTTATCGGTCGACGCGAATCTTCGTCATGTTCGCCGGCGTTTTCCTGGCCGTCATCATCGGTCTGAGCCGGATCTATCTCGGCGTTCATTACCCAACGGACGTCTTTGCCGGATGGTGCGCCGGTGCGCTCTGGGCGCTCGGCTGCTGGCTGATCTCTAAGCGGTTCATTCCGAGCCGCGCGCCTGACGCTGCCGCCGAAGCCGGAAATAGCGTCGGCGGCACAAGCGCTTGAGTCATCAGGTGCGGGGTTTCAGGTTTTCCGGGTCGTAGATCGGCTTGTAGCCGACGCCGACAACCTCCACCGGATAGGTCTCGGCAAAGTACTCGATATTCAGCTTGCGCCCGACCTGGCAATGCGACCAGGGCAGATAGGCCAGAGCAATGTTCTTTCCGACCGTCGGGCCGTAGGCGATCGAGGTCGTGTAGGACCGGCGGCCGAGCTCGTCGACCAGGACCTCTCCCGTTGCAGGGTCGACGACCGGCAGGTTGCCGAGCGGATAACGCTGCACCCCCGATTTGTCGGTATTCTCGGTCATCACAAGCGTGCAGAGCATGGCCGGCTGGTGGTCACGCGCCTTGTATTCCAGATGTTTTGCCTTGCCGCGGAAATCGGCTTCCTTGACCTTCGGACGGGCGAGATCGGCTTCGATCAGGTTGTACTGGGTGAGCAGGTCGGCGTTCTGCAGGCGCAGGCTCTTTTCCATGCGGCGCGAGTTTGCATAGGTTTCGACGCCGAAGGCCATCACGCCGGTCGCGCGCAGCGCATCCCAGACGGCGAGGCCGTCTTCGTACTTCATGTGCAGTTCCCAGCCCTGCTCGCCGACATAGGAGATGCGGAAAGCGGTGACGGGCTTGCCGGCGATTTCGATCGGCTTGATCGCCGCAAAGGCGAAGTTTTCCTGGTCAAGCCCGGCCGGATCGGCGACAGCCTTTTTCAGCGTATCGCGTGCGTTCGGGCCCCAGATGCCGATCGTCACGAATTTTTCCGAGACGTCGGTGATGGTGACGTCAAGGCCGCGGTCCTGGGCGACGCGCTTCATATAGTGCAGGTCGCGCGGGCCGGCATCGGCGCCGTTGACGAGACGGCAGCGGTCGGCCATGCGGAAGACCGTGAAGTCGGCGCGGACCATGCCTTCGTCGTCGAGGAAGTGGGTGTAAACGCCCTTGCCGATGTTGGCATCGCCGCCGATCTTGGCGGCGCACAACCATTCCATGAGCTCGACATGGTCAGGTCCCTCGATGTCGACCATGTGGAAGTGGCTGAGATTGACGATGCCGCAATCCTCGCTCATCGCCAGATGCTCGGCATTCGATACGCGCCAGAAATGGCGGCTGTCCCATTCGTTCTCGCGAACGGGCACGCAGTCGGCATATTTTTCCAGAAGGTGCTCGTTGGCGGCGTAGCCATGCGCACGCTCCCAGCCGCCGAGTTCCATGAAATAGCCGCCCAGTTCCTTTTCGCGCTCGTAGAAGGGCGAGCGCTTGGCGTTGCGGCCGGACACATAGGGTTCGCGAGTGTGAACAGCCGGGAAATAGATCTTCTGGGCGGCTTCGAAGCAGCGACCCTCGATGAATTCTTCGGTCAACTGATGCGGATAGAAGCGGGCGTAATCGATGCTGTTGTGATCGATTTCAGTGCGGCCGTCGGTCATCCAGTCGGCGATCAGCTTGCCGTAGCCCGGGCCGTCCTTGACCCAGATGGCGACGCAATACCAGAGCCCGCGAACCTTCTGGCTTTCGCCGCAGGATGCGCCGCCGCCGGCGGACACTTGCAGCAGGCCGTTGAAGGAGTGACCTTCGTTATAGCCGAGTTCGCCGAGGATCGGCGTCAGCTCCATGGCGCGCTCGAGCGGCTCGATGATCTGTTCCATCTCGAGGTCACGCTGCGAGGGCGAAAGGCGGGCTTCGTGTTTTTCGAGAAGATCGCGCGGATGGCACATGCGCGGATTGTTGGCTTCGTAATAGCCCCACTCGATCTGGCCGCCCTCGGTCGTCGCCGGGTCGCCGGTATCGCGCATATAGGCGGAGTTGCCCTGGTCGCGCAGCAGCGGGAAGCCGATCTCCTTGCCGGTGCCTTCGAACTCGTTATAGGGACCGAAGAATGTGAGCGGGTGATCAACGGGCATGACCGGCAGGTCTTCGCCGACCATCTCGGCGATCAGGCGGCCCCAGAGGCCGGCGCAGACGATGACGTGGTCGGCCATGATCGTGCCGCGATGAGTGACGACGCCCTTGATGCGGCCACCTTCGACGATCAGCGACTTTGCCGGCGTGTTGCCGAACACCTGCAGCTTGCCGGCCTTTTCAGCGGCATCCACCAGCTTGCCGGCGACTGTCTGCGAGCGCGGAATGACGAGGCCGGCGTCCGGATCGTAAAGGCCGCCCATCACCTGATCTTCCTCGATCAGCGGGAACTTCGCCTTGATCTCGGAAGGGCTGACATAATCGGCGCGCGTGCCGAAAGCGCGTGCTGAGGAGAGCTTGCGCTTGATCTCTTCCATCCAGGCGTCGTCACCGGTGCGCGCCACTTCGAGACCGCCGATGCGGGCGTAATGGCCCATCTTCTCGTAGAAATCGATCGAATATTGCGTGGTCCAGACCGAGAGATAGTCGTGGCTCGTGGTGTAACAGAAGTCCGAGGCATGGGCTGTCGAGCCGATATCGGTCGGGATGCCGGACTTGTCGATGCCGACAATATCGTCCCATCCGCGCTCGACGAGATGATGCGCGATGGAGGCGCCGACGATACCGCCGAGGCCGATGATGACGACCTTTGCCTTTTCCGGAAATGCTGCCACGTGCTGTTCCTTTTACTGATCGGACGAACTAATTTTGCCAGCCGCCCTCGACTTGCGACGTGGGCATTATGCATGAGGCTCATGATCGCCAATGGTCCTACGCCGCCGAGGACCGGCGTGATTGCGCCAGCCGCGCACGCCGGGCGCCCCCGGGATCACGGCGCTGAAATCGCCCGCAGCCGGTCGATATCCACGAGCACGATGTCGTCGGAAACGGGCTCGCGATTGTGCAGGCGGAACCATTCCACCGCTTCGCGCACGCGGTCTCCATGCGGGCCTGGATAAGCGCCAAGCCCCAGGACCCATTCGCGGACTGTCTCCCGCTCCATCCGCCCGGCCCGGTACCGATCGCAGACGGTTTTCGCCGAGGCGACGAGATCATTGATGCTTTTCACGAATTTTCCTCAGTGGACGGACGGTTCGTCATCGTCGAGAAACGATCGCAGCCCGTCGCGCGCCACCACGGCCAGGAATTCGTCGAAGGCTTCCCGGTCGGTGGCAAAGGGCTCGTCCCAGCGGATCAGATCCTCGGCTTGCGTCACCACTTCCATCGTCCAGTCTTCATTGCTGCCGGATGTGCGGAAGATATCGACGAGCACGGTGACCCCGTCATCGGTGAATTCTCCGGCCAGCTCCGAGTGTTCGAGCTTCTGCTTTTTCGTCATCATTCAGCCACCCGCACCAGGCGGCGCGTCGTTTTCGAGATATTCTTCATATTGAACCGTTTCGGTCTCATTGGTGTCGATCGAATTTGCACGTTTGGCAAGCCGGACGCCGGCCCCTCCACCGTTTTCCGGAATGAAAATGACGCCGCCTGCTTCCAGGGCCTGCTTCATATCCTGAAGGGTCCGGTCATAGGGCGAGCGTTTGCCGGCCTCAAAATTGGCGATCGTCGCCTTGGCGACGTTGGCCGCCGAAGAAAGATCATCCTGCGACCAGGCCAGAAGGGCGCGCGCGGCGCGGCATTGAGCGGAAGATAGGCACATAGTGATAACCCTACATCAAAAGTGTGATTCTGCCTCGCGAAGTTTCCGAACCAGGTGATGAGGTAAACACGGGCAGGCGCTTGCCGCCGTTCCAATTCGGTCTCCTTAATGAGCGCTGCGGGCAGATACGTGATGCCGGCGGAAATCTTCTGGATTCTTTCGAACTTAATACTGCTGCTCATCTGCGGAAAGGAAAGGTTGATTGACTGAATATTATTAAAGTCTAATTTTTAAAGATCTTAAACACGCGCGCGGGAGGAAACAATGCGTGAGCCGGATATGCAGAAACTCGATGCACTGGTCGGCCGGCTGGTCGGCGATGTCGGCGCCGCCATGTCGGGCGCCTTGGTCGTGCTTGGCGACAAGGTGGGAATTTTCAAGGCGATGGCCGATGGCACGCCGATGAACGTCCAACAGCTTTCGCAAAAGACCGGGGTGAAGGAGCGCTACCTCCGGGAATGGCTCAGCGCCCAGGCGGCGGCTGATTATATTACCTATGACGAAAAAACCGACCGTTTCAGCCTCACGCCGGAGCAGGCGATGGTCTTTGCCGAGGAAAACAGCCCGGCCTTCTTCGTCGGCGCCTTCGAGGTCGTGCAATCGATGTGGATGGACGAGCCGAAAGTCACTGAGGCCTTCCGCACTGGCAAGGGCCTCGGCTGGCACGAGCACAGCACCTGCCTGTTTAGAGGAACCGAGCGCTTCTTCCGTCCGGGCTATAACAGCCATTTGATCGCCGAATGGATACCGGCGCTTGCCGGGGTCGAAGAAAAGCTTAAGGCCGGCGCCAGTGTTGCCGATGTCGGCTGCGGCCATGGGGCCTCGACCATCCTGATGGCGCAGGCTTATCCGGCGTCGCGCTTTACCGGCTTCGACTATCACGGCCCGTCGATCGAAAAGGCCAAGGCAGCCGCCGAAGATGCCGGCGTTGCCGACCGGGTGACCTTCGAGCAGAGCCGGGCGGCGGAATTTCCCGGCCGCGGCTATGACATGGTCGCGATGTTCGACTGCCTTCACGATATGGGCGATCCGGTCGGCGCCGGCCAGCATGTCAAGGAAACGCTTGGGCCGAACGGCACGTGGCTGATCGTCGAGCCCTTTGCCCATGATCATCTCAAGGACAATCTCAATCCCGTCGGCCGCGTCTATTACGGCGCCTCGACGATGATCTGCACGCCGGCGTCGCTGTCGCAGGAGGTGGGGCTCGGGCTCGGCGCCCAGGCGGGAGAGATGAAGCTGCGCAAGGTGGCGCTCGACGCCGGCTTCACGCATTTCCGCCGCGCCACCGAAACGCCGTTCAACATGGTATTCGAGGTGCGGGCCTGACCTAATGCATGTCGCCCGGAAGTGTGCAGCGGTTCCGGGATTACGACATCCATCAAAACAAAGAGCTTTAGGGCTATCTTAGCTTGCCGATGCTGGCATACATGCCGGTGGTGCGGAATTCCGTCGGGTTGGTGCCGTAGACCCGGCGGAAGACTTTGGAGAAATAGTTGGGATCCTCGAAGCCGCACATGATGGCGACTTCCTTAACCGGCAGGAAGTCTGCCTTGGTCAGAAGCTTGACGGCGCGCTGCAGCCGCTGCTGCAGCACGAATTCGGCCGGCGGCATGCCCTCGCTCTCGGCAAAGCTGCGCGAGAAATGCGCGCGGCTGAGACCGACGATGCCGGCGAGTTCGCTGACCGGCAGCGGCTTTTCCAGATTGGCGTTGATATGGTCGATCACCGGTTGCATGACGCTGAGCTCGGCGGCAAAGGCCGGCGAGCCGAAGACGTCGTCATAGAGCGCCATCGCCGCCTCATAGGCAATCGCCGAGGCGGCCCCCGGCGAGGTGGCGCCGGTCACGAGGCGCAGGCTGCAATCGGCGAGATGATCGATGGTCGAGGGCTGCAGTTTCAGCACCGGCCCGGCGGTTGACAGGACCAGCTGGTGGATGCGTAGCGTCTCCTCGCCATTCATCGAAATCCAGAAATATTCCCAGCGGTCGCCTTTCTCCAGCCAGTAGCGGTGGTTGTGCGGCACGAGCACCAGCAGCGTGTCGCCGCCCTGAAGCCGATAATTGCGATTCTGGTAGCGCAGCCGGCCGGTGCCGCTGATCGTGTGCTGCAGCACGGTGAAGGGCGTCTGGCCGCGCCTGCGGCCATCCCAGTCATAGGGCTCGTTCTCGCGCACTTCATAGCCGGAGCTGGTCGGCATGGCATGCAATCGCTGCCTGCCGCGGGGCAGCGAAACGGTCCTCATCGACTGTCCGTTTGCAATCAAATTTTGCAGCACAAAATTACCCCTGAAAGCATAATCCTTCTCTGGTGGCCTTGCCGATTTCGGGCATAATCCCGCTCGACAAACAGGGAAGAGACCACGGTCGAGAGAGCGGCCGGGAGGAAAACAGGCAGTTTTTCGGCTTTTTCAGCCTCATGTTCCGGCATGCGGGCCGATCCTCCATAAGCATCTTTTCTGTAGCATTCGAATGGGTCGAGGTGAAGATCATGAGTTTCAAAATCGCTATCATCGGTGCGGGCAGCGTTGGCTTCACCAAGAAGCTGTTCACCGATATTTTGTGCGTTCCGGAGTTTCGCGACGTCGAATTCGCGCTGACCGATCTCAGCGAGCATAATCTTGAGATGATCAAGGCGATCCTCGACCGGATCGTCGAGTCAAACGGATTGCCGACCAAGGTGACGGCGACGACCGACCGGCGCCAGGCGCTGACCGGCGCCCGCTACATCATCAGCTGTGTGCGGGTCGGCGGCCTCGAAGCCTATGCCGACGATATCAGGATCCCGCTGAAATATGGCATCGACCAGTGCGTCGGCGATACGATCTGCGCCGGCGGCATTCTCTATGGTCAGCGCAACATTCCCGTGATCCTCGACTTCTGCAAGGATATCAGAGAGGTCGCCGAGCCCGGCGCGAAATTCCTGAACTATGCTAATCCGATGGCCATGAACACCTGGGCTGCGATCGAATACGGCAAGGTCGATACCGTCGGCCTCTGCCACGGCGTCCAGCATGGCGCCGAGCAGATCGCCGAGGTGCTCGGCGCAAAGTCGCTGAGTGAACTCGACTATGTCTGCTCCGGCATCAACCACCAGACCTGGTTCATCGACCTTCGCCTCAACGGCCGCAGGATCGGCAAGGACGAGCTCATCGCCGCCTTCGAGGCGCATCCGGTCTATTCGCAGCAGGAGAAGCTGCGCATCGACGTGCTGAAGCGGTTCGGCGTCTATTCCACCGAGAGCAACGGCCACCTTTCGGAATACCTGCCCTGGTACCGCAAACGGCCGGAGGAAATCACCCGCTGGATCGACATGTCCGACTGGATCCACGGCGAGACTGGCGGCTACCTCCGCCATTCCACCGAAACGCGCAACTGGTTCGAGACGGAATTCCCCCAGTTCCTGGAATCCGCTTCAAAGCCGATCGATCCGGCCAGGCGCTCGAACGAACATGCGAGCCACATCCTCGAGGCGCTGGAGACCAACCGGGTCTATCGCGGCCATTTCAACGTCAAGAACAACGGCGTCATCACCAATCTGCCCTCCGATGCGATCATCGAATCGCCGGGCTTCGTCGACCGCTTCGGCATCAATATGGTCTCGGGCGTTACCCTGCCGGAAGCCTGTGCCGCCACTTGCATCGCCTCGATCAATGTCCAGCGCATGTCGGTGCATGCCGCCATATCCGGCGACATCGATCTCTTGAAGCTTGCCGTGCTGCACGACCCTCTGGTCGGCGCCGTGGCGACGCCTGAGGAGGTCTGGCAAATGGTAGACGAGATGGTCGTTGCCCAGGCGCGCTGGCTGCCGCAATATGCCGACGCCGTGCCGGCCGCCAAGGAGCGGCTGTCGAAATCCAAGGTGCAGACCCGCGACTGGGCGGGTGCCGCACGCCGCAACGTTCGCTCGATCGAAGAGCTGCGCGCGGAAAAGGCGGCGCTGAAACAGGCCGTCTGATTATCGTGAAGGAGGGGTCGTCATGGGTTTCCGGGAGGGAAACCCATGGGCCGCCGGCCCGCTTTCACGCCGTTTGAGGAACAGGAGCCGCGTGCCCCGCGCTCCGGAACAAGAGGGAGAAACGATGATGAAATTTCGCAAACTTGGCATTCTGGCCGGACTGACGCTCGGCGTCTCAGTCCTGGCGCTGAATGCATATGCCTCCGAAGCCACGGTTCCGCCGGCGCCGGCGGACTTCCCGGCCGAAGGCAAGATCAAATATGTGGCGCGCGACTCCATCCTGGAGTTCAAGGCGCTACCCGAATATCACGAGCCCGACTGGGTCACGAAGAACTTCGTCGCCACCGGCAAACTGCCGGCGGTCAAAGACCGTCTGCCGAAGGAGCCGATGGTCTTCAAGACGGGCAACATGCCCGACGGCATCGGTGTCTACGGCGATACGATGCGCCACGTCATCGGCGGCCGGCCGGAAGGCTGGAACTACGGCGCCGGCCAGACGCAGGGCTGGGGCGGCATCGATATCGGCCTTTCCGAATGCCTGACGCGCACCGCTCCGCTGTTCCAGGTGGAAGCCAAGGACACCGAACCGCTGCCGAACCTTGCCAAGAGCTGGGATTGGTCTGAAGACGGCCACAAGCTGACCATGCACCTGGTCGAAGGCGCCAAATGGTCGGACGGTGCGCCCTTCAATGCCGACGACATCATGTTCTACTGGGACGACGAAGTCATCGATCCGAACGTCTCGCCGCTCGGCGGCGGCGCCTCGCCTGAGGCTTTCGGCGTCGGCACGACGCTGAAGAAGATCGACGACTACACGGTCGAATGGACCTTCAAGGAGGCCTTCCCGAAGCAATATCTCTACACGATGTCCTACCCGAACTTCTGCCCGGGTCCCTCTCATATCTTAAAACCCCAGCATCCAAAATATTCGAAGAACACCTACGACCAGTTCAAGAACGCCTTCCCGCCGGAGTTCATGAACATGCCGGTCATGGGCGCATGGGTGCCGGTCGAATATCGCTCCGACGATATCATCGTCATGCGCCGCAACCCCTACTACTGGAAGGTCGACGAGAAGGGCAACCAGCTGCCCTATCTCAACGAGCTGCACTATAAGCTCTCGACCTGGGCCGACCGCGACGTTCAGGCCGTGGCCGGATCCGCCGACATCTCCAATCTCGAGCAGCCGGAAAACTTCGTCGCCTCGCTGAAGCGCGCCGCCGAGAAAACCGCGCCCGCCCGTCTGGCTTTCGGCCCGCGCCTCATCGGCTATAACTTGCGCATGAACTTCTCCGCCAACGGCTGGGGCAACCCTGACGAACGCGGCCAGGCGATCCGCGAGTTGAACCGCAATGAGGACTTCCGCAAGGCCGTCACCATGGCGCTGGATCGCAAGGCGATCGGCGACTCGCTGGTCAAGGGACCATTCACCGCGATCTACCCGGGCGGACTTTCCTCCGGCACCAGCTTCTACGACCGCAACTCTACCGTCTACTATCCTTTCGATCTTAAGGGCGCCAAGGCGGAACTGGCCAAAGCCGGCCTCAAGGATACGGACGGCAACGGCATCGTGAACTTCCCGGCCGGCACGGCCGGCGGCAAGGATGTCGAAATCGTCATGCTGATCAACAATCAGTACACGACCGACAAGAGCCTTGCCGAAGGTGTCGTCGCGCAGATGGAGAAGCTCGGCCTGAAGATCGTCATCAATGCGCTCGACGGCCCGAAGCGTGACGACGCCCACTATGCCGGCCGCTTCGACTGGCTGATCCAGCGCAACACGACGGAATTGTCGTCGGTGGTGCAGAATACCGAGCAGCTTGCGCCGATCGGTCCCCGCACCAGCTGGCACCACCGCGCCGGCAAGGACGATCAGCTCGATCTGATGCCGTTCGAAAAGGAACTGAACGACATTGTCGCCAAGTTCACGACGAGCCCGGACAATGACGCCCGCGTCGCCCTGATGAAACAGTACCAGAAGATCTCGACGGAGCACGTCAACACCGTGGGTCTGACGGAATATCCTGGTGCCCTGATCATCAACAAGCGGTTTTCCAACGTGCCGCAGGGCACCCCGATCTTCATGTTCAACTGGGCTGAAGATTCGGTGATCCGCGAACGCCTGTGGGTGGCCGCCGACAAGCAGGGCAAATACGAGCTGTTCCCCGAACAGCTGCCCGGCAAGCCCGGCGACAAGGGTCCCGTCAACAACTAGCTCCCTCCCAGCTGAAGCGAGATTCAGGCCGCGCGTGGCGCGCGGCCTGATATGACCAACGAGCCGGCCGCGCTGACAAGGAGCGACTGGCGGCAAGGAAAAGCGGACCGCCCGATGTTACGATTCCTGCTCGTGCGCATAGCCTCCGCGATCCCCGTTCTCTTCATCCTGAGCGTGGTGACTTTCGCGATCATCCAGGCCCCGCCTGGCGACTATGCCGATTATATCAGATCCCAGCTGATCAATCAGGGCGGCGCGTCCTACGCCCAGGCCGAAGCCCAGGCCCAGGCCTACCGGATCGAACACGGCCTCGACAAGCCGATGGTCGTCCAGTACGTCAACTGGATCGGCGGCATCATCACCCGCGGCGATTTCGGCTACAGCATGTTCTATAACAAGCCGGTCGCCGACGTGGTTGCCGAGCGGTTGCCGCGGACGCTGCTTCTGGCGCTCGTCTGTCACATCTTCGCTTCCGTGCTCGGCATCGGCTTCGGCATCTGGGCGGCGACGCGGCAATACAGCTGGATCGACAGCACGCTTTCGGCGGTTTCCTTCCTCGGCATGACGGTGCCGCGCTTCCTGATGGCGCTGATCATCGTCTATCTCCTGGTCTTCCAGTTCAACGTCACCGAAATCGGCAGCTTCTTCTCGCCGCAATATGGCGGGGCGCCCTGGTCCTGGGCGAAATTCGTCGATCTCGTCCACCACGTCTGGCCTGTCGTGGCAATCGCCACCTTCGGCGGGCTCGCCTACAATATGCGGGTGATGCGCGGCAATCTGCTCGACACGCTGAACGCCCAATATGTCGAGACGGCCAAGGCCAAGGGGCTTTCCGGCGGCGCGGTGGTGATGCGCCATGCGGTGCCGAACGCGCTGCATCCGCTGGTCATGTATCAGGGCGTCGTGCTGCCCTACATGCTGACCGGCGAAATCGAAACCGCGATCATCTTCGCGTTGCCGACCGTCGGCCCGGCCATCGTCGGCTCGATGGCGATCGGCGATGTCTATGTCACCGCCACCTTCATGATGGTGCTGTCGGCGACGTTGATCGTGGGCAACATCATCGCCGACATGCTGCTGGCGCTGCTCGACCCGCGTGTTCGCCAATTTGAAGGAGCCTGAGATGCTGGCTTTCGACTCCTCGCCGCCACCGCCGACAAAGACCGAGACCGCGGTCAGCAAACCAGCGCGCGGGCATGAGAGCTATATCGCCCTTGTCTGGCGCCGGCTGCGGCGCTCCTGGACCGGCATGGCCGGTCTCATCCTCGTCGGCCTGCTGCTCTTCATGGCGATCTTTGCCGATTTCGTCGCGCCGATGGATCCCAAGGCGACCGATGTCGGTTTTGCGCCGCCGCAGATGATGAGCTTCCACGACAAGGACGGCAATTTCGTCTTCCAGCCGCGCGTCTACGGCCTGGCCGATTCCGAAGCGCTCGACCCCGTCACCTTCCAGCCGATCGTCGGCGTCGATTACGACAACCCGCGCCTCCTCGGCTTCTTCGTCAAGGGATCGGAATACCGCCTTTTCGGCCTGATCCCGGCGGACCGCCACTTCTTCGGCACGACTGACGGCGAGCCCGTGCATTTCCTCGGCACTGACAAGTTTGGTCGGGACGTGCTGTCGCGCGCCATCATCGGCTCGCGCATCTCGCTGATGATCGCGCTGACTGTCGTCTTCATCGTCACCGTCATCGGCACGACGGTCGGCATGGTGTCGGGTTATTTCGGCGGCACCTTCGATGTCTGGCTGCAGCGTTTCGTCGAGCTGGTGCTCGCCTTTCCGCAACTGCCGCTCTATCTGGCGCTGACGTCGCTGATCCCGGTGACGGCTCCGACCAACGTCTTCCTCGGCTTCGTCATCGTCGTCATGTCGGCGCTCGGCTGGGCGCAGATGTCGCGCGAGGTGCGCGGCAAGACCTTGGCGCTTGCGCGCATCGACTATGTCCGGGCGGCGATGGCGGTCGGCGCCACCGACAAGCGCATCATCATGCAGCATATCTTCCCGAACGTGATGAGCCACGTGATCGTCGCGGTGACGCTCGCCATACCGAGCGTCGTGCTGCTCGAATCCTTCCTCGGGTTCTTAGGCTTTGCCGTCAAGCCGCCGCTGATTTCCTGGGGGCTGATGCTGCAGGATACGGCGACCTATTCGGTGATCGGCTCCTATCCCTGGATTCTCTCTCCCGTCGGCTTCGTGCTCGTCACCGTCTTCGCCTTCAATGCGCTGGGCGATGGACTGCGTGACGCGGTCGATCCTTATTGAGGTGATTGATATGGCTCTCGCACTGGTCAATTCCTTCGCCCCGCCCGTCCGCCACGATCATGATGGCCGCTCGGACACGCCGATCATCGACGCCCGCAATGTCGCGGTTAATTTCAAGGTCGAGGACGGCATGGTCGAAGCCGTCAAGGACGTGTCCTTCCAGCTCTATCGCGGCGAGACAATCGCCATCGTCGGCGAATCCGGCTCCGGCAAATCGGTGACGGCGCGAACGGTAATGGGGCTGCTGTCGAAGCGCGCCGTCGTCTCCGACAAATCGACGGTTGCCTATGACGGCAGCAATATCCTGAAATTTTCCGAGCGGGCCCGCCGCAAGCTGCGCGGCGACCGCATCTCGATGATCTTCCAGGAGCCGATGAGCTCGCTGAACCCGATCTACACGATCGGCAGCCAGATCGTCGAAGCGATCCGCGTCCACCGCAGGATCAGCAAGCGCGATGCGCAGAAGCGGGCGCTCGAACTGCTCGAACATGTGCAGATCCCCGATCCCGCCGCACGGCTGATGCAATATCCGCATCAGCTTTCCGGCGGCCAGCGCCAGCGCGTGATGATCGCCATGGCACTTGCCAACGATCCCGATGTGCTGATCGCCGACGAGCCGACGACGGCGCTCGATGTCACCGTGCAGGCGCAGATCCTCAACCTGATCCGCAACCTGCAGAAGGAAATGGGGATGGCCGTCATCCTCATCACCCACGATCTCACAGTCGTGCGGCAGTTTTCCGATTACGTCTATGTGATGCAGCATGGCGAAGTGCGCGAGCACAACACCACCGAAGCGCTGTTTGCCAATCCACAGCACGCCTATACAAGGCATCTGCTTGCCTCCGAGCCGCGCGGCGAGGCCAATCCGCTGCCGGAGGGATCGGATGTCATCCTCGATGCAAAGGGTGTGCGGGTTGCCTTCATGCTGCGCCATGGCACCTTCCTCAAGCCGGCGATGCGCGAGCTTGTCGCCGTCGACAGCCTTGATCTGACGCTGCGCCGTCACGAGACGCTCGGCCTCGTCGGCGAATCCGGCTCCGGCAAGACCACCTTCGGCCAGGCGATCCTGCGGCTGAATACGCCAGAGAGCGGCGAGATCCATTTCGACCATCAGCCGATCCACGGGCTTTCCAGGGCCGAGATGCGGCCCTTGCGCGCCCGCATGCAGGTGGTGTTCCAGGACCCGTTCTCCTCGCTCAACCCGCGCATGACGATCGGCCAGATCATTGAAGAAGGCCTCGTCGTCAACAAGCTGGGCGCGACCCGTGCCGAACGGCAGGACAGGGTGCGCGAGGCGCTGATCTCAGCCGGCATGCCCGGCAACATCCTGTCGCGTTTCCCGCACGAATTTTCCGGCGGCCAGCGCCAGCGCATCGCCATTGCCCGCGCCATCGCGCTGGAGCCGGAGTTCATCCTGCTCGACGAACCGACATCGGCGCTGGACCTTTCCGTCCAGGCGCAGATCATCGAACTGCTGCGCAAGCTGCAGGACGAGCGGGGCCTCAGCTACCTTTTCATTTCCCACGATCTCAAGGTCGTCCGGGCGCTTTGCCACCGCGTCATCGTCATGCAGCATGGCAAGATCGTCGAAGAGGGCCCCGTCAACGAAGTCCTATCCCATCCCAAGACCGCCTACACCGAACGGCTCGTCAAGGCCGCTTTCGAGGTAGCATGATTACCGAATGCCGGAGGTTATAATGGCAGTAAATCCCAAGATCACATTCATCGGAGCTGGCTCCACCGTTTTCATGAAGAACATCATCGGCGACGTGTTGCAGCGTCCGGCCCTTTCGGGCGCGACGATCGCCTTGATGGATCTCAATCCGCAGCGGCTTGAAGAAAGCGCCATCGTCGTCAACAAGCTGATCTCGACGCTCGGCGTCAAGGCCAAGGCCGAAACCTATTCCGACCAGCGCAAGGCGCTTGCCGGCGCCGATTTCGTCGTCGTCGCCTTCCAGATCGGCGGCTATGAGCCTTGCACCGTCACCGATTTCGAAGTGCCGAAGAAATACGGGCTGCGCCAGACGATCGCCGACACACTCGGCGTCGGCGGCATCATGCGTGGCCTGCGCACCGTGCCGCATCTCTGGAAGGTCTGCGAGGATATGCTCGCGGTCTGCCCCGAGGCGATCATGCTGCAATATGTCAACCCGATGGCGATCAACACCTGGGCGATCTCGGAGAAATACCCGACCATCCGCCAGGTTGGCCTTTGCCACTCCGTGCAGGGCACGGCGATGGAGCTGGCACACGACCTCGACATTCCCTACGAGGAAATCCGCTACCGCGCGGCCGGCATCAACCACATGGCCTTTTATCTCAAATTCGAGCATCGCCAGGCCGACGGCTCCTTCCGCGACCTCTATCCCGACCTCGTGCGCGGCTACCGCGAGGGCAGGGCGCCGAAGCCCGGCTGGAACCCGCGCTGCCCGAACAAGGTGCGATACGAGATGCTGACGCGGCTCGGCTATTTCGTCACCGAGAGCTCGGAGCACTTCGCCGAATACACGCCCTATTTCATCAAGGAGGGCCGCGACGATCTGATCGAGAAATTCGGCATTCCGCTCGATGAATATCCGAAGCGCTGCATCGAGCAGATCGAGCGCTGGAAAGGCCAGGCCGAGGCCTATCGCAGCGCCGACAAGATCGAGGTTAAGCCTTCGAAGGAATATGCCTCCTCGATCATCAACTCGGTCTGGACCGGCGAGCCCTCGGTGATCTACGGCAATGTCCGCAACAATGGCTGCATCACGTCGCTGCCCGCCAATTGCGCCGCCGAAGTGCCCTGCCTGGTCGACGCCTCCGGCATCCAGCCGACCTTCATCGGCGACCTGCCGCCGCAGCTGACGGCGCTGATCCGCACCAACATCAACGTCCAGGAGCTGACGGTGCAGGCGCTGATGACCGAAAATCGCGAGCACATCTACCACGCCGCGATGATGGATCCGCACACGGCAGCCGAACTCGACCTCGACCAGATCTGGTCGCTGGTCGACGACCTGCTCGCCACCCACGGCAACTGGCTGCCCGAGTGGGCCCGCACCAGCCGTAAAGTACAAGCCGCCTGACCTCTTTCTCCCGGGTCAGGCGTCAAAGAGCCCCGCGGTGTGGCAACGACCGCGGGGCTTTTATTTTGAGATGCAAGTCGGCATCAATTACGGGAGCCGAGTATGTCGTTGGAAGAAACCGGAGCTTCAGACCCGTTTGGCTGAAATGCGCGGCGCATCAGGAAAGGACTGTGACGCCAGGATGTTCGGTGGTGTTACGCGGTGCCAATGTGTGCCGACCGCGGCGCAGTCCACAAGCCCGGCTTTGAGAGCGGCAATCGGCAGCCGTTCGAATATGGCCGCCGATCACCTGAAGGCTTGAGCTCCGATTGGCGGGTTGTGGACGAGGTCCCCGACTACCCGTGAGCCACCCTTCGTGAGACCACGCCTGGTCCGAGGCTTTGCGTTTCCGCGATCGCCGCCCTGGAAGTCGCTTCGAGCGCTAACGGTTCTACCGCGCGCAACAACTCGCGCGCAACCGCCGCATCGACCTTCGGGCCACCGAAGGTCATGCACGGGCGCAAGCCCATCATCAGATTCTGTTTGTAGCAACGATAAACAGGATTTTGCGGATTGCCCGTATAGGCAACACTCAGCCGCCGCCCACACCGTCCGCAGGTTAGGAGACCCGATAACAATGCTTTGCCGCCACGGCCCGATTTAGTCCCACCCGAGCGGCCATAATTATGTAGGGCCAGTTGCTGTTGGTTACGCTCGTATTCGTCCCAACTGATGTAACCTTCGTGATGGTCCCGGATCATCACCTCCCAGGTACCGACGGGCTTGCCGTGCCCGTAACTGCGACGAGCCCGTCCATCGACGATGGCAGTCCGCTTCTCGCTCTTCCCATAGACGTAAACGCCGGCGTAGAAAGGGTTTTTGAGGATGCCGATGACATTGCGATAGCGTACTGGCACCCATACGAAGTTGGTCATGCGCCCTTCATCCGAGGGCCGAGGGAAGTGAACCTGATCTTTCGTCATCGATAGCAGCACCTGACGCGCACTTCCAAGCTCGTGGAAACGGGCGAATATGGATCGGATCACGTCTTGCAGACGCAGATCGGGGTCCAGTCCAAGCCCCGCCTCCCGATGCCAAATGTATCGGAACGGAACGGAAACTCGCAATTCGCCGCGCCGCGCTTTCGATCTGGCGGCGTCGAGATGCGGGCTCTCAGCACGCCCAGTTCGAACTCGCTGATACTAGCAGCAGACGATCATTGGGCCGATAGGGATTGTAGATACCGTCGTAACATGGCGGAGGTCCAGGTTGAACTTTGCTGACTCGGACCAAGAGAAAGATAGCTCGGAGTCAAACGGCCTTCGCCCGATAGGCATGAATTGATTCCGCCAAGGCTTTCTCCTTGGCTCTCGCGGATGTGAATCGACCAAACATCAGACAGACTGCAATTCCGTACCATCCAAAGAACCATGGGGCGGCAAGCAACAGCACCAGAGAAGCCGGGATCCCTAAGAAAGCCATTGCGCCGAAGTGGCCGAGGTTCTCGAGCAGTAGAATAATCGGAAAAACAATAGGCAATGGGGCAATCACCCACCAGAAACCCAGTACGATTCCGATCGGAAGCATCGCTAGCAGCGGCACCTTCATCGCCAGGCCAAGTGCCCAAAGCTCGCTGCGATGACGGTAATACGTGATCCGGTGCCAAAATTTACTCATCTCATCAAAACCCAACATCCCGGCGTGCGTGCATTGCAAATCTACGCTGCTTTATCTTCCAGCGAAGAGCAATATCGCGGGCGCTTGGGCGTGCGGACGAAATTGCGCCGTCAAGGTGTGATCGGAACATCGCTTACTAATCACATGGAGCGGTCGCACGTAATGTTGCTACCTTGTCGCACTAGTTAGCACCGCACTTGAGCCATAGCGATCTACGCATCTCATTGTCGTGGGGCGATGGTTGCGGCTTTTCCTGGCGAGAGCACATGATCTCTTGTCGCTGCAGTTACGGCCATCGTGTCCAACGGTCAAAAGGCGCATATACCACAGTGTCCTGAAAGTCCGGGCGCGTCATTGAGATGCTTCCGTGGTGAGTTTTTCCACTGCGCCGGGGCGATAGGGACGGTAAACACAGGGAGATTGCCGTTCTTGTTGTCGCGGAATGACAGTCGAGCGCCGAGGTGCCCGTACGCTCACCTTCAGCCTGCTTGTCGTAACCCTAGGCTTGCGATGCCGCCCAGTGCTCGCGGCAGCAGCGGTGGCGGCGATGTGAGAAACTCAAAGACGACCAAAATCATCACTTAAAATCGCTATCATCCGGCTGCGAAAGAACTCAGTTTCGCCAGAAGCGCTTCTGAAATCGAAAACTGGCGGGCCGTTCCACGTCCCATCGAATTTTTGACGATTGTCTCGTCCAGCATCCCCCGTTTGACCAGGAGATCGACTGTCTCTTTGACGCCGGTGCGTGTCAGTGCAGTAATTTCCATGATGCTAGAGAGGGTTAGCTTCTGATGTGCCTGGTTCATGCTGTACAGGACCGTCATCATGCCGACCTGTTTCAGCCTTGCCTGAGGCGTCTCGTCCTCGAGCGGATGATCGAGGATTTCATGCAGGATGAGACCTGAGAAGGCCAGGTTACGCCATTGGGTTGTGAGGGCTCTTGTCATGCTCTTTTACTGTGTTATATAAATCAGTATAAACTCATTACAGGCAAACCGCCTCTTCCGCAATGGAATGTCCTCTTGAGGGTCGTACTCATGAAAAACCTTCTGCTCAACTCGGTCGTCGCAGCCTGCTGCAT
This sequence comes from Rhizobium sp. BK619, assembly GCF_014195245.1. NCBI lineage: Bacteria > Pseudomonadati > Pseudomonadota > Alphaproteobacteria > Hyphomicrobiales > Rhizobiaceae > Rhizobium > Rhizobium sp. BK619. The sequence continues at coordinate 41,317 of NZ_JACIBH010000001.1, read as the reverse complement.
ATTGCCACCCTACCTTACTTCACCTGGCCAGGCGCACGCAAATGAATGGGTCTGCGAGGTTATCCTGTGCCTTTCCAACCCTGGAGGTGCGACGCAGTTTAGTGCCTGCCTGCCGCCAATCGAGAAGCTGTGGCGGGAGCTTGCCGCGGGGCATTCATTTCCGACGTGCAGCGGCGTCGGCTTCCGCAGCTCGCGCCCGGGCTATGAGCCGTATTACTGCGAAACGGGTTACCGGCTGGAGAGCGATTATGGGCCGCGCGGGCAAGAAGCAACCTGCGTGTCAACCGTCCTGCAGCCGGTGAGCAATGCATTCTGCCCCAGTGTTGGTGAACACTACAGTTCCAACAAGAATTCCGTGCGGTCACCACGCTGGCAGCGCCAGGATGGGCGCCGCCAGTGCATGGGCTATTTGACGGCTCGCCCGAACCTGCGCCCGCAGCCCCACTACGTCGATGTCACCATCGAGGGCGCGGCGACGCAACGGGTCTGGTACTGAACGATGGCGGTCACTTTCATTGATCTCGCTCAGAATTGCGCACCCATGGTGGAGGTTAGAACGCTTGCCGCCGTCATCAGTCTCGAGAGCCGTTTCAAGCCTATCGCCATTCGTATCAGAAACGCCCCGCCGCTTGAGCGTCAACCGGCGTCGAAAGCGGAAGCGATCGAGCTGGCGACCTCGCTTGCCGCTGATCATCAGGCCATCAAGATCGGTCTTGGCGGCCTAGGCACGCAAGAATTGCTCAAGCTGAAGCTTTCGATCTCGGATGCGTTCGATCCCTGCCTGAACCTCAAGGCCACGGCCACTCTGCTCAACAGCTATTATCGCCTCGCATTGCATGCCGGCGCCGACGCTACGCAGGCCGAGAAGGTCATGCTCCAGTCCTATTATGGCCGGAACGATCCGTCAGTCGGCAAGATGGTCAAGTATGACGAGCAGGTCCGCAAGGAAGCGGTTCGCCTGCCTTCCAACCTGGCCTCTGTCGCCATCCTGGGCGAAGAGATTCCTCCTGCTGAACCGGCAGACAGTCGGGCGGCTCAAGCAATCAGAAAATCCATTTTGCAGCCGCGTGAAGCGGCATCGTGGGACGTCTTCAACGCCGCCCGGCGGCAGACCCAGGTTCTCGTGTTTCAGAATGAACGATTGGAGCAAAGCCAATGATCACAACAGCAACCCTTCGCCCTGTCGCGGCCCGCGCGTTGATGGCTGTCGCCCTTGCAGCCTGCCTGGCAGAACCGGCTTTTGCCCAGGCAGCCGGCGTGGAAACCGTCTTGCAGAACATCGTCGACATGCTGACGGGCAATATCGCCCGGCTGCTTGCCGTCATCGCCGTCATCATCATCTGCATCGCCTGGATTCCAGGCTGCAGAAGGCCGCCGCGCTTGCGTCATCAAAAGAGGCTGAAGATTTTTCGTTGCTCCTCACTGAGGTAAGACGCTCGTTGCACGGCGTAGCAGATTTCTTCTATCCTGCTACTTCGGGCAAAACAGTGTGCTCAGACGGCGTGGAACGATCACTCGGAAATGAGCAATTTCTGAATCGTCTTCACGAGTTTGTTCGGACACAAATCCGGCAATCGGCTTCGCGGGAATTGCTCGCTTCGGAGTTGGAACATCTGGCTGCGTTTGTCCGGCGTCTCAATGACTTGGCCTCCAAAGGCGTTCATGCTGACGTGAGTTACAATGAGGCGCGGCAGGGTCTCATTGGTCTATATTTCTTTTTATCAAATTTGATTCAGCACCTCACCCAGAAGTCGGAATTGATCGACCGTGACATGGCGGAAATTTCGCAGAGTTGACCGCCCGATGCGGTACGTTTTGTTTGCGAGTGTGGCCAGCCTTTTGGTGCTCGGCCCTTGGTTCCTTGGCTTACACCATTTTTAGTCCGCGAAAAGCAGGTATCTCGGAGAGCCGCGTGAAATCAACACCTGGCTGGGACAACTAAGGCATTCCTACGGGAGACCCGTTCCGCTACGAAGCCGGTATGTTTTCGGCGGGTCATTTCCGTGTCGCCCAGAACTTGGTGTAGTTTGGCCCTTTTGAATTCGGTGGCGCCGGTGGCTCATGAATGAGGACGGGAACCGGAGCGGGTAAATCTGGGCCGACGACAACGGCCTCGCCCGGCGCGAGCGTAGGTATGAAAAGGGCCGCTTCCCGATCGAGGTCGCCGCAAGCGCGTTCCACAGCGTGGCGATCCTCGTCATTTGTCAGGCGATGCACGATCAACGTGCCGAGTTGGCTAATAACATCGGCCGGAATGTCGCGAGGACGTTGGGTCGCCATGATGGTTGTGAGACCGTACTTGCGGCCCTCTTTGGCGATAAGGCCAAAAGCTTCCAGCCTCACATTGCCGTATTCGTCGCCGACTGTCCGACCAAGAAACTGATGCGCCTCATCCAATAGCGTGATCATCGGCTTATCTCTGAAGGTATTTTCACGAGCCCTGCTCAGAAGAAACCGGCCGATGACGTTCAACAGAATTTCGCGGGTGCAATGCTCGAAGCGCACGTTCTTGAACGATATTCGGATGATATCATCGGTCTCATTATTGAAAAAGTGATCGAAAACGGTTGCCAGAGATTGGCCGGCAGTGCCGAACAGGCATGCCAATTCGGAGGAATGTATCAGCATGCGAATGCGTGCGATCAAACCTTCACAGTATCCTACCGCTTGATCATCTATCCTTCCCCAATTCGTTTGAACATCTCTATCCGAGGCATACACGCATTCCGCATGGAGCTGGTCGGCCAGGTTCTCGATATTGAAATTGCAGAATGGCGACTGAATCGCGCCGCGATGAAGCCCCAGCGCCTGAAAGAACGGCGCGCGGGGCCGATTACGCTTGGTAACCAGTCTGTTTTCGAAAAACACAACATCTGCTGTAGGATTGCCATTCGCCGCCCGAACCAATTTAAGACTCCGTATAGCCTCGCGAAGTTTGGGACCCTGCGTCTGACCCGCCGGTCTGAACAATGCGAAGAGGTCGTCTTCGGTCATTTGCGAAAACGGAAAATGCACCTGCGTCGCGCCGGCCTCGGCAGTGTCGAACGCATAATGTCTTGAGACTGCCGCAACATCCGCAAACTCTCCGGTTGGATCAAAGAGGATGCATTTGCCGCCGGCGGTCCTGATCTGATTTAGCAGTGCTGCCAGCGTCCAGCTCTTTCCGCCCCCCGTTGCGCCAAATACACCACAGTGGCGGCCAAATAACTTTTCCGGCGGCAATTTGAGTCTAATGCCCGATCCCGCATCCAAGAAGCCGAGATCAAGAAGATTGTCACCCTGCTGTGAAAGCGAATTCGCCATAAGCTCACCGAACATAGCGGGGTCGGCGCGATAGACTGCATCGCCAACGCGAGGATAGGCTCGCAGGCCGCGCAGGAGCTTTTCCTGCTTCTGGTCTACCGAGGCCAGCAACTGTATTCGACCAATCGGATGAGGTTCCGGCGGTGAGCCGAGCGCAGGCTCCACAAACAAGCGTTCGGCATCCGGCACCTTCACTTCGACGATTCGTCCGAGAAGCTTCACCGTTTCGCAGTCGATGAAAACGAAATCCCCGACAGCGCCTTTTGCGAGTGCGCGCTTCTCTGCGCGCGCCGTAGCCTTCGGCAGGTTGACCTGAATCGTGGAGGCACCAATAACGGTCGCCGTTCCAATGTAACGATCCGGATCGACAAGGCTCCTCCTTGTCATTTGAAGATATCCGTTGACGGTTCGTGCAAAACCTTGATGCGCTCGGCATGACGTTCACGCTCCGTCTGCGCAACAAGGTCGGGAACCGCTAGCGCAAGATCTTGGAACCTGCCGTTTAGGATCGTGATGCGCTCATCACCAATGTCGACCAGGCGTTTGAGCTTTTTGAAGCTTTCGTTCGCGTAGCCTTGCATGGCATGGTCGCGAGGCAACACGTGGGCTGCGCCATCAAGGGTAGCCTCGGCAAGAAATGCCACGTCGCATACGACAACCCGCAAAGTCATGTTGGCTTCGATCGCCGCAAAAATCGGTCTGACAATGTGATCGTCGTTAAAACCGAAGCCCGAAATGATCAGGGTTGTGTCTGGCTCGCGAATAGCTGTTTGAAATGCGCCCATCATGTCCAGATAGGGCGGCTCAAAAGCCTGTTGGTACTTGCTATCGCGCGGATAGATCAGGATAGGCGTTCCGAGTGCGTTGTCTCGGGAACGGACAATTTCCGCTTCCTTGCGCCGCCAATCAAGCGACCCATGAAGCTTGTAGAGCTGGAAGACATTTTCGATGTAGTTTGGACCGTCATGCGCTGCCTCCCTCCTTACAATATCGTGAGCAAAGTGCCCGGAATCGTAGACTTGCGGGATCGAATGCGAAAATCCGTCAATCACTGTGAAACGCTGGGTTTGCGCCGCGTACTCAAAGCAAAGATCATAATTCGTCGTGAAAATCTTCGCGCGCGGCTTTCTTATTCCACGCCTTGCGATCTTTCGTATTATGGCCGCATGGGCGCTGAAATCAGTGCTCTCCTTGACGAAATCGACCCGTTTCGCAATGGCCCTTTCAGCTGCAGCGATGAATTCTCCGACTTTGACCGCATTCGCATCGTCGAAAAGCTCAACGTAAATCTTACTCTGCGTTAGCAACTTCTCGATGTTTTTCCCGATTGCCTTTGCTTTCGGGATGAGCGCGACAATAGAGTCGAATACTGGTTGGGTCACATCGGCGACCACTGCGTCCCAGAGATCGCTCATTCCCGGCGCCTGGAGTGAGCCCTCTTCGCTGTTTTTAGCGCAAAATGACGAACCGGCTCCGCTTAGAACAGCGAGGTTGGAGGCGTTCAGCCCAATGCTTAGAGCTAATTCTACGGCACGATTTGATCCGGGTGCGGTAACGCGCCCGTCCTCATCCACAAAGTCGTCATAGGCAATCCAGCCTGTTGCTCTCGTGTAATGCCGAATGTTGCCGGCCTTGGCCGGAATAGCGTCCCAGTATCCCATCTCTATCCGACTCATCACACGTTATACTGGAGAACTATAAATAGCCGCCGCATAGAAACAACTCTCATTGTCCGCTAAGGTCGACCTGTCACGCCCTTTCGTCGCCCGCGTGCGCAGTAGCCCGTCGGGCGGAAGCGGAAAGGTTTAGTTCTCCGCTGCCGGACGGTACGGAACAACACTTTGGTGGAACCTCCAAGGAGCGGTTGAGAGCGCGTCGCTCAATAGAGCAATCTTGTGTTCGGCGGCGATTTCAGCCCATGTCGGCTGCTTGCTGACAATGCGGTAGAGCGCCTCGAACAACGTTACTCCCGTCAATTTCGGCGAGCCTGTCGATCCGCGTTCATTGCGCCTCTTGCGGCAATGCCCGCCCCCGATCACAGGCTCGATCGACTATTCCGCTACGCTAAGTACTTAATTCACTTGCGTAACTCGCACAGTAGCAGGTTTTTTTATAACGCGGTCGTGGGTTCCGATCCTTTCAAGAATAAGGCAAAGATCGGTTGCTTCTAGCTCATAGGGCGCCGCCGCGCGCTAAGCGCGTCAGAACCGTGTTTGACCGCCGTCGGTAGGTGCCTGGCATCGCTGGGAGACGTTACCGCTTTAGGTCACGGTCCACTCTGCAAGTCCTCGACAAATAGGCGATAACTATCGGCATTCCGACGCGCCTTTGCGGGATCATTCTTTGCAAGAGTTTCGACATCGGCGGGGCCGTATGCCAGATCATCGGTCCCATTGACGTGCGTCATCTCATGAATTACTGCGCCACTTTGAGTGATCATGCCCACAACTGGGAGATCAAAAAAATCCGGAGCAAGATAGATTGAATTCGGGGTTGGCGAATAGTACGCGGCCAAGTCCCCATCACTCCACTGGAGCTCCGTGGAGTTTACAAGCGGACACCAGAAAGTCTGAAAAACAATCTTCCCAAGCGATCCGGCGAAAACTGCTCTCACTTGGGCAACGTTTGTGCTCGACGTGGGGCCAAACCAACGCTCGAACCGTTCTATGTCCGCAGTGCCGGCGTCATCAAGCGATTGAAGGGCGGCTGAGATGCCTTGCCGAGCCTTTGCGACGGCTGAACTAACCGCTGCGGACTGCTGAGCAGTGCAAGGCTTCTGACTGTCCGCTATATCCGCACGAGCATTCCCCAGATTGCAAGCTAATATTGCCACAATCAGCCCTGTTCGAATGAGTCCGATTTTCATTTCTGCTTCCTCGGCGTGTGGTCTACTGGTTGTTCTTCAGTCTCTGTTTCCCTAGCAGCCCCCACTGTCGCATTTGATGGCCAGCGACGTGTTGACGTCATCCGCTGCGTTATAGTCCGGCTGCTGATCGTAGCTCGGCTGCCCCTCGCAGCTGAATGCTCGTCGGCTATTTACGATCCAGAAGCGCTCAATATCGCCCGACGCGATTTCTTTCTTGCTTACATCTTCGTTGTCCTGGTCCCAGCCGACCGTATCGATCGCGCCCTTTTTCACCACGACCATAGTGAAGCCATCTGGGCTCTGTCGAATTCGAGCAACACATTGTGTCCCCCGATCCAGAAGCGCTACGAGTCTCGCCGGATAGTCTTTCGCTAGGCTCGCCTTTTTATCTGCAAGCATCTGTGGAATTCTTGGGTCGTCAGTGCAATAGTCCGGTCCCGCGTTGCAGGCTGCGATAGCTTGGCTAGTGGCTCCCATAAACATGGCGACTCCGGCGAGTATTCTACGCAGTCTAGGCAAACTGGATGAAGCATTGGCATATTTGCGCATTTCGACGTCCCTCCCTCGTTTAGATGGGCCTTCAGTGGCATTATTTCTTGAGGTCACAGCTGAAGAGAAAAGCGGTTCTTGATATTCAGCCGCCTGTCTATAAGCAATCCTCATTGAGCGGCAACGCCGGGTAGCTCCAATCTAGCCGCGAATCGCGGACCGGAATCGATCAGTGTGTCAGCATCGAAGATGTCTTGAATGTACACGGGCTCAACAGCATAGGTCGCTGGCATAAAGCTTTCGATCTCCTCGGCATAAACGTACACGGCACCTGCACCAAGGGCGTGAATGTCCTTCATCACGAATTTGAAATTGTGCTCCCACTTTGTCTGCGAGTCGGCTATTCGCAGCGGAGGAACCGGTTCATTTCCCAAATTAATCCGCCTCAGGACCCCGCTCTCGGCAGATTCGTGGACCAAACGAAAACGCACCGTAGGCTGTCTCAGCTTGGACAAAGGTGTTGTATCGACTCCGTCGGGTGCCTTGGGAATTCGAACGTCCTTATGCGCCACCCCGCTTACGCAGGTGTAGATGTCCACTACCCCGTCATTCTCGGTGACCGATGCCGAAAGGGTCCGTTCGGGCAGAAGCTGTGTCCAGACCGTGACTGGCTCAGAAACCTGGAGTTCCTTCGACATCGCCTGCTCCTGGTAACGTACCAGACCCAGACGTGCAAAGAGATTAGGTGTCTCGGGCGCCTTGAGATTGAGATCGACAAACCATTGCTCGCGATCCACGTCAAAGCGCGGGGCATAGGTCAGCAAGTCCGCTTTTGTGAGTACGGTCAGCGGCTCCTCTGCGCCCGGCGGCGCTGGAATCTGCACAGGTACAAGAATTCCGGTAAGCCGGCCTGGGTTCATGGCGGCCGATGCGGACTTTGACCAGCCGAAGTTCTCTGGGGTCAAAGGAGAGGTAAGGGGCGCGTAATCCAATCGTATCGGATCGCCGCCCCAACGTGAGACGTAGGGGCCAATAGGTCCATATTCGTCGTCGCTGACAAATGGCAACGCAGCACCGCCAATGTCTGCGCTCGAAGGCAGCACTATGCCAAGCATTTCGCCTTCACCGGAGGAATACCACCCCCTCTCAAGATAAATCCGGACGCCAGAATTTCGCGTTGTTTCCAGATCTCCGGGCAATCTGCGGCTGAACTGGAAGACCGGAACCGGCGCCAGAGGAGCGCATTTGTCGGGGCGCCGGCTAGCCGGTAGCCACACGTCGACCGTTGCACCGCCTTCGACGCGGAGAGCGTCTCTTCGCTCTCCAGCGTCTATCGCGGCCGCGCTCTCGTTTGATTGCTCAGAAACGTCCAGCGGCTCCCGCAGGCGGACAACGGGAACGGAGCCATCACTGGTCCCGCTCCAGCGCGGTGCCGTTTCGAAATCAACCGCAAAACGGGAGATCGCGCGAAGACGCAGAGTCAACCTTCGCGCCTTGCCATCGGGGAAGGTGTGAAGTTGCGACGCGCTAAACAAGACTCCGTTGCTGTCGGGCCGTTCGACGATTACTCCATCTCGCGCTGCCAGATGGGCGAGACCGACCTCGATTTCACCACGCTCTGCCAGCAATTCCTTGCTGGTAATCTGCGGTCCCTCCTGTTTTGCAGCTTCTATCATCATTGCGCCGGCGCCTGGTCCAGCAAGGTTGTCGATTCGAAGCAAAATAACTTCGGATCGCTTCAAGGTTACCGCACCCGTCATCGCGTCGATTTCATCGAACCCGTAGACATCCACGACATCTGCCGGGATCCTTTGAGGATCACCGAGACCAACCTTTTGGGTCTTGCGCGGCCATGTTCCTGCCACGCGCGCCTTCAAGGAGCGCCTGCGCGTGGGATCGTCGAAGAGAGGATCGCGGGGCGAGGCACATGTAGCGATTATCTCGATCGCGGATGTCGTCGTTCTGTCGAAGGAAACCCGTCCCTTGAGCACATAGTCCTTGATGCCAACAACGGCTTCAAAGCTCTCCAATCGCTTGGCAAGCTCGTCGATCTTAATACAGGGAGAAGGATCCTTGGCACCTGTGGGCAAGGCGCGCATGATTCTGAATTCCGGGGTAGCGAGCTTGTCGATATCGCCCTGCAGGAAGGCTGGTGCAAGGAGCGGCCGATTCACCACGTGAGCGACACGAACGGTTGTCACCGCCGCAAGTTCCTCAATGGCAGCGCCAACGTTCTGCAATTCCTGTGGTTTGGAAGTTGAGGTTATCGCATTCGCTTTTTCAGCTGTCTCGGTTGTGCGGCTAAGATGTGACGTCAGCTTGGCTGCTAGTTCCTCCAAAACCGAATCTTGCGGTACCGGATAAAAGCCTGTGGTGACGTAGTTCGAGACTGGTGTCTCTGTTGAACCCAAGGCAACGCCTGGATTAATCTGCGCAGGAGGCACTGCATTGCGATACGCACCGAGCGTTTCGATCAACGCGAATTGTCTGGCGAGCACTTTTGGGTCGGGAAGATACAAGGCTTCGAGATCAAAATCGGCGCCAAATCCGAGAGCCAACTCTACCCGCTGCACACGCTGGCCGCGAGGTGCATCGAATCTGAAGCCGTCGGAATAGGCGGGCTTGGGTTTCGTCCATGTGGCCTGCGGAGACAAGCCCGCTTTGCCAGTCGCTTTGCGAATGATGACCACGGTGGGCATCGCGTCGGGGTAACGAGACTGAATATCGTATACAGGCACTTCACAGGTCGGTCCGACATAGGCGCCGTCGCTCCTACGCCGTAGACGAAGAAGTAGTCTCGTTGCATGAGGATCGGGGTAGTACGGGCGCGGTATGAACTTGCTGGTTTTAGCCAAAGGCAACGCACTCAACCTATCTGCAAGAGCATTGGCCGTAATAAACAGGGAGGCGCCGCGCACGGCGGGCGCTCCTCTTTCGTTTGGAGGCTTGACCCAACCAGGTTGCACGCTCTTCCGTGTCGGCTCAACTCCAAAGGCCCGTTTCTCCTCGATCACAGCGATCGGAAAGCCGCCGGCGCGGGTTTCGCCCTCTGGAAGCGGATACAAGGGTGCAGGCACGCCATAGGCCATGTCGCGTAGCCCGCCCTTGATCACCCTGGCGCGCCTGGCCGCGTCGTCAAATGAGCCTGCTCTGAGCATTTCGTCCAGCGCAACCGTTGGCGGCAAGAAAACACGAATGAGTTCCTGCTTCGTTACGCGCTCGCGTGCCCTCAGGTAGCGCCTACCGCGGACTGTTTTCGGCAGTGTATCGGCTTCATGGTAGTCTGCGGGAATGCTGCGCAAGACCGCTGCATTTGCAGTTTGAAAGTCCATCTCTTCAGGTCTGTCGTCCAGGACAGAACCGGGCAACAGGACGACGGGCGCGCCAATCGCTTCCTGTCGAACAAAACGGCGTAACGGCCATTCCTTGTTGTCAGCCTGAGGATCTCGAGGATATGTAAATTCCTGGGAGTCGCTATGATACAACGCAGCGGCTTCGTCCACGCTTTTCGAGCGGCCCCCGAGAAAAACTGCTCGCATGCCGAAGCGGTAGCTCTGGCCATAGCGCAACGGCGGCACGAGGCTGGATTTGGCATAGCCCGCGGCGGGCAAGCTCTGTCTCTGCAGGAAGGGGAACTGGGGTCCGGCCGCTTGATTGACGGCGTCTTGTGCTGATTCAGGCCCCGAATGGACACCCATAGGTGCACCGTCCCATGTAGCAAATGCCTCTTCCACAAAAACTTCGCGATCATTTATGGATGAAGAATCAATGCTGTGGCTTGGCGCCAGCCGTGCGGCCGAATTAACGATCGCTTGCTCGAGGGTGCGTGCTGAACGTGTCTTATTCAACTCGCCATTTCCACTCGACGGGCCGAGCAGGTCACGAATGATCTTTTCGTCGATCGCGGCAAAAGTCGTGCTGCCGTCGTCCTGGGTCTTTCGAAAGCCGTATTGAACGACGCGTGCGCCGAGCGCGCGCCACTCAATCTTGGCTTTTGTTTGGATACCTACATCGAGCCGCCGCCCGATCACCAGATCATCCGCATACAGACTGGCCTCCAAGTTGTTCTTTTCCGTGCTTGTTCGAGCGATTTGGCGTCTGACATCGTCCGCGCGATAGCGATCGATCAATGTCATTCCAGCTGTCTGGAAGCCCCTTGCTGACCCAGATTCAGTTAAAGGGCGCGCCACTGCCTCTGCCGCTTGCCGTACGTCAAGAGTCACGACGTCAAAGCGGGGCAGCCCGCTCGCACCGCAATCGCTACCCATACGAAAAAGCCCGCTTTTTAGAGACGTCACTTCGTCCTTTGAGGCAGGCCATCCCTCAGGATCCACGAATGTCCAAACGGATCGCTTGTCTCCGGGTTTGTCGGTTGGCAATTGCCAATCGCCAGGTGAGATCGAAGTTGGCGGAATAGAACCAGACCAGTCCAGATAGACGTCAAATGCAAATCCAAAAACTCGAGCCCAAGCCGGTGAGGAAACGACAGCTTGGTAAGCCTGAGTGATTTGCGCAATGCGGTCGTTCAGAATCGCTGCTTCAAGCTTCTCACCGTCGTCGTCGGGAACTCCCTGTGTCCATGAGCCAGCAACATGGCTTGCTGCCGCCTTGTTCAATCTGTCCGCATCGCCGGTTAGAACTGGCTTTTCGACCTTTCCGCAAACGTCACTTTGGGCAGACTTGCCGCGTTCAATGTCCGTAGCAGCAATTGCCTTCTTCAACTCGCAGAGCTTGGCGGCGCGTAGCGCCTTTCGCAATGCATCCTCGGAAAGTGCGGTCTCTTTCATATCCGCAGCCGCCCAAGCATCCACCAACGGTTCGGTAGAAATGTTTGAGTTTGGCCCGTGACAGGCTTTGGGGCTTCCAGGCGGTTTTCCGTTAAGTAAGTCATCGACACGCTTTGCTCTCTCAAACTCAAGCAGCAGCGCGAGGTCGCCATGCTTTACAGGCAGCACAGCTTTGATTGTCAGGGTTGCTGAGGGATCGCCTTCCGGAGGCTTGTAGTTGCCGTCTCGGTCGAGATGGGTGCCGGGATCGCCAGATTTTGCTGCGTTCTCGGGCCCAGACGGAAGCCCACAGTCGAAGCTGTTCGATTGTAGCGACTGTTCGATGCTCTTAAGTAACTCCTCCCAGAAATCGATCGTCAATCCGCTGGAGGGGTCAACAGAAGACGGGGGAAGAATTCCGGTCCATGCGTCGGCAACGCGCCCCGACAGCCATTCGGAATTGGATTTGCTCGACAGAGGTTTGACGAACCCTTGTGTTTGAACAGCCCCTTGCCTGATATTGATCGCGCGCTGCTTGACTTTGCCATCGCCGAATATTTTCTGGAATACGAGCTGGGGCCATTCGTCCAGCGGTATTCTAATTTCGCTGTCATCCCGGGTCCGAACCGGCGTCGCGATCAGCGTCATATGGAGCCGACCGTTTTGCAGGCCATTTGGCACAAGACGCAGCACGGGAGTAACTGTCGGCGCTGTCATTTGGCGGGCTCCGTGCGAGCGAGAGACAAATCAAAATAGGCAAGAAAGCTGTCGAGCGTATTCGACGAAAGCGATACGGTTTCTGCGACAACATTTGGTACATCGGGGGGGGTGCCGCGCGTTATGATCGACGTATCGACATCCGCTGGGATGTCTGCGCGGCGAATGGATTGCGTCCCGGAGCCGCCGAGGGCAGATTGCTGCTTTTTGACGGCCACACTGAAATCGTAGTCCACAATTCCCATTGAGAAGGAAAAGGTGAAGATCGCAATACCTTCCATCCCTCCGCCTGACTTCATTCCGAGCCGGACGTAAAGCGATGCATAGAAGTCGAAAATCCAGATGCTGGCGGAGCCACCAACGAAGAAGGTTCCGGAGATATCCGTGAGCGTTTGCGTCTTGTTATCGACTGTTACCTTCATCGAGCGGATATAAAAGCCGCTGGTAAGCCGTCCGACTGCGACCAGCGGTCCCGCCGAAAAGTCGGCGACACCCCCGAATTCCATCGACGCTTCGAAACCGATAAAGCCTTGCGCATCAGCATAAATGGCAACGAAGCCGCCGCCGCCGAAAGGTGGAACGGAGATTAGAAATGGCGCCATCGCTCGTCCAAGCGAAAACCGGAAGATGGCCGCTCCGCCGTCGAACGGCAATTCCGCCGCCGCCGCCAGAAGGACGTTGGAAAACGTGATCCCACCAAGTTGGATTGTGCCCAAATTCAGCCCGTAGCCGGCGGTAATCCCGGGGCGATCGCGGGTCGTTTCGATGAAGAAGCCACTGCCGTCGCCCGAGGGTGTAAGGTAGGATTGGAGCTGCTCGATGAATTTCAGCTTGGTACCGATCTTGAAGTCCCGATAGTGGACGTCGAAGCGAGGAGATCCACCGGCCTCATAGGAGAAGTCGATGCCGTCGAACATCAAAGTGACGGCATCGAAGATGCTGCCGATCAACTTGATGTCGAAAGCACCAATGTGGCCGACAGCCTTCATCTCAGCCCTTTGTTTGATGAGGTCGATCGTGGCTGTCATGTCGAGCTCAAAGCGTCCCGGCACTTTTGGCTGGAACACGCCCCCAGTCGCGCTACCGATCTTGTCAGCGTCGAAATCGTACCCCAATGAATAACGCAGTGTGCGCTTGACAGGGATTAGTTGTGATACGAGGTCCTCCACTTCATCTCTTAGAGCAGCGATGTCCACCAATGCTGCAATGTCGCCTCGGGCGATGTCATCCCACAGATGCTGAAAATTCAAGAGGATCGTTTCCACGGCCGAGCGCCCGCCGGCGATGGAAGCTGCAAAGGCCTGAAGCGCCGGGCGATCCCCGCTGACTGGTTTGTCTGACTTCGCAAGCTGGTCGACGGCCGCAAGCTCCTCATGGAGCTTGTCGCAACTTTCGCTCAGGGGCACGCACACCGTTGCCAGCGGTGCAACCAGCAATGCATTGCGGATTGCTGGACCCGCGACAACAAATGTCTCGGTGGCCTTCAGGAGCTTGGTGCGTAGATCGCGGATTTCGACGTAGGTGGTCAGGACGGCTCCAAGCAGTGTTTTGACCGGACTGTCGAGCGCCACGTCAGCAACTCGCTGAGGCAGCTTGATGAGGCGGGTGACAAGACCATCATAGGTATGGTTCACCCGCTCAACCGCCGCCTGGATAGCGTCAGTGCGTGCAATTCCGCCGGCTACCAATGCTTGCCCCACGGTCGTCGATTCAAGCTTTGTATCGAACAAGTCCTGGAGCGTGGTCAGCTTCGAGGCCGGTATGATACGATAGGCGCCAATTTTTTCGGCAAGCGCCGCACTCGCTCCCGAAAGGCCGTCGAGCGCCGAAGCAAAATCTCCGCGCTCGGGATCGAGGTCGAGAGGAAGAATGTCCCGCACGCCCTGTGATAGGGAGGAAAGCGCGGCTGCGCCCGTAGCTTGCGTCGCCCCGGCAGCCACGCCTGCTAGGCGAAACAGGGCGTTGAAGCCGGTCAGCAGGCCATTTGCTGCGCTGGCCTGCCATTCGTCGAATCTGTCCTTTTGATCTTGGGTGATCAGGTTCGCAGCCAGTGCCGCTGCAGCGGCACCGGCGATGACGGGAGCATGTGGGGATAGCTTCGTAACAACACCTTCCAGCAAATCTTGAATATTTTGTAGCCCGGTCGCGATTTCCTGACCCAGAGCCTCCAGCCGCTTGAGCAATTCTGCAGGCACCACCCCGGGATCTCCGCCGGTATTCAGGCGTTGCATTGCTGCGGTCAATTCTGCGTGAACTTTCTCTGCTCGGCCGACTATCACGGCGACTTCGCAAAATAGATCGCGATAGATCGGCAACTGCCCTTCCAGTGCGGATGCTGCGTTTCTCGCATTTTGCGGCAAGGTGGATGAAATGATCGTTTCAAGGGTGGGTTCGATCTCGAACGTCTCGGCCATGCTTGCAGCGAATGGCTTGAGCCAATGTTCAGGTGTGTTCGGAAATGATGCCGCCAGGTCTTTCGCTATCTTTCTCGCATCGATCGGCGGGTCGGTGTTCACCGGCGTTTTTGCGAGACAGGCTTGGAAGACGCCCGGGGGCAGTTTGGGTTCGATTGTTGTCACATTGGCGGAATCTTGACCTAACTCACTCAGACGTCGGAGGATCGCGTCGACCCAGTCCGTCAACTTGCGTTGTTCCGCTTTCAGCCTTTCTTCGATGAGAGTTTTGTAGGCAGCGAGGTCGACACCAAGATAATCACGGCCAAGCTCGGCAATGATCGCAAAGGCTCGGGGCGGGCTATCGGACGCAGCGAGCTCGCGCAACAACGCCAAAAGGTGTTCGATGCGTTTTACTCTTGCGACCCAAGGCGCCCAGCGTGGCGTTGGCTGTCTCCCGCCCAACCACTCTGCGACCTTGTCATTCGCGGTTTGCAATGACGTGCGATAAGCATCAATTGCCGATTTAAGCTCGCCTTTCGCTGTCTTGATTGTCTGGCCATCGAACAATCCATCGCTCAACTCGTTTTTGGCGTTGTCTTCCGCGGCCTTGTCGGCAGAAGCAAAGATCAAGTTGGACGTTTGTATCAACGCGTCTCTGGGCTCAATGGGGGGATCGTCCACCAGCCGGCGCAAGATCGGTGACAGGTCAACATCTATTGCTGTCAATCCATCTCGAACACGCTTAACAAGATCCTGCAGGTCCGGGACAGCCGCCATTGTATCCAACAACAGTGCTATGTCATCGGCCTGCAACCAGTCGAATATGTAGGCGACAAGCCGATTTCCTAAGGCCTTGGCCTCGGTCAGGATCGCTTGCTTGAGTGCACCAGCGACATTTTTGGCTGCGTCTTCGTAGCGACGAATTTTATTGCGAAGTTCATCGGCGGCGACGCTGAATTGAGCCTCGGCGGCCTGTTCTATACGCTCGATTGGATTGGCGGCGAGCCGTGACAGCTCGCGCATAAACTGGCGCCCCGCCTCGTGGACTGCGGCAAGCTGCGCCATCATTTTCAACGGATCGGTCTCCGCCAACGCCTTGACGATGGCAGCCTCCAATGCGTTCAAACCGCGATCGATTTCAGGGTAGAGATCGCGGAAGGATTCTGCCTTCAGCCCTGTGAAAACGCTTTTGATCTCTTTGATCAGGTTATTCTGGCCGTCGGTGGCACGCCCGTCGAGCTTCGACCATTCGTTTCGGGCGCTGCGCACAACCGAAAGTAATGGGGCAAGTATTTCGGTGCGCAGCAGGTCCATGACGTCGGCCGCACCACCTTCCAGCTTAGCCAGCGCCTGTGATCCGTAGTCCACCGCTTCCTGCAGTGCGGGCATCGCGTCGACACCCCCAACCAGCTTCAAAAGCTTCATCAGCGATTGGAAGGATATGACTCCGAGCAGCTTGGCATCGACACTGAAGAAGCTGTTGAATACGGTCGTGTAGTCCGCTGGTTCTGGCGGGCTTTGGCCGCTGTCGTGGCCCCCAGTGGCATTCATCGCCGATAAAGACGGTAGCGAGAAAAATCCCGCGACAGAGAGAAGCGCTTGTCCATTGCCATCGGCAGGGTAGGTGATGGGGTTGGCGTTGGGAGCTCTGCGGTAAACGGCGACATCCTTTCCGGCGCCGATAATCCCCTTGGAGCGGCTAAGGCCGACGATGCGCATGTCCGGTCGACCAACGCCACCTGACTGGTTTCCGTTCGGCCCCATGCGCAGTTCTGGAGGCTCAGACGTATCGACGTAGAGAAACAACTGGGCAGCGTTCCCAACTATAGTGACAGACTTGCTCTTATCGGCGCCGCTCTCCTGTTTGACTGGTGAATCAAAACCATATTTCACGTAATGGCCGTCAAAGCGGACAGGCGTCGCCGGCATTGATGCGCCAGACATGCGTTCGGCTTGTTCAATGCGAATGTTGGCCTTGAACATCACCGGGTAAAATGGCGGTTGATCGGCACCTTCCAGCACGCCGGTGTTGCTGACGACGTTATTGGCGCCAGCCCAACTGCCATCATCATTGCCTCGGCCCTCGACCGACAAAACAATTGACTCTGCAGCGAACGATGTATCCCCGTCCTTTTGTGGTTCTGCAAAGCGCAGGGTTTGCCCCCCGAACGCTGCCTTGCGCCACTTGTCGGCATCAATTCCAATATAGTATCGATTGAGCGCGGCCAAGGCGGTGGGGTTCTTGGCGGCTATCCGATCTGCGAAGATCAGCGGTAGCCGAGTGCGACGGCCGTCAACCAGAAACTCAAACCGGATGCGTGCCTCTTCCGTCATAGCGGTCTGGGGCCAGAAAGCGAGCCCCGGTGCGCCATCCAGGTAGATGCGGCCACTGAGGCTCTCCTTGCCCACTGGTACTTCCAGCTCAAACGTTGGATCCACAATGTCCGGCGTCTGCCGGGTAAGCATCGTGACGTCCTCTGCACACCACTGCCGGCCGTGGTTCGGCTGGCCCACGGCAGGGTACTTCTTGGCCGGGGAGGAGACGCGGACAAACATGCGTTGGCGGAGCACCGCCTTTATACCCAAACCGATTTTGTCGTCGGCTTTCGCCAAACTCGAATCTATCGGTCCTACACGGACGAAGATGCGCTCGGTCAACTTCACAAGCGACGCCTTGTGACCAAGCGGCAGAAGATAGCCGGAATAGACGACCGTCGCTAGCACGTCACGGCCAAGGACCACCTGGTGTTGCCACCGCTCGATCGACAAGCCGTCGAACATTGATCGGCCGTCATAGGTCAGTGCCGGAGCTGGTGGCTGAAAATTAGTGTCGTGAGTCAGAAAGCCGCCGAGCGCTGTAAGCGAAAGTTCCGTGACATCCAACGGCTTTGGACGATAGTAAGCCAGATCCGGAGTTGCATCTGTGAGATGGAAATCTTCGCCGGGTTCGAATTGGCCAGACCGTTCGACGAGCTCGCCGCCAATCTTTTCATCATTGTCGATCTGTCTGCGTTTGCCCGTGACCGGCAATCCGTATGCCGACGACAGGAGCACCAGCTCATGCCGATCATATGCATCAAGAGAGCTGCGAAACATGTGTAGTTCGGGGTTTTCGTAAAGTGCGCGTACACGGAATATTTCGCAAACGCGTTCGAACATTGTTGGCCGCTTGGGCCTGGCTTTCGGGATCGTGCAAATGTCGTCAATGGGGGTTTTGGGATCGACAGCTTGTCCCGACGCGGTCGCTACGTCCTGCGGCGAGACCCAAACGCCATCGACTTGCTCACGACGCAAAACCCATGGGGCCCATGGACCCCGAGGAGGCGCACCTGTGATGCGCGGCGCGCCGAGGCTACCAAACGCAACGAAGCCGATGGCTTCTGGGCGGACGTCTGGTGACCAGATCGCGCGCAATGACGGCTCAGCTTCCCGCGCGAGTAGTCTGGCGCTCCACAGCGGCTCATAGGTCGAAAACTCCACGCCAGGCCGCTTGTTCTCAGGGTCCGTCTCGAAAATGCTGGAGGGTTCCACAGCGACCAGTCCGCGGTCGACCTTGCGTGACGTTTGCCATATCGCGTCTTGGGCCGTCGAAAGAATAATGCGAGCGGGTATCTCAATCTCTGTTTCGAGACCTGCAGGATGTTTCTGTAGCGACGCTCGCACCTGGTTTAGATGCGCCTCCGCTTGTTTTGCCCCGGGGACGAAATCCTGGCTTTCGAGAATCGCGTGATCATCAATGCTTGCAACCCGGCCAGCAACGGGCGGCAAGGCGCCGGAGGAGAGCGGTTGATAGAGTTTTCTCGCTCGTTGGGTCACATAGGGCTCATGTCGTGACCAGTTTGTTAGTTCGTCGAAGGAGAATTTCATGCTTCCAAACCGCTGCACGCCCGGTCCGGGTGCTGCAGATTTGTCAACGGAGAAAGCCGGCAAGCCATTTGTTTCAGAGGAGTCGCCGGGCGCTGGTTCGCAGTTGATCCGAAATGACAAGCGACTACGGCGGGAGAGGCGCGCCGTGGCCAATCTGTCAAACGAGTCTTGGCCCGAAATCGTCTTTACGAAGCGCTTTTTAAACTCTTCAACTGTCTCGTCGGCTGGTAGCAGCGATGGGTCCGGTGGAGGCGTGCGGGACTTGTTGACAAATTCTGTATTGGCGGGATCTGAAACTGCGTCTTGTTCTATGACATATGCGCGGAAAGCGTCGCGCCATAGCTTGTAAAGTGGATAGACTTTCTCCGCGTCTCGTTCCGCGGAGAGCAGCTCTTCCAAGGTCCAGTTGGTTTTAGGTTGCGTACCAACCTTGGCGGCGACAATAATCATTGCATTTACAAGACCTGGCTGGCCATCTGCCCCCATGAACCAGGCACGGACTTTCTCTGCCTGCCATTTTCGCGCTGCTCGAATGGCAACAGAAGACATGGCATATGGGCCGATGTATTGCTTCTGCTCTTGCGATAGACCTTCAGCGCTGCTGCCTGCCAATTCGACTCGCAGCGATCCGAAAGGATATTCGACGGCTCGCATGTTGAATTTCGAATTCCCTCCTGCGACCTTTTCAAGGTCTGCTTTCGCCTTGCCGAGCTTTTTGCGCATTGCGACACGCTTTTCCTCGGAAACCTCATTGTCCAATGCTGCAAGAAATGAAGCGAGGTCGGGGAAGTCGGCGTTCTTAGGCCATTCGGTGTCTGGAAGAGGTTCCGGATCTGGCCGGAAGAACGTTTCTTCCATCACGTGTTGCGGCGAGAATTCGACACTTAAAATGGGCCTGCTATCCGTGACCTGCCCATCATGAACAAGCACACGACAATCGTCTCGCGCGGGCCGAAGTAGGGGAGCGGTCACACCCGCGAGTGCGTCCTCGCCGGCGGCAAATGCGAGGGTGAAGTCTGAAAAGCGGAAGCGCAGGTCAACCAGATCGTCGTCGCGCCGCGCAAAAAGTGTTGCTCCACCGAGATCGATCGCTGCCGCCTCTGTCTTCCACTCAGCCGTTCCCAACCAAAGAAAGCCGTCGGGTGTCGCCCACGCCGCCTCCGGCGTGACAAGCTCGGGGAGGTTTTGCCCATCGGCGTAGATAAGCCGGAAGTGGCTACCCGCAAATGTCAATGCACTGTCGCTCGTTCCCGGCAAAGCGGTGTCGATGCTCTGAAGCGCTACGTCGGCGTAAAGTCTGCGAACCTGAGGAAGTGAACTCTTCTTGCTTGCAGCCGCCTGACGATCAGCCAAAAGGAAAAATGACCGATCAGCGACCCCTGAGCGATCACCGATTGCTGCAGCGGTCGCCGCGTCGAAAAGCAAACGCTTTTCCTCGCCTTCATCGACCTCTTTTTGATCGTCGGGCCTCGCCTCCAAAGGCAACGGCGCCACCTCGAGGCGCCCGATTGCCGTCTGGATCGTCGGAGGCAAAATCAGCGTTTCAACCGGGTCGGCTTTCGCCGGGCTATTTCCAGCTTTGACATCTTCTTTGGCCTTCGGAGCGCCAACTCTTCTACTGCCGGCGGCATCAGCGACGATCACGTTTCGCCAGAAGCCGTCTTCCGTCCCGCCCAGTCTGATGCGGCTCATCTTCACATCATGCAGCGCAAGGTCCGTACAGGAAGGCTGTGGGACCTTGCCAGGCTTTTTCCCACCAACGCCGCTTGCAGAAGTATTGTTGTTCGATGAGGGGGTGCAGCTAAGCGTGGCAACAGGCCAGGAAAGCAATGCTACAATGGAGTCCGTCTCGCGGCCGCCCTGTGTTACAGCACTCGAAAGTGGTTCGAGCTGTCCGACAAACAACGCACCAACTGGTCTTTCAGCCTTGGCCAACGAGGACGGAGTGACGTCACCGGAGATCGTACCATTTGCAGCTCCAAAGGCGAAGTCGCCGGTCCAATCTGCCTTGTACTCAGCAACGAGACGACGGCCGCGATTGCCCGCTTCCGGCCCGGCCAGATCTACCCATCGCACAGTCGCTTCCTCGCCGCCTGCTGGGCCGCGAACGCTCCCGTCGAAGGCCGAGAGAGGTAGCAGCTCATTTGAGACAGCTTGAAAATGCCACACTGCATTCGCGTCAAGTCCAACGACCATTTGATCGAGGGCGCGCACCTGAGTGTCGAACATCGGCGTAAGTGCAGTGTTGATACGATTGGCAGATAGTGTTTCTACCAGTTGATCTTTTGATCGGGCCGAGATGAACTGGTGGAGCCGCTTGCGGTTGTGAACCTCGGTCCCGAAAGACTCCGAAGTTCCTTTTCCAGGCCATATGTTAGTTGTAAACCCAATCGTCCAGGCATTGACGGCGCCTTCTTCTGGCTTTTTCTCGTCCTTGGCTAATGCCGTTCGCTTGAAGTCAAATGTAATGTAAAGTTGCCGGTCGGTAGTGCTTCGATCATGGCGGCCGTAGGAAACTTCCCGCACCACAAGATATCTTTGATCTGGATTGGCGGCGTATTCGCGACAGTCCAAATCAAACCAAGCCCGCGGCCCGAAAGATGCGCTTTCGATCACCCAATCTGTATGAGCAGAGGTTTTTGTTGGCTCGTCTGCCGGATTGGGTGCGCGGATGCGCCGGACTGTGACCGCCCGTTCGTCAGGCGCCAGCAAGAAGAGGAGGTCCGTACCGTCATCCGGTTCCTCTGCGTCCGCTGCAAATATCCAATCGGCATTCATGGCGCCAACCGGCAACGCGGCTGCTCCGCCGATAAATCCACGACGCGTGATCTCTCCCGTGGAAGCGTAAGACTCCCTCGGCCCAGGATTGTTTTCCAATCTCAGCCCCCCAGAACGCCCGCCTGAAGTATTAGTAAGAATTCCCCGCTTATGTCGGGCGCAGTTAGAAAAGTTATACCTGAAACTTGGGTTGTCAATCGTAATCTATCGATAAAGTAGCAGTTTGAAATTTTAATCAACCGCTTGAATTTGGGATTTGGCGATCGTAGAAGGGACCCACGACGCTTGGGGCGACATAGCTATGTCGCCCGACGCAAATTGCTGCCGGAAGAGATTGCTCGCGCAACGTCCCGGCGACTACACCTGCCGAGAACCCTGCTGGCCGCTCCTGCGCTGGAGAGCGCCGCCTGGGAATCGTCCTCCTCGCAACCTACATGAGGGACGATGCTGCAGCCAGAAAGGTCGCGTGCGGTCCGATCAGCGACGCCGCGTTTCGAGCCGGTCAATGCCGGCCCGCTGAAAAGGGCTCGCCCAACTGGAATATGCCGGTTTTATCGAGTGCGGCGGTGACGCAGATTTCATCACCGCGGAGACCAAGATCTGCCTGCGGTAGTAGTGTTTTATAAACGCCACAATGCTCTCATATTTCCGAACCGGTTGCAACTTTCCCTTTAAAGTGGATCATCGTGTATTACACTACCGCTATACAGCCGGGGAACACTCAGTGCGCGAACTGGTATCGATTTTTATCGCCGTCATGCTTTCGTCGTTGTGCGGTTGCGCTATCGCGCCCTATCAAGAGGAAGTTACCGCTGTATCGACTCCTCAAATCGTGCGAAGCATACGATGCGAGACACGGGATGCAATTCGCGGTCAACTTGCGAACTACTTGCTTTTGCATCGTAACGACCCGACAACGATGGCTCTAGGATATCAGGTTGCCGACCGCCGCATACCCCTGTCCGAAATCGATTTGCGCCCCTTGAATGTCGGCGTTAAGCGAGCCATCGCACGCTTTAAGAACTACGCCGTGACATATGACTTTACCTTCGACGGTACGGTCACGAACAATATCGATGGAGACCTGGACGTCACGGGCACATTCGCAGCCGGGAACCGAGGATTCCCCTTCACCGCCAAGATGGACCGATCCCGACAGAATATTCAGACGTTCCGGCAGACCGACTCATTCGGCGCTTTGCTTAAAAGCACACCTCCGGAATACTGTCCCGATCCTCACCAAGTTTCGGCCAAGAATTATATTTACCCAATTTCTGGCTCGATTGGCATGGACCGTCAGCTTAACGATTTTTTATCGTTAAACGAATATGGAGCTCTCGCTCCGGCTGCTGCGGATCAGGACGGACCACCGGTTTTCGCGTCAACGATCGTTTTCAAAACGACGATTCAAGGAACTGCTGACCCGACCGTCGTCATCAGCCCCGTCGTCGGAAGCACGACCAGAGGCGGAGGATACGGGATAACCTCCGCGCGGACCGACGTCCATCAGGTGATTGTCGGCTTCGCCGCGAACGCCACAAAGATGTCCGATACGGAAATAGATGCGTTCTTGGCGCCGTATCGACGCGGATATCTCCTTGGTCCGACTTTGGGAAAAACGCCCGAGGAAATCGCTTCGGAAAAAGCTGTCGCAAACAGCATCCTGCGCTTCGAAATCGGTCGGCAGTCGGGACCTGCGGTCATCAATCAATCAATTATTTCGCTGTTTTGAGTGACGATGGATAGCGCATTCGCGGCATTCAACAGCCGAAATGAGGATTGCGCCACGCTTGTGAATGCTGAGGGCCTCCCGTCTATCGACAGCTAACGACTTTTCGTGAGGGGCCCCTCGGAAGGGCGGTCCTAGTCCATTCAAAACGGTACGTCTGTTGATGCCGGTGATTAAGACCATACGATTTCCTTTGATCAAGGCGTATGGGCTTGATCGTAATCGTCCTCCACAACTAGGTGTTTAGTCCCGGCATTTGATGGTGCAATATTTTCCTTGGCATGGAGGGAAGCACTATGGGCCAGGTTCTACACGGGAGCGCCACGACGACAGAGGCAGTCCGTCGAGCAATACAAAATAGTGAAAAGAGCCTGAGAACGCTTTCGAAGCGATACGGGATCAACCAGAAGAGCGTAGCGAAATGGAAGAAGCGGACATCGTTGGCCGACCTTCCCACAGGCCCGAAAGACCGACACTCGACGACCCTTTTCCTCGAAGAAGAGGTCGTTATCGTCGCCTTCCGCCGGCACACGTTGCTACCGCTCGATGATTGCCAGGGGCGGTTTGATACAGGCCGGGGCTGCACGCAGTAGCCGCAACTCGGAATCAAGCTGGAAGTCACGAGCAATCGCACCCTGCGCCCTGTGGGCATTAAGATCCAAATTTCTGGCGGGCATCGTTCAAAATCGCCATGTGTCGATGTACTTGCGTCGCGGGGGCACGGCCGCGGAGGCGACGGCAAGTGCATCGACTTGCGCGGGCCAGTGTTCTCTCAATGCCGATCAGTAGCACTCCACTCGAGTGCTAGTGCCCATGGGCCACCCGGTGCCACCCCGGTTAGTCGACGCGCGCGTCGGCAGTCGCGGGCAATCTAACTGATCGCGTCTTCTCGCATCGGCACTCTTGCCCCCAAGTTTTATCCAGTTTTGAGTTCGCTGCAACCGTTTAATCCGTAGCGTCCGGGCCTCTGTCCTGCGCTACCCGAACTACGAAGGAGCAGGTTTCAGCAACTCGCCGATGACGAGCTCCACTTGTCTTTTGGCTTAAAGAGGTTACGCTTTGGTTCTTCAATTTGATCCATGTAGGACTAGATGATCCGATCAAGGAAAGCTTCCATTTGTCTCATGGTGCTTTTTGCCTCGGGCGTTCTTGCGGGCGCAGGATCACTTGATGAGCTTTACACGTCCCAAACGATCGTGACGGGTACTGGCGAGAAGAACCGGGAGACGGGCTTTCGCGATTGTCTGGAACGGGTTCTGCTGCGCGTTTCAGGAGACCAGCGCCTGGTTGCACGGCCAGAGATGAGCGATCTGAAGGCGAGGGGTAGCACATTCGTTCGCGAATATACCTATAGAGATCGGCTGGCTGGCAAACCTATCCACGACGCGCAGGGCATGGATGACCGTCCTCATGACCTGACATGCTATTATGATCAGGTGGTAGTCAACGGGCTTCTGGAGAGCCTCGGCAGCCGTCCATGGCTGGACAAGCGACCTGTGACTGCAGTGTTCTTGGAGGTAAAGCGGTATCAACAAGAATTTCTTGTGAATGCCAGTGACGCACGGGATGCGGCTATGCGCGAGGCCTTCGCGCAAGCTGCAACTTCCATGGCGATGACAATCATTTTTCCGGCGCCGAAAGGCTCGGATAGGGCGGAAGAGAACCCCGACGTGACGAGGACAGCCGCCGAGATGGGGGCGGATGTTGCGCTTACGGGCTCGCTTGTGTGGAGCGACTCGGATTTCGGCTGGGTGGCTACCTGGCATCTGGCGCAGGGACAGGAAAGCCGACATTGGCAAGTGAGGGGCGTGAACTTCGACGAAGCGTTCCGCGTTGGTGTGCGGGGCGTAGCCCAGATCCTGTCGGGCAATGGACAGCCTTGAACAGCAAAAGGGGAAAGTTCGGTCAGGTTTGAGCCGGCCTTGACCATCCGCTCGGATTGCTGCCGCGGAGGAGGAGTCAGGTTCATCAAAGCCGCGTTTGAATCGTGACGCTAAGCCCAGCCCGCCCGAGGCAGGCTGGGAAATCTAAGACAGTCGATCAGAGGACCGAGACGTTCTCAGCCTTCGACTTTCCGGTCTTGCGGTCCTGTCCGACCTCGAAGCTGACCTTGTCGCCTTCGCGGAGCGAACCGCCACCCTGTAAGGCGGACACGTGAACAAATACATCTTGTCCGCCATTCTCGGGCGTTATGAAGCCGAAGCCCTTATCATTGTTGAAGAATTTAACCGTACCTGTTGGCATGAGAGACCTATTCGTGTGTCATTTGTCCAGATGGCGAAGCGGAGGCTACAGCGCCGACGCTCGTCTATCAACGGGAAACCTCCAGGGATCTGTGGGGCGGTTTCATAGCACTCAAAAACGCGACCGCGCGTTCTACATCGATTCAATTAAAATACAACCTGCAGTTTTTTCATTTGTTTTATAGTCCATCGGTAGTGATCGCCATCATAGCTGCCTGGTTGTGACGCAGCTCCTAACACGGTCACCGGGAAGGGCGTTGCATCGTTTTATTCTAACCGATCCGGTAATTTCGGAATTATGACGGCGCTGCTCGTCGTGCCCCTGCTGGGTGCGGCCGGTACAGCCATTGATTTTGGCAGCGCCCTGTCGCTTCGCACCGAATTATATGCGGCTGCAGACGCGGCAGCCGTCGGATCGATAACAAAAACCTCAGACGCGGCAACACAAGCAACTGCGATGTCAGGTGATGGATCACTGACGCTCGGGAAATCCGAAGCCCAGAAGATCTTCTTTTCGCAAATGTCCAAAAAACACGGTGAAGTGCCCGTCGCGGTGGACATCAGCGTCCAAAAAAACGGTGGCACTCTCAGATCAACAGTATCCTTTAACGCGTCAATGCCCACCACATTTATGCAGGTGTTGGGATATCATGAGATTGCCGTTTCCGGCACGGCAACCGCGCAGTACGAGACCCCATCTTACATGGATTTCTTCATGCTGTTGGACAACACGCCGTCGATGGGTGTCGCGGCCACCACTGACGACATAACTGCGATGAAACGAGCGACAGCAAACGGCCATGACGGCGGCAAAGACAAAAACTGCGCGTTCGCATGCCACATCGTTTCTGAAAAAGGCGTGGAGGATAAGAAGAGCTACTACAATGTCGCACGCAATAATGGCGTAACCATCCGCATCGACGTGGTAGCAGCTGCCATTAAAGCCTTGATGGCCAAGGCAAAGGACACGCAGTCGATGCCCAGCCAATTCCGGGTCTCTGCTTATACGTTCGGCAAAACCGCCCAGGACGCCAAGAATCCGAAACTCTTCAAGGTCTCCGACCTGGACTATAATCTTAGCGCAGTGGCAGTCGCGACGAACATGATCAGTCTTATGAGCATTCCATATCAGAATTACTACAGCGACCAGCAGACGAGCTTTGACGAAGCGTTGAAAGGGATTGAAGGCGAAATCAAGGGCAACATCGGCAAGGGCACCAGCAATGCCGATCGCCAGAAGATCGTGTTTTTTGTGGCTGACGGCGTTGGGGATAGCTATAAACCGGCAGGCTGCACCGGCCCAAAAGGCGCCAACGGCGGGCGGTGCATGGAACCCATTGACACGACTTATTGCAAGAAGCTCAAAGACCGGGGCATTAAAGTCGCCGTCCTTTATACGACGTATCTGCCCCTACCAGATAAAACTTTTATAACGACTGGGTGAAGCCTTTCGAGAGCAAAATCGCCACGAAAATGGAAGAATGCGCCACGCCCGGTTTCTATTTCGCAGTCAGTCCCACCGATGGCATTGAAGAGGCTATGGAGGCCCTGTTCCTGAAGATCGTCAGCGCACCTCGGATAACCAGCTAGTGGCAGCCAGACATCACGACCGTCCATTGCTGAGCGCGTCATTGCCAGGGCTCGCGCCTCTGGCATCGTCAACATAAAGGTTGCCGACAACTTCGAAGCGCAAGTTGCGTGATCGATACAATGCACTCCTGGAGCGGTCGCTAGCCAACACCGCCGGAAGCAGGGCAACGACCCCGCAGAGCACGTCCGATAGGTGCTGAAAACATCCTGACCTACAATTTCTCGCCGTGGCAGACCGGTCTGCGTCTTGCTAACGACACGACTATTAGCGCTGGGACGGAGACGATGCTGGAGACTCACCGGGTTGCCACAGCGACGCGAAGAGGCCGACGTCGGCGACTTGCTACCGTTCAACTTCTCCAGAACCTCTGGCCTGACAGTGCCGCATACCTCTCCGGGTTCGAGTGCGCTTCCGCCGGAATGTAGCGGGCATGCCCGGCCGCTCTTCCGCTCCAGTTGGGCGCAGCAGATCTTTTCATCGGGCGGTCAATCCACGACGTTTGATCGCAGTCAACGTCGGCGTAGTGGTCGCCGTGTCAGGGCAGCTCAATTGTGATCGTCGTTCCCTCGATTAGGTCGGTTTGAGAGATTCCCATCAAAAGATAGCCTGCGTTAGCTGCGGGTCTGGGGTGCGGCCAGTTCCTAAATGCGATCGCCACAATAGTCTCCTTGCCGGGAATTTTGATTTTAGCGCAAAGCGCTTTGCCCAAGGGAAGGTTACATCGTCCCTTCAGAATCACGATCGCGCCAATGTTGCTGTCGATCGAAAACGCACCCAGGATTGGTCGCATGCTAGGCCGATCTTCTTGCATGGTAGTAGTTGTGCCCCTTCTGAACTAACTCGCGGAGAGACACCAGCATCTCGCGAATCAATTCAGGAAGACTTGCAATTATGCCGAGCATTTAAGCCAATTCGGCCTAACAGGGGGCAGCGAGCGTGGAAGGCGATGAAAATTGGCACGCCTCCATGCCTGCTGGTGCCAACGGCGTCATCATGCGGCGCCGCCATTCCTCGCATTACAGCAGCAATGCTGCTCAAGCGCGCCAAAACGGGCGAAGCGACGTTCGCACCTATCGCCCGTCGGTTTTGCGCTCCCGTGAACGTGGCCGTCTACTGCCCGAGGTTTGGAATACCGGGGAGTAGCCAGTCATAATTGGTATTGTCCCAGGTATAGCCAGTCGTGACATCCATATGTTACGCTACCGATCGTCATATCATCTTTGCTTCTTCTTATATGTGACGACGTAGTGCTGAGCCAAACCTTAGACTCATACTGCGCGCTTGTTCGCAACCCAGGGAACACGATGGACATCATGGCTAATCGCACCACAGAATGGCTGGGCACCACGTACACGCTTTTGTTGACCAAGCCGGAAACCGGCGGCGCTTTCGCGCTCGTTGAGAGCGTCACCGAACCCGGGTATGGCCCGCCTCGACACGTTCATAAAAATGAAGACGAAGCATTCTTTGTCCTCTCGGGCGATGTCGAGTTCTGGACGAAGGACGGAACGGTGGTCAAGGGAGCTGGGGAAGCCGTGTTCATGCCGCGCGGCATTGAGCACACTTTTAGGGTTGCAGGCGATAAGCCGGCACGAATGCTGACTATGCTCACCCCTGGCGGCTTCGAAGCGTATTTTTTGGAGATGGGCCGCAACAAATACCGCATCCCCGAAGACATGGGCGCAGTCGCCGGCTCGGCGGCCACTTATGGTGTCGCTTTCACAGGCCCGCCACTCCCCTGAACTGCCCACTTCGGAGCGGGTTTTTTGTCTCGGTGGAGCTAGCTGAGCGTTACTTAATTTGGCAAGTTCCGAGGGAAGGTAAACGCAAATCGCACCATTCGTAAACGGAGAGGTAACCAGTTTTGTGGGTTACAATCGTTTGCTCGGATGATTTGCAGCATTACATTCATTACCGCGTTAATTGCACCTCACGGTTTCGCGATGATAGACAAGCTTTTGCTACATGCAGCTACCCCAGGTACAGTGCATAGCTGGCTTGATCGCACTCCGACCCGGACCTTCGGCTCTCTTAGAAAAGCTATCGAATACGCAGGCCAGCATGCCCACGACATTCCGGCTCTTGAAGTTTTGGTTAGAGCCGACGATCGGAGTTATCTGATCATTTGGGGCGACGAACTTGCATCCATGATTGGCAAGGTTTGCCGACATTAGGGATTCTGCGAACCGCCACATTCCGGGGACGGCAATCCAATCGGACGTGACTCGGCCGCCTGGACACATATCGGGTTGGGTCCGGCGCGAGCGGTCAATTGAAATTCAGCCAATGCCGCAACTGCACGAATTCCATCAGCAGAGCACGGGCCGCATGAAGCTACGTTCATAGCTGACGATACTGCGGTTGCGTTTATCGAGTTCGAAAGCAGCCTGACATTCCGGATCGCTTGCCAGGCAGGTGCGATAGTCCTCGTAGGCGGCAAGGCTCGGGAACGAAAACAAGGCGACCGCAATGTTGTTGGCGCCTTCGGATGGTAGGAAATAACCGTGATGGGTGCCGCCCATCCTGTTGACGATCGGAATCCAGAGCCGGGCATATTCCTCGAATTCCGCAAGCTTGTACGGATCGATCACATAACGCAGGTGGCAGGTAATCATTGAAATATCCCTTGCGTAACACCGGGCGGACGACTGCCCGGCTTATCACCTTCCGGCACCGAGTTGAGATAGTTCAAATGTTTTGTCGTGATGCCTGCATCACGATTGCTGATAGGTCGGCCGGCCTGAAATGAAAATGGCGGCGTTTCGACGGCTGGCAATGGCCATCATGTCTTGCCGAAGGCTGCGAAGCGGATCACCGTCCGGATCGGGAAGAAGGACGGCTCGATGGGTACTAGGCGTGCCGGTCGCCATTGGAACAGCAACGCGTCCGCTCTGAAGTCGGGGGGAAATCTCTTGCCAAACCACTGCAGGTTTTCCAGCACGCCGTCCAACGGATGCCCCGATGGAATGCCTTCGCCCCGCCACACCCCGGTCAATTCGGCCGGGAGGACGGGTGGCAGCGAGCCTAACCAGGCGATCTTCTTCGACTGCAGATCGTCCGACATCCAAGCTCCTGCAAATGAAGGGTGAGGGCGATGCCGGACAGGTGGGGCGCTCGTCTGCCGTTTCGTTGCCATCGCGAGAAAACGGAAAAATCGCGATGTTCACCATCCCTGTCGCGTCCGTTTGACACGGCCCGCGCTCATTAAGGGAATGTCGAACCAGGAGGATGGTTCCGACACTTCGGCGACGAAAGAGGAACAAGGAGGCCGCTGCGAAGGTTACCTGTAACCAAACAGGAGGAACCGAAATGGGAATGGATAAACCGAAGGACGGTGCCCCAGGCACCACCGATCAGTCGCCCAGATGGGAAGGCCCGCAGGAGAATACGCCGCCGGGGTACATGCCGGCAAAAGACGACCCCGACCGAGCCAAGGACGCCAATGGCGAAACCAACAGCGATCCAGAGGTGAAGAAGGTCTCGGATGGATTCAAGCAGAAGGGCGATTGAGATGTCGGACGTCGAAAAGGATGCCAAAGGGCAATATGCCAAGTCGGTAGCAGACCGGAAGTCGAGCGGCGTCCACAGCGCAAAGCCCACAGTGATCACCGGATCGGAAGATGCGACCGAAAACAAGACGCCGCCGGGAAAGAAGCCCGTGAAGGACTGGGATATCAACTTCGATCCCGCAGACGAAAACGAAGGCATGACGCGGTAGTCTGATTTAGAGAGGCCGCGCTATCACGCGGCCTTTCGTTAAATCATGACTTAGCGGGTTCCGGGTAGGGTCTGGCTCTGCCGCAGGTCGTCGATCGACTGCTCCTGCGACCTCCGGTCGTCGGCAGGTCGGTCGTCTTCCGACGCATCACGCTGATGGCCCGTCGGGATCACGTCGTCGACAACGTCGTTCGGAAGGTCTTCCGCTAGGTCGTATGCGCGAACGCGCGGCGAGGTCGCCTGAACGACCGATGCCCGTGGCGCTGCTGGCAGTCGCATCAGCCTGGAAGACGTCGTCCTTCGTCGCCACCACCTGCTGACTGGTTCCCGCCGTCCAGCCTTCCTCACGCCAAAGATTTGCGCGCTCGTCCATGTCGATCGCACCTTCGTCGTCGAGGATGTCGTGAGCCGTATCGTAGGTGTTCTGGTCGACGGATGCGGAGACGAGGAAACCGCCGCGGCGAAGGCCCTCGGCGTAGACGTCGCGGTCTTCATCCGGGAAGAACCAGTCCGCGAGCCCGGCCCAGAAGCCGGTATTTTCCGCCGCGGCTCCACCCCCTTCGCCGTCGGCTTCGTAGCCCGGCATGAGACGGACGTCGGCGACGCCGGCCGCCTTCAGGTTGTCGATAGCCGCCTCCGCGTCGCTCCTGCTGTCGAAGAAGGCGGTAAGCGTGCTCTTGGCGAGGCCGCTCGCGAACCTGGGCGCGCCTTCGTTGTAAATGTTGGTCATGATGCTCCTCCTGGGGTGGGTGAGGAGCGAACGAGCATCAGAGCCTTATGTTCCGCGCCCGTCTTAGGGATCGAGGCACGGAAACCGCGTCCCACACGGTCGCCTTCGGGATGGCACATGCGATCGCATCCCATGGCGAAGCGCGCCGCAGCTTGGCAAAGCTCGCTCCCGCTCCGAACTGAGCGACCAACGCCTTTCGCTCGAGACTGTCCCGGCGATCGCACCGAAGGCATTCGACCTCGATAGGAAGACGGACGTCTTTCAGTTTCGGGCCAGGCAGGTTGTCCGGCGGCGGACGTCGTCTTCTCAATCTCTTTTCCGATGCTAGCGCCGCATGACATCTGAAGGGCCACGCAGAAGGGTTGGAGAACAAGTGGACCATTGCCCTCTGCGCGGCCCGAACCCCTTAGAGGGGCAGATCGTGAACAGACAGGGCAGACGCTATCCAACGATCCGGAAGCCTAACCACTGTCAGAGGCGGCGGTTCCTGTACAGTTTCGAACTATTTGGATCCCGGATCCAGCTTCGACACCGGCTGAAGATCTACTGAGGCGAGTCCCAGTTCAGCTAAGAGGAAGACCCCGCCTGAGCGGGGGTAGTGAAGGGGGTGGTTTCTATTAACCGCGCCTCTGACCACGGAATGGTAACCCTGACCGAAGTTCTATTAATTTGCAATAATATTAACTCGTCGGAAATGTTTTCTTCCCAGTTATTTGAGTGGCGAAGTGTTCGGTTTCGTACAAAATCGGCCGTGTCGGTACAAGGTTATACAATTTCTGGTAATTTTGTTATTGGCCGCTCAGCGATCTGCTAAACCCCGAGCATTAATTCTCCTGTGCGTTGGGCGGCCGCTGATGTTCCACAAGTCCAAGGATGCGGTTCCGGTACAGTTCCACACATTCGGAGCGCCATCAGATCAGCAGCCGCAGCAGCGCTTGCTCGTCCTTTACCCCATGCTGAAATGTCTGAATGATCCGGCTCGCCAATTCCTCGCAATCTGCCTCTTTGGTTATACCTTTCGCAGAGACGACGAAGTCATAGACCCGCTGACAGAGAGCCAAATCGTTTTCATCTAAAACAATTTGCGCAATGGTTTGGAATGGCAGCATGATTTTCCTTTCCCCGACAATGTATGACGAAAAAGAGCCGATGCTATGGCGAGGGTGACTTCCCACAGGATAGGCTTATACTTCCCCTATCGTCAGCAACCGACAACGTAGGCGTTGGCGACTGAGGGTTCTCTGTGCCTCCGCCTGCAAGTAGCGGTGTGCAACCATGAACAAGGACCTCTTCGAGGCCGCGATTGAATCCTCCCTTCTTCGACTAGACCAATCATACAAGCTGCTGAGATCAACACGACCGGACCGATACCTACCCAAGGTCTCAGCGAAACGCAGCTCATCCGCGCCAGGCTCAGAGAAACCGACGCCCAGCTCTCCGAAAAAGCCGAAGCGGCCCATCAAATGAGGTGCGGCCGGCGTAGCAGCGCGCTGTTGACCTGCGGGTGGATCGGTCGGAATTGCTTCTGCTTCGGCGGGTTGGAACTGCGCGAGCAAATCTCCGTTTAGCTAGCTCCGAAGGAGCAGGCTATGCCGAAATTCTACTTCAATATAAGGAGGGGCGAGAGGCTGGAGTTGGACGAGGAAGGCACCGAGTTCGCGAGTCTTGAAGAGGCCTGTGCGGGGGCACTTGAGGCAGCGCGAGAGATCCTCGCAGAAGCTATTCTGACTCGGCAGTCAATCGATGGCGATTCGTTTGAAATCGCATCAGAGGATGGCACGCTCCTGGCGATGATCCCTTTTTCTTCGGTTATCCCGAAAGGCTAAATGCAGGTCGGGGATCTGGCGCCGAATTCAGCTACACCAGTCATTTCGCTGCTTCGGGCTCCAAGTCCTGGCGAACCCCTCCCGCACGAGCGTCTTGCCGATTTCTTCACCATTCGTTGGGTAGATGTTGATGAGCGGCCGGTGTGAAGGCGTCCGGTCCATCGCGCCGCTGAACATCACCCGCAGTCCCTTTTCGTCCAGCAGCTCTTTCAGCCGGCCTTTTGCGATCAGCGCGAGCTTCCGCTCCGTCATGCACTTCGCGTGCGATCCGACCTCCGGGGTGTCTACGCCCGAGACGAACGGAACGCCTTCCCCAGCAGCCGCATATTCTGCCCGTCGCATTTTACGGTGTCGCCGTCCACGGCCGTCATCGACGCGCAGATGATCAGCCCAGCAATCATTGAATATCTGCTCCGCGCTCGGCCGCCTCGAGCTTAAGTCTCAGCACCTGTTCCTGTTCATAACTCTTGTGGGGAAAGTGCTCAAAGCACCACCAGCGGGTTGGCGCGGCCGACGATGGGCTGTTGCCCGGCTTCCCCACTCGTTGCAATCCGTTTCCTCGCAGAAATGCAGATACATGTGCGCTGATGTCGTCAGCGCCGGCCGGTCCGTATCGCTCATCTTTCCTCCTGGAGTTGCCAGCCCGCTTTCGGCTTAGGCCACCCCTTCTTTGCTGCCCGGAAATCAGCTTCCATCTCGGCTTTCGCCTTCGCCACCATTGGGCCTGTTGCCCAGACAGTGATGCGCATGCGGCCCGCCCTGAAGACGAAGCGACGTTCGCTGACTCTTTTGCCGGCGGTATAACCTGCGCGAAAGCAGGCGCGCACAGCCGACGGGGTAACGCTCTCTCGGAAAGAACCCGGTTGCGACCGCCACCAGTCGTTAAAAGCGATTTCGAAAGTAACGGTTTTTGGTTGCGGACGGTCAAGCATAATCTCGATCGTAGCTCGGCCGCCACCCGCGCACGATGCCTCGGCCCATGGCGCCTTCGGTTAAAACTAACTGCCAGCGAAGGTGGCGAATGTCTCCCAGGAGGGTCCCTATGGCCGCTTGCACATCGCCTTTGTGATAGGCAAGCACCTCTGCAATCTCATCATCAACCATGGCTTCGCCGAACGGCTGCTCGCGCATATCCGTGCTCCGTCAGGGCGCCTGGTTTTCCATCGCATGCGCGTTGCGCAGCCGGGCGACGAAGAAGTCGCGCGTCTCGTTGTCTGCCATTTTGACGTTCCCTTTATGGTCTCGTGCGGGGCGCGCGCTGGTGGTGAGCGCTGTCTCAGTCGGGCAAATCTATTTGTTGGCCATGCCTTGGACACGAGTTAGATGCATATGAAGATCCGGCAACATTTTTGCGGCGGTATTCTTCAAGGAACCGTCAGGACCCTCCTTCGAGTAAGCCTTGAATATCTCATAGGCCTGCTGATGAGCGATCACCTGCGTTGACAGATAAGCCTGATCGAGGTTTGCGGCGTCGCTGTTTCGAAGCGCGTCGAGCTTCTGCTGATGCGCTACGTCGAGCGACTGCGAAACGGTGACGCCGTCGTTCTTGGCTGCATCCGCCAGCGGCGCTACTGCTCTGCCATGATCCCGTAGCATGTCCCGCGCGAACTGCTTCGCATCGACCGCCCGTCCCTTGGAGATTTCGATCTTCGCAGCCTCGATTTCGAACATGTTCGACATGGAAGCCTTCTGCGCAAAATCCTGCTTCGCGCCGGCATCGTCCGCGGCCGAGATCGGCATGCTGATCAGGCACGCAGCTGTGCTGAGAATAAGTCGTTTCATCGAACGCCTCCTGTTGAGGGCAAGCCGAAGCCCGCCGCAATATCAAAGCTGCTCAGCCTGGGCGCCACTATTCGGTTTGGCCGTTCCGAGAATTGGTTTTTCGCCGATCGGCTCAAGCGACCGCGTCGAGTACGTTCCCTTGCCGTCGACCGATGGCCCTTCCGACCAGCGACCTGGGGCCGGGGCGCTGCCGTCTGCCTGGAAGCCGAGATAGGCGTAGCTGAATTCCTGAAGTTCCTTCTCCTGCGGGAAACTATTGGGGATCGGGAAAACGCCCGTGGGGCCACCGAGTTCTTCGAGTGCCGCGAGCCACTGGTTCTGGTGCATGGTGTCGCGCGCGATCAAATAGGAAAGCATTTCCTTGCCGGGATCGTTTGTCAGATTGAAAAGGCGTACCGCTAGAACTCTCCCGGTGGACTCGGCCGCGACGTTTGCAGTCATGTCGGCTGCGATGTTTCCGCTGGCGTAGATGTGCGACATGTTGAAAGGCACGCCATCGGAATCGACCGGCATCGCCGAAAGGCCCGCGGAAAGCAGGTTCTTCATATTCATACCTCCAATCACCGCACTTGCCACCGGATCGGCAGCGACCTCGTCCTTGACCGATACTGGCGCGCCCTCCAAGTTAAGGGCGACGGCAGTCGCCAACATTTCGATATGGCCTAGTTCTTCCGCAGCCGTATTCATCAGCAGGTCGCGAAACTTGGGATTTCCGCGGGCGCCGCAAGCCTGGAAGAAATATTGCATCGCGACTCGAATTTCTCCTTCGACGCCGCCGATCGCTTGCTGCAAAGCGCGCGCGAACAATGGATCCGGTGTTTCGACGCGCACAGGAAATTGCAGCTTTCCGTCAGTGTAGAACATTTTCCACTCCATATTGCTTAGGTTGCGGGAACGACAACCACAGCACTGGTCTTATGTTCCGACGGCTCGATCACGCGTCCGATAGCGCACCAAACTCCCGACTGAGGAACCTGGCAGCGGCGCCCTTGTTTCCCTGGGAACGTCAACAGGAGGTCTATTGTGGAAAACGTTATCGACGTCGCCTTCCACGTCACCTGGGACACACCGGTATTTGTGCGGATAGGCAACGGCTTCCGCGAACGGATCGATGGCCCCGACGCGGCGCTTTCTGAACTCCTCCACCGCTGGCCATCGAACGGTTGTCCAGAATATGCCCTGGCAAAGAGACGATGCTTGGACGCGATCGCCCGTCACGGCAGCCCGGCGCTGGCCCGGAGCGCATTCATAGAGGCCGCGGTCGTAGCGAAGGTCCTGGCATGACTGGCATAGCAGGCGGCGATAGAAGAAAGTTCCCGATGTCCGCTGGTCTTCTTCTGGGAGTAGGACTCGGCGGTTTCTTCGATGGCATTGTCCTTCACCAATTGCTCCAATGGCACCACAGACGGAGTTCCTGCCCATCGACGCCGACGTCGTATTGGCGCAGAAGAGGCTTCTGTCTCCCATGTTACCTGCTTCGAAGGCGCCTACGTCAGCCGGGGCGAAGGCCGCTGGTTCATGACCTTCGACTATTCGGAGTGGGAGACCTCCGTTGCGGAGGAGAGAATGGCCCGCGCGTTCATGGTCGAGTTTCCAGACGGCATCCCGGCGGCCGCGATCCCAGACCAACTGATGGACTTTCACGCCGACGACATCGCGGGCGGCGATCCGAAGCTGCAGTGGATGCTGGTCAACATCGTCCTCAATGCGATGATGTACTTCAGCCAGGACCACGTCGACGTCTTCGAGAGTCGGTTCGATGGCCAGTGGGGCAGGGCGCTCAAGCCGAACGTCTACGATTGCGGCCAGCCGCGGATGTTCAAACGTCAGCCTCCCTTCGTCCCCGGCAATTGGATGCACCACCAGCGTACGGGGGCCCTAGGCATCTCTACAATCTGGAATATGCCTCGCTGGGGTGTCGAAAGGCCGACAGCGCCGCGCCGCGGCGAGAGCGAGGCGAAGGTCGTAGAACTGTTCGGGCGACATCCGAAGGACCGTCCTGCCCGAACAAAGTAGCCCTTGGGTAATGCGTTGGCGTGTCCGTTTAGCCGCGGGAGTTTTCCTCAACCTCTTTTTCAAACGCCCGGATCAATTGCGCAGCGTTGTTGAATTCGCGCGCTAGCTCTTCGAGCTTTTCTGTCGTGAACATATGCTCGACCTTCTTTCGCACGATGACAGAATCGCCGGCGAGGAATTCACAAATCATTTGCCTTTCAGACCCGCCCTCGCGTCCAAAAACGCCCGACAGGCCGTGCCGAGGGGCGTGGTCGCCTAAGCTGAGCGGCTTGATTAACGGAACGTTGAAACCTGCGGCGCATTATCCCACTTTACGCATAACTTTACATCGCTATAACGTGGATGTAGTCGGAAGGGGCAAATCAATGACTCACAATAAAAACTTCGATCCCCTGCATGGACAACACGTCGATCATGTTCCGTTGAAGAACGCTCCGCTGGTCAAGGTGCTTGCCCAGGTCAGGTTCCCGGACGTCACCGTCACGCCGGATCCCCAGTTCGTCTCGGGGTTCCAGCAGGCGATCCGCCGGCGATATCCGACGGTACGGCAGGAAGCCACTCCGCATTTCGTCTTCGGCCCCGGCGGCGTCCAGGTCACGCCGAACCCCGTCTGGCGTTTCATCGATCCTTCGAACGTCTGGCGCGTGTCGCTCACCCCCACGTTCCTGACGCTGGAGACGGAGAGGTACGGATCTGGCCACGACTTCGCGGAACGGTTCCGGGCGCTGTTGCAGGATCTTGGCGAGACGATCTCTCCGAGCCACGTCAACCGCATCGGCATCCGGTATGTCGACCAGGTGGAACTCGTCGGCGGTCTCCGCATCGAGGAACTGCTGCATCCGCACATGAACGAGATCACCGGAGCGCTGAAAGGTGTCCGTCACATGGTATCGGAACTAGAGGCGGAGACGACGGAGGGCGGCGTTCTGGCCCGCTGGGGACATCTTCCCGCCGACGGATCACATGATCCGGAGATGATGCCTGCAAAGGACGTGCCTTCGTGGTTTCTCGATGTCGATTCATTCTCTAGCTACGAATCAAATCTTCTGGAATACAAGGTTGAGGAAATCTCCAGGATTACAACTTCTCTCGCCAACCGCGCCTACGACTTCTTCCGCTGGTGCGTGAACGACAAGTTTCTGGAGCATTTTGGGAAGGACGCCTGATGAACATCGCAAGAAAGTCTTTTGGCTTCAAGAGCAACGGCTCCTCTAGCGGCTTCAATGGCTATGGTCTGATCCTCGTCGACGACAAGAGCCTCGAGGCCCTGCGTCGCGCCTGCGGAGTCGTTTCGCAGCAGGCGACGTCCGGCAGCGGCGGATTGCGTTCGATGCCTACGCACGGCACGCCGATGGTCAACGGCGGCCTGCTGCGCCGTGGCACTGCCGCAAGCGCCAGTCCTACCGTACTTGCCGCCCCGGACGACGTGCCTCTGATGCTGGCGGAGATCAAGCGGATGACCGGCTTCGGGTGGAACGAG
Organism: Rhizobium sp. BK619; assembly: GCF_014195245.1. Classification (NCBI taxonomy): domain Bacteria; kingdom Pseudomonadati; phylum Pseudomonadota; class Alphaproteobacteria; order Hyphomicrobiales; family Rhizobiaceae; genus Rhizobium; species Rhizobium sp. BK619. Next base: position 3,021 of record NZ_JACIBH010000001.1, on the reverse strand, counting down.
ATCGGCGAGCTCTTGGGCTGCACTCGACAGACCGTCTACAACTGGACGCAGGGAGCGGCGGTCAGGGCCGAGAACGCGAAGCGGATTTCCGCGCTGCACGAGACGGTGAAGTTCTTCGACCGCGGACCGCAGGAAGAAAACGCCGGGCTGATCGCCACCTCGTACGCCGGCCGCACCGTGCGCGACATGCTGACGTCCGGCGAGTTCGCCGTCGTAAAACGCCTTACCGGCAGGGGCGCGGGACGTCCTCCCGCGCGTTGGTCGCCCGTCGAACCTGTTTTGTCCGGCCGCCAGGACCACTGGACCGATCGCATCGGCGCGGACATGCCGGAGGAGGTTGACGCTGTCACCGGTTTCCTTCCCAATAAGGTCGTCAAGAAGGTTAAGCTGAAGGTCAAGTAGCCGGCATGGCGGACGGACAGGAGGCTGATGCCTTCACCAGCGAGGAGCTGGAAGACCTCGAGAAGTGGCGGCAGGGAGACTTTGCGCTCGACTGCCGCGTCTTTCCGGTTATCACGGACTGGAGCAAGGAGGATCTCGACCAGGACCTTCATGCGGTCGAAGGCTGGGTGGTGATCTCGCAGACCTGCGACATCGTCAACGTCGGCCCCGGCAAGGAGTTTGTGACCGTCTGCCCGATCGTCGTCGCGACGCCGGGTCTTAAGGCGGAGGTCGACAAAGGCATGACCCCTGCCGCTGCAGGACTCGAGCTCCCGGTCGACGAGATGCACGTCGTCGACCTCGGGCGCTCCGCCAGCCTTCACAAGAAGGCCCTCCTGGAGCTTGATCGGCACGACGGGTTCAAGACCGACTTCACGCGCTCCATCTTTAGCGAATCCTTGGAACGCCGCTTCGGGCGGTTTGCCTTCCCGACGTTGATCAGCAACGGCCCGCTGCGGCATCTCCGCAACCGCGCCAAGGAGAAGCACGACGTGAATTCAGAGGTCGGACAGGTCTATCGCGCCATCAGCCAGTTCCGGCTCCGGGCCGCCCCGAACTTCGACACAAAGGGCGCTCTCGTCGCATTCCACGTGGTTGTGGATCCTGAGAAGACTAAGGCGGTTGGCCGAGTGGCCATTCTCGACGAACTGAAGAAGGTGGCGGACCATCCGAAGTTCGCATGGCCGGACGAGCACTTCGGCCGCGAGGAGGACTTCTTCGTCGTCCAGACGCTGGACGAGATGTCGGCCCGTGAATACCAGGAGAGCTGGGCCGTCGACCTAGACTTCCTTTCGAAGGGCTAGCTTCCCGACACGGCGGCGCAGTCATCGGGCGACGCCGACAGCTCCGCGATTTTCCGGATAACGTTCTTCCGATCACGCTCGTCTTCAATCCGATGCTCCACCCGCAGCAGGAAGTGGAGGTCGTCGTAGATGTCGCGCCTGAACCGCGGGTTCTTCCGCGCGCAATCCATCCTCGTACGGAAGCTCGCATTCAGGCTCTCGAAGGCTTTCAGCGCTCGCGATGCGACGAGATACCGTCCGTTCCCGCGCGAAAGCCTCTCCGCCTCGTCCATATCGATTTCGTGCCGCCGATGGTCGACCGCTTCCTTCAGGACGGACTTCATCTCCTCTACCGTAAGGTAGACCTCCCCGACGTCGCGGCGCTCCTGCTGGAGACGAGGGGCGATATCGGCGCAGGTCGAGTCCTTTCCGCGTGCTATGCCGACAACCTGATGGCCGGAGTCGATCAGGCGGTGAGAGCGCTCTGCCGGTGCCTTTGCTAGCGCCGGTGGCGAGAAATGTTCGTGTCTTCATGTTCCTATGATCCCTTTGTGGGACCGCGCGGCATCGGCTGACCTTGTGTTTGCAGCAGCCAACCAAGGCGGCGGCGTCAGGCCGCCATCCACTTCTCAGTGAGCGTGATCGCAGTCGTGTCCGCAGCGGTGGTCGAGTTTCCATCGAGAACTGAGGATCGCCTTACAGATGTCGATCCGCTCGAACGTCGGATCCTTGAACGCGAGGATGTCGTCGTTGAACGTGCCGAACGTGGTTTGAGGGCGGTGCCTCATTCCGTCATAGAAGGCGTCGACGATGCCTTCTGCGAAAGCAGCTTCGCGAGGGTATGCCTCGATGACAGCCTCACGTTCCGCAGGCGAGAACTCGTCGAAACCACGTCCGACGACGTCCATTCCGGCGCCTGCCTGAACCAAAGCGATCTCAGGGCGCATGAATTCCGGAATGCCTGGGGTCGTGTGGAGCGCTACCGCGTTCCAGACGAGCTCGATCTGCTCTGGCGCGATCCCGTGGCTTCGAAGAAAGTCGGCCGCGGCATTGGCGCCGTCGACTTCGAAGCGGAGCTGACTGCCGCCGTAATGCTCCGTCAGTCCGAGGTCGTGAAACATGCAAGCCGTGTAAAGCAATTCACGGTCGAAGATAATTCGCTGCTTGTTTCCGGCTATTGCTCCCCAGTAGTAGACCCGGACGGAATGGTTGAACAGCAGATCGCTTTCAGTGTCGCGGATGAATTCGGTGACCTCGCGGGCGATCTTGCTGTCCGGAACAGAAACTCCTTCCAGTCTCGAAGGCATAGGTTCGTCCTCTTCAGTTGTTGACGCACTCTTCGCATGCCCAAGGAGAACTCCTCATTAGGCAGCAGAAGTTGCGGCGATGGAAATGAGGGTTCTTGTCCGCCATGACGTCGGCGAGACCGGTTCCCTGTGTGACCTCCGGTCGATGCTCCAGACCGTCGTAGAGGGCCTGGAGCAGATGTTCGGCGAAGTCTGCTCCGCGTGGATATGCTGCTTCCACGGCCGTTCGCTCGTCTTTGGTAAACTGGTCGTAGCCGGCGCCGACGAGGTCCATCATGACGCCTTCTGCGGTAAGGGCGCCTATTGGATCCAGATGGGCCGGTATACCCGGCGTCGTGTGCAGCGCGATCGCGAGCCAGACCTTCTGGATGTTCTCTTCCGAGACGCCGTGGCTGCGAAGTGTTGATTTCCACTGAGAGCTGACCCGGCGCAGCTAGATATTTCCATTGAGAATTGACCCATGTTTCAACCGTCCCTCGCATGTTTTCAGC